>CAWGIH010000010.1:0-245394 GCA_963822625.1 uncultured Solirubrobacterales bacterium | reverse complement strand
CGCCAACCAGAAGATCGTGTTCGGCGAGGAGATCGACCCCGACGCCGCGATTGCCGCTCTGGACGCCGTCACCTACGATGAGGTCCGCGAGGTCGCCGCGGGCGTGGCGGAGGATCTGGCTGTCGCTTGCGTTGGGCCGCACTCCGCGGAGGAGTTCGCCTAGCGTGCAGCTGCTCGGTCGCATCCCTGAGCAGATAGAGGTAGAGCCGCTAGCCGATGGCGACCATGCGGTCGATTGGCACTCTCGCGCGCACAGCGATCTCCTCCGGCACGCGCACTTCGTGCTGCATCTCCCGCAGAGCGTCCCGTAGCTTGGGAAGCGTGATCATCTTCATGTACTTGCAGCTTGCCTTCGGGTTTGCGGGGATGAAGTTGACGTCGGGGGCCGCCATCTGCAGGGGATGGAGCATCCCGATCTCGGTCGCGACGACCGCCTCGCGGGGCGTGGCCCGCGGAGCGCCGCCCGCGCGCTCGGCCGCCCCGCCCGCGACGCGCTCCAGCGCCTCGGCGTATTTGAGCATGCCTCCGGTTGAAAGCATGTGGACGCCCTCGGATGACACGTCGCCCGCGGCTACGTACTCCATGACGCTCGTCGAGCAGCCGCACTCGGGATGGATCAGGAAATCGGCCTCCTGGATGCGCGGCGCGCGTGGCCTCGATGTCGGCGGGACGGATACCCGCGTGCACGTGGCACTCGCCATCCCACACATGCATGCGCTCATCCGAAGCTCCTTCTCCACGTAGGCGCCGAGCCACATGTCCGGACCGAACAGGATCTCGGTGCCATCGCCGTGGGTCGCGTAAATGTGGAGACATCAACCGCGTTTCCGGAGGTACAGCAGTAGTCGGTCAACGCCTTGACCTCAGCGGTCGTGTTCACGTACCATCCGACCCACCGCCCCCTTGGATACTGCGCCTTCCAGTCGCGCCAGCTGCGCGGCGTCGATCGACGCCGCGAGCGAGCAGCCAGCGTCGAGGTCGGGGATCAGCACGGTCTTCTCCGGGCAGAGGATCGAGGCGGTCTCGGCCATGAAGTGCACGCCGCAGAACACGATCACCTCCGCCGTCGGCCGCCGCGGCCTTGCGGGACAGCCCGAGCGAGTCGCCGACGTAGTCGGCGACATCCTGGATCTCGGGCACCTGATAGTTGTGCGCGAGGATCACCGCGCCGCGCTCCTGCGCGAGCGCGCGCACCTCGGCCTGCGTCCTCGCGATCTCCTCCCGCGAGAGCTCCGCGGGCGGGGCGGGCGGGCCCTCTGTAGAAGCCATCGGCAGGGTGGGCGCCATCGGCAGGTTCATGGCAGAGCCTCCAGGATCAGCGACAGGTCCGATGCGGCGCCGAATGGGTCAATGCGCCCATCGACAGCCCATTCTACCCCGGTCTGCGCCCTTGCTCGGAGGATCGCGTCATACATCATTCACCAGATGATGCGTTTGAGAGCAAGAACGCACGCACGAATTCATCCAGATCTCCGTCCAGCGCACGCTGCACATCACCCATCTCGTGACCCGTGCGGTGGTCCTTGACCATCGTGTACGGATGCGTCACGTAGGAGCGGATCTGCGAGCCGAAGTTGACGTCCTGCACCTCCCCCTTCTCGCGCGCGATCTCCTCCTGGCGTTCGCGCTCCTTGCGCTCCAGCAGCTTCGCTCTCAGCACAACCATCGCGGTCGCGCGGTTGGAGGACTGCGAGCGCTCGTTCTGGCATTGCACGACAATCCCCGTCGGGCGGTGGGTGATCCGCACCGCCGAGTCGGTCTTGTTCACGTGCTGCCCGCCGGCGCCCGAGGCCCGGTAGGTGTCGACCTGCAGGTCGTCCTCGTTGATCTCCACCTCGCCCGTATCCTTCACCACAGGCGCCACCTCCACGCCCGCAAAGCTCGTCTGGCGGCGGTGCGCGGAGTCGAACGGGCTTCAACTGTACCAGCCGATGCACCCCCGCTCGGCGCCGAACAATCCATACGCGTTCTCGCCCTTCACCTGGAACGTCGCCGACTTGATCCCCGCTTCCTCGCCGGCGCTCGCCTCGAGCAGCTCGGCCTGAAAGCCGCGCCGCTCCGCCCAGCGCATCAGCATCCGCAGCACCATTTCGGCCCAGTCCTGCGCGTCGGTACCCCCGGCGCCGGCATTCACGCTCACAAGCGCATCCCCTTGGTCATAGCGCCCGGAGAACAGCCGTTGCTCCTCGAGCGTCGCCAAGCGCTCCTCGGCGGAGGCGAGGAGCTCATCGATTTCCGCTCCCAGCGACGCGTCCTCGGCGGCCATCTCCACGAGGCCGTCCAGATCCTCCACGTCGCTGTGCAGAGCCGTGAACTCCTCCAGCCGCCTCGTCACTCGTGAGTGCTCGGCGCCAACCTGGGCGGCGGCGTCAGCGTCGTCCCAGAAGCCCGGCGCGCCCATCTGCGCTTCCAGCCTTTCGGCCCGTCCCTTCAGCTCTTGCGGGTCAAAGATAGTCCGCGAGCAACTTCAGCTGCTCGCGTATAGCCGCCAAACGTTGCGGCGTGGATTCAGTGGGCGCGGTGCTCATCAGGAGCCATGACACTTCTTGAACTTCTTGCCGCTTCCGCACCAGCATGGGTCGTTGCGGCCAACTTCGTGCTCGTGATCGCACCACGCGCTGCTCGACCACAGGCAGTGCTTCGGCCTCGCCGCCGTTTTCGGCGTAGGCCCGCGCGCCTTCCTGGACCCCGCCCGCCGCGGCGGCGGCCGCAATCGCTCCCGCGCCCACCGCGCTGCGACCGCCGGAGTATGAGACGCGACCGGCACGGGTGGAGCTGCCTCCTGGGGCGAATGCAGGGATTGGCGGGACCTGCTGCCCTCTACCACCACCATTCTGGGGGGGCGGACCCTCGACATTCACCTGCGCGTTGAAGATCATCCGCGTGTAGTCGGCCCACACGCTGCTCATCAGATCGCCGAACAGCGTGAACGCCTCGTTCTTATAAGCGACCAGAGGATCGAGCTGGGCGAAGCCGCGCAGGTGGATGCCCTCGCGCAGGTAGTCCATGTCGAACAGGTGCTCGCGCCAGCGCTCGTCGATGATCTCCAGCAAGAGGAACCGCTCCAGCGCGCCCATCAGCTCCTCACCGAGCTCCTGCTCGCGCGCGTCATAGCGTTCGATCGCCAGCTCGGTCACACGGTCTGTCAACGAGATCCGGTCGATCTTCTCGGGGTCGAGGTCCTCGTCTGAGAGATCGAGCGGGAAGAACTGCCCGAGCGCCGTGAACAGGCCGTCGAGATCCCAGTCCTCCATGAAGTCCCCGGGGGTGTACTGCTCGATCGTGCGCTCGATCGTGTTGAGCACCTCGCGGCGCGCCTCCTCGCCGATCGGCTTGCCCTCGAGCACCTCATCGCGGTAGGCATAGATCACACGGCGCTGCTCGTTGGCCACGTCGTCGTACTCGAGCACGTGTTTGCGTTGCAGGAAGTTCTGCTCCTCGACCTTCTTCTGGGCTTTCTCGATCTGCTTCGAGAGCATCCCGGCCTCGATCGGTTCCTCGTTGCCGTCCTCGTCAACCCCCCCGAGTTTGTCGAGAATCCGGTAGATCCGATCGCCCGCGAACAGGCGCACCAGATCGTCCTCGGCCGACAGGAAGAAGCGGCTCTCGCCCGGGTCTCCCTGGCGCCCGGCGCGCCCGCGCAGCTGGTTGTCGATCCGCCGGGACTCGTGGCGCTCGGTGCCGCAGATGAACAGCCCACCGGCCGCCATCACACGTTCGCGTCCCTCGGCCACGCGCTGCTCCAGCTCGGGCAACAGCGCACTCAGGCGCTGCTCGTGGTCATCGTGCTCGGGCCCGATCCCCTCCTTCGCGAGCTCCAAGCCAGCGAGATGCTCGGGGTTGCCGCCCAGCTTGATGTCCACGCCCCGGCCCGCCATGTTCGTCGCGATCGTCACCGCGCCCGGCTGACCAGCCTCAGCGACGGTCTCAGCCTCGCGCGCGGCGTACTCGGGCTTGGCGTTCAGCACGGCGTGCTCGATCCCGCGCTTCTTCAAGCGCTCGGAAAGTAACTCCGAGACCTCAACGGAGATCGTGCCGACGAGCACCGGCTGGCCGTTGGCATGACGCGCGACGATCTCGTTGACGACCGCGTTCCACTTGCCCTCTTTGGTCTTGTAGACCTGATCGTTACGGTCGTCGCGGATCATCGGCATGTTCGTCGGGACCTGCACGACCGGCAGCTCGTAGATCTTCATGAACTCGGTCGCCTCGGTCAGCGCCGTGCCGGTCATGCCCGCAAGCTTGTCGTACAGCCGGAAGTAGTTCTGATAGGTGATCGTCGCGAGCGTCTGGTTCTCCTCCTGGACACTCACCCCCTCCTTCGCCTCGATCGCCTGGTGCAACCCCTCCGACCAGCGCCGGCCATCGAGGATGCGGCCGGTGAACTCGTCGATGATCTTCACCTCACCCTCGACCACCGCATAGTCGACGTCGCGCTTGTACAGCGACTCGGCCCGCAGCGACTGGATCAGGTGATTGACCAGGTGCCCGTTCTCGGCGCGATAGAGATGATCGATGCCGAGGAATTTCTCGGCCTTCGCCACGCCCTGCTCGGTGATCGAGACGCTCTTGTGCTTCTCGTCGACCTCGAAGTCGAAGTCCGCGAGAAAGCCCTTCTTCGTGCGTGGGTCCATGCCTTCAGGAGTCTTCCCCGCGGTCATCCTGGGCGCCAGGCGCGCGAACTTCACGTACAAGTCCGCCGCCTGTTCGGGGGCACCGGAGATGATCAGCGGCGTGCGCGCCTCGTCGATCAGGATGTTGTCGACCTCGTCCACGACCGCGAAGTAGTGCCCGCGCTGGACCTTTTCAGAGAGGTCCTTGGCCATGTTGTCGCGCAGATAGTCGAAGCCCAGCTCGGAGTTAGTGCCATAGATCACGTCGCATGCGTACGCGCCCTGCTTCTCGTCATAGGGCTGCATGTTCTGCAGCACTCCAACGCTCACGCCGAGCGCGTCGTAGATCGGTTTCATCCATTCCGCATCGCGCCGCGCGAGGTAGTCGTTGACGGTAACCACGTGCACGCCTCTGCGGCTCAGCGCCCCGTCAGCTCCGGCACCCGAAGCGGAGGAGGCCGTGGCCGTGGAGTCGCGGCCGTCGAGGGCCGAGCCATTGCGGATCTCATCTTCGACGGTCTCTGCGGCGACGGCATCCGGGTCGATCGCGGAGTCCGGGTCGGCGAGGTCGGGATATTCCGGGAAGCCGGGATCGTCGTGAGCCGGCTTGTGGGCGGGAGCACGATCCCTCACCGCCAGCGAGTTCAGCACAACCGCAAGCGTCGCCGTCAACGTCTTGCCCTCGCCTGTCTTCATCTCCGCGATACAGCCGTCGTTCAGCACCATCCCACCGATCAGCTGCACATCGAAATGGCGCATTCCCATCTTGCGCTTGCCCGTCTCGCGCACGACCGCGAAGCACTCCGGTAGAAGATCATCGAGCGACTCCCCCGCGACCGCGCGCGCGCGCAGCGCGTCCATCCGCTCGCGTAACTCCACGTCAGAGTCGTGTTCGAGCTCGGGCTCAAACGCGTTGATCAGCGCAACACGCTTCTGGTAGGTCTTGAACTTCTTCGCCTCGCCGACGTTCAGCGCGCGATCGAGAATCGATGGGGACACGTCCCCAGATTAGCGTCTCGGGCGCGCCGCGCGGCGCGACTACAGCGCGGCGCGAGCTGCCTTGTACTGGGTGGCGGCGGCGTGCGCCTCCCGGCGCTTGCGACGCTTGTCGCGATGACGCTTGACCTGGCGCGCCAGCTCGTCGACCACGAGGTTCAGCGAGTGTCCCATCTCACGCGATGCGTCGTGCGCGCGCAGTGTCACGCCCTTCAGGTACAAGGTCGCCTCGACCACCTCACGATCCGCGATCGAGGGATTGCGCTCCTCGAAGATCTCGATCTCCAGGCGGGCCAGGTCGGAGACCTGACGCGCGATCTTTCGCAAGCGACGTTCCGCGTGGGCGCGGATCTCGTCGGTGACCGGAACGTTGCGACCCTTGATGTCAATCTGCATCACGGTTCCCTTCGTCGGCTGTTTAGGAGATGCCTTCGATGCTACGCCTGCCGGAGGCGGATGTCCATAGTTTCTTCAGTTCGCTTACGGGGCTCGCTTCAGGGCTCGCTTCGGCGGGCCCTTCTGTGTTCTAGAGCCCGCGCGAACGCATGCTCTGCAGGATGCCGCTGTGCCCAGCGATCGCGCCGATCAGGATCGACTCATCCGCGACCTCGGTGCCGGGGAAGACGATGCTCTCGCGCAGCTGCGCACGCGCGCCGATCCGCGCGCCATCGCCCAGCACGACCGGTCCCATCAGACGCACGCCCGCGCCGATGGACACATCGTGGCCAATCCACACTGGAGCATCGACCTCGAGGTCCTCGGGCAGCGAACTCTCAGCGGCGAGGATCACACCCGGCGAGACCGCCTCGCCTGCCATCTCCAAGTGCAGCTTCCCCTCCAATGCGTCGAAGGTGCCCTGGCGCAGCTCGCCCAGCGAGCCGACGTCATTCCAATACTCGCCGACCTCGTGGATGTGAAATGGCACGTCGTTCTCGAGCAGCGCGGGGAACACGTCCTGCGCCCAGTCGACGAACGGGCGCTGGGGGAAGTAGTCAAAGACCCGCGGGTCGAAGATGTAGATACCGCAGTTGCCGAGGTCTGAGAGCGCCTCCTCGGGACTCGGCTTCTCCTGGAAGCCCGTGATCCGCCCGTCGCGGTCGTGCAACACGACGCCGAACTCGCGAGTGTCAGCGACCCGCTTGACGGCCAACGTCGCGATCCCGCCGCTTGCGCGGTGGCGGGCGAGAAACGATCCCAGGTCGATATCCGTGAGCGCGTCGCCTGAGATCACGAGGAACGGTTCCTCACCGAAGAAGTCCGCGCATGCGCGGACGCCTCCCGCGGTGCCGAGCAGCTCAGGCTCGTAGCGGTACTCCAGGCGATCGCCGAAGTGCTCGCGGATCGTCTCTGGGAAGTAGTGCAGGTTGGCGATCACCTGCTCGAAGCCGTGCCGATCGAGCAGATCGAGGATATGCGCCATCACCGGCCGGTCGAGCACGGGCACCATCGGCTTGGTGATCTCATACGTCAGCGGGCGCAGCCGGGTGCCAAGGCCGGCCGCGAGGACCATCGCTCTCATCGTGGTGACTGCCGGCCTGGACTAATAGCGATAGTGGTCGGCCTTGTAAGGACCATCCACAGGGACGCCGATGTAGGCAGCCTGCTCATCGGTGAGCTTCGTCAGCTTCACGCCGAGCGCGTCCAGATGCAGGCGGGCGACCTTCTCGTCGAGGTGCTTCGGCAGCACGTAAACCTGCTTGGAATACTCGTCGTTCTTTGAGAACAGCTCGATCTGCGCAATCGTCTGGTTAGTGAACGAGTTGCTCATCACGAAGCTCGGGTGTCCCGTGGCGTTGCCCAGGTTCAGCAGGCGCCCCTCGGAGAGCATGATGATCGCGTGGCCGTCGGGAAAGACCCACTTGTCGACCTGCGGCTTGATGTTCACGCGCTCGATCCCTGAGATCTGGGTGAGGCCCGCGATATCGATCTCGTTGTCGAAGTGTCCGATGTTGCCGACGATCGCCTGGTGCTTCATGCGCGCCATGTCCGCGGCGGTGATGATGTCCTTGTTGCCGGTAGTCGTGATGAAGATGTCCGCGCTCGAGATCACTTCCGCGAGTGTCTTGACCTCATAGCCCTGCATCGCCGCCTGCAGCGCGCAGATCGGGTCGATCTCGGTGATCACCACGCGCGCACCCTGACCGCGCAGCGATTCCGCGCAACCCTTGCCGACATCGCCAAAGCCACAGATCACGGCGACCTTGCCACCGATCATCACGTCGGTTGCGCGGTTGATGCCATCGATCAACGAGTGCCGGCAACCGTACAGGTTGTCGAACTTCGACTTCGTGACAGAGTCGTTCACGTTGATCGCCGGAAACAGCAGCTCGCCGCTCTCGACCATCTGGTAGAGCCGGTGCACACCCGTTGTCGTCTCCTCGGTCACGCCTTTCACGCCACGGCCGAGCTTCGTCCAGCGCTGCGGGTCCTCGGTCAGCGAGCGGGTCAGCAGCGAGAGGATCACCTGGAACTCCTCGGAGTCCGAGCTCGCCGGATCCGGTACCGCACCGGCCGCCTCGTACTCGGTGCCCTTGTGCACGAGCAGCGTCGCGTCGCCGCCATCATCCAAGATCATGTTCGGCCCATCCTCGCCTGGCCAGAGGATCGCCCGCTCGGTGCACCACCAGTACTCCTCGAGCGTCTCGCCCTTCCAGGCGAACACGGGAATGCCCTGCGGGTCCTCGGGGGTGCCCTCGGGGCCGACCGCCACCGCGGCGGCGGCATGATCCTGAGTGGAGAAGATGTTGCAACTGCACCAGCGCACCTCGGCGCCGAGCGCCGTCAGGGTCTCGATCAGCACAGCCGTCTGGATCGTCATGTGCAGCGAGCCCATGATCCGTGCGCCCTTCAGCGGCTGCTCGGCGGTGTACTCGCGCCGGATCGCCATCAGACCGGGCATCTCGTGCTCGGCGAGCGTGATCTCCTTACGCCCGAAGGCGGCGAGCTCCAGGTCGGCGACCTTGAAGTCGGTGTCGGTCTCCGTGAGCGTGGCAGTTGGGGTCATCAAGCAATCTCCATCGTCATTGTGTCAGCCAGATCAAAAGACATCTGGCCCAGCTCCGGCACGGCACACGAGGCACCGGCGCGGCACTTCGGCCTCAGGCCAGCTCAGCCTTGAGCTGCTCGATCAAATGCACCGGGCCAGGGTCCACACCACGCAGGGTAGCGAGGTAGATCGAAACGAGGTCGCCGAGCAGCACCAGCGAGATCACGCGCTCGATCGTCGTCTCACCGCGCGTCTCCAGATGGAAGCTCGCCGCCGAGCTCGGAGCGATCAGGCGCTCGGTCAGCGCCATCCGCTCCTTCACACGCGGGTGCGCGTCGGAATCGTCGAGGAACACCGCCGAGAAACGGCCCAGCTCCAGCGCCCCCTCCCAGCCGACGAGCTCGTTGTGGTCGAGCTCGGGCAGCTCGTGCGAGAAGCACGGCTGCTTGGCGTTCTCGTTGATCTGCGTCTTCCAGCGATATGCGATTGGCGTCGTCAGCCCGGCGCCCGCCACAACCGGGATCGTGCCATGCAGGCCACAGGCGAGCGTCTTGGCGAGCGAATCCTCGCCCGCGTCCGGCCCCCACTCCGCCACCAGCTGCTCGGTGTGCGACGCGGCCACGTCGATCTCCGAGGTCAGGCGCGGCCCGGCGCCGCACAGCGCAGCTACCTCCAGCGCCGCGACCGTCATGTAGGCGACCGCTGCGCGCGGCTGAAAACCGCCGGGCAGCGGGATCACCGGCACACCGTCCTCACGGGCCATCTCCGCCAGGCGTCCTCCCGTCGTAACGGCCATGCGCCGGGCGCCGAGCGCCCCCGCCGACTCGTAACAGGCGAGCGTCTCCTCGGTGTTACCCGAATAGCTAGCGCATAGCACCATCGTGTCCGGCGTCGTCCACGGTGGTAGGCCGTAGGCGCGGGTCACAAAGATTGGCCGCGAGGCGTGATCGCCCAGCGCCGCGCGTGCGAGAGCCCCACCGATCGCCGAGCCGCCCATCCCCGCCACGACCAGCCCGGCGGAGGTGTCCCAGTCCTGCATGATCGCTGACTCCACGCGCCACAGCGCGTCGCGCAGGTGCTCGGGCAGGGCGAGCACGTCCGCCAGCTGACCGGTGGAGTCAACGCGGGCGATTGCCTCGCGCGAGAGCGCTCCCGCGCCCGGGGCTGGTACCGCATCAGGGATGCTCTGCGGTGTGCTCATCAGAACTTGATCGCTCCGTCGGGCAAAGTCACGCCCGGGAAGATACGCGCCCCACGGCCGATCGTGTTGTCCGCCCCCACCGTCACGCCCTCGCCGAGCACCGCGCCGCCTTCGATGCGACTGCCGTCACCGACACGACAGCCGGCCGCGACGATGCAGTCGCGCAGCGTGCAGTTTGCCCCGATCTCAGCGCCGCTGAGGAGGACCGAGCGCTCAACCGTGCTGCCGGGACCGACACGCACGTTCTCGCCGAGCACAACCAGGCTGCCGACATGCGCCCCGGGGGCGACGCGCGCGCCGCGCTCGATCACCGCGGGGGGGATCACCCGCCCGTGAACCTCGGCGTCCGGCGCAACCGCCAGCCAGTTCTCGCCCAGCTGCGCGCGCAGCGGCGTATCGACGTTGCCCTCGAGGATGTCGAACGTGCCCTGCAGGTAGCGCTCGGGCGTGCCGATGTCCAGCCAGTAGGCATCCGCCGGAAACCCGTAGAGCCCAGCACCGATCAGCCGTGGCCACACCTCGCGCTCGATCGAGACATTGCGATCCGGCGGGACGAGCTGCAGGATCTCGCGCTCCAGCACGTACGCGCCGGCGGAGATCAGGTTCGTGTCGATCTGATCGGGGCTCGGCTTCTCCACGAAGCCCTTGACCGAGCGGTCCTCGTTGAGCGCCACCAGCCCGTAGGCGCTCGGATCGGCGACGGGCGCGAGCGCGAGCGTCGCCTTCGCGCCGGTGCGCTCGTGCTGGGCGATCTGGCCGGTCAGGTCGATGTCGGTCAGCACGTCGCCGTTGAGCATCAGAAAGCGCTCGTCGAGCAACGACTCGGCGAACTTCAGCGCGCCCGCGGTGCCGCGCGGGTCAGGCTCCTCGACGAAGCGCAGTTTGATTCCGAGCGCCGAGCCGTCGCCAAGCACATTGCGCACGCTCGTCGCGAGAAACCCGCAGGACATGATCACGTCGTCGATTCCGTGGCCCTTCAACCACTCGAGCATGAAGGAGATGAACGGGCGATCGACCAACGGCACGACCGGCTTGGGAACAGTCGAGGTCAGCGGACGCAAGCGCGTGCCCTCTCCGCCAACGAGAATCACCGCCTGCATCAGTTTCTACCGATCCCCTCGTATACGAGCCCCGCGGCGCGCACGGCATCGGCGTCCAGCGCGTTGCGCCCGTCGATCACGAGCGTCCCCCGCATCGCCTGCGCAACAGCTTGCCATTCCAAATCGATGAATTCGGGCCACTCGGTCACCAAGACTACGGCGTCGGCGCCGGCCACGGCGTCCAGCGCAGAGTCGGCGAAGCTGATGGCGCTCACCAGCTTGCGCGCCTGCTCCTCGGCGACGGGATCGCACGCGATGACCGTGGCCCCGTCCGCATTCAATCTGGCCGAGAGCACCAGTGAGGAAGCCTCCCGCATGTCGTCCGTGTTCGGCTTGAACGCCAACCCGAGCAGCGCCACGCGCTTGCCGACGAGGCCACCGAGGTGCTTGTGCAGCTTGCCGATCACGCGGCGCTTCTGCAGTTCGTTGACCTCGATCACCGATGTCAGCAGCTGGAAGTGATAGCCGGAGTTGCCCGCCAGTTGCTTCAGCGCATCGACGTCCTTGGGAAAGCAGCTACCGCCGAAACCGATCCCGGCCTGCAGGAACTTCGGTCCGATCCGGTCATCCAGGCCCATCCCCCGCGCCACCTCGACCACGTCGGCGCCAGTCTCCTCACAGACGTTCGCGATCTCGTTGATGAACGAGATCTTCGTCGCCAGGAAGGCGTTGGAGGCGAGCTTGACCATCTCCGCACTTGCGACGTCGGTGCGTACGAGCGGGGCCCGCAGCGGCTCATACAGCTCGACGACCGCGTCGCCGGCCCAGTCGCCCTCGTCGCCCACCACCACCCGATCGGGGTTCAGGAAGTCCGCCACCGCCGAGCCCTCCTTCAGGAACTCGGGGCAGGACACGTAGCGCAGGCCGTCCTTGCCACGCTCGCCGAACCCACGACGGATCGCGGCGCCCGTACCGCACGGCACCGTCGACTTCATCACCAGCGCATGGCGATCGGAGGCCGGAATCGCATCCACCACGGCATGCACGGCGGACAGGTCGGCATCGCCAGAGTAGGTAGGTGGCGTGCCGACCGCCACGAACAGCAGCCGCGCCCGTTCCAGCGCCTCGGCCAGGTCGGTGGAGAAGTGCAGACGATCCCGATTCTTTGCAAGGAGCGCCTCGAGGCCCGGCTCGTAGATCGGTACCTCGCCGCGGCGCAGCCGTTCGATCTTCTCGAGGTCGATGTCCACGCACCACACGTCGCTGCCGAGCTCGGCAAAGCCGGCGGCGGTCACCAGCCCGACATAGCCGGTGCCGATCACTCCGATTGGTGCGCGCTCTGAGCTCATCAGGCCGGGAAGGCTAACCGCTGAGCGCGAGCGGCGGCGTGTCTAACCTGAAGTCCATGTGGATCTCCACCGCGCAAGCTCCTGCGGATCGGCGGGCCGGCCTCATGAGCGCCACCGCGATTGCCTGCCAGAGCGGCAGCCCGAGCTCAGTCACCGGGGGCCGGAAGACAGCCTGAACACCGGGTGCTTCGGCGCCGCGCCACGCAGCTCATCCTCTGAGGAATCGGGACCGACGCCGTCGAAGAACACGCCCACCTCGAACTTCCAGCGCTTCAAATAGGCGCGCAGCACCGGCGCCTTCTGATCATCGCCGAGCTCTGTGGCGGTGAAGCTCTCGCTGCGTTTGCCCACCAGCAGCCGTCCCTCCCCGCTGACGCGCAGGTTGCGTGCCCACTGGGTCTCGCCGCGCGGAGCGACGAGATAGCGCTCACCCTCGAAGTCGAGCAAGTTGACCGGCGTGCGGCGCGGCTGGCCTGAGCTGCGCCCCTCGACCTCGAGCACGCGCGAGCCGAGGACGCTCACGCCACTGCCGGTTAGGGCGGCGATGATGCGATTGAAGACATTCGCTGTGAACCAGCCGGGGCGCTTGCGCTCGAAATGGGCCTTGGCGGCATGCTCCGGGGCCTTGGCGGCATGCTCCGTGCTCTCCGTGTCCATCGCGAGAGCTACTCCTCCTCTAACCCTTGACCGCGAGAAACGCCTCGTAGCGCTTGACGTCGCGCAGCGCGCGGGCGTGCTCCTCGCTGTCTTGCTCGGCATTCTCCGCGGCCTTGCGCGCGTCCGAGAGCTTGGCCTCGAAGGCTTGGCGGTCGATCTGCTCCGGCGCGATCGCCTCCTCGACGAGCACGAGCGCCCGGTTCTCGGCGAACTGCAGATAGCCCTCGGCCTGGGCGAAGCGCACGATCTCAGACTCCGAGCGATACAGCCGCAGCTCGGTCGGCTCCAGGCGAGCCAGCAGCGGCTCGTGGTTGGCGAGGATGCCGATCGAGCCGACGGTCGTAACCGTGGAGAGCATTTCGATCTCCTCGGAGAAGACCTCGCCCTCGGGCGTGAGTACTTCCGCTGGGAACTTCGCGTGGGCCATTAGCTCCGCGGGGCCTCCGGCCCCGCGTATCTAGGGTATGGACGGCGTCCAGCCGTCCTTGACCATTCGGCCTTCGGCCTCATTTCTTGGCCGCCTCGACGACCTCGTCGATCGTGCCCTTCAGGAAGAACGCGCTCTCGGGGACCTCGTCGTGCTTGCCGTCGATGATCTCCTCGAAGCCCCTGATCGTCTCGGCGATCGGCACGTACGCGCCCGGGGTGCCGGTGAACTCTTCGGCGACGAAGAACGGCTGGGAGAGGAAGCGCTCGATCCGGCGCGCGCGCTGGACGGTCAGCTTGTCCTCGTCGGAGAGCTCGTCGATCCCGAGGATCGCGATGATGTCCTGCAGCTCCTTGTAGCGCTGCAGGATCTCCTTGACGCGGTTGGCCACGCGGAAGTGATCCTCGCCGAGAATGTCCGCCTTGAGGATCGTCGAGGTCGAGTCGAGCGGGTCGACAGCCGGATAGATGCCTTTTTCGGAGATCGCCCGCGAGAGCGCCGTGGTCGCGTTGAGGTGCGCGAACACCGACGCCGGCGCAGGGTCGGTGTAGTCGTCGGCGGGCACGTAGATCGCCTGGATCGAGGTCACCGAGCCGTTCTTGGTGGAGGTGATTCGCTCCTGCAACTGACCCATCTCCGTCTCCAGCGTCGGCTGATAGCCGACCTGCGAGGGCATCCGACCGAGCAGCGCCGAGACCTCGGAGCCGGCCTGGACGAAGCGGAAGATGTTGTCGATGAACAGCAGCACGTCCTGGCCCTTGTCGCGGAAGTATTCGGCCATCGTCAGACCCGACAGCGCGACGCGCATGCGCGCGCCGGGCGGCTCGTTCATCTGGCCGAACACGAGCATCGTCTTGTCGAGCACGCCCGACTCCTTCATCTCCAACCACAGGTCGTTGCCCTCGCGCGAGCGCTCGCCCACGCCGCAGAACGCGGACAGCCCGCCGTGCTCCTTGGCGAGGTTGTGGATCAGCTCCTGGATCAGCACCGTCTTGCCGACACCCGCGCCTCCGAACAGCCCGACCTTGCCGCCCTTGGCGTAAGGAGCTAGCAGGTCGATGACCTTGATGCCGGTCTCGAACATCTCGGTGGTGGGTGTCAGATCCTCGGCGCGCGGGGCGTCCTGGTGGATGCCGCGGCGCTCGATGTCCTCCGGCAGCTCCTCGCCGAGGTCGATCGGCTCGCCGAGCAGGTTGAAGATCCGCCCCAGCGTCGCCTCTCCGACGGGGACCGTGATCGGCGCGCCGGTGTCGAGCACCTCGAGGCCTCGCGCCAGGCCATCGGTCGTGTCCATCGCCACGGCGCGCACGCGGTCGTCGCCGAGGTGCTGCTGGACCTCGCACACGAGCACGCTCTCGCCCGCCCCCGGGCTGACTCCCTCGGCCTCCTCCTCAGCGGCGGCGGCAGGACGCGCGACGGTGATCGCGTGGTTGATCTCGGGCAGGCGGTCGGGGAAGACGGCCTCGATCACGACGCCCTGGATCTCCTCGATTCGCCCGACGTTGCGCTCGGTGGCAGCGCCGTTCGCGGTGCTCGGCTCGGTGACGGTGCTTGCTGGCATTTGGTTTCGATTCTCCTCTGTCTCTCTATTGAAGTCTTGTGGTCGTGCGCTTGTGGTCGTGCGGAAGTCTTGTGATCGTGCGCCGCTCTCAGCTCAGGCCCTCGGCGCCGGCGACGACCTCCATGATCTCCTGGGTGATCTCGGCCTGGCGGGCACGGTTCATCTGCAGTGTGTAGTCGGTGATGATTTCGCCGGCGTTCTCCGATGCGCTGCGCATTGCGGTCATCTGCGCGCCGAAGAAACCGGCCGTGGACTCCACGAGCGCCCGGTAGATCGAGATCTCGATGTAGTCGGGAACCAGGCGCCTGAGGATCTTCTCGGGGTCCGGCTCGTAGTCGACGGATGCCGGGCGCCGCTCCTGGCCGTCCCGGTCTTCGCCCTCGCCGGTGATCGCCTGGTGTGAGAGCGGCAGCAGCGTCTGACGCGTGACGTGCTGGGTGAGCGGGGAGACGTAGGAGTTGTAGATCATCTCCACGCGATCGACCCCGCCGTCGACGTAGGCCTGGATCACGTCGTCGGCGATCGTGCGCGCGTCGGCGTAGGCCGGTCGATCGGCGAAGCCCGTGTAGCCGCCGCTGAGCTCGTAGCCCGCGGAAGCTCAGCGAGGAGACGCCGCGGCGACCGGTCGCATACCAGCTGCTGCGCAGCCCCTGCTCGGAGATCTCGGCCGAGAGGCGTGTGCCGGCGCGGATGATCTGCGAGTTGAAGCCGCCCGCCAGCCCGCGATCGCCCGTGACCAGCAGCAGACCCGACGTTCGTCTCGGACTCGTGCTCGCGCAGCAGCGGCACCCTGCGCGGCCTCCGCACCGGCCGCCTGCGCTGCCTGGCGGGTCATCCGCCCGATCGCGTCCGCGTAGGGGCGCAGCGCGGCGATCCGCTGCTCGGCGCGGCGCAGACGCGCCGCGGCCACCATCTCCATCGCACGGGTGATCTTCTGGATGTTCTTCACCGATGCGATCTTGTTCTTGACGTCGCGCTGAGATGCCATGAGATGTCCTGCGGTGGCCCTAGGCCGCCGCGGGCTCCTTCGCCGTCTGGCCATCGCGCTCATCCGCCGAGCGGTCCGCTCCAGCGGCGCGCGGCACCTGCTGCCGGCGTCATCGTCATCCAGCGGCTGGCCCTCCTCGTCGAGGTCGTAGCCGAAGTCCTTGGCGAAGGACTCGACAGCGTCGTGTACGGCCTTCTGGGTCTCATCCGACCAGTCGCCCCCGGCGATCTTCTCGCGCACATCGCCGTGCTCGGAGTGCATCCGTTCGGTCAGCCCGACCAGGAACTCGGTCACGCGCTCGACGTTCAGGCGATCGAGGAAGCCGTTCGTGGCGGCGTAGATCTGCACCGTCTGGTCCTCCACCGGCAGCGGCGCGCGCTCGTGCTGGTTGAGCGTCGCGACCAGGCGCTCGCCGCGGGCGAGCGTGCGCTGCGTGTCGGCGTCGAGGTCCGAGCCGAACTGCGCGAAGGCCTCGAGGTCGCGGTACTGGGAGAGCTCGAGCTTGATCCGGCCGGCGACCTTCTTCATCGGCCCGATCTGGGCGTTGCCGCCGACGCGCGAGACCGAGATGCCGACGTTGATCGCGGGCCGCACGCCGGAGTTGAAGAGTTTCGACTCCAGGAAGATCTGCCCGTCGGTGATCGAGATCACGTTCGTGGGGATGTAGGCCGAGACGTCGCCCGCCTGCGTCTCGATCACCGGCAGCGCGGTCAGCGAGCCGCCGCCGAGGTCGTCGTTGAGCTTGACCGCGCGCTCCAAGAGGCGCGAGTGCAGGTAGAAGACGTCGCCCGGGTATGCCTCGCGGCCCGGCGGGCGGCGCAGCAGCAGCGACATCTGGCGGTAGGCGTAGGCGTGCTTGGTCAGGTCGTCGTACACGCACAGCGCGTGGCCGCCGTTGTAGAGGAAGTGCTCGGCCATCGCGCAGCCGGCGTAGGGGGCCATGAACTTGATCGGCGCCGCCTCGTCGGCGGGCGCGGCGACGATGATCGTGCTCTCGAGCGCGCCGTACTCCTCGAGCGTCTGCGCGAGCGCCACGACCGTCGACATGCGCTGGCCGATCGCCACGTACACGGACACCACGCCGGTGTCCTTGTTGTTGATGATCGTGTCGATCGCGATCGCCGTCTTGCCGGTCTGGCGGTCGCCGATGATCAGCTCGCGCTGGCCGCGGCCGATCGGGATCATCGCGTCGATCGCCTTCAGGCCGGTCTGCATCGGCTGCTTGACCGGCTGGCGCTGGACGACGCCGGGCGCCTTGAACTCGGCCGGGCGTGTCTGTGTCGTTGCGATCTCGCCCTTGCCGTCGAGCGGGCGCCCGAGCGGATCGACGATCCGCCCGAGCAGCGCCTCGCCGACGGGGATCTCCAGCAGCGCGCCGGTGCGCTTGACGGTGTCGCCCTCGGAGATGTGCTCCCACTCGCCGAACAGCACGGCGCCGACGTTGTCGGACTCGAGGTTCAGCGCGAGGCCGGTGACGCCGTGGGGAAGCTCGAGCATCTCGAAGGACATGCAGTTCTCCAGGCCGTGCAGCCGCGCGATGCCGTCGGCGACGCGACAGCACGGTGCCGACCTCGGTCAGCTCGGCGGTGCCGCTGTCGAGTCCCTCGATGCGGCTCTTCAGGATGCTTGTGATCTCGTCTGGGTTGATCTGCATGTCTTTTCTTCCTAGTTGAAGAAGGGGTTCGGGTCGCCGGCCTTCGGCCGACTGCGCCACCCTCTAAGAGGCTCCTTGGGCAACGTGCCTGCGCAGCTGCTCCAGTCGATTGCGAATAGAGGCGTCGAGGATCGAGTTGCCGACCCTGATGATGATGCCGCCGAGGATGTCCGGGTCCACGCGCGCCGCGAGCGTGACCTTGCGTCCAGCGCGCTCGCCGATCGTCTTGCCGAGGCTCTCGGTGGTCTGCTCGTCGAGCGCGATCGCGCTCGTGATCTCCACCGGCAGAGTCCTGTTCTCCTCGCTCCCACAGCCGCTCGTACTCGTGGCGGATGCGGAAGATCACGGGCATGCGGTGGTTCTCGATCAGCAGCGCCGAGGAAGTTCAGCGAGCGCCTCGTCCGCCCCGTCGAGCAGGCCGCCGAGCGCCTCGCTGCTTCTCGGCTGCTCGAGAAGTACGGCGAGAAGAAGAACACGGCGAGCTCGCGGTTCTGATCCAGCGCGTCCGCGAACTGGCGCGAGCTGCTCGCGCAGCTCGTCGAGCTTGCCCTGCTCGCAGGGCGACCTCGAACAGCGCGCGGGCGTATACCTGGGCCAGCTCCTCCATCAGTTGCTCTCGGCTCCCGGGGAGATGCTCGAGAAGTCCAGTTCGCCGAGCGCCTCCTCCACGAGGCGGCGCTGGTCGGCGTCGTCGAGCGTCTTGCGCGTGACCTTCTCGGTGGCCATCACCGTCAGGTCGGCGACCTCGCGGCGGATGTCGTCGAGCGCCCGCTTGCTGGCGGCCTCGATGTCGCGCTCGGCGCGCTTGGCGGCTTCGTCGAGGATCTCCTTGCCGCGCTCGCGGCCCTCGTGCTCGTGGGACTCGGCCGTCTGGCGCGCGCGCTGGACGATCTCCTCGGACTGCGCGCGGGCCTCCTTCAGGCGCTCGCGATACTCCTCCAGCACCTTGTCGGCTTCCTTGCGGAGCTCCGCGGCGGCGTCGATCTCGCCCTCGATCGTCTTCGCGCGCTTGTCCAGGGCTTCGCCGATCAGCGGGAACACCCACTTGCGCAGGATGAACAGCGAGATCACGAACACGACGATCGTCCAGATCATGATCCCCACGTTGGGGCTGATCAGGAACGAGCCGCTCGAGGAGGCGAGTGGGATGTTTGGCGCGGAGAGCATCTTGGCCTACAGGAAGAAGGCGATGAAGCCGCCGACGAGGCCGTAGAAGAAGCACGCCTCGGTGAGCGCGAAGCCGAGCCACTGGTCGCGCTCGACCTCGGCGCGCAGCTCGGGCTGGCGGGTCTTGGCCTGGATCGAGGCGTTGAACACCGCTCCGATGCCCGCCCCGGCGCCAGCTGCGCCGCCACCGGCTCCGACGCCGAGCGCGATCGCGCGACCGGCATCCTGGCTCTGCTTGATGATCGGTTCCGCGACACCCAGCAGCGGGTGGATCGCACTCAACAGGTGTAGAAACTGCATCGCTCGATAGCTCCTTGTTTGTTAGTGACTTTCGACCGCTCCGCCGAGGTAGATGGCGGTCAAGATGGCAAAGATGAAGGCCTGCAGGCCGGCGATCAGGACGGCCTCGAACAGGAAGATCGCGATCCCGAACGGCAGCAGGAACCATGGACCCGAGCTGAGTCCCCGACGAGCACGCCGAGCTCGCCGCCCATGAACGCGATCAGCATGTGACCGGCGAGCAGGTTCGCCCACAGCCGCACCGTCAGCGAGATCAGGCGCAGGAAGTTGGAGAGGATCTCGATCGGGAAGATCAGCCCCACGATCGGGCCTTTGATGCCGCCGGGCATCAGGCTTTTGAGGTATCCGATCGGGCCGTGGTGCTTGACCCCCTCGTAGGTGAACAGGCACGAACACGCCGAGCGCGAGGATCAGCGGGAAGGCGACGTTCGTGTCGGCCGCGTAGATCTGAAACGACGGGATGTTCGCGCCGAGGAGCTTGAACGTCTCGCCGCGAGTCGACCGGCAGCGGGATGTAGCCGATCAGGTTGGTGACGAGGATGAACACGAAGATCGTGGCGATCAGCGGGAAGTACTTGCGCTCCATGTCCTCGCTGAGGTTTTCTCTGGACATGCCGCGGGTGAAGTCGTAGAACATCTCGACCGCGACCTGGAGGCGACCGGGGCGCTGCTGCAGGCGCCTGGCGATGTAGACATCACCCCGATCGTGATGCGCGACCGTGATCAGCAGGTACAGGACGCCCTTGTTGAATGCGACCGGGCCGAGCTTGAACCAGGTGTCGAGTTTGAACTCGTTGGTCGGGGAGAAGACGCCGCTGGCGACCGCCGGGGCCTTGTGCGACTTGAAGCCGAACAGGATGACGAACAGCACGATCCCGCCGAGCCAGACGCCCAGGAACCGAGTAGAGGACCTTCCGTCCCTGGCTCATCCCCTGCTTCTGGGCGGGCGCGGGCGGGTGGGCTCCCATGCTGGGAGCGATCGGCGGAGCGCCTGCGACCGCGCTCATGGCCTCGACCCTCCGGGCCGCCCTTCGACCACACGCATGGCGAATGCGATCGAGTAGACGCAGAAGATCACGAGCGCCGCGGTCAGACCGTCGCGCACGTCCACCGATGACGGCGGCGAGCACGATCGCTCCGGCGAGCAGCCAGATGCGTCCGAACCCATCGACCAGGTTGAGGCCGAAGCGGGCGTCGGCCCCCCGGCCGGCGATCCAGCGTCGATCGAGCTGCTGCAGGACACGCTGGAGCACCCAGGCGCCGGCGGCTATCAGGTAGCCGAGCGGGGGCGCTCCCAGCGCGATCGCCACGGGTGCGGCGAGCGACGACGAGCACGACATCGAGGTAGGCGAGAACCGACGCGGCGGGCGCGCCGATCGATGTACCCTCGTTGGCTTGGACATCTGACATGTATGAGTCACCCTATAGACGGGAAAATCCGCGCGCGTGCTCGCGGCGGATCTGTCGCGCGGCGCTCCTCACACGCCGGCGACAACGAGCTTAGCCTACCCGATCACGGACTTCGTAACAACTTTGTGACACTCGGTACGCGCAGCGCGCCCGCCGAGTTATGCGACCAGCACCGAGGTTCGGACCATGACGCCGGCCGCCGGCTCGGCGAGGGATCCGCCCCCCGCGAGGCATCCACCGCGTCGCGAGCTGCACGATCAGCAGCGAGACGGCCAGCGTCAGCAGGCCCGCGAAGATGTCGAGCAGGAAGTGGTTGCCGGTGGAGAGCACCGCCAGCGCGGTCATGCACGGGTAGAGGACCGCGAGCGCGCGCACCCAGCGGCGCGAGCTGATCCGCCACAGGGCGAGCGCGCACCAGAGCCGCCCACGCCATGTGCAGCGAGGGCATCGCCGCGAGCTGGTTGGCGTGCGAGGCAAGCGCCCCCGTGTGCCACGAGCCGAACGCGCCGGAGGCGGCGACGACGTCGGTGAACCCGTGGAGCATCCGCGGGGGCGCGACCGGGTAGCGCCAGAACACGACGAACGCGAGCACGTTCGTCAGCACCAGCATGTTGCGCAGCGGCCTGTACAGATCCGGCGCGCCGCCACCAGAGATAGCCCAGCACCCCCAGCGTGACGACGAAGTGAGCGTTGTCGTAGTAGTCCGACAGGATCAACCCGAGCGTGTGGTGCCCCGCGAGCCAGCGATCCAGGCTCAGCTCGGGATCCAGGTGCAGCGCGCGCTCCAGCGTGCAGGACGCCGCGGGCGTGGCTCGAGCGCGACGTCCAGCCGCAGCGGGGCGAGGTTCGTGATCGCGTCATACACCCAACACAGCCACACGATCACGCCGACCTCGACCCACCAGGGCGAGCGGGTGCCGCCTTGGCTGCGGCGGGCACGAGCGCAATAGTCGACGCGGCCACGGCGCGACCCGGGTGCCAGACGCTTGCCACGCAGACGGGACCGCTGCACGGCCTCGAAAGAGCTGGATCGTTTACTTCGAAACCGGCAGTTTGCACAGCGATTCGAATGTTACTCCCGCACGCTCAGGGCGCCACGGCCGCAGACCCCGCTCGGCCAGCGGCTCGAAGACCCGCGGCAGCGCCGCCACGGTGCGCCGCCACGAACCTGGCGCGGAGTAGTCGTCGGCGTCGTGGAGCAGCAGCACGGAGCCCTCCCGCGCGCCGTCGGTGACGCGCGCGGCGATCGACGCCGGGGTGGCGCGCGCCTCCCAGTCGCGGCCCCACTGGGTCCACAGCAGCGTCCGCCAGCCGTGCGCGCGGGCCACACGCAGCGCCGCCGCGTTGAGCACGCCGTACGGCGGCCGGTAGAGCGTCGGCGAGCGACCGGTGAGTCCTCGATGCTCGCCAGCGCCGCGGGCGATGTCCTCGCGTACCTGCCACGGCGCCAGGCGCAGGAGGTTGCGATGGCGATCGCAGTGCAGGCCGATCCCGTGACCGGCGGCGACGATCTCGCGGGCGAGCGCGGGGTTGCGCCGCACCTGCTCGCCGACCAGGAAGAAGGTCGCCCGCACGCCCGCCTCCGGCGAGGATCTCGAGCACCGCCGGGGTTCCCCGAGGTGGGGACCGTCGTCGAAGGTGAGCGCATAGCCACGGCCGCAGGCGGTGCGATCCTCGACCCCCAGCGATCGGCGCAGCGCCGGCCAGATCGGCGCCGGCGAGCGCGGGAAGCGCACGGGCCACGGGCCGACGAGCGCCACCCCGAGATAACTCAGCCATCGCCGCACCGGCCAGGCACCCAGCGAGCGGACTGGGGCTGGGCTGCGATGATCGTGAGGGGACATGGTCGAACTGATGCTGGGAATCGTGGCGGCGGTCGGTGCGTCGACCTTCTACAGCCTAGGGATCGCGCTGCAGGCGATGGACGCCAAGCAGGCGCCCCACGAGGAGCACCTGCGCCTGGCGCTCGCCTGCAACCTGCTCAGCGCGGCGCTGGCTGCTCGGCACCGGCCTGTCGATCCTCGGCTGGCCGCTGCAGGTGGTCGCACTGCTGCTTGCGCCGCTGGTGGTCGTGCAGCCGGCGCTCGCCGCGGGTCTGCTCGTGCTGATGTTCTTCGCCCAGCGCATGCTCGGCGAGCACGCGGGGCGCACGAGTACCTGGCGATGGGCGGCGATCGTGCTCGGCGTGATCGGCGCGGGGCTGTGCGCGCCGCCGCGCACCACCCTCGCACCTCCGGAGCACCTCACGATCACGCTCGTGCTCGCGGGACTCGGCGCTGCGCAGCCTGCTGCCCTACGCGCTGCGGGCGCTGCGCCGCTCGCCGGCGTCGATGACGATGATCGGCGCGGGGCTCGCGTTCGGCTGGAGCGGGGTCGCCACCAAGCTCGCCTCCGACGACCTCTCCCACGGCCATCTTGTTCGCGGCGGCCGCCTGGGGCCTGGCGACCGCGGCGGCCTCCGCCGTGGGCGTGCTCAGCGAGACGAGCGCCCTGCAGTCGCGCCCGGCGATCCAGGTGGCGCCGGTGGTGTTCGTGACTCAGACGATCGTGCCGGTGCCGCTCGCGCCGCTGCTGTTCGGCGAGCGCTTCAGCCGACACGCCGCTGGGCGGCATTCCGCTAGTGATCTCGCTGCTGGCTGCTCGTGGTCGGCGCCGGCGCTGCTGGCGCGCTCCCCGCTCCTGCTCGCGCCTGATGGAAGGCGAGCCGGTCAGCCACCCGAGCGGCTCCGCGCCCAGCCCGTCTGGCGCCCAGCGAGGAGACGATCCGCTCCAGCCCGAGCACCGAGGAGGCCGATCCGTCGACCGTCACCACCAAGACATCGCCCGCCCGCGTGCGCCCCTGAGGCAGCGCGCCGGTCGGCGTTCAAGCGCAATGCACCCCTTCACGGGAATCGCACCCGCGGTGCGTGCCAGCACCAACTGGCCGACGGTCAGCCCGCCCGCGGGCTGCAGGAAATAGAACTTGTGGCTCAATCCCAGCGCGCGCGCTTGGGCGCGCAGCGTGTGACGGGTGAGCAGCCAGCGAAACAGCGCCGAGCCGGGCACGACTTCCGGCAGCATCTGATCGCCGAGCGAGTGCAGCTCGAGGATCGTCGCGTGAGCAGGCACGACGCCGCCATCGGTGAAGGAGGCATGGATGTCGCGGCCGGCAAGCTCGCTGCGCCAGCGAGCGTCACATCGCTCGCCGGCGCGTGCACGATCATGCCGACGTCCGCCTGATCGGTGCTTACATGGGTGAGCGGGTGGACACGCAGCAGCACGTTAGCCAGAGCGGCCACCTCGTCGGTGGACAGCGTCCAGGTGCCGATGCTCAGCAGCAGCAGGAACGGGGTCGCGAACGCCACCAGACGCAACCGCCACAACGGGATCGAGCGCACGCGCCGCGGAGCGTCCAGGACGAGGTCCACCGCGGCCGGCTCCTCGCGGGCGGCACGCGGTCCGGGCTCGTACGCACTGACCAGCGGGTCAGTCCGGCAGCGTCCGGCCTCGGCTCGTATGACTGACGACCGTCGCTCACCCGCTCCGCAGGGCGCCATCGCGGGCGAGGGCTGCGGCCGTCGCTCACGAGCAGCTCCTCCAGGGCTCTCCGCGGCATCGGGTCGCGCGCATCGGCGCCGACCTCGGCGAAGCTCGCCTGGACGTGTTCGCGCAGCTCGTCGGTGTTGTTGGCCAGCCGCAACAGGTCGAGCGTCGCCATCGCGCGCGTGTTCAGGCGCGCGTGACCGACGGGCAGCCCGTAGGAGACGACCGGGGTGCCCGCGGCCTTCGCCTCCAGGCAGGTGACGCCGCCGGTGGAATGCACGAGCACGTCGGCGGCCGCCAGTAGCTGGGGCATCTTGTCGGTGAACCCATAGACCTGCACGCGGGGCTCCTGCGCAAAATCGCTCGTCAGCTTGTCCCTGAGCTCCTCGTCGCGTCCCGCGAGACAGACGATGCTGCTCACCTCCGAGCAACCCACTGAGCTCGCGTACGGCGCCCTCGATGTCCCCCACACCCCAGCCTCCACCGGAGACGACCACCATCCGGCCCTGCTCGGGCAGGCCCAGCGCGCGACGAGCCTGCAACGGACAGCGCGGTCCCGAGGAAATCGGCGGAGATCAGCGGACGCACCAAGCGCACGCTGCCCTGCCCGGCGATCCGCTCGACCGACGGCAGCGACTCGCCGTACATCACCAGGTGCATGTCGATCCCGGGCTGCGCCCAGAAGAACAGGCCCGTCAGATCGGTGATCGTCGCCACCGTAGGGCAATGCACCACTTTGTGCGCCGCAGCCGCGCCAGCACGACCGTGACCGCCGGGTAGGTGGACACGATCACGTCGGGGTCGTGCTCGGCGATGCGCGCGGGCCAGCGGGCGCGAGCCAAACAGCCACAGCAACCGGCGCGCAAACCAGCGAATCGGAGCGATGTGCTCGAGCAGCCAGTACACGAGCGTGTACGTCCACGGCATCAGGCGCAGCTGCACGCGATAGCCGTCCTCGACCACGGGCCGCAGCACCCGTCCCATCGCCGCGAGACCATCGATGATCGTGACCTCTGCCTGCTCGGGCGAGTCCTCGATCTGATCGGCCAGCGCCCGCGCGGCGGCGGCATGACCCTCGCCCACGTCGGCGGAGAGGATCAGGACCCGGCGCGGGCGGCCGGGATCCGAAACCCGGTCTGTGGGTTTGCGGTAGCGAGGTCGCATATCAGTAAGCCTCGTCCTGCGAGCCGGCGTGGCGGCCCGCATATGGCCGCATTCACAGACGGACGCTCCAGACGAACAGGCAGCTTACAGGGTACTCGGCACACTAAAGCCTTGCAGGTCTACTAGACGTAACAATGAGCGCGTGCAGGCGACCACTCCCCTGACAGGCTCCCGCGACCCGCACGGCGACATCCGCCGGGCGGCCGCAGCGACGCCCGGCCGGAAGGGATCGCCGGCCACGACACGCGCGCTGCGCTGCGCTCGGCGCGCTCGGCCTGCTCGGCGTGTTCACGAGCGTCCTCGCTGATCGCGGCGGGCGCGGCGGGCAGCCCCTCGCAGTACGTCCCCGCGCGCAGCGGCGGCTGGCCCGGCTGGCTGGCCGGCCCCTTGGCGGGCCTCGGCCTGGGCATCAGCCCGGACGGCTTCCAGACGCTGACGCTGATCATGGCCGCGAGCTACCTGGCGGTCCTGCTCGCCGCGCGCACCGCTCCGGCGGCGTGCTTATGGGCGACGATCATCGCCGCGCACCTCGTGCTGCTGCTCGGGCCCACCGCTGATCTCCCAGGATGTCTTCGGCTATCTCGATTTCGCCCGCCTGGGCGCCCTGCACGGAATGGATCCCTACACGCACGTCGCCGCCCAGGCGCCCACCGATCCCGTATACCTGTTCGTGGGCTGGCCCTTCCAGAACTCGCCCTACGGCCCGCTGTTCACGCTCGCGAGCTACGCGATCGTCCCGCTCGGGCTCGCCGGCGGGCTGTGGGCGTTGAAGGCACTCGCGGTCGCCACCAGCCTCGCCGCGATCGCGCTGTTGAGCCGCGCGTCCGGGAAGGCTCGAGGGCCGCTCGCGGCGCTGGCTCACCGCCGCCTTCGTGGGCCTGAACCCGGTGCTGCTCGAGCTGGCGGTCGGCGGCGACCACAACGACACGCTGCTGCTGCTGGCGCTGGCCGGCGCGCTGCTGCTCACCGCCGGGAGCCAGCCCCCGCTTTCGCGCCGGCGCGGCCGCGCTGGTCGCGGGGATCGCGATCAAGGTCACCGCCGGGCTGGCGCTGCCGTTCCTCGTGCTCGCGCCGCCGCGCAAGCGCGCGAGCGCCTGCGCGTGGCTGGCGGCGGCCGCGCTGAGCCTGGCGCTGGTCGCGGTCGATCGGGCTGATCGGCTTCGGCTCGCACGCGTTCGGCTTCGCCGGCGCGGTCAGCGAGCAGCAACAGCTGGTGGCCACCCACAGCCTGCCCGCGGAGACCGCGCGCCTGGTCGGGCCTGCACGGCACGCCCGGCTGGTGGCGCCACTGCTTCCTCGCGGGATTCGTGGTGGTGCTTCGTGTACGCCCTGTGGCGCACGCTGCGCGGGGCCGACTGGCGCGTGGCGGCCGGGTGGAGCACGCTCGCGCTGCTGCTCGTCCACCGCCTGGCTGTTGCCCTGGTATGCGATCTGGGCGCTGCCGCTAGCCGCGGTCAGTGGCGATCGGCGCCTGCGCGCCGCCACGCTCGTCTTCTGCGCCTACGCGCTGCTGATCCACCTGCCGCTCGCCAACGGCTTGCTCAGCCCGGCGCACGTCACCTGCCACACGCGGAAAGACTGCGTCCCGGGCGGCGGGCTGCACCTGCGCCGACAGCGCGTCCATCTCACCGGTCTCCAGGTCCCTGGCGACGTCACGCTCGATCTCGGCCGCTGACGCTTCCGGGCGCAGCCGCCGCAGCCGCGAGGCGTCCAGACGCCGGAACTTGAGGATCTCCAGCACGTAGACCAGATAGATGCTGGCGGCCACGGCGAGCAGCCCGAGCGCGATCATCACGAGCGTCCAGCCGGTGCGCAGGTGGCCGTGATGATCCGAGTAGGGGACGAAGCGCAGGGCCAGCGCGAGGCCGGCGAGCATCAGCGTCCAGGCGTACAGGTAGGCGATCGTGCGCCTGTTGGAGAAGCCGATACGCGCCATCCGATGGTGGAAGTGCTCGCTGTCGGATCGGTAGATCGGCTGGCGATACTTCAGGCGCTTGAGCACGACGAAGGTCGTGTCCAGGAACGGGATCGCGAGCAGGATCAGGGGCAGCACGAACGACACGACGGCGGTCGTCTTGACCGCCGCCTCGACCGTGATCACGCCCATCAACAGCCCGAGCAGGTTCGCGCCGCAGTCGCCCATGAAGCTCGACGCGGGCGGGAAGTTGTAGAGCAGGAAGCCGAGCGCCGCTCCGGCCGTGAGGGCGGCCAGCACGCCCGGCTGACGCGCGGTTCAGGTCGAAGGCGATCACCGCCAGCGCGAGCGCGATGATCACGCACACGCCCGCTGCCAGGCCGTCGACGCCGTCGGAGAAGTTGACGACGTTCATCATCGCCACCAGGCCGATCACCGTCAGCACCGGCCCCGCGTTGGTCACGCCGGCGTTGGGGAAGTGCAGTTTGCCGACGAACGGCAGCGTGATCGCCTTCACCGCCACGCCGAAGTGCACGGCGATCACCGCCGCCGCGAGCTGCCCGGCGAGCTTGACGACCGGCGGCAGATCGAAGCGGTCGTCGAGCGCGCCCACGAGCGTGATCAGCGCGGCCGCGAGCAGCACGCCGTGCCACAACTGTTGCGCTTCGCCATAGCCCGCCGGCAGCCAGATCAGCGCGGCGACGAGCACGCCGGCGAAGATCGCCAGGCCGCCGAGCAGCGGCGTCGGGCGCTCGGACAGACCCCGCTCGCGCGGCTCGTCGATCGCACCGACGGCTCTCGCGAATCCGCATCGTGAGCGGCGTCAGCAGCGCGGTGACGACGGCGGCCACCAGGAAGGCGTAGAGCGCGTCGAGCTCGGTCGGGTTGCGCATCGACGCCGACAGCATCGCAGGGTCGGGGGTCGTACGCGAGGCGGAGCCGCGCAAGCGGCGCTACGCGGGCAGCGACTCGTAGAGCGGATAGCGCTCCACGATCGCCTGTACCCGGCCTGACAGCTCGCCGGCGTCCCGCGCAAAGTCGGCGGTGAGCAGGGTGGCGGCGATGATCTGACCGACCTCTTCGAAGTCCTCGCGCTGCAGGCCGCGGGTAGCCAGCGCCGGGGTGCCGATGCGCAGGCCGGATGCCTCCATCGGCGGGCGCGGGTCGAACGGGACGGCGTTGCGGTTGACGGTGATCCCGATCTCGTGCAGCCGGTCCTCGGCCTGCTTGCCGCTCAGCTCGGGCTGCAGGCCGCGCAGATCGACGAGCGCGAGGTGCACGTCGGTGCCGCCGGTGAGCACGTCGATGCCCTGGTGGAGCTGCCAGCATCGCCAGCGATGTCGCATCTGCCGGGGTATTCCCACCAGTCGAGTGCCGGGGGTTCATGAGTGCCTCGGCGACCGCCTGCGCGCCCGCGACCGTGCGGCGCTGGCGCTCGGCGAACAGCTCGATTTTCGGCGATCTGCAGCGCGACGGCCTTGGCCGCGATCACGTGCTCCAGCGGCCCGCCCTGCTGACCGGGGAAGACGGCAGAGTCGATCTTTTTCGCGAACTCCTCCTTGCAGAGGATGATCCCCGCGCGCGGACCGCCGAGCGTCTTGTGGGTCGTCGTCGTGACGACGTCGGCGCCGAACGCGACGCGGGTTGGGATGGAGGCCGGCGGCGACGAGGCCCGGCGAAATGCGCCATGTCGACCATCAACAATGCCCCGACCTCGTCGGCGATCTCGCGGAAGCGCGCAAAGTCGAGCTGGCGTGGGTAGGCCGACCAGCCGGCAAGCAGCAGCTTCGGACGCCGCTCGCGCGCGATGCGGGCGACCTCGTCCATGTCGATCAGGCTCGATTCGCGATCAACCTCGTAGGCGGCGATCTCATAGAGCCGGCCGGAGACATTGATCTTCATGCCGTGGGACAGATGCCCGCCGTGGGCGAGCGAGAGACCCATGATCGTCTCGCCGGGCTGCGAGCAACGCGTGATAGACGGCGGTGTTCGCCTGCGCCCCGGAATGTGGCTGCACATTGGCGTGCTCGGCGCCGAAGAGGGCCTTGGCGCGATCGATCGCGAGCTGCTCGGAGACGTCCACCCACTCGCAGCCGCCGTAATAGCGACGGCCCGGGTAGCCCTCGGCGTACTTGTTCGTAAGCACGCTGCCCTGGCATTCGAGCACCGCACGCGGGACGAAGTTCTCCGAGGCGATCATCTCCAGTGTGTCGCTTTTGACGCTCGAGCTCTCCGCGCAATGCGGCCGCGACCTCAGGATCGACCTCGGCGAGGGGACGGTTGAAGTAGTCGGGGCTCAGCTCGGGCACGCGCGCTCCTCAGAAGTGGACAGTGATCTCTGTGCCCAGGCGCGCGGCGTGTTCGCTAGCCGCTTCCCGGTGGTCGATTCCACCTCTGGCGCCAGTCGCGGTAGCGGTCTAGTAGGCTAGCAGGAGGCGAGGATCAGCTCTACATCCGCGCGCGCCAACGGCCCCTCCCGCACGATGCTCCACTCACCGCTCTGCTCGTACTCGCGCAGGTCGAGAACCGTCGAGGCGATGCCCGGCAGCTCGCCGCCGTCGATCACGAGATCGGCGCCGGCCCGGATCGAGGCGGGGACCTCTAGCGAGACGGCGCGCATCGGGCTCCCCGGAGAGGTTGGCGCTCGATTGGAGCACCGCCACGCCCACCGTGTCCAGCGCGGCCAGCGCGGCAGTCCAAGCGGGGACGCGCAACCCGAGTGTGTTGGCGCCGCCCTCCGGCGCTCCGCATGCCAGCGGGAAACGGTTGGCGCGGTTGGGCAGAAGCAGGGTCGCGGGGCCGGGAAGTAGTGCCTGCAGCGCGGCGCGCTCGCGCGCTGCGATCTCAGGTAGCCGCATAGCAGGGCAGCGAGCGCGAAGAACATGATCGCCGCCGGGCGCTTGGCGGGACGACCCTTCAACTCATACAGCCGTTGCACCGCGCGGGCATTGGTGGGGTCACAGCAGAGCCCGTAGACGGTGTCCGCGGGAAACACCGCGACGCCACCTGTTCCCAAGCACTCCTCGAGGCGCCTTGCGTCCTGAACGCCGAGAGCCGCAGGCACCGTCATCGCTGCCCTTCCCGATCGTCCCGAATCACTTCACCGCTCCCCCACGACGACGCGTTCGATAGCCGCCAGATCCAATTCGGGGCGCACAGAGCCAAAGCCCGCCTCACGCATCAGGCTGGGAGACGGTCTCGGCCTGACCGGCGCCGACCTCCAGCGCCAAGGTCTGCACCCGGCCGCGCGCCGCCACCTGAGCGAGCAACGCGCGGATCGTGCTCAGCCCGTCGGAGCCGGCGAACAGGGCCGCGGCCGGCTCGTGCCGGAGGATCTCAGAGGCGAGGGACCGCGCGTTCGGAGTCGGCGACATAAGGTGGATTAGAGAGGATCGCGTCAAACTCGTCGGGTACGTTCACCAGGAGATCCGCCCGCAGCCACACGACCTCCAGACCGAGCGCATGTCCGTTGAGACGCGCGAGCTCCAGCGCGTCCTCGCTGGAATCGCTGCCCGTCAAGAGCAGGTCGGGGCGCTCATCCTTCAGCGCCAGTGCCACGGCGCCGCTGCCCGTGCCCACATCGAGCACACGCGCGCCGCGCGATAGTCCAGCCCCACCTCGACGAGCAGCTCTGTCTCCGGGCGCGGGATCAGCGCGCGAGGATCGACAACCAGATCGAGCCGGCGAAAGCCGCGGCGCCCGAGGATGTAAGCGACCGGCTCGCGTTCCACGGCGCGGCGGCGCACGGCGTTCTGGAAGGCCCTGACGGCCGGTCCTTCGACGAGGAGGTCACTGTCGAGGATCAGCCGCTCGCGCGAGACGCCGAGCGCGTCGGCGAGCAGCAGCTCGGCATCCAGGCGCGGGGTCTCGCACCCGGCCGCGGTGATCGCAGTGATCGCCCCGTCGAGCGCGTCCCGCGCGGATGTGCCCCTCACGCCACCGCCTGCGCCTCCAGGCCGCGGCGCTTCTCGTCGGACTGCAGCGACGCGGTCAGCTCCTCGAGCTCTCCTTCGAGCACCTGGTCGAGGTTGTGCACGGTGAGCTTGGTGCGATGGTCGGTCACACGCCGCTCACCGTAGTTGTAGGTACGGATCTTCTCCGCGCGATCGCCCGTCCCGACCTGCGAGCGACGGTCTGCGGCGAGCTCGGCCTGCTGCTCGGCCAAAGCGCGCTCGTACAGCCGCGCCCGCAGCACGCGCATCGCCCGCTCGCGATTCTGCAGCTGGGACTTCTCGTCCTGCATCGAGACCACGATCCCCGACGGCTTGTGCGTGATGCGAACCGCCGAGTCAGTCGTGTTGACTGACTGCCCGCCCGGGCCCGATGAGCGGTAGACGTCGATCTGCAGATCGTTTGGGTTGACCTCGACATCGACCTCCTCCGCCTCCGGCAGCACCGCGACGGTCGCCGTGGAGGTGTGGATGCGGCCCTGGGACTCGGTCGCGGGCACCCGCTGCACGCGGTGAGTGCCACCCTCAAACTTGAAGATCGAATAGGCGCCGTCGCCCTTTATGGCGAACGTGTACTTGCCCTCGCTGATGTCCAGCGGCTCTGTCTGCAGCCCGCGTCGTTCGGCGTACTTACCTAGCATCCGGTACAGATCCCGCGCCCACAGTCCCGCCTCGTCCCCGCCGGCGCCGCCCTGGATCTCGACGATCACGTTCTTCTCATCGTTGGGGTCGCGCCGCACCATCGCCAGGCGGATCTCCTCCTCCAAGCGCTCGATCCGCTCGCGTGCCTCAGTCAGCTCGACCCGCACCTCCGGGTCCTCGCCATCCTCTTGGAGCATCTCTTCGGCCCCCGCCGCGTCGTCCTGAGCGCGGCGCCACTGTGCCGCCAGCTTGGCGGCGGGCTCGAGCTGACTGTAAGCGCGACCGACTTCGGCGTATCGCTCACGGTCGGAGATCACCGCGGGGTCGGTCAGCTGCTCGCCGAGCTCGGCGAAGCGGCTCTCCATCTGCGCAACCAGATCCTCGATCATGCAGAGCAGTCTAGGCGCGGGCCGTCGGGCCCGGCATCGACCCCGCTCGCTAGGCCACGACCTCGACGCCCATCAGGTCTGCCGCTGAGAGCTCCCCCGGGGTCTCGAGCGCGAGCACCGCCTCCAGGGCCGCGATCGCCACCGCGAGCTGGTCGAGATCGGGCTCGCGTGTGGTCAACAGCTGCAGCTTCAGCCCCGGCCACATCACCGCCTGCACCCAGCGCTTGCGGCGGTTGCGCCCGGCGAACTTGATCAGCTCGAAGGAGATCCCGGCGATGACCGGCACACCGAGGATGCGCGTCGCCACCAGCCAATACCAAGCCGGCAGCCCGATCGGCGCAAACACGAAGATCGCGACGATCATCACGAGCAGCAGGAAGCTCGTACCACAGCGAGGGTGTAGACGCGAGAAGCGCTGGGCGTTGGCGGGTGTGAGCGGGAGGCCGGCCTCGAAGCAGGAGATCGTCTTGTGCTCGGCGCCGTGATACTCGAACACGCGCCGCAGGTCGCGTAGGCGCGAGAGGAGCAGCATGTAGCCGAGGAAGATCGTGGTTCGTATGAAGCCCTCGATGACCCAGAACAGCACCGAGGAGTGAAGTTGGCCCTTGATCAGGCTGGTCAGCCCAACTGGGATCAAGAAGAACAGCACGATCGAGATCGCGATCGCGACCACGACTGTTCCGGCCCACACCACCTTGGGAATCTCCTGAGCCTCCCCGGTCTCCTGTTGGTTTGGGGACTCCTCTTGGCTTGGAGCCTGCTCTTTTGGGGCCTCATCTTGGCTTGCCGGCGCATGCGGCAGTTGCGCGTTTGCCGAGAGCTCCAACGCGCGGAAGCCAATCGCCATCGAACCACCGAGCGCGACGACGCCGCGGAGGATCGGCAGACGCAGCACACGGTGTCGCCTCATCGCCGAGTCCAGCGGGAACGTGCTCACCTCGATCTCACCAGTCGCCGCCTGCAGCGAAGAGCGCTCCTGCGCGCCGAGCTGCTCGGTGCTCGGCTTGCGCACCGCCACCGCCCAGTGGGCGACGCCGCGCATCATCACTCCCTCGAGCACCGCTTGCCCGCCAACCGGCGCGTCGCGCTGCGCGGTCAGCGTCTCATCGCCGCTGGCCTCGCTCTCCAGCTCGACCGGCAAGGTTGGCCGGCCGATCGGTGATCGGCCGGTAGCGCCGTTCCTGTCCGCCACAGACGAGCCGGCGGCCAGCGGCACGGGCATCGGGCTACTGAGAGGACCGAGTCTGCGCTGAGGACCGACGGCCCTTGGCCATCCTGCGCTGAAAGCGCTCGACGCGCCCGCCGGTGTCCATCAGCTTCTGTTTGCCTGTATAGAACGGATGGCAGTTGGAGCACACCTCGACGTGCAGCTCCTCGCGAGTCGCACGCGTGGTGAACTCGTTGCCACACGTACAACGCACGTGCGCCTCGGCATAGTTCGGATGGATCTTGGTCTTCATCGTTCGATCATTCTAGCGAGGACGCGCTGCTCGACGGCGCCGGCTGCACGCATTTGGACGTGCGCCGTGCTGCACGCCTGATCACGTGGCCATCGTCCTGCAGCCAGTGAAAGCGCACGAGCGCCCGGTAGTCCGCCGGCGATGAGAGGTTGGTGACCTGCTTGACGTACTTGTAGATCTTGACTCCCGGCTGCGAGCCACGCCACACGCCAAGTCCCGGAGCGCTGACAGTGTGGAACAGTTCCTCGCCCGGCATCCGCTCCTGCACTTCGATCAGGATCGCCATCCGTGCGGTATCAGCGCTCGCCATCATTTCGCCCGAGAAGGTGGCAGAACGATCGGCCTGTTCGCCAGTGACAAGGCACTGTTCGAGCGTGACCGAGACAGCCGGGGCGCTGCCCGGAGCACCGGCCTGTCCCGTCTGAGTAGATCCACCCGCCTGGTCCGTCGCGCCCATCGCCCGTGCCGCACTCATCAGCATCAGAGCGCAGAGGAGCGAGCAGAGCAGCAACCGGGTTGCCAGGGTTGCCAGGTCACGAGCGACCGGTGAAGTGTGAGGCTTTTGCATAGCCTCCCCCTAACACCTAGGACCCGCACAATGTTGCGCACAAAGTGTGCAGTAGGCGCAGTGAGCCGTCAGAGGATTTGGTATAGCGGGCCGTCGCCACCCTCTGGCACGGTGAGCCGGCCGCCCTTGGCGGTGATCGCCCCGCACTGGACGCAGTTGGTGTAGTTGACGATCACGTCGACCGGACCGGATTCATCCCCACCCTCCCCGTCCTCGGGGATCTCGTAGACGCCGGCCGGGCACATCCACTGCCAGGTCTCGGCGATCTCGCGCGGGACGTGCTTCTGGATGCGGATGTGGTTGGGGGCGTCGTCGCGGGTGGCGTTGCCGGTGATGAACACCGAGGAGAGCTTGTCGAAAGTGTATTTGCCGTCGGGCTTGGGGTAGCGATCCTTGGTGTCGCCGATGAACATCGGCTCGGCGTCATCGCGGTGCCACTCCTGCCGGCCCGGCGGAACCTTGCCCTTCGACATGATCGACGGGCCCGCCAGCAGGCTGCCGAGCAGGAAGCCCTTCTGGAATGCTTGGCGCGTGTTGCGCACCTGGTAGAGCTCGGTGGCGATCGTGGACTGCTCGACCGCCTCCTCGTAGGACTCGAGCGACTGGCCTGACTTGAGGTTGCGGTAGATCGCCTCCGCGGCGAGCATCCCGGACTTGATGCAGTGGTGAACGCCCTTCAGCGCCGCCGTGTCGACCATTCCGCCGGCGTCGCCGACGAGCACCGCACCAGGCATCGACAGCTTGGGCATCGACCAGTATCCGCCACCGGGGAGCGCCTTCGCGCCCCAGGCGACCCGCTCGCCGCCCGCGAGGATGCCCTTGACGAGCGGATGGGTCTTGAACGTCTGCAGCAGGTCGTGCGCCGAGGTCGTCGCGTCGCGGTAGTTGAGGTCGACGACGAACCCGATCGAGACGAGGTCCTCGCCGGTCTTCTCGTCCTTCATCGGGTACAGCCAGGTGCCGCCGAGCTGCCCGTACTTGGCCGCGACCTTCAGCGGCCACGGCTGCACGAACGTGTGGATCACCCGGTCGAGCGGCTTTTTGACCTTCCACACCTCCTTCACACCGAGCTCCCAGACCTGCGGCTCGCGGCCCTCGGCGAGGTCGAACTCTTTGATCGCGGCGCCGGTCAAATGGCCCCAACAGCCCTCCGCGAGGACGGTCGCCTGGGCCTTGATGTCGGTGCCGGGCTCGAAGTTGCCGAGCGGCTCTGAGTCCTTACCGCGGCCCTTGTCGCCCGAGCGCACACCGAGCACCTTGCCGTCCTGCACGATCAGCTGGGTCGCCGAGGTCTCGGTGAGGACGTAGGCGCCGGCCTCCTCGGCCTGGCGCTGCTGGAAGCGAGCGAGCGCCGAGACCGAGATCACCTCGTTGCCGTGGTTCTTGAAGTTCGGCACCATCGGGATTGGGACTGGGAGCTTGGTCTTCGGACCGGTGAGCATGTACACCGACTCCTTCTGTGACCTCGCCGAACGCGAAGCCCTCCTGGCGCCACTGCTCGCGGGTCATGTCGGGAAACAGCTCTTGCAGCGGACCCGGGCGCATGACCGCGCCAGAGAGGTTGTGCCCGCCGCAGGTCTTCGCCTTCTCGATCACGGCGACCGGAACCTCACCCAGGCGCTCCATCATCTCCGGGTCGTCGGCCAGCAACTGCAGCAGACGGTTCGCGCAGGCAAGCCCAGCGGTGCCGCCGCCGACGATCGCGACGCCGACCTCGATCAACTCATCCTCGGCGTCGAGGCCGCGCTTGACGAACTCCTTCTGCGAGTCCACCGGGGGCGGGAAGGCCGCGGGCGCGACCTTCCCGTTGTGGGAACCGTTGTGAGATGACATCGCTCTACGCTCCTTTCGTTCGTCGCGCTCGCGCATTCGCTCCGCTAGGGGCGGGTGGGAATCGATTCCTCAGCCGGCCTTCTTGGCCTTCACGGCCTCGGTGAGCTTCGGCAGAATCTTGTTCAGATCGCCGACGATCCCGAGGTCGGAGAATTCGAAGATCGGCGCGTTTGAGTCCTTGTTGATCGCGACGATGTTCTCCGAGGCCTGCATCCCGACCTTGTGTTGGATCGCGCCGGAGATGCCCGCCGCGAGGTACAGCTTCGGCGCGACCGTCTTGCCGGTCTGGCCGATCTGCGCCGCGTAGGGATACCAGCCGGCGTCGACGACCGCGCGGGTGGCGGCGACGGCTGAGTTGCCGCCAAACGCCTTCGCCAGGTCCTCGGCGAGCCCGAAGCCCTCGGCCTTGCCGAGACCGCGACCCCCGGCGACGAGGATGTCGGCGCCCTCGATGTCGACGTCGGCGCCGCGCTGTTCGCCGCGCGTGAGCATCGTTGCCTGCCGAGCCTGCGGGCTCAGCTCGAACGACAGCTGCTCGACGGCCGCGTCGCCCGCAGCGGACTCGACGATCTCGAACGCGTTCAGGCGACCGATGATGATGCCGACGTCGGAGCGGTACTTGATCTCGGAGATCGCCGAGTCGCCCAGGATCGGGCGCTCCGCCACGAGCTCGCCACCCTCGGCGCGCACGTTCGTGACCTCCATCGCGACGCCCGCACCGAGCCGAGCGGCCAGACCGGCGCCGATCTCGAAGCCGAGCAGGCCGCCGCCGAACAGCGCGTAGGAGTAGTCGCCGCCCTGGATCGCCGCGGCCATCGCGTCGATGAGCGGCTGCGCGAGGCCCTCGGGGCCCTCGGCGACGAGCACCTTCTTCGCGCCGTATTTACCCAACGAGGCGGCCAGCTCCTGCGGGATGTTCTCGCCGAGCAGGATCGCGTGCGCCTCTCCACCCAGTTCAGACGCGAGCTTCGCGCCCTCGGAGACGGCGCCGAGCGAGTTCTTGTTGATCGCGCCGTCGTAATGCAGCGCATAGACCAGAATGTTTGCCATCTAGATCAGCTTCCTCTCGTCGAGCCAGGCGACAATTTTTTCGACGGTCTCGCCGGTGTCCTCGTCCTCGATGATCTCGCCCGCGGACTTCGCCGGCGGGGCCTTCGCCGATACCCACTGGGCGGCTGAGTGATCGCCGCCGACCTTCGAAACGTCGATCTCGACATCGCCCGTCGTGACCGTGTCCAGCGGCTTCTTCTTCGCGCCCATGATCGCCTTCAGTGAGGGATAGCGGGGCTCATTGATCGCGTCGCCGACGGAGATCACCGCGGGCAGCTTGATCTGGACGGTGTCATAGCCGTACTCGGCCTGGCGCTCGCAGCGCAGGGCCTCGGCGTCCACATCCATCTTGATCACCTGCGTCAGCGAGGGCATGCTCAGGTGCTCGGCCACGACCGCGCCGATCGTGTAGCACTCGCCGTCGTCGGACTGCTGGCCGAGGAGAACGAGATCGGGGCTCTCGCGCTGCAGCGTCTTGGCCAGCGCATAGCCGGTGGCCGCCACATCCGAGCCGGCGACGGCCGGGTCTGACAGGTGCACCGAGCGATCGGCGCCGAGCGAGACAGCCTTGTGCAGGGCGCGCACAGCGCTGTCGGGGCCCATCGTCACGGCGACGATCTCCTCGACGGGCACGGCGCCGCCCTCCTTGATCTGCATCGCCGCCTCGATCGCGTGCGTGTCGTAAGGATTGAGGTTCTTCTCTGCGCTGCGGTCCATGCGCCCCGTCGAGGGATCGATTCGCTTCTCGACGGCGGCGTCCGGGACCTCCTTCACCAGGACGCATATCTTCATTTCGTGGGCTGCTCCTTCGGGGGTGTGTCCGGGGGATGTGTGGGGTGCGATTCAGGAAAGTGCCGGTAGTAATCCTACCGGGTTCGGCGGTTGACTGACGAGTCAATCAGTTACTTGACGTCCGCCCGCCAGCGGTCGCGTTGCGGATGAAATCGACGATCGCCTGTGTCGGGGCGCCCGGCGTGAAGACCTCAGCCACGCCCAGCTCCTTCAGCTCGGGGATGTCCTCGGCGGGGATCGTCCCACCGACCGTGACGACCACGTCATCGATGCCCTGCTCGCGGAGCAGCGCAACCACACGCGGCACCAGCGTCATGTGAGCGCCGGAGAGGATCGACAGCCCGACCGCGTCGGCGTCCTCCTGGATCACCGTCTCCACGATCTGCTCCGGCGTCTGGTGCAGACCGGTGTAGATCACCTCCATCCCCGCGTCGCGCAGGGCCCGCGCGATGATCTTCGCGCCGCGGTCATGTCCATCGAGGCCGGGCTTGGCGACGACGACGCGGATCTTGCTCTTCGGCTGGACGGTGGCAGAGGACATCGCAGGGCAGATTATGCCCGTGGCTGCATGCGCTCGCCGGCACGCTCCCGCACAACGCTTCCCAGACCGCCGAGCGCCGCCGCACCGCCAAGCGCCGCGAGCACCTTCAAGCGACGCCCCAGGCGATCCAGGCGCAGCACCTCCCAGCCCTCCTGCGCGGCGATGCGACGCAGGTCCGGATCGGGATTGACGACCACCGGATGACCCACGGCACGCAACATCGGCAGGTCCGACTCGGAGTCAGAGTAGGCGTAGGAGCCGTCCAGGTCGATCTGCTCGCGCTCGGCCAGCTCGCGCATCGTGAGCACCTTGCCCTCGCGATAGTTGAACGGACCGGCGGGGAGCCCCGTGTAGCGGCCTTCGACGATCTCCGAGCGGGAGCCGAGACCACCGTCGAAGGCGAGCACGTGCGCCAGCAGGTCGGCCATCTCCTGCGAGGCAGCCGTCACGATGTAGACCAACCGGCCCGCGTCCTGGTGAGCGTAGGCGCGCTCGAGCATCTGCGGATACAGCCGCGGCAGCACGCCCGCGAGCACACGCGGAGACAGGCGCTGCAGGTCGCGCACCGGCACGCCTGCGATCATCTCCCCCACGCGCTTGCGGACCTGATCGGCGCGATCGTCGGTCGAGCCGCGCAGCCGGAAGCGCAGGTTCTCGTACGCGTCCCGCGCGAGACGACGGCGCGTGATCATGCCCGTCTCGTAGGCCGCGCGCGCGAAGAAGATCCCCGAGGAGCCAGCCATCAAAGTGCGGTCGAGATCGAAGAACGCCGCCACGCGTGTCGGACCGACGCCGTTCTCGACCTCGGCCATCTCAGACTTTGAGAATCAGCGCGTCGCCCTGCCCGCCGCCGGAGCAGATTGCGGCGCACCCCAGGCCGCCGCCGCGACGGCGCAGCTCGTAAACGAGCGAGCCGAGGATCCGCGCGCCGGAGGCGCCGATCGGATGGCCGAGCGCGATCGCGCCGCCGTTGACGTTCACGCGGTCCTCGTCGATCCCGAGCATTCGGATCGAGTTCAGCGTGACCGAGGCGAACGCCTCGTTGATCTCCCACAGGTCGATGTCCTCTGCCTTCAGGCCGGCCTTCTCCAGCGCCTTCTTCGCAGCACTCGCGGGCGTCGTGGCCAGGTAGGCGAAGTCGTTGGCGCTCTGCGCATGGGCGACGATCTCAGCGAGAGCCTCCTTGCCGTTCGCGCTGGCCCACTCATCGGATGACAGCACCAGCGCGCCACCGGCGTCGTTGACGCCCGGCGAGTTGCCGGCGGTGTGCGAGCCCTCCTTGCCGATTAGGCCGGGCAACTTCGCGAGCGCCTCCAGCGAGCTCTCGCGGCGCGGGGCCTCGTCGATCTCCACGACCGTGTCGCCCTTACGACCCTTGACCGTCACCGAGACGATCTCCTCGGCCATACGGCCCTCGTCGATTGCCGCCAGCGCCAGCTCGTGCGAGCGCAGCGCCCAGCGGTCGAGGTCGGCGCGGGTCATCTCCAGCTCGTCTGAGACCTCGGTCGCCTCGACGAACATCTGCTTACCGGAGAACGGGTTGGTCAGCCCGTCGTGGACCATCGCGTCGAGCGCCTTCACGTCGCCCATGCGAAAGCCAAAGCGCGCCCCCGGCAGCAGGTAGGGAGCTTGGGACATCGACTCCATGCCGCCGCCGACACCGACCTGCATGTCGCCCGCACGAATCGCCTGGTCGATGATCACCGACGCACGCAGCCCGGAGGCGCAGACCTTGTTGATCGTCTCGGAGGAGACCTCCTTGGGGATGCCAGCCTTGATCTGCGCCTGGCGCGAGGGGATCTGACCCTGACCGGCCTGCAGCACCTGGCCCATCACGACGTGCTCGACCTGCTCGGGCTCCACCCCGGAGCGCTCCAGCGCCGCCTCGATCGCCACGCCGCCGAGCTCGGTGGCGTCGAGCGTGGACAGTCCGCCGCCCATCTTGCCGATGGGAGTGCGGGCGGCGCCGAGAATCACGGTCTTGGGCATTAGCTGCGGACGCTCCTGATGTCGGGAAAAGGACGAGAGACCGGCAATGCTAGTAGACCGATCTTCGGCTGCAGGTGAGGAGCGTCGCGCCTGGGGGCGGATTTGTTGCCAGGCGGTTATCGTGCCGGGACCGTGCAGGTGTCCGCCCCAACCCGACATACGAGCGATTCAGACGCCGACACCGTCGTGCTCGGACTGTTCGATGGTGAGCAACCCTCCAGCGATGTCCCGGCGGAGGTGGGCAAGCTGGTCGAGTCCGGCGAGGCCAAGAGCACGTTCAAGGCGCTCGCGCTGACCCACGCCGAGGGCAAACGCTGGCTGACTGTAGGGCTCGGCGCGCGCAAGGACTTCACCCCCGAGCACGCCCGCGTCGCGGCCGCGGTGGCGCGCGAGCGCGCGCGTGAGCTAGCGACCCGTCAGTTGTGCTGGCAGGCGCCGATCGTGCCCGAGGACGATTCGAAGCGAGCCGCGCAGATCGTCGAGGCGCTCGTGGAAGGGACGATCCTTGCCGACTATCGCTTCGAGCGGCACAAGTCCAAACCGGCCAGCGAGGAGCAGGCGCCCAAGCATCTGAAGGTGATGATCGCGCTCGCAGACGACGGCCCGCTGAGCGACGAGCAGGCGGACGCGGCCATCGCGCGCGCCGGCATCGTCGCCGAGGCGGTCAACCGGGCGCGCGATTTGCAGAACCGGCCCGGCAACGACCTCACCCCGACCGCGCTCGCCGACTACGCGCGAGCGCTCGGAGAGGAGATCGAGGGGCTGCAGGTGGAGGTCGAGGGACGCGCGGGCATCGAGGGGCTCGGCATGGGCGCCTTCGCCGCCGTGGCGCAGGGCTCCGAGCAGGAGCCCGCGCTGATCGTCCTGAGATATGAGGCTCCGGAGACGGGTCCGGAGGCGCAGGGTCCGAAGCTCGGCTTCGTCGGCAAGGCCGTCACGTTCGACAGCGGCGGCATCTCGCTGAAGCCGGGGCCGAAAATGGCGGAGATGAAGTTCGACATGTCCGGGGGCGCCGCCGTCGTCGAGGCGGTCGCCGCGATCGCGCGCCTGCAACTACCCGTCCGGCTGATCGCGGTCGTGGGCGCCACGGAGAACCTGCCGAGCGGACGCGCGATCAAGCCCGGAGACATCGTCACGGCGAAGAACGGGAAAACGATCGAGATCAACAACACCGACGCCGAGGGCCGCCTGGTGCTGGCCGACTGCTTGTGCCACGCCGTCTCGCTCGGCGCGGAGCGGATCGTCGACCTGGCCACGCTGACCGGCGCGGTGATCATCGCGCTCGGCTCGACCTACGCGGGGCTGATGTCCAACGACGATGAGCTCACCGAGCACATCACGGCCGCAGGCGAGCGCACCGGCGAGATTGTTTGGCGGCTACCGCTACACGCGGAGTACGACGAGCTCGTCGCGGGCAAGTACGGCGATCTGGACAATGCGCCGGAAGCGCGCAAGGCGGGCACGATCATGGGCGCGTCATTCCTTCAGAACTTCGTCGGGAAGACGCCCTGGGCGCATCTCGACATCGCTGGCTCCGCCTGGGATCTCGGCCGCGCCTACGTCGGCAAGGGCGCCTCGGGCTACGGCGTGCGCCTGCTGGTCGAGCTCGCGCGCTCCTACGGCGCGTAGAGGTTCCGGCCGGTAGAACACGCGGGCCGCGGCTGTAGAGCACGCGGGCCTGCTGGGTAGCTCACCACGGGTCCTTCTAGGATTGAGCCCACGTGGCTCGCACGCGCCTGATCCTCGACTTCCTTTCGCGCGGGCAAACCCATCGCTACGGTCCTCATGCCTCCCAGTGCGCCGATCTCTATCTGCCGGGCGGACCCGGGCCGCATCCGGTGATGGTCCTGATCCATGGCGGCTCCTGGCAAAAGCGCTACGGCAGGATCTTCACGCGCGGGTTGGCCGGCGACCTGCTCAGGCGCGGCTGGGCCGTGTGGAACATCGAGTACCGCCGAGTCGGCGCCGGCGGGGGCTGGCCGACCACGTTCGCAGACGTGGCGGCGGCGATCGACCATCTCGCTGCGCTCGAGGATGAGCGACTGGACCTCGACCGCGTTACGCTCCTCGGCCACTCCGCCGGCGGTCACCTCGCGCTGTGGGCGGCCGGCCGACCCAACCTACCGGCGGGGGCGCCGGGGGCTCTCGACGGACTGCCGCGGGTGCGTCCGCGGCGCGTGATCTCACAGGCCGGCGTAGCCGATCTCGCGGACGCCTACCGCCGGTGGCACGGCGGAGTCGTGCGGGATCTGATGGGTGGCTCCCCCGATGAGGTTCCCGAGCGCTATGCCGCGGGCGACCCGATCCGCCTGCTGCCGCTGCACATGCCCGTGCTGATCGTCCACGGGGTGCGCGACGAAACCGTCTCGATCGAGATCAGCCGCGGCTACGCCGAGGCCGCGCGCGCGGCCGGCGGCGAGGCCGAGCTCGTAGAGATCCAGGGCGAGGCGGGTCACCGCGCGCACCTCGATCCGCGCAGCGAGGCATGGGCGGCGGTCGTGGAGCGCCTGGAGGCAGTCGCGCACGACCCCGCGGCGGCGAGAGCCGCGGCGGGCCAGGCCCACTAGGTTCAACCACGCATGCTCGCGGACGGCATGCTCGCCGGACGGACGCATGCTCGCCGGACGGACGTATGCTCGCCGGACGGCCTGGCCGTCCTCTAAACCCCTATCCCCGATGACCTCGCCTACCAGGGCGAAGGCTCGTAGTCCTTCAGGAAGCACCCGTAAACGTCTTCCCCCAACTCACCCCGGACGATCGGGTCATACACTCGCGCGGCGCCGTCGAGGAGATCGAGCGGGGCGTGGAAGCCATCCTCGGCCAGGCGCATCTTCATCGGGTGGGGCCGCTCGTCAGTGATCCACCCGGTGTCGACGCTCGTCATCAAGATGCCGTCGCTTTCGAGCATCTCCTGGGCGCTGGTGCGCGTGAGCATGTTCAGCGCGGCCTTGGCCATGTTCGTGTGCGGATGCCCAGGCCCCTTGTAGCCACGGCTGAACTGGCCCTCCATCGCGGAGACGTTGACGATGTAGGTGCGCCGGGCCCGCGAAGCGGCCAGCGCCGGGCGCAGGCGGCTGACGAGGATGAAGGGAGCGGTCGTATTGCAGAGCTGCACCTCGAGCAGCTCCAGCGGGTCGACCTCGTTGACCTGCTGGATCCAGCTGTTGACGGCGTGCAGGTCCGGCACCAGGCCACCAGCGTCGATCGCGCTGCCCAGGGCGATCCGCTCGGGGGAAGCCGACCCAACGGACAGCGCCAGCGCCGTCAGGGCCTGGGGTGTCGGGGTCCAGTGCTCGCGATCGGGGTCAGTGAGCTCCCGCCGGCCGGCCTCACCTCCCGGCCAAATCGGCTCAGCCGCGGCAGCGGGCCGTCGGGCAGCGCCGCGCGCTCGGCCTCGATCAGCGGCGTGTAGGCCTCGGCCGAGCGGCGAACGGTCTGCGCGGCGTTGTTGATCAGGATGTCCAACGGGCCTCCTGCGCTCACCGAGTCGGCGAGCGCCACGACCTGCGCGGGATCGCGCAGATCGATGCCGACGACGTGCAGACGCTCGAGCCACTCGCCGCTGTCGGGCATCGCCGTGAAGCGACGGATCGCGTCGTGGGGAAACCGCGTCGTGATCGTCGTCTCGGCGCCGTCGCGCAGCAGCCGCAGGGCGATGTACATGCCGATCTTCGCCCGGCCGCCGGTGAGCAGCGCCCGCCGTCCGCTCAGATCGGTGCGCGCCTCGCGTCGCTGGTGGTGGCGCGCAGCGCAGGACGGACAGAGCTGGTGGTAGAACGCATCGACCTCCACGAAGCGGGTCTTGCAGACGTAACAGGCGCGGGCCTGCAGAAGGCTGCCCGCCGTGGCTCCGCGGGCGCTCGAGGCGAGCGGCAAACCCCGCGTCTCGTCGTCGATCCGCCCGGGCGCACCGGTCGCCGTCGCCGCGGTCACCGCCCGATCGTTCGCGAGCACCGCCTCACGCCGTTCGATGCGCCGCAGCCGCTTGACCTTCTTATACAAGCCCGCCGTTGCTCGCGGACCGTGACGGCATCGGGGTGCTCGATCGGGAACGCGTCGACTTCGGCGAGGACGCGCAAGCAGACCTCCATGTCGCTCGGGTCGATTCCCGCCACTACACCCTCTTCACGATCTATACGCATCACGGCATCATTATCGACGGACAGGCACGTGGCTCCCGACGTCTGTGAGAATGGCCACCGTGGACTTCGACCTCTCTCCCGATCACGAGCTGATCCGCCGCACGGTGCGCGAGTTCGCCGAAGGAGAGGTCGCGCCAGTCGCCGAGGAGCTCGATCGCACGAAGTCCTTCCCCTACGAGATCGTCCGTCAGCTCGGCGCGCTGAACCTGATGGGCATCCCCTTCCCGGAGGAGTACGGCGGTGGCGGCGGAGACACGCTCGCCTACGCGCTCGCCGTCGAGGAGCTCACGCGCGTGGACTCCTCGGTGGCGATCACCCTCTGCGCGCACACCTCCCTGGGGACGCAGCCGGTCTACCTGTTCGGCTCAGAGGAGCAGAAGCGCGAGTGGCTACCCAAGCTGTGCTCCGGTGAGCGGCTCGGCGCGTTCGGCCTGACCGAGCCCGAGGCCGGCTCGGACGCGGGGAACGTGAAGACACGCGCCGCCTTGGCCGACGGCGAGTGGACGATCAACGGCGCCAAGCAATTCATCACCAACGCCGGCACGGACATCTCCGGAGTGGTCTGCATCACCGCCCGCACCGGCGAGGAGGAGATCTCGAACATCATCGTCGCGAACGGCACGCCCGGCTACGAGCAGGGCGAGCCCTATCGGAAGATGGGCTGGAACGCCTCGGATACGCGTCCGTTGACGTTCAACGACTGCCGCGTGCCCGAGGAGAACCTGCTCGGCCCGCGCGGCGCAGGCTTCAAGCAATTCCTGCACATCCTCGACATCGGCCGGATCGGCGTCGCCGCGATGGGCGTTGGGCTCGCGCAGGGCGCTCTCGACGAGGCGCTGAAGTACGCCAAGCAGCGTAAGGCGTTCGGCAAGTCGATCTCCAAGTTCCAGGCGATCCAGGCAAAGCTCGCGGACATGTCCACCGAGATCGAGGCCGGCCGGCTGCTCGTCTACAAGGCCGCCCGCGAGAAGGATGCGAAACGCAACTTCACGCTGACCGCGGCCCAGGCCAAGCTCAAGACCGGCCGCCTGGCGGTGCGCTGCGCCGAGGAGGCCGTCCAGATCCACGGCGGCTACGGCTTCATCGAGGAGTACCCCGTCTGCCGCTTCTACCGCGACGCGAAGATCCTGACGATCGGCGAGGGCACCGACGAGGTCCAGCAGATGGTCATCGCCCGCGCGCTCGGGGCTTAGGGCCGCTGGGTGTAAGGGCTTAGCCCCGGCATCGGGTTCGCGCCGACACCGCTCGGCGAGCTCAGCGGGGCGCGAGGATCACGAGCGGGATCTCCCGCTCGGTACGCCGCTGATAGTCGGCGTAGCCGCCGTAAGTCTTCAGCGCCATCGGCCACAACCGCTTGCGCTCCTCCTGGTCCGCGATCTGCGCATGCACCGGCCGGTGCTCTGAGCCGATCTGCACCTCGGTGTCGGGGTTCGCCTTCAGGTTGTGAAACCAACCCGGGCTCTTCGGATAGCCGCCCTTCGAGGCGACCAGGACCACGTCCTCGCCATCGCGCACATACACGAGCGGGCTCGTCCGCTTCGCGCCGCTCTTAGCGCCAACGTGGTCGAGCAGCAGCATCGGCGGGGCGCCGGGGATGCGATGACCGATCAGGCCACCAGTGACGCGGTAGAGCGCCGTGTGACCCTGTGTCACCCTGCCCAACAATCCCCAGTTGTTCTCCACCCAGTTCAGATAATCCATCGCGATCTACCGACCCTACTTGGCTGATCCTTTTCGTGATCGCCGGCCCTCGATCTCCGTGATCGCCGGCCCTCGATCTCCGTGATCGCCGGCCCTCGAGCCACTAGCATTCCGCTGTGTGACCGAGACGACTGAGATAGAGGAGAGCGATCGCTACAGCGCTCCGGCGCAGGCGCTACCCACCAAGAGCGCCGGCGGCCTGGTCACGCTCGGCGACTGCTTTCGGGGCTTCCTACGTCAGCCTTCCCCGCCATACCTGTTCGGGGCCGTGGCGCTGGTATTGGCTCTGCGGATCCCCCAGGGCGCATGGAGCTGGCGTGACGCGGTGATGGCTGCCGGCTTGCTCGCGGTGACCCCGTTCGTCGAGTGGGCGATCCACGTCTATCTCCTCCACTCTGCTCCGTTCACCCTCCTCGGCCGTCGCATCGAGATGCCCACCGCACGCGAGCACCGCACCCACCACGAGGCGCCCGCCGTGCTCGACGGCGTGCTGCTGCCCGTATACGGGGTGCTCGTGTTCCTGCCGCTGATCGCGCTCGTCAACTGGGCGCTGTCGTTCCCGATCGCGTTCGTGCTCGGCGGACCGCGCCTGGCCTACGCGAGCACCGGCGTGCTCGTCAGCTTCGCGATCCTCGCCTCCTACGAGTGGACGCACTTCCTGATCCACACCCCCTATGCCGCGTGGCACCGCTACTTCCAGGCGATCTGGCGCAACCACCGCCTGCACCACTTCAAGAACGAGCGCTACTGGTTCGGGGTCACCTCGACCGTCGGCGACCGCGTGATCGGCACGCTCCCCGACCAGCGCTCGGTGGAGCGTTCTCCCACCGCACGCTCGCTGCGCGCCGAGCGCTGAGGAGTCCGCGCCGCGCTCCAGCAGGGTCGTAGCCGCGCTCGCCGGGTCCAACCGGCGCTGGACGACCTCCTCCAGCAGGCGCTTGAACTCGTCGTCCTCGCTCAGCTCCTCCTCCAAGCGCCTGCGCATCCGGGCGGTGGCGATCGCGAGCACCTCGTTGTGCAGGTTGCGCCGGCGCCGCTCCTCCAGCTGACCGGCGGCGAGGATGTGCTCGCGGTGCTCGGCCAGACGCGTCACCAGCTCCTCGACGCCGACGCCGTGGGTGGCCTCGCGTCTTCACGATCGGCACCCGCCAGCGCTTGGTCGCGGACCTCCTCGGGCGGTGGTCGAGGTTCGCCAGCGACAGCACGCCCCTGATCTCGCGCACCATCGTGTCCGTCAGGGGGTGATCGGCCTTGTTGATCACGATTACGTCCGGAATCTCCATCACCCCTGCCTTCAACGCCTGGATCGAGTCGCCCGAGCCGGGCATCAGCACGAGCACGATCGTGTCGGCGTGGTCGATGATGTCGATCTCCGCCTGTCCCACGCCCACGGTCTCCACGAACACGTCTTCTCGGCCCGCCGCGTCGAGCAGCAGCGCGGCCTGCAGCGCGGCCTCCGAGAGCCCGCCCAGCGCGCCGCGGTTCGCCATCGAGCGAATGAACACCCCCTGGTCGAGGAAATGCTCGGAGAGGCGGATCCGGTCGCCGAGCAGCGCACCCTGGGTGAACGGCGACGAGGGGTCGATCGACAGCACCCCGACCGTCCTCCCGGCCTCGCGCTGGGCCTTTGTCAGCGCGCCGATCAGCGTCGACTTGCCCACCCCCGGCGGTCCGGTGAAGCCGACGACCGATGCTTTACCGGTATGCGGATAGACCTCTTTCACCAGCTCCCAGCCCTCCGGACGGTCGTCCTCGACCAGCGTGATCGCGCGCGCCAGCGCACGGCGGTCGCCGTCGAGCAGTCTCTGCGCCAGGGTCGGGTCGCTCATCGCGGGCGCAATCATCGCAGGGCAATACGATTCGGCGGCGATGGAGCCCCTGATCGCCGACCCACCGACCCCGACGGCCGCCGAGGAGATCGCCGAGGCGGTGCGCAGAGCTCCCGATTCGCTGCATGGCGGCCCGCTCGCGCTGCTGCGGTTCATGCACGCCAACCACATGCTCAGCCGCGCCTACCTGCACCTGCTCGCGCGCTTCGTGTTCCTGAAGCTGCGCCACGGCAAGCGCCTGCAGACCGATGGCATCTGCTTCATCTGCCCCGGCGTGCAGCTGGAGATCGGCCGCGACGCGACGCTGCGCATCGGCCGCTGGGCGTGGCTCGGCCATGGCACGAAGATCCGTGTCCACGAGGGCGAAGTCTCGATCGGCGCGAAGACGGTGATGGGCCAGGAGTGCACGATCTCCGCCTTCCAGCACGTCTCGATCGGCCGCGAGTGCATCGTCGCCGACCGCGTGATGCTGATCGACTTCGACCACGGCGTCGTCGAGGTCGAGCGCCCGATCCGCCTGCAGGGCATCTACAAGCGCGACGTCCGCGTCGGGCACAACGTCTGGCTCGGCTACGGCGCCTGCATCCTGCGCGGCGTCGTCGTCGGCGACAACGCGATCGTCGGCACCTCCTCGGTCGTCACCAAGGAAGTGCCCGCCAACGCCGTCGTCGGCGGCTCCCCCGCGCGGCTGATCCGCATGCGCGAGGAGCCTCGTTCGATGCGCTGGGAGTGAGCGTGAGACGCAAGTGAGCCTCCGGCGCTAGTGGGCGTTCGACGCTGAGACACACCTGTGCTCAGAAGCACTCAGAGCCCACGCGCAGAGCCCGCGCCGATCTCACGGCGCGAGCAGCGCCGCGGGATCGGCGTAGACCGCAAGGTTGCGCAACCCCTCCTCGCTCGCCTGCGGTCCCTCGGCGAGCGCGCGCTCGAGCGCCTGGCGATGTCCCTCGAAGCGCTCGCGGGCGTAAGGCACGGCCAGGCCGCGGGAGAGCATGAAGGCCCAGTCGCTCGCCTGCAGCGCCAGCAGCTCACGCACCGCCGCCGGCGCCCGCCGCCAGAGCCCGCGGCGCACGCACCTGCAGCTCCGCCGCACGCGTCGCGAACGCCAGCTCGGCGACCGCCGGCCCCGACCACGTCGACAGGTCTCCGTCCTCACCCCAACTGCTCACCTGCCCCTCTCCTGCTGCCCGCTACTCGGCAGATTGTTTTTCACTCCCCCGCGCCTCCCCGCGCCTTTTATTCTCAGTTTCCGAGTCGGTCTCAATAAAAATTGGTTCGACTCGATCCAGCGCGTCGTCGAGCCGCACCAGCTCGAGGCCCTGCCGCGAGCACTCCTCCACCACCGCCCCAAGCCATGCGATCCCCTCGTACCACCAGTGGCCGAGCAGCTCGGTATCGAGCGCACACACCACCAGACCGCCGCCCGGCAGGCCCTCGCCGTCGCTGCGCAAACGCTCGCGGGTGCGGGCCACGAAGTCCGCCGCGTGCTCCTTCGCGAGCGCAGCCGCCCGCTCGTGGTCGTACGCCTCGCCATTGTTTCCCCACGGGTTGTGGTGGTTGAATTGTGTGCTTGTGGTAGTCGCGATAGGACGCCGTTCGCGGGGTAGCCGCCGTCGCTCCACACGAGATCCATGTCGCGCGGTCGATCGGCACGAGCGTCACGCCCTCCTCGCCCAGCATCGGCCGCAGATGCTCGGGTGCGCCCAAGCCCGAAGCGACCGGTCAGCTCGACGCAGGTGGCACGCACCCCGCCTCGGCCAGCGCCGGGGTCAGCCACGGCGCGTACGCGCACTCCGGCAGCCAGAAGCCTCCCCGCCAGGCCTCCGCCTCGAAGCGCGCGCGATGGGCATCCAACGCCGCTCTGCACCTGCGCGCGCACCCCCGCGTCGGTGGCGAGCAGCGGCAGCACGGCGTGCGTGGCCGAGGAGGTCCACTGCGCGTACGGCGCGAGCGCCCCCAGCAGATCCCCGCCGCAGCGAGTCGAAGCGTTCGAGCGAACGTTCGTAGTCGCCCCACGAGCGTTCGACCTCGCGCGCGAGCTCCTCGTGCCCGCCGGCGCGCAATCCCTTTGGCGTCCTCCTCGTGCGTGTAGCGGCGCACCTCCCCGACGAACGTCTCGAAGCGCTCCGCAATCCCCGGGGCTTCGAGCTGGTCGCAGAGCACCGGCGTCAGCGACAGCGTCAGCGGCGCGCCCGCGTCGAGTAGGTCCAGCAGCGGCAGGTAGCAGCCGGCCATCGCCTCCCACAGCCACTCCTCGCCGAACGGCCACGTGCCGAAGCCCTCGACGTAGGGCATGTGCGTGTGCAGCACGATCGCGAGCGCGCCGCGCCTCGCCGGCAGCGCTCACGGAAACGCGCCGCCGCCTCGCGGTCTGATCGCGCACGGCACACGACGCGCGGGCACGCCTGGCAATCTCACTACCGGCACACCGCGATGAAGTCCAGCGCCCGGTCCAGATCGGCCTGCCCGCGCGGACGCAGAACGAAGTCCGAGGCGGCGATCGCCGGCGTGAACCAGTCGTAGAAGCGCTTGGTCAGCCCCAGACGTGCATGCACCCCGTCCCAACCGGCCCGCAGCGCGAGCTCGTGGGCGCGCAGCTTGCGGGTGTGGAACAGGCCGAAGAGCGCCACCGAGCCGAAGTGCCGGCGGCACAGCCGCTCGAACTCCTCGGCGCGGTACTCGTGCACGTGCCAGGGATTGTCCGAGCGCTCGGCGCCCTTCGGCGCGAGCGTGAGCACGTTCGGGGTCGACACGTACACCGTCCCGCGACCGGCACCGCCCGGCGCTCCAGACTCGGAGACCCGAGACGAGCGAGCGGTAGTGCTCGAGCACCGCGTCGGGGTCCTGCAGGTGCTCGATCGTCTGCAGGAACACCACCGCGTCGGCCTGCTCGGCGAAGCTCTCCACGAGGTCGCGCTCGAAGCGCAGGTTTCCGCGTCGATAGCGCAGCCGCGCGTGCTCGTGCGCCTCGGGATTGGCGTCGACGCCGACCACGCTCGCGGCGCTCGCGGCGAGCACGTCCGAGCCGTAGCCCTCGCCGCAGGCCATGTCGATCACGCGCTCCCCGGCGACGCGCGCGGCGATCCATTCATAGACCGCCTGATGGCGGCGGAACCAGTAGTTCTCCTCCGGCACGTCGGGCAGCGTGCGCTCCCCCGTCAGCGCCAGTGGGGGAACGCCCTCCGGCTGATCGAGCTGCTCGTAGAGGGTGCGCGACACGGCGCGCGAGTATATGGTGCCGCCCGTGCCATACGTACAGCCGATTGAAAAGAGGGGCCCGGCTTGCCGGCCTCCGGCCGCCCGCGCCACCCCTCAGTGCCGAGGAGATCCGCGACGTCAACACCCGCTACCACGACGTGGCGGCCGATCACTACGACCACAAGTGGGGGATCGACTTCGGCGATCTCGGGCACGACCAGGTGCTCGCGAAGGTCCGCAAGGCCCTGCACGGCAAGCCCGGTCACTACCCCCGGTCGCTGGAGATCGGCTCTGGGACGGGCTATTTCACGCTGAACATGATGCGCGCCGGACTGATCGACGAGGCTACCTGCAGCGACATCTCGCCGGGCATGCTCGCGAGCCTCGCCGCCAACGCCGAGCGGCTGGGCCTGCAGGTCCAGACCGTGCCCGCCGACGCCGAGGCGCTGCCGTTCGCGGACGAGAGCTTCGACCTCGTGCTCGGCCACGCGATCCTGCACCACATCCCCGACCTGCCGCAGGCGTTCAGCAGAGTTCGAGCGCGTGCTCGCACCCGGGCGGCACGCTGCTGTTCGCCGGTGAGCCCTCCCGCTACGGCGACCGCCTGGCGAACGTGCCCAAGCGGGCCGCCGGCAAGGTTGCGCCGCTGTGGCGCCGCGCGATTCGCGCGCGCCCCGCGCCACCGGCCGATCGGCGGCGCGCCCGACTCGGCGCTGGAGGGCGTCGTCGACGTCCACGCCTTCGCCCCGGCCGAACTGTCGGCCTTCGCCAAGGAGGCCGGCTTCACCGACGTGCGCGTGACCGGCGAGGAGCTGCTCGCCAACTGGTTCGGCTGGACCAACCGCACGCTCGAGGCCACCGCCGACCCGTTCGACGTCCCCTGGGCCTGGCGCCAGTACGCCTACCGCGGCTACCTCCTCTTCCAGGAGCTAGACCGCCGCCTGCTCGAGTCGCGGCTGCCGCCGGCGATCTTCTACAACCTGCTGATCGCCGCGCGCAAGCCCGCGGAGTAGAACTCGCGCCGCGAGGCTGACGCGATCAATGCCTATGCGCCCTGCTGCGGCAGATGGCAAATCTGCTGTGCGACCTGCAATACGAACAGAGCCAGTTCGCGAAACACCTTTGGTTGCCTGGGCGAGTTGTCGCTGAAGCGGACCGTCCCGTTTTCGTCGCGCAGGTAATAGCTCAGCACCGAGCCTCTGCCGGGCGGCAGCGAGAGGTGTTCGGAGGCCTGTTCGTGCAGTTCTTCCTGGATCGCCCGCGCGCGGACCAGCAGCGGATCGCTCAGTTTCAGCGTCGGGCCCCGGTGGGCTGAGCTCCTATAGCAGTGCACGCCCCCTTCTTCGTTGACCACCAGCGTCAGCCGCGCTCCCGGCCCGCTCCCGGTGCGCTGGACGATGAACAGGTCGGGAGCCGCGATGCCGCCGCCGCAGCCCGCCGCCAGCCCCACCGACGCGAGCACGCCGAGGGCCGCGGCCCGCACGCCTCATGTCCCTGCCTCGGGCGCACGCCAACCACCCAGGCGCGGCGCCACCCTCATGCCCTCACCGCCACGCCGCCGCGGCGGGGGTCGCCCGCGCCGTCGATCGCGTCTCCCTGGCGCAGCACCGCCTGGACGCCGCCGAAGAACAGGTTGAGGTCGTGAAACCGACGTCTCTACAGCGAGGACTCCGTGCCGAGCCGGCTCTGGACTCCCCGAGGTCGATGCCCGGCTCGGCGTAGAGCGTGCCGTCCTCGAAGTGCACGCGCGGGGCCTGCACCGCCTCGCGCGCGCCCAGACCGTGGTCGACGACGCCGACGATCGTCTGCAGCAACGCCGAGCGGATGCGGTTGGAGCCGGCGCTGCCCAGCACCAGCTCGACCTCCCCGTCGCGCATCACCACCGTGGGGGCCATCATGCTCGGCATCCTCCGTCCGGCCGGATGGCGGTGGAAGCCGAGCGGGTTCAGGTCCTGCTCGCCCATCACGTTGTTCAGGTGGATCCCCGTGCCCGGCACCACGACCCCGGAGCCCTCGCCGTTGCTGGCAGGTCACGCTGCACGCGCGCCCCTCCGAGTCGAGCACCGAGATGTGCGTCGTCGAGCCGAGGTTCCTCGCGAGGAAGCGCTCGAGAAAGCCCTCCTCGCTCAGCCCCTCCACGAACTCCGGCGTGCGCTCTCCCTGTGCGGCCGCCATCGCCTCGCACCACGTCGCTCAAGCTCGGCGGCGCCGGACCGCGATCCAGCAGCGCCAGCGCGTAGGCCAGCAGCGTTCCCCCGGCCGAGGGCGGCGGGTTCGTCAGCACCTCGCGGTCGCGATAGCGCACGCTCACCGGCTCGCGCTCCACCGCGCGGTAGCCCGCCAGGTTCTCGCCGCACAGCGCACCGCCGTGGGCGCGCAGCCAGTCGCACACCGCCGCCGCGATATCGCCGCGGTAGAAGGGCTCGGCGCCCTCCTCTCCGAGGCGCTCCAGCGCGTCGCCCAGCTCGGGGTTGCGCAGCAGCTCGCCCTCCCTCAGCACGTGTCCCTCCGGCGCCCACAGCGCCGCGCACTCGGGCGTGGAGGTCAGCAGATCGGCCAGGATCTTCGCGATGTAGGCCTGTCCCTTGTTCACCTCCACGCCCTCGCGCGCGAGCTCCGCCGCCGGCGCCGCCAGCTCGCGCGAGCGGCATGCTGCCCCAGCGCCGCATCGCCTCGCACACCCCCGCCGGCGTCCCATAGACGCCGCAGGAGGCCGGCCCGATGTGGAACACCTGCGCGGCGTCCCCGAAGGACACATCGACCGCCCGCAGCTCGGCCGGCGGCGAGTCCTCCTCGGCCTCCTGCCTCGACGACTCGGCGAGCCTCGCGATTCCGGTCGGCGCCTCGACGAAGAAGTCGAGCAGCGTCGGCTGCTCGCCAGCCCCGGCCACGAGCATGTATCCACCGGCGCCGAGCCCGGTCAACAGCTGCTCGGCCGCGAACGACGTCAGCATCGCCCCGACGGCCGCATCGACCGCGTTGCCACCTTCGCGCAGCACCCGCGCGCCCGCCTGCGCGGTCAGCGGATGCCCGGCAGCGACGACTCCCTCTCTCAGCAGCGCCCATGCGAGCGAAGCCTAGAGGCGCGAGGGCTGACTACAGGTTTGGAATGAACTCAGGTACTTCGAGTTCGTCCACGGCCAGACCGCCACGCCGCGGAGCCGGCGGGCGCGAGGCACCGCCGCCGGTGCGCCGCACACGGGGCTCGCCCGGCGGGCTCGTTCAGGCGGTTGACGCTGTTGCGCCGGCCCTGCTCGCCGTAGCCGGTGGCCACGACCGTCACCCACACCTGGTCGTCGAGCTTCTCGTCGACCATCGCGCCGAAGATGATGTTCGCGTCGGGGTGCGCGGCCTCGGAGACGGCCTTCGCGGCCTCGTTGACCTCCCACAGCGACAGATCGCGTGCCGCCCGTGATCGACAGCAGGATCGAGCGCGCGCCCTCCATCGAGGTTTCCAGCAGCGGCGAGGCGACCGCCTGCATCGCGGCCTCGGTCGCGCGGTGCTCGCCGCCGGCGCCCATGCCGATGCCCAGCAGGGCGTTGCCCGCGGAGGACATGATCGTGCGCACGTCGGCGAAGTCGAGGTTGATCAGGCCCGGCAGCGTGACCAGGTCGGAGATTCCCTGCACGCCCTGGCGCAGCACGTCGTCGGCGACGCGGAACGCCTCGACCATCGCGGTCTGCTTGTCGAGCACCGAGAGTAGCCGGTTGTTCGGCACGACGATCAGCGTGTCGACCTCCTCGGCCAGCGCGCTGACGCCCCGCTCGGCCTGCTCGCCGCGGCGCGAGCCCTCGAAGCCGAACGGCTTGGTCACGATCGCGACCGTCAACGCGCCGAGTTCGCGCGAGATGCGCGCGACGACCGGCGCGGCGCCGGTGCCCGTGCCACCGCCGGCTCCGGCGGTGATGAAGATCATGTCCGACCCCTTCAGCAGCGCCTTCACGCGGTCGTAGTCCTCCATCGCCGCCGCGCGGCCGACTTCGGCGTCCGAGCCCGAGCCCAGGCCGCGGGTCAGCTCCGCGCCGATGTGCAGCGTGACGTCGGCGGTCGACTGCTGCAGCGACTGCAGGTCGGTGTTGACGGCGAGGAACTCGACGCCCTCGACCTCCGCCTCGACCATCCGGTTGACCGCGTTCACGCCAGCGCCGCCGACGCCGACGACGCGGATCACGGGCTGCCCGACCGGTCCGGTGGTGCCCGCGGAGCGCTCGCGGCGGGTGCTCGCGGGAGTAGTCGTCCATCACCGGACGCGCCGAGCGCTCCATCACGTTCTCGGGAATCTCCGAGGAGAAGGCGTGGCGCAGGCGCTCGCGCGGCGTGGGCACGCTGTCATCGCGCGCGTCCTGCTCGAGTCATCGCTCGAGGCTTTCAGCGCCGGGTGCGGCAGGCCACTCTCGCGCGGATGGGGCGTCGGTCGCGGGTCCGTCGGTGGGGCTCATCGCCCGCGCGGACGCGGCTTGCGCTCGCTCCTGCCGGCCTTCGGCGGCGGCCTGGCGGGCTCGAGCCCGTCCCAGTCGCGTCCTGCTCGCCGGCGGCCGGCTCGCGCCCGTCCGCTCCGGTCCTCGCCTTCGGTCTTCCTGAACAGCGCCGCCAGCGGCCCTTCGCGCATGAGGCGCGTTTAGGATTGGCCATGAGTCAGAACCTCCTGGGCGAGCTGACGGTAGGACTGGGCGGCGACGCCGTCGGGCTCGTACTTGAGCACCGACATGCCCTTCACGGGCGCCTCGGCGAAGCGCACGGTCTTGCGGATGCGCGAGGCGAACACGCGGTCGCCGAAGTTCTCCTCGAGGATCTCGATCGCCTCCTTGGCGTGGATCGTGCGCGAGTCGACCAACGTCGGCAGGATACCCTCGATGTCGACGCCGGGATTGAGGTTCTCGCGGATCATCGCGAGCGTGTTCTGCAGTTGGATGAGCCCACGCATCGACAGATACTCGCACTGCACGGGGACGATCACCTTGTCGGCCGCCGTCAGCGCGTTGATCGTCAGCAATCCGAGGCTCGGCGGGGTGTCGATGCAGATGAAGTCGTAGTCCTCGAGGATCGGTTCGAAGGCCTTCTGCAGCGAGCGCTCGCGGCCGATCATCGTCGACATCGCGATCTCCGCGCCGGCGAGGTCGATCGAGGCGCAGGCGATGTCGATCTCGCGCTTGCGGACGCACCTCGCGGATCGAGACTTTGTGGACGAGCACGTCGTACATCGATTTCTCGAGCGTGTCCGGATCGATGCCCTGGGACATCGTCAGGTTGCCCTGCGGGTCCATGTCGACGCACAGCACTCGATGGCCCTCCTCCGCGAACGCGGCGGCGAGGTTCAGCGTGGTGGTCGTCTTGGCCACGCCGCCCTTCTGGTTGGCGAACGCGATGACCTTGGCCTTACCGTTCACAGCAGGCTCCTACTCGATTGGAAAGCCGATCGGGGGGTTATTCGCATGTGGATGCGCGATTCCTGCATGACTTGGCGATCTACGGATCAGGATCACCATGCCCAAGCGCTCCCCGCACCTGGCGAAGCGTCTGCAGGGCAAGCGCGTGTGCGTGTGCCTCGGCGCGGGCGGCGTCGGCAAGACCACCACCTCGGCAGCGCTCGGCTTTGGCCTGGCCGCGCGCGGCGCAGAAGGTCGCGGTCGTGACGATCGACCCGGCGCGGCGCCTGGCCGCCGCGCTCGGGCTCGGCGAGCTCTCGGGCGAGCCGCGCCAGATCGACCCGGCGCTGCTGGCCGCGCAGGGGGTGAGCGGCGCCGGGTGAGCTGTGGGCGATGGCGCTGGACGTGAAACGCACATTCGACGAGATCGTCACGCGCCTCTCGCCCGACGCGCGCTCGCGCGAGGAGATCCTCGCGAACCCCGTCTACCGGGAGCTGTCCTCCGCGGTTTCGGGCGTGCAAGAGCTCGGCGCGGTCACGAAGCTGTACGAGCTGTACAGCGAACACGACTTCGACGTGATCGTGCTCGACACGCCGCCGTCGCGCAACGCGCTCGACTTCCTGGAGGCGCCCGAGAACATGCTGCACTTCCTCGAAGGCCGCGCTTTGAAGGTGTTCCTCGCCCCCGGCGGGCTCGCCGCGCGCCTGTTCGGCCGCGGCACCGGGCTCGTGTTCGCGATCTTCGCGCGCGTCACCGGCGTGGACATGCTCGGCGAGCTCTCCACCTTCTTCCGCTCGCTCGTCGGGCATCCTCGACGGCTTCGGCGAGCGCACCCGCGGCGTCGCCGAGCTGCTGCGCGACCCCGCGACGAGCTTTTTGATCGTCACCTCCCCCGAGCACGAGCCCGCGCGTGAGGCCGTGTTCCTGGCCGAGCAGCTCGACCGCAAGCCGGGATGGCGCGCGACGGGTCGATCGTCAACCGCGTCCACCTGCACGGCCTCGACGGGCACTCCGCCGAGGAGGTCGAAGCCGCTGCTCGCAGGAGAGCTGGGCGACATCGCTGGCGCGGCGGGCGGCTGGAAACCTGGCCGACTTCGACGTGCTCGTGAGCCGCGACCGCGACACGATCGCCCGTCTACGTCGAGAGCTCGACGAGCCCGATCCGGTGATCGTGCCGCACCTGGACGAGGACATCCAGGACCTCGCGGGGCTCGCCCGCATCGCCGATATCTCTTCGCCTGAGCGCGCCGTGGCGCGCCTGACGGAGCTCATCGAGTCGGCGTGCGGCGCTTGGCTCCTGCCGCTCAGCCTGGCCTCAGACAGGCAGCGCGCTCTGCGTGAGCTGATCGAGGGGATGCCCCGTGGGACCGGGCCGGTCCTCGGGGACCGGCGATCGCGTCCGGCTCCTCCATCGGCATCCTCGGCGCACCTCCGCCACCGCCAGCAGCTCGTCCGCGAGCAGCGCGAGGTTCGGATCGAGATGACCGCAGATCACGTCGCGCAGCAGCGCCCTGCAGATGGTCGGCGACATCCCGCGCGAGGTTCAGTCCCGGCGGCATGCTCCTCGGCCGTGCCCGCGATCACGGCGCGCTCCAAGCGCCTGCGCGTTGGTCATTCGCTTGGTCAGCTTCGCGCGATCCTCCGGCGTCGCGCACAGCGCCGCGATCCGCCCCGCCAGCAGGCCGCTCGCCGGCCCCTCCGGCTCGAGCAGCGCGCGCAGCGCCAGCAGGTGATCGCTCAGCGCCTCATAGGAGCTGCGCACGCTCGCAACCCAGCTCGAAGCGCCGCAGCGCCCAGGCCAGCTCGTTGCCGTGCGGGGCGCGGCGCGAGACGAGGTTGCAGAATCGCGCGCAGCTCGTCCTCCTGCTCGGTGCTCACCACGAGCATCCCGTGCGGGCGCCCGCCCGCGCCGAGCGCGACTGGGTTCCACGAGCCTGGCGCCGTACCCGCGCCCACGCGAGCGCGCCGAGCGTCACGCGGCCATCGCCGAACAGGCGCAGCGCGCGCAGCAGATCCTCGAGCACCTCGCGACCGCGCGCGAGCGCCTCGTCCAGTCGCCATCGTCGGCGGTGAACACCACGAGCAGGTGGTCCCCCGCGGCACCGTCGGGCACGCCGCGCAGCGCGCCCTGCTGGGCGATCGTCAGGCCCTTCGTCAATGCGAGCTCCTCGGAGGCGATCGTCAGCCCGTGCAGCGTCGCCAGCAGCGTCACCTCGCTCGCGCTCGCGCTGCGCCGACTGCTCGAGCCTCGCCAAGGCCGCCTCCACGCGCTCCTGGTATTGGGCGACGTCCGAGCGGCGGTCGAAGTCGGTCTGCTCATCGAACACGTCCTCCAGCAGCAACCTCAGCGCCGTGCCCGCGCGCTGCGTAGGCCTTCATCCGCCCAGATCCGCGCCACCGCCCATCCCCACCAGGTAGCGGTCGAGCCCCTCGAAGTCCACCAGCAGACTCGCTCGCCTCGGCGTGGGCCGGCAGGCTCGCGAGCTTCGCTCGGCGTGCTGCTCGATGAACGCGCCCGTCAGCGCGCGATAGCAGTACAGCCGCGCGGCGCCCTCGCCGCGACGGGCCGGTTTCTCGGCCAGCTCGAAGGAGACCTCCGCGCCGCGCGTCGATCTCTGCCTGCAGACGGTCGGCCGCCTCCGCCACGAACTCCGTGAGCGCTGTCTCGAGTTGGCGTGAACGCATGGTCCGCTCACTTCGCCCTCGCGCGCAGCGCTCCTGCTCGGCGTTGCTCCGCGCAGCCCGTCTTGCAGACCCGCCGAGCCCGTCTTGCGGCCGGGCGGCCGCTAGGCGATCGCGAGTGCGGCCGTCTCCACGCGCTCGGCGCCGGAGCGATCGGCTTCTCCCAGCCACTCTTCGCCGTAAGAGCGCATCCCGTCGACGATCGGCAGCAGCGCGCGGCCCTTCTCGGTCAGCGCATACTCCACGCGCGGCGGAACCTCAGAGAATGTGTGCCGCTCGACGATCCCCTCCTCCTCCAGCGCCCTCAGCCGCAGCGAGAGGGTACGCGGGCTGATCCCCTGCAGCGAGCGCTCCAGCTCGCAGAAGCGCGAGCAGCCATCGGCCAGGTCCCGGACGAGCAGAAGCGTCCACTTACCGCACACCACTTCCGCCGTGCGGCATACCGGACATGTTTCCTCGACGGCCATTTCAACCGTTACTTTACCAACTGAAGTACAGGATCGGACCGGCTCAAGACGTAGGACGGGCTGAGATGGTGGAGCGGCTAAGCGACGGTGAGCGGCGGCCTGGGCGGCGGTGCTGGATCGTTCGCCGGATCGGAGTTCGTCTCGCGACGCTCCTCCGCGGCGGCCACGTCCTCCATCGTCGTGCCCCGGCGTCCGTCGGCCTGCATCAGCAGCTTGAAGTCGGATGGGTTCGACGCCACCTTCATCGCGTCCTCGAAGGTCACCCTGCCGGCCTTCACGTGGCCGAACAGCGCCTGGTCGAAGGTCTGCATGCCGTAGTAGCTGCCCGAGGCGATCACTTCCATCAGCTTGCCCGTCTGCGAGGGGTCGGTGATCATGTCGCGCACGCGGCCGGTCATCCTCAGGATCTCGCACACCGCCACGCGCCCGCCGTCGGCGCCCGGCACCAGCCGCTGGGAGATCACGCCCTTGATCGTGCCCGCGATCATGCTCCGCGCCTGACCGTGCTGATGGGGAGGAAAGAAGTCGAGCATGCGGTTGATCGACTCGGGCGCGTCGACGGTGTGGATCGTCGAGAGCACGAGGTGGCCGGTCTCGGCCGCCGAGAGCGCCGTCTGCACGGTCTCCTCGTCGCGCATCTCCCCGATCAGGATCACGTCCGGGTCCTGGCGCAGCACGCGCCGCAGCGCGCGCTTGAACGAGGCCGTGTCCATCCCCACCTCGCGCTGGTTGATCACCGACTTCTTGTCCGAGTGCACGAACTCGATCGGGTCCTCGATCGTCACCACGTGCTTGCTCGTCGTTTCGTTCATGTGGTCGATCATCGCCGCCAGCGTGGTGCTCTTACCCGAGCCCGTCGTCCCCGTCAGCAGCACGATCCCGCGCTCTTCGTCGGCCAGGTCCTTGACCACCGACGGCAGCGACAGCTCGTCGATCGTCGAGATCTTGTGCGGGATCGCGCGACAGGCCAGCGAGATCACGCCGCGCTGGCGGAAGGCGTTGATGCGGTAGCGCGCCACACCCTCGATTTCGAACGAGAAGTCGACCTCGTGCTCTTCGCTGAATTCGTGCAGCTTCGTTTCGTCGTGCAGCAGCTCGTGCAGCGTGCGCTCGGTGTCCTCCGCGCTCAGCGCCTCCCCGTCCGGCTCGGGCGCCAGATGCCCGTGCACGCGGAACAGCGGCGTGCTGCCCACCTTCAGGTGCAGATCCGAGCCCTCGCGCCTGACGAGCTCCTTCAGCGCCTCTTGCACGTCGAACATGCCTCTCAGCATCGGCAGGGACCCGGAGGGCTTTAGTGCCAGAGGGACGCTGGACGGCGCTACGCAACGTCGCGGAGCTTCTGCGCCTCCGCGAGGGACTGCAGCTTCTTCAGCGACTGGTTCTCGATCTGCCTGATCCGCTCGCGGGTCACGTTGAACGTGCGGCCCACCTCGTCGAGCGTCCGCGGGTGCTCGCCGCCGAGGCCGTAGCGCAGCTCGAGCACGCGCCGTTCGCGGTAGCTGAGGTTCTCGAGCGCCTCGCGCAGCGCCTCCTTCGTGAGGATCTCCGCCGCGCGCTCGTACGGCGACTCGGCGCGCTCGTCGGCGATGAACTGCCCGAACTCCGACTCCTCCTCGTCGCCGACCGGCTTCTCCAGCGACACCGGCGCCTGCGCGGAGCGCTTGATCGAGTCGACCTCCTCCGGGTCGATCCCCGTCACGTCGGCGATCTCCGCGGCGGTCGGCTCGCGCCCCAGCTCGGTCACCAGCTTGCGCTCGGCGCGACCGATCTTGTTGAGCTTCTCGACGACGTGCACGGGGATGCGGATCGTGCGCGCCTTGTCCGCCAGCGCTCGCGCGATCGCCTGGCGGATCCACCAGGTCGCGTAGGTCGAGAACTTGAAGCCCTTGCGGTAGTCGAACTTCTCCGCCGCGCGCACGAGCCCGAGCGTGCCCTCCTGGATCAGGTCGAGGAACGGCAGGCCCTGGTTGCGGTAGTTCTTCGCGATCGAGACGACCAGGCGCAGGTTCGACTCGACCATCTTCTGCTTGGCGTCCAGATCGCCGCGCTCGATCCGCTTGGCGAGATCGACCTCCTCCTGGGCGGTCAACAGGCGCACCTTGCCGATGTCCTTGAGGAACAGCTGCAGCGAGTCGGTCGTCATGTCCGGCTTCAGGTCCAGCGCCGCTTTCGCTTTGCGCCGGCCGCGCTTGTCCGGCGCGCGCTCGACCTGCGAGGCCGCGGCGGTCGCCGGGTCGATCTCCTCGACGAGCTCGATCTCCGATTTCTCGAGGAACCCGTGCAGCTCCTCGACGTCGGACTCGTCCAAGTCGAGCTCGGACATCGCCGTCGAAATCTCCGCGTAGGTGAGCACGCCCACCTGCTGCCCTTTGGCCAGCAGACCCTTTACCTCATCGAGCTCCTGCATTTCTACTACTGACATCTGATTTCCGTTTCTTCTGTCGCTGGGCAACCCGGGGGCGACTGCTCGCACCACGCCGGATTCTGGCTGAGGACGACTACTCCATCGGACACTACGGCCGAAGCCTGCCCAACGTTACAACTCGAGCGCATCTTTCTGGACCCCTATGCTAACGCGCCATGAGCGATACATCCAGCGGTCGAGGCGATCGGGCGACCAAGCGAGCGCAAGCACCGGCGGAACGCCTGCCCAGCGCGAGGACGCGACGCGCGTCTGGAGGGAGTTCTCGCCAATCTGCCCCGCACCCGGCCCCAGCGCTCCAGCGCGCGGCGCGATGCCGCGCGCAGGGCAGCCACCGCGGAGACGAGCACGATCCGCGCCGCGCCAGGCAAGCCGGCACCGAAGGCGACGCCGGCGAAGGCCTAGCCACGAAGGCTGCCGCAGCAAAAGTCGCCGAAGTCAGGCGCGGCCAGAGCGCAGCCAAGCGCCAGCGCGCCAAGCGCGGAGCCGCAAGCAGAGCGCGCCAGCGCGAAGCGCAACCGCCAGAGGCCGCAGCAGCCGAGAGCGCAGCCGAGCGCGGAGTGCAGCCGAGCGTCACCAGGACCCAGCCCCCAGGCAGGGCTTCGAGACCGAGAGCGATCCCGTCAGCGGTCCCGTCCAGCCGCCGGGCGGCGTGGACCTGTTGACCTCCGCGGCCGAGCTCGCCGGCGAGCTCGCGAAGACGCGGGCTCTCGACCGGCGGGCGCCTGCTCAAGGACGTCCTCGCGCGGCTGCCGCTCAACTGAGCCTACCTTGCGAGTCCGCCGAGGGCACGTCGGGGTCATCTGTATACTGCCGCCACGCCGAGCTTCCGTGACCCAGGTCGCGGAAGACGGGGGACCCAATTGCGGATCGATCTTTGATCCGTTGGGGCGAATCGGCCTCTTTTGGCCGTAGCGCCGTCGTTTTGACCGCGCGAGCCCGTCAGCTCACCCCGTAGGCGCTTCGATACACGATGCGAACTCAGATTTACAACGATCCTTCTCGCCCTGCTCGCTGCGCTTGCTCTGCGCCGGCATGTTCGCCGTGGGCGCACTCGCCAGCACCGGTGGCGCCGCCAGCCCGCTCAACGGCGCCGGCGCGGGGTCCACGTCGACTCCCACGCCGGCCATCAAGCTCCACAAGACCGCGATCGCGACCTGGTTCGGGCCCGGCTTCTACGGTCAGCAGACGGCCTGCGGGCAGACTCTGACCCCCGCCACCGTCGGCGTCGCCAACCGCAAGCTGCCCTGCGGCACGCTCGTGAAGGTCACCTACCACGGCCAGCGCCTGACCTGCCGGTCGTCGACCGCGGCCCCTATGCCAACGGCGCCGACTGGGACCTGACCGCGGCCGCCGCGCAGGCGCTCGGGATCGAAGAGACCGTCCGCGTCGCCACCGTCGTCGTCGGCGCCGTCCCCAACACGCCGTCCCTCGGGCCAGCCCCCCGTCTCGCCCGCGCCGCCCTCACCGGCGGCGCCGTCGCGCGGCTGACGCGCGTTTATACTTCGCTCCGAGCTCCCCGATCGAGGATCGGCCAGCGGCGCGGGCGGCGTAGAGGTCCACATCCGCGTGCGCGGCCAGCTCTGAGGCCTGCCGCCCATCCTCGGGACACACGGCGATGCCCACCGCCACCTCCAGGGCGTGCCACGGTGGCTGGCCGAGGATCGCACCGCGCGCTGCGATCCGCTCCGCCAGCCTGCGCGCCGCGATCCCGTCGGTCTGCGGCGCCAGCAGCCAGTACCTGCCCGGGCGCTCGCACGTGAGCGAATCGGCCGGGCGCAGCTCTCGCGCGAGCGCGTCCTCGCACCTCGACTCTCAGCCGGGACATCTCCGCCGCGGGCTCGGCCTGACTGCAGGCGCTCGACGTCGACGAGCTCGACGAGCAACACCGCGAACGGCGATCCGTCCTGCTCGTAGCGCTCCAACCGGCGTCCGATCGACCCGATCCAGGCGGCCGGCCCCTCTTCGCCGCGAACATCACGGATCTCGATCTGCGGCGTCGCCGCCCGCGAGCGATCGCCGAGGGCCTGCTCGCATTCGTCGACGAGGATCGCTGGGCGTCTCGTCGCGGCGGGACGCGCTGGCTCGTTCGCGGCGCCTTGATGTGCAACGCCCCGATGCTCACTATCCTCCTCGAGGAGTGCAGCGGCTGGGACTTCGCCCTCGGAATCCGGCGCTGGCGAGAGCTGCGTGAGGGTCGCGGTCAGGGCCATCGAGCAGACCAGTGCCAGCCGGTCGGCGAGATCGGCTATCAGTCGCGCGGAAGAGCGATCGGAGATCGACCAACCCAGCTCGTCCAGGAGCGCGTCCCACAGCACGCCCCGCAGCGCCTCGACCGCCGCCACGGCCGATCCGCTGTCGAGCGCCCCAGCAAGCGCGCCCAGCCTGCTCGCCGGAGATGTATCCCGCTCGCCACCCCGCCAACCATTCGCTCCAGCTCTCCGTCGCAGGAGAGCGCGCGCACCGCCCTCGCGCACAGCGCGGGCCCTCGCGCGCCAGCTCCGCCAAAGGCACCTCGCCGATCCGCTGCAGCGGGCGAGCGCGCATCAGACGCGATCGCCCAGCGCCTGGCGAGCTCCTCGGCCATCGCCGTGAGGGCATCCACCGGCGCCTCGGCGACCGGGCGCGCACGTGGCGCTAGGTGCAGGTCAAAGTCAGCGCTCACAGACCTTGAATACCAGCAACCGCGGACACAGCGCACCCGGACAGCAGAGATAGCCTGCAAGCGATGAAGATCGCGACGATCGCCAATCTCGAAGACGACACCTCCGAAGACCGCGCGCACCGGCGCCGTGCGCTCGGTGCAGGCCGCGGACCTCTACATGTCGCAGGACGCCCTGCGGCAGATCTGGACTCCGCGTGCACCTGGAGCGGCTCGCGCGCACCTACTGGCGCTTTCTCACCCGCGTCACGCTCGGGCTGATCCGCGTGAAGTACACCGAGGGCGAGCGTTCGGTCGTGCTGCTCTTCCGGCCGCTGCAGCTGCTCACCTTCCGCGCGCCCGAATACGAGATGGACGAGCACCGCGGGCTCGTGCGCTGGCGAATCGCGCGGGGTCTGCTGGTCGCTCGGGCCGGGCGAGGAAAGGACGGCTATCTGCAGATCGACGTGCGCCGCTGCGACAGTGAGGACCCCGAGCGCGCGCGCCTGCACGTCGAGGTCGAGGTCGCCAACTTCTACCCCGCGATCGCCTCCGGCATCGGGCGCTGGGTCTACAACGAGACCCAGTCGCGCATCCACGTGATCGTCACCCACGGCTTCCTGCGCTCGCTCGCCCGCCTCGATCTGGCCGAGTCCCGCGTCGGTCGCTTTGCGCGCATCGAGGATGTGCCCGATCCAACGCCGCCCAACGAGGAAGAGATACTGCCGCGTGGGTCGCTGATCAGCCGAAGCGGCTGTCGCCGCCGCCGACCGCGCGCAGCTTCGCGCGGTCGTGCTGCGCGCGGATCCGCCGCACGGTGCCCGAGCGCGTGCGCATCACCAGCGACTCGGTGCGTCGCGCCGCCAGCGCTCGGGTAGCGCACGCCCTGCAACACGTCGCCGTCGGTGATCCCGGTCGCCGAGAAGAACACGTCCTCGCCCGCCACCAGATCGTCGCGGTCGAGCACCCGCGTCAGGTCATACCCAGCCTCCAGGGCCGCCGCGCGCTCCTGCTCGTCGCGCGGCCACACCCGGCCCAGCAGCTGCCCCCCAAGCACTTGATCGCCGCCGCGGAGATCACTCCCTCGGGGGTGCCGCCGATACCCCACAGCAGGTCGACCGGCGAGCGCTCGGTGACCGCCAGCAGCGACGCCGACACGTCCCCGTGGGCGATCAACCTGCACGCGCGCGCCCGCCTCGCGGATCGCCTTCACGGTCTCCTCGTGGCGCGGGCGGTCGAGCACGACGACCATCACGTCGCGGACCTGGGTGCCCTTGCGCTCGGCGATCAGCTTCGACCGTCTCGGCGACCGGGCGGTCGAGGTCGAGCAGGTCGGCGATCTCGGGCGAGCCCGCCATCTTCTCCATGTACACGCACGGGCCCCGGGTCGAACATCGTGCCCCGCGCCGACAGGGCGATCACCGCGAGCGCGCTCGGCATCCCGTGCGCCGCGAGCGTCGTGCCCTCCAGCGGATCGACCGCGATGTCGACCTGCGGCGGGGAGCCGTCGCCGATCTGCTCGCCGTTGTAGAGCATCGGCGCCTCGTCCTTCTCGCCCTCGCCGATCACGACGAGACCGTCCATCGAGACCGAGCGCAGCGCGTAGCGCATGCCGTCGACCGCGGCCTGGTCGGCCGCCAGCTTGTCGCCCATGCCCACCAGCGGCGCCGCCGCCAGGGCGGCCGCCTCGGTCACGCGCACGAGCTCCAGCGCGAGGTTGCGATCGGGCAGTTGTGTGGGTTGATCAGGGGTCAAGGTTGGTGGCCAGGGGCTCGAGGTGGGTGGCCAGGACTTCTATACAGGCCGGAAACCTACACGAGCGCCCAAGCCGACTACGATCCTGGCGTGAGCGATCCCAACCTCACCGTCGAGGCCCACATTCCCGACGCCCTCCAGGCCGCCGTCGCGGACAAGCTCGCGCGGGCCTCCGAGGAGGACGTGGCCGGCAGGATCGCCCGCGAAGACGCCACGCTCTGGGGTGCGGACCTACGGCACTCCGGAGATCGCCAACCGCCTCGGCTGGCTGACGATCGCCGAGCGCATGCTCGGGGAGCTCGGCGCTCTGGAGCTGTTCGCCGCGGAGGCGCACGACGACGAACTGGAGGACATCGTCCTGCTCGGCATGGGCGGCTCCTCGCTCGCCCCGGAGGTCCTGCGCCGCTCGTTCGGCCGGCAGCCGATCGAGCCCGCGCGCGGCTGCACGTGCTGGACTCGACGGACGCGGCCAGGATCCGTGCGATCGAGCGCGCGGTGGACCTCCAGCGAACGCTGTTCGTCGTCTCCTCGAAGTCCGGCGGCACGATCGAGCCGCTGTCGCTGTTCGCGCACTTCTTCTCGCTCGTCGAAGAGGGCAACCGGTTCGTCGCGATCACCGACCCCGGCTCGGGCCTGGAAGCGCTCGCCGCCAAGCACGCCTTCCGGCGGACGTTCGCCGGCGACCCGAACATCGGCGGGCGCTACAGCGCGCTGTCCGCCTTCGGCGTCGTGCCGGGCGCACTGACGGGGATCCCCGTGCTCTCGCTGCTTGGAGGGAGCGCCGAGCGCCTGGGAGACCGGACTCGAGCATGGCCGACTGGCTCGAGCCCGGGAGACTCGGACGGCGGCTCGGGCTCGGGCGGGCTGCCGGCGGCTGTGTGGCTGGGGGCGGCCCTGAGCGGCCTCGCGCAAGCCGGACGCGACAAGCTCACGTTCGTCATCTCCGAGACTCTGCCCGGCCTCGGGCTGTGGCTCGAGCAGCTCGTCGCCGAGTCCACGGGCAAGCACGGCACGGGCATCCTGCCGGTCGCCGACGAGCCGCTCGGCGAGCCCGCCGTCTACGGCGATGACCGCGTGTTCGCCTACCTGCCCGATGTCAATGCGCCCGACGCCGAGCTGGAGCGGAAGATGCAGGCGCTCGCCGAAGCCGGCCACCCCGTGTTCACGATCCCGACCGCGGGACCCGCCGACCTCGGCCGCGTGTTCCTGCTCGCCGAGCTCGCGGTCGCGGTCGTCGGCTGGGGCCTTCAGATCAACCCCTTCGACCAGCCGAACGTGCAGCAGGCGAAGGACGCCACCAACCGCGTGCTCGCCGGCTACGAGGCGACGCACGAGCTGCCCGAGATCGCCGACGCCGACGAGGCGGCGCTGCGCGCGCTGCTCGGGGACGCATCCCCGCCCAGCTACGTCGCGATCATGGGTTATCTACAGCCCTCTCCCGAGTTCGACGCGGCCGTCGCGCGAGCTGCGCGAGACGATCCGCGCGGCGACGAAGGCGACGACCACGTTCGGCTACGGCCCGCGCTTCCTGCACTCCACCGGCCAGTTCCACAAGGGCGGGCCGAAGACCGGGCGCTTCCTGCAATTGATCCACGACGGGCCCGAGGACGTCGAGATCCCCGGCAAGCCGTTCACGTTCACGACGCTCAAGAACGCCCAGGCGATCGGCGACCTGGAAACGCTGCGCTCGCTCGAGCTGCCCGCCGAGCGCGTGCGCCTGCAGGGCGGGCGGACGGGGATCCAGCCGAGGCGCTGCGCGCACTCACCGCAAAGATCAAGGAGATGCTGTGACCCCGAAAGCCGTGATGAAGGACACGAGGGCTCGTCAACCCAGAGGACGCCGTGAGCCCAGAGGACGCCGTGACCCAGATCGGCTTCGTCGGGCTGGGAAAGATGGGCGGCAACATGGTGCACCGCATCCGCCGCGACTCCGCCCACGAGGTCGTCGCGTTCGACTTCGACGAGAAGGCGGTCAAGCAGGCGGTCAAGCACGGCGCCTGCCGGCGCGTCCTCGCTGAAGGAGCTCGTCAAGCAGCTGCGGGCGCCGCGCCTGGTGTGGATCATGGTGCCCGCCGGCGATCCGACCCAGGAGACCGTCGACAAGCTCGCCAAGCTGCTCGACGCCGGCGACACGATCGTCGACGGCGGCAACTCGAAGTGGACCGACGACAAGCGCCGCGCCAAGGAACTGAAAAAGCTCGGCATCAACTACGTCGACGTCGGCACCTCCGGCGGCGTCTGGGGCCTGGAGGTCGGCTACTGCATGATGGTCGGCGGCCCACCCAAAGCCGTCAAGCAGCTGGCGCCGATCCTCGACGTGCTCGCGCCGGAGACCAACGAGCAGAGCGTCGCCGCGATCGGCGAGCGCGGGTGGCTGCGCTTCGGCGGCTCCGGGGCGGGGCACTACGTGAAGATGGTCCACAACGGCGTCGAGTACGGCCTGATGCAGGCCTACGCGGAGGGCTTCGACGTGTTCGACAAGTGCGAGTACGAGCTCGACAACGCGAAGATCGCGCACCTCTGGGGCCAGGGCTCGGTCGTGCGCTCGTGGCTGTGCGAACTGGCCGCGCGCGCGTTCGAAGCCGACGGCAACGAGCTCGAGAAGATCGAGGGCTACACCGCGGACTCCGGCGAGGGTCGCTGGACGATCGAGGACGCCACCGCCCACGACGTGCCCACGCCGGTGATCACCGCCTCGCTGTACGCGCGCCTGTCCTCGCGCGGCAACGGCGACTTCGCCGATCGCGTGCTCGCGGCGCTGCGCAACCAGTTCGGCGGCCACGCGGTCGAAGTGCGCAGCCCGGTAGCAATGAGTGAACGCCCGGTGACGGACGCGCGGGCAAGTGAGCACCGTGCGAGCAGGACGGTCCCGAGAACCCGCTCGTCGAGGGACTCGAGCGCCTGCCGGTCGCCCCGACGACGCTCGTCATCTTCGGCGCCACCGGCGACCTGGCCAAGCGCAAACTGCTGCCCGCGCTCTACAACCTCGCGCACGAGGGCGCGCTGCCCGAGCGCTTTCACCTCGTCGGCGTCTCGCGCAAAGAAAAAGAGCACGAGGACTACCGCGAGGAGTGCGAGCAGGCGATCCGCCGCTTCTCCCGCCGCAAGCCCGACGAGGACGTGCTGCAGGGCTTCCTCGAGAACGTCAAGTACGTGCCCGGGGAATTCGACGAGGACGCCGTCTACGCGGAGCTCGAGCAGGTGCTCGACGAGTTCGACCAGGAGGCCGGAGGAAACGCTCAACCGCGCCTTCTACCTGTCGACCGCCCCGAGCTTCTTCCCGCTGATCGTCGAGCAGCTGGGCGACGCGTGGTCTCGCCGAGCACGAAGACGCCGAGGTGCGGGTGATCATCGAGAAGCCGTTCGGCACCTCTCTGCGAGGAGGCGCTCGAGCTCAACCGCCAGGTGCTGAGCGTCTTCGAGGAGAGCGCAGGTCTTCCGCATCGACCACTACCTGGGCAAGGAGACCGTCCAGAACATGATGGCGTTCCGCTTCGCCAACGGCATGTTCGAGCCGCTGTGGAACCGCAACTACATCGACTCCGTGCAGATCACCGCCGCCGAGGACATCGGCATCGGCACCCGCGCCGGCTACTACGACCAGACCGGGGCGCTGCGCGACCTGATCCAGAACCACATGCTGCAGCTGCTCTGCCACGTCGCGATGGAGCCCCCGGTGAGCTTCACCGCCGAGGAAGTGCGCAACGAGAAGGTCAAGGTGCTGCACGCGATCCACGAGCCGACGCTCGAGGAGGTTCCCGAGATCGCGGTGCACGCGCAGTACGCCGCCGGGCACTCCGGCGGCGAGGACGTGCCGGGATACCTGCAAGAGGACGGCGTGCGCGAGGGCTCGACGACCGAGACGTTCGCCGCGCTGCGCCTGGAAGTCGACAACTGGCGCTGGGCCGGCGTCCCCTTCTACCTGCGCGCGGGCAAGCGCCTGGCGCGCAAGATCACCGAGATCGCCGTCACGCTGAAGCCCGTCCCCCACCTCGCCTTCTCCCAGGACGGCTCGCTGGGGGTCAAGCCCAACCAGCTGGTCCTCACGCTCCAGCCCAACGAGGGCGTCACGCTGCAGCTCGGCGCGAAGATCCCCGGCAGCCGCATGCGGATCCGCTCGGTGAACATGGAGTTCCTGTACGGCACCTCCTTCATGTCGCAGTCCCCGGAGGCCTATGAGCGGCTGATCATGGACGCGATGCGCGGCGACCCGACGCTGTTCACCCGCAACGACGAGGTCGAGGCGCAGTGGCGCATCTGCGACCCGATCCTGCAGGCATGGGAGCAGCACCGGATGGCCGGGGTGGGTGGCTGCCTCAATACGAAGCGGGCTCGCAGGGGCCACGAGGTCGGACGACCTGCTGCTCGACGGCCACCACTGGCGCGCGATCTGAGTGCTGATGCCGGCCGTCAGCGACGCGGTCTGGAGCGAGCAGGGAACAACGCCGGACGCGATCGAAGCGGCGCTGCGCGGGCTGCTCGCCGAACGCCACTCCGAGGACGGCGGCTTCGCTGCCCGCGCGCGTGCTCAACATGGTCGCCTTCGTCGAGAGCGAGTACAGCGGGGAGATCGCCAACCGCCTGCGCGGCGTCGGCCGCTACCACGCCTCGCGCCTGGTCGTGCTCTCCTACGACCCCCGCGCACGCGCCTGGACGCGCACGCGAGCGTCGCCGCCGAAGGCGAGGCCAAGCCCGGGGAGATCGTGCTGCTGCACGAGACCGTGATCGTCGAGCTCGGCGATCGCCACCTGGACGATCTGCTGACGATCGCCGACCCGCTCGTGGTGAGCGACCTGCCGACCCTGCTGTGGTCCCCCCACGGCCACCCCGAGGCGGTGCAGGCGCTGCTGCCGCTCGCGCAGGCGACGCTGCTGGACTCCGTCGACGAGCCCGTCTGGCACGAGGCGATCGATCGCGCCAACACCCTCTCGGACCGCCTCTACGTCGTCGACCTCGCGTGGCTGCGCTCGACCCCGTGGCGCGAGCGGATCGCCGCCACCTTCGACCCACCGGCGCTGCGCGCGGAGCTCGACGAGATCACAGCGATCACGATCCGCCACCACCCCGACTCGACGGTCGCGGCGATGCTGCTGATCGGCTGGCTGGCCTCGCGGCTGGGCTGGCGGCTGGCCCCTCTGCAGCGCCGAGGAAGGCGATGTCCTGAGCGGCACAGGCTGCGCAGCGGCGCAGGCCGCGGATCAAGAGATCGCGCTGCGCCTCGAGGCCGCCCCCGAGCTGCATGGTGCGCGGCCTGGCCGGCCTGAGCATCGAGACCGCCTCCGGCATCCAGCTGCGCCTGGACCGCGGCACCGGCGGTCTGCGCGCTTACCAGACGCGACGCGGAGGGTAGAGAGCACGAATGGACGATCCTCGGCGCCTCCCGCGGCGAGGCCGGCATCCTCGGCGAGGGCATCCGCCAGGCGCTGCTGCGCGACCCCACCTACCGGCCCGCGCTGCAGGCCGCCCAAGCGATGCTGCCATGAGGAGCACACCGAGCCGATGACACGCCTCACGACATTCGCCGACCCCGAGGCCACGGCTGAGCGCGCCGCCGTGGAGATCGCACGCGCGCTGGAGAGCGCCCGCGAGCAGCGCGGCGTCGCGCACCTCGCGCTCTCCGGCGGCTCGACCCCGGCGCGCACCTACGAACTGCTCGCCGCCGCCCTGGAGGACTGGGACGGCGTGGAGATCTGGTTCGCCGACGAGCGCTGCGTTGCGACCGGAGGACGAGGAAAGCAACTACCGGCTCGCCGCCGAGACGCTCCTGCGCCCGGCCGAGATCGACCCCGCGCGGGTCCACCGCATGGAAGGCGAGCTGGGGCCCGAGGAGGGCGCGCGCCGCTATGCCGAGGCGCTGCGGGCAGCGCGTCGCGTCTCGACGACGAGTCCCTCGCCTCACCGCGTGCCCGGTGCTCGACCTGATCGCGCTGGGCATCGGCCCCGACGGCCACGTCGCCTCGCTGTTCCCGGGGGCGCCGACGCTCGACGCCGGCGAGCAGGCGCTCTGCCTTGGCGTCCACGACTCGCCCAAGCCCCCACCCGAGCGGATCACGCTGAGCCTCGCGGTGCTGCGCGCCGCGCGGCGCTGCCTGCTGCTGGCGACCGGCGCCGGCAAGGCCGATGCGATCGCCGCGGCGCTGGCCGAGCCGACCCACCACGTCCCCGCGAGCCTGCTCGTGCGCGAGCGGTTGACCGTGATCGTCGACGACGCCGCCTCGCCGCCACCGGGGCTGGCTAGGTACGTTGAAAGATCGCTGGATGCGAACTATGCGAACTCTGATGGCCACAGCCGGTTCTACGTCGTACAGTGAACACTCCGAATCGTGAGCACCGCGAACGATGCCCACGCCATGTCGAGATCTACCGCCCTCCAGGACGCAGAGCTTCCCACGAGCACCGCGGACGCCGTGCATCGCCCGACATCGAGCAGGCGCTCGCCGACCTGATGCAGGCGCGCGAGGGCACGCTCGCGTTGATCGCCGGCGCTCAGCGACGAGGACCTGGAGCGCGTGCACTCGCCGATCATGAGCCCGCTCGTCTGGGATCTCGGCCACATCGCCGCATACGAGGATCTGTGGCTGGCCCACCGCCATGCGGGCCTGGAGCTGCTGCGGGGAGATCTGGCGGAGCTATACGACGCGTTCGAGACGCCGCGCGCGGTGCGCGGGGAAATCGAGGCGCTCGGACCGGCCGAAGCGCGCGACTACCTGGCGGCCGTCCGCGCTCACGCACGGCCGATGCGATCGCACGGAACGGGCTCGGCGACGGGACGATCTACGAGATGGTGCTGCGCCACGAGTTCCAGCACTCCGAGACGATGCGCCAGACGATGGCGATCGCCGGACCTGCTGCCGACCGGCGATCGGCAGCGAAGCGCGAACAAGCCGCTGCCAGCGCCTGCCAGACGCGACGCCGAGCAGTGGATCGAGCATCCCGGCGGGACCCTTCGCGATGGGCGCCGGCGGCGAGGGCTTCGCCTACGACAACGAGCGCCCGCGCCACACGGTCGACGTGGCCGCCTTCCAGATCGCGCGCCAGCCGGTGAGCAACGCGCAGCTGGATGCGCTTCAGCGAGGGCGGCGGATATGAGCGGCGCGAGTGGTGGTCGGACGAGGGCTGGGCGTGGAAGCAGGAGTACGACATCACTCATCACCCGCAGATCGCGGCGGGGCATGCTCCGAGGCGCCCGCCTGCCACGTCTCCTGGTTCGAGGCCGACGCCTTCGCCAGAGCGCACGACGCGCGCCTGCCCACCGAGGCTGAGTGGGAGAGGGCGGCGACCTGGGAGCAGGAGACCCCCGCGGAGATCGGCCGGGTGTGGGAGTGGACGAGCAGCGCCTTCCACGGCTACCCCGGCTTCAACGCCTACCCCTACCGCGAGTACTCCGAGGTGTTCTTCGGCGAGGACTACCGCGTGCTGCGCGGCGGCTCATGGGCCACGCATCCCCGCGTCGCCACCCTGACCTTCCGCAACTGGGACCTGCCGCTGCGCCGGCAGATCTTCGCCGGGGTGCGCCTCGCGCGGGACGGCGATCGAGATGAGCCAGGACACGCGCCGATCCAATACCGAGCCGCGACCCGGCGCGGGACAGCGAGGAGGACCTGATGGAGCCGATCGCAAACCCCGAGGAGACGATCCGGATCGACTCGCACCTGGACGGCAGCCAGGAACGCTCGCTCGCCGAGGACGTGCTCGACGGTCTGACGCGGCCGTTCAAGGAACTGCCGCCGAAGCACTTCTACGACGCGCGCGGCGCCGAGCTGTTCGACCAGATCTGCGAGCTGCCCGAGTACTACCCCACGCGCGCGGAGCGGGCGATCCTCGAGCAGACGGCGAGCGAGCTGGCGGCGCTGACGGCGCCGTGGAGCTCGTCGAGCTCGGCTCGGGCACGGCCGCGAAGACGCGCGTGCTGCTCGACGCGCTGTACGCCGCCGGGACGCTGCAGCGCTACGTGCCGGTGGACGTGACCGAGAGCATGGTGCGCGACTGCGCGGAGACGCTGACCGAGGAGTACCCCGGCCTGCGCGTGCACGGCGTGATCGGCGACTTCGAGCGCCACCTCGACGGCGTGCCGCCGGCGATCGGGCCGCGGATCGTCGCGTTCCTCGGCGGCACCGTCGGCAACTTCCAGCCCGGCAGCCGCCGTCGCTTCCTGCGCTCGATCGGCCGGCTGCTCGGGCCCGAGGACCACCTGCTGATGGGCACCGACCTGGTCAAGGACCCGGCGTGCTGGAGGCCGCCTACGACGACGCGCAGGGCGTCACCGCGGAGTTCAACCGCAACGTCCTGCGCGTGCTCAACCGCGAGCTGGACGCCGACTTCGACCCCGAGGACTTCGATCACATCGCGCTGTTCGACACGCGAGCACGAGTGGATCGAGATGCGCCTGCGCTCGCGCCGCGAGCACACGACGCTCGTGCGCGCGCTCGACCTGCCCGTGCACTTCGACGCCGGCGAGGAAGTGCGCACGGAGATCAGCGCGAAGTTCACCCCCGAGCGGCTGCAGGGCGACCTGTCGGCGGCGGGGCTCGAGCTCGTGCGCTGGTTCACCGACCCCGACGAGCTGTTCGCGCTGACGCTCTCCAGCGTCGCACGTTAGGCTCCGCGGCCGATGCAGATCGAGGGCAGCTCAGCGATCGTCGTCGGCGGAGCCTCCGGGCTCGGCGAGGCGACCGTGCGCGCCCTGCACGAGAAGGGCGCGGTCGTGACCATCGCCGACGTCAACGCGGAGAAGGGCCAGGCGCTGGCCTCCGAGCTCGGCCTGGAGTTCGTCTCCTGCGACGTGCGCGAGGAGAGCCAGGTCGCAGGCGGCCGTGCAGCAGGCCGCCGGCGCGGTGAGGGCGGTCTGCGGATCGCCATCTGCTGCGCGGGGACCGGCTGGGCGCAGAAGCTCGCGGGCTCCAAGGGCCCGCACCCGCTGATGCCGTTCGAGACGATCCTCCAGATCAACCTGATCGGGACGTTCAACGTGCTCCGCTACGCCGCCACGGCGATGATCGCCAACGAGCCCGCCGAGGACGGCGAACGCGGGGTCCTCGTGACCACCGCCTCGATCGCCGCCTACGACGGGCAGGTCGGCCAGATCGCCTACTCCGCCTCCAAGGGCGGCGTCGTCGGCATGACGCTCCCCGCGGCGCGCGACCTCGCGCAGTACGGGATCCGCGTCAACACGATCGCCCCCGGCCTGTTCGACACGCCGCTGCTCGCCGCGCTGCCCGAGGAGGCCCGCGAGAAGCTCGGCGCCGGCGTCCCCTTCCCCCAGCGCCTCGGCCAGCCGCCGGAGTACGCGCAGCTGGCCTGTCAGCTGATCGAGAACCGGATGCTCAACGGCGAGACGATCCGGCTCGACGGCGCGCTGCGCATGCCTCCGCGCTAGCGCGCCGCCCTCCGCCCTGCGCTTACTTGAGGCGTTCCACGAGCATCGCCATGCCCATGCCGCCGGCGACGCACATCGACTCGATGCCGTAGGTCCCGTCGAGCGTCTCGAGGTCGTTCAGCAGCGTCGTCATGATCCGCGCGCCGGTCATCCCGAAGGGGTGGCCGAGGGCGATCGCGCCGCCGAACGGGTTGAGCTTCTCGTCGGCGATGCCGAGCGTCTCTTTGCAGGGGACGATCTGCGCGGCGAACGCCTCGTTGATCTCGACGACGTCGATGTCGGACATCGACATGCCGGTGTTCTTCAGCAGCGCCTCGATCGCCGGGATCGGGCCGAGGCCCATCACCTCGGGGCGGATCGCCGCGACCGTCGAGGCGACGATCCGCGCGCGCGGGGTGAAGCCGGCGGACTGAGCCTTCTCGTCGCTCATCACGAGCAGCGCCGCGGCGCCGTCGTTCAGCGGACAGGCGTTGCCGGCGGTGACCGAGCCGCCCTCCTTGAACACCGGGCGCAGCGAGGCGAGCTTCTCGAGCGTCGTGCCGGCGCGCGGGCCGTCGTCCTTGGAGACGACCGTCTCGGGCACGTCGATCTCGTTGCCCTCCTTGTCGACGTCTTTGTGCGCGGGCACGGTGACCGGGACGATCTCCTTGTCGAAGTGCCCCGATTCCTGCGCGGCGACCGCGCGTGTCTGGGAGACGAGCGCCCATTCGTCCTGGGACTCGCGGCTGACGTTGCGCTCGTCGGCGACGTTCTCGGCGGTCATGCCCATCGAGATGTAGGCGTTGTAGAGCGAGCCCTCGGAGCCGTCGAGCTTCGGATGGAACTCGAACGGGGCGCCCTGCCCGGCGCGCGAGACGGCCTCGACGCCGGCGGCGATGTAGGTGTCGCCCTCGCCGGCCTTGATCGCGTGGAAGGCCATCCGCGTCGTCTGCAGCGAGGAGGCGCAGAAGCGGTTGACGGTGCAGCCCGGCACGTGGTAGTCGATGCCGGCGAGCAGCGACGCGAGCCGGCCGATGTTGTAGCCGGCCTCGCCCTCGCCGTAGCCGCAGCCCATCATCACGTCGCCGATCGTGCTCTGGTCGAGCTGCGGGTTGCGCTCGATCAGCGCCTTCAGCGGGATCGCCGCCAGGTCGTCGGCGCGGACGGTCTTCAGCGAGCCCTTCACCGCGCGTCCGATGGGCGTGCGAATGGCGTCGACGATCACTGCTTCAGGCATCTGTTGCTCTTCTCCTTAGTTGTTTGGGCCCGGCCGGCGGCTCCCGCTCCGCTGCGCGCGAATCCTAGCGGGATCGCCTACAAGATCCAGCCGACTGACGCCCAGCTCGTCGAAGCCGACGTGGTGGGCGAGCTCGTGGCGCACCGTGCGCACGACCTGATCGCGCAGCAGCTCCGCGTCGTGGCCGAAGTCGCGGCGCAGGGTGTCCCGGAAGATCACGATCCGGTCGTGGGTGTCGTCGCGGCGGGTCTGGCCACCCTGATAGAGGCCGTAGGCGCCGCGGCGCCGGCCACCGTCGGAGATCACGACGGCGACGTGCGCCAAGCGCGTTGCGCAGCAGGTCCGGCAGGTCGTCGAGCGCGTCGCGCACGAGCTCCTCGAAGTCCTCGTCGTTGAGCGGATCGAGCTCGAGGAACTCGTTTTCGTCGGGATCCACCGCGAGCCCTTCGCGCGCGAGCTCCTCCGAGCGGTTGACGAGCGCTTCGAACTCGGTCTCGGACTCCGGTTCCCGCCAATCGGCCATCCGCACGGCGACGAACGCCACGGCGCCCATCAGCGCCGCGACCACGAGCACGCCGAGCGCGATGTCCTCCACCGCCCTGACCGCGCCGATCGAGGAGAAGCCCTGGCCGACGACGATCACGACCAGGCCCAAGCGACATCGCGATCAGCGCGGCCACGCCCACGCGCCTGAGCTGACCAGAGGCGCGGAGGGCTTGGACGGCCTCGTCGGCGCATCGACGGGTCGGCGGCCTATTTCAACGTGCGGGCGATCACGAGCCGCTGGATCTCGTTCGTGCCCTCGTAGATCTGGGTGATCTTCGCGTCTCGCATCATGCGCTCCACCGGATACTCCTTGACGTAACCGTAGCCGCCGAGCACCTGCACGGCCTCCACGGTAACGGCCATCGCGGTGTCGGAGGTGAAGACCTTCGCCATCGAGGAGTACTTCGCGCGCTCGGGGTGGCCCTGATCGGCCATCGCGCAGGCCTTGTAGAGCAGCTCGCGCGCGGCCGCGGTGCGGATTTCCATGTCGGCGAGCTTGAACTGGATCGCCCTGGAACTCGTTGATCGCCTGCCCGAACTGGCGGCGCTCGCGGGCGTAGGCGACGGCGTAGTCGGTCGCGCCCTGGGCGATCCCGACCGCCTGCGCGGCGGCGCCGAGGCGCGTGCGCTCGAGCGTGCCCAGCGCGACCCGCAGCCCGCGGCCGACCTCGCCGATCACGTTCTCCTGCGGCACGCGCACGTCCTCGAAGATCGGCTGGCCGGTGGGCGAGGCGCGGATCCCGAGCTTGTGCTCGAGCTTGCCGACGCTGAAGCCGGGCCGGTCGGCCTCGACGACGAACGCGGTGATCCGTTTGCTCTCGCGGTCGGTGACGGCGAAGGTGATGTAGAAGTCGGCGATGCCGAGGTTGGAGATCCAGTTCTTCGTGCCGTTGATCACCCATTCGTCGCCGTCGAGCACGGCGGTCGTTTTCATCCCGGCGGGGTCCGAGCCGGCCTCGGGCTCTGAGAGCGCGAACGCGGGCGACCACTCGCCGGAGGCGCACTTCGGCAGGAAGCGCTCCTTCAGCTCATCGGAGCCGAACAGCTGGATCGGCAGCGTGCCGAGCTCCTGCACCATCAGGATCAGCGCGCAGGAGGCGTCGACCTTCGCGATCTCCTCGACCGCCATGTTCAGCATCAGCGTGCCGGTGCCGGTGCCCCCGTACTCGCTCGGAAACGGCAGCCCGAGGATGTCCTGCTCGGCGAGGATCCTGCGGATGTCCCACGGATACTCGGCCTGCTCGTCGATCTCCGCCGAGCGCGGCGCGATCTTCTCGCGCGCGATCTGGCCGATCGTCGCGCAGAAGTCGAGGTTCTCCTGAGGGATCGTGTAGGTGTCGCTGACGGCCTGCATGCGCTGGATCCTAGTGATGACGCTCAGCCTCCGCGATGCGCGTCGCTACGCTCAATCGATGAGCAGCCACGCGAGGCGACCGAGATCGACGTCGATCCCGCGCGGGTCGCGGAGTGGCTCGCGGAGGATCCCGCCCCGCAGGTGATCGACGTGCGCGAGCTCTACGAGCGCGAGGCCGGCCACATCGCCGGCACGCGCCACATCGAGCTGGACAGCCTCACCGCCGAGGCGGCGAGCGTCGAGCGCGAGCGGCCGGTGGTCTTCTACTGCCGCGTGGGCGGGCGCTCGACGATGGCCGCCCAGGCGTTCCGCGCCTCCGGCTACGAGGCCTACTCGATGAGCGGCGGCCTGCGACGATGGGCGCGACGAGGGCCGGCCGCTCACACCCGAGGGCGGCAACGTGGCCGAGCACTGAGAACCCGAGCCGAGCGAGGAGAGACGCAGATGGAGGCTTCCGAGTACCCCGAGGTGAGGACAGGCGAGGGCTATGCCGTCGGCCAGCCTCGACGCGCTGGGCGACGGCCCCGGCTTTCGCAAGGTCCGCAAGGGCCTGGACGTGGCGGCGTTCGGCGTGAACGCGATCGTGATGCCGCCGGGCATCGAGAGCGGCTTTCACTACCACGACGAGCAGGAGGAGCTGTACTTCGTCCACCGCGGCACGATCGAGATGGAGTTCGGCGACGGCACCATCCACCGCATGGAGGAGGGCTGCGCTCGCGCGCGTCGACGCCGCCACCGTGCGCAAGGTGCGCAACCCGGGCGAGGTCGATGCGATCTATCTGATCGCCGGCGGCAAGGACGGCTACATCGGCCGCGACGGCCGCGTGCCCGAGGGCGAGGAGCAGCGGGTCAAAGCGCATCCACGATCTCTCCGGCGAGCAGCCGAAGTGAGCCGCGCGCGGCGCCGCGTCGACGCGAGATGAGCGCGATGCCGCCGCAGCGGACCGCCGAGCGAGCCTGCGGCGATGAAGCGGTGAGCGTCGCTGCGACGATCCCGCTGGCGGAGATCGTCGCTGCGCGCGAGCCGCTCCTCGGGGCCGGGAGGCCAGCACGCCAACGTGACCGCCTCGCGCGTGGAAGCGAGCTTCGACGTGCTCGCCTCGCCAGCGCTCAGCGAGTCACAGCGCGCGCGCGTGCTCGCGCGCGCCGGCGAGCGGGTCGGCGGCGGTCGCCCAGGACGAGCGCTCGCAGACGCGCAACCGCGAGCTCGCGCTCAACCGCCTGGCAGAGCGCCTCGCGCGCGCCCTCGCCGTGCCCCGCAAACGCCGCCCCACGCGCCCGACGGCGGCCTCGCGCGAGCGGCGCCTGCAGGCCAAGCGCCGCGCGACCCAGCGCAAGCGCGAGCGCCGCCCGCCTTCGCGCCGACCCTGCGAGCCGATGCATGGGTCCGCCCTAGTTCAAGAGCTCCTTGACGTAGCGCTGGTGCAGGCGGCCGAGCGAGGTCTTCTCGGGGTGGAAGCCGATCGCGTTCCACAGCAGTCCCGAGGCGGGCGCCCAGGCGATGATCAGGTAGACGCCCAGCACGAGCGCCGTCGTGCGCAGCCGGCGCGAGCTCGACAGCGCCGCCAGCGGCAGCACCCACAGCACGTACCAGGGCAGCACCCAGCCGAGCGTCACCAGCAGCGCGACCGTCACCCAGCCGCTGGCGCGTGATCGCGTCCCGCCGGCGCCAGGCGAGCACGCAGCAGAACAGCACGGTCAGGACCAGCACCCCGCTCAGCAGCAGGCGCAGCGTTTCCGTCTCACCGCCGCTGCCGAGCGCCAGGCCGAGCAGGTTCGGCACGCTCACGTTGGTGACCAGCCGGCTCTGGGTACTGAGGTCGGGGACGTGCAGACCGAAGGCGATCAGGCTCGCCGCCGCGACGGCGACGCCCGCGACCGCCATGCCGAGCAGTGACCTGCACGACGCGCCGCGGCGCCCGCAGCAGGGCCGCCAGCACGACCGGGATCAGGATCGCCCCGGAGGCCTTGATCGCCGCCGCGGTCACGAACGCCATGCCCGCGCCGATCTCCAGGCGGCGCGAGCGGCCACAGCCACCCGCGCACGCCGCTCGCGCCACCCGGCCCGATGCCGCCGGCAGGCCCACCTGTGGATCGATCGCTGCCTCGCTCGTCCCTCGCCATCCACGCCGGCCGCACCGCCGATCGCCCGCACCCACGCGAGCGCAGCAGCAGGTAGAAGCCGAGCATGATGAAGAACACCATCAGGAAGTCGTTGTGGTCGCCGCCCAGCCCCCACACCAGCACGATCGGGTTCAGCCCCACGAGCACGATCGCCGCGATCGGGTCGCGGCCCAGCAGGCGCGCGCACTTCCACACGAGGAAGATCGTGCCGAGGCTGACCGCGGCGAGGATCGCCTTGATCGCCCAGAACGACGCCGGCCACGCCGAGCGGGACCAGCGCGAAGGTCATCAGCGTGAACAGCGGGCCGTAGGGGCTCAGCAGCTGATGCCAGTTGGAGAGGTAGTAGCTCGGGTCGCCGTGCGGCTCGAGGATCGGGATCGTCGTGTACGGGTTGAGGTGGTGCACGACCTCCATGCGCCCGTAGTTGACGTAGTTGAACACGTCGGTCAGCGCCAGCGGCGGCGCCAGGAAGAAGCTCGCGTGCACCGCCAGCACCGCGCCGATCGCCCAGCGCGCGCGCAGCCGCGGCACGTACTTCAGCGCCACCAGGTAGCTCACGTACATCGCGACGAGCGCCCCCGTGAACAGGTACTTCAGCTTGGTCGGGCTGCGCGTCAGCCCCGGGAACAGGCCGCCCAGCGGGCCGGCCATCCAGTGCGGGAAGAAGCCCGTGTGCGTCGTCGCCGACGAACAGGCTCGGGCGGTCGGCCGCGCAGCACCACGAGCAGCACGCCGCAGAGCCACGATCGCTCAGCAGCGCGCTCGCCCCCGATCGCCGCCGCGCGGCGGCCCGCCAGCGCCGGCATGCTCAGGCGCCGCGGTCGCGTCGCGTCCTTGACCACCCGAGAGCCCGCGTCGCGAGGGCGGTGCCCGTCGGAAAGTCGCATTCATCGCCGCGCGAGGTCCAAAGAGCCCTCGCAAGTGGATCAGCGACTAGATCGACTGGACGTTTACGGCCTTGGGGCCCTTGTCGCCCTGCTCCGGGTCATATGAGACCTTCGAGCCCTCCTGCAGCGAGCGATAGCCCTCGCCGTTGATGCCGGTGTGATGGACGAACAGGTCCTTGTCGCCGTCATCGGGGGTGATGAAACCAAACCCCTTGTCGTCGCTGAACCACTTTACTGTGCCAGTAGGCATGTGGGTACTCCTCCACGGTATGTTCGTGCTGCGACGCGGAGGATGCTTTTGAGCTTCGACCTGCGAGCGCTTGCACTGCTTTCGCCGGTCTTATGCGCCGGCCAGACGAGACGACCGTAGCAGGTCCCCGGCCGCGTGTGTTGCCGAGTTGCTATATCTCGGACGCAATCGCTTCCGAGCCGCTCACCCTGAAACGCCTGCTCCCCAGCGGCGCGCCGGCCACCGCCGATGCAGATCGTGGCCGGCTTCGGGCTGGACGCATCGGCCGCCACCGGCTCCGCGGCGGGCACGCCCCCACGTGATGCTGAACATGGTGAGCACCGCCGACGGCCACGCCACGCTCGCGCGGGCGCTCAGGGCCGCTCAGCGAGCCGCGCCGACCGGGAGCTGTTCCACGGCCTGCGCCTGGCCGTCGACGCGGTCATGGCCGGCGCGGGCACCGTGCGCGTGGAGCGCTACGGCAGGATCATCCCCGACGAGTCTCGCCGCCAGCGCAGGGTCGAGCGGGGCCTGCAGCGAGGAGCCGCTCGCCTGCATCGTCTCCGGGCGCCTCGCGCTGGAGGCCGAGATCCCGCTGCTCGCCGATCCCGCGGCGCGGGTGGTGATCCTCACCCCCTCGGCGGCCAGCCTGCCCGCGAGCGCCGCCGAGGTCCACTACATCCGCGCCGAGCGCGACGGGCAGCTCGACCTGCCCGCGGCGTCTGGCCGAGCTGCGCGAGCGCTTCGGCGTGCGCACGCTGCTGTGCGAGGGCGGGCCCGCATCTGAACGCGCAACTGCTGCGAGGCCGGGCTCGTCGACGAGCTGTTCCTCTCGCTCTGCCCCCAGCTCGCCGGCGGCGAGCCGAGACGGCCGGCAACGAGGCGCTGCGGATCCTCGCCGGGCCGCGGCTCGAGCCCCCGGTCGAGCTGGAGCTGCTGAGCGTGCTCGAGCACGACTCGCACCTGTTCCTGCGCTACGGGCGTCCGCGCGCTCCGCGCCGGAGCGCGTCTCGCGCGAGACGATGCTCAGCAGCTCGCTCGCCAGATGACGGCCTTCGGCTGAGCCACCTTCGGGGTCGCGGAGATCCGCACCACGACCTCGTCGCCGTCGAGCTCCTCCAGGGTGATGCGCGGCACGTCGCGCAGCGGCGTCTGCAGCGACTTCTCGAGGATCTCCTGCAGATCGCTGGGCGTCATCCCGGCGCGCAGGCGCGCGCGCAGGTTGACCGCCTCGGGCTCGCGCAGCGGCAGCACCGCGACGTTCAGCACGACGCTGTTGGGCACCATGATCGAGTCCTCGCCCGTGGCGAAGGTCGTGTACAGCAGCCCCAGCGAGCTGACCGTCCCCTCGATCTGACCCGCCAGCGGGCCGCCCTGCAGGCGCACGCGCTCGCCCACGCGAAACGGACGCGCGCTGAGCAGCACCGTGCCCGCGATCACGTTGCCGAGCGTCTGCTGCGCCGCGAGACCGAGAATCACGGCGGTGAACGCGCCTCCCACGAGCGAGCGTGCGCGCTTCGATCCCCGCCACGCCCAGCGCCACGAGACAGCGCCACCGCGACCGTCGTCAGCCGGATCAGGAACCCCACCGTCCCGGCGGTCGCCGGGTCCAGGCGCCGGAACAGCGGCGGCCCCAGGCCACGGCCGACGTCGCGCGCGATCGCCGAGCCGAGGACCACCAGCGCGAGCACGGTCGCGACGCGCACCGGGGTTTCCAGCGCCGGTTCCAGCGTCGCCGGGTGACCGTGGTGTCCCGGGCGTGCCGATCAGGCTGACGCGGTTGTCGTAGAGGATCACCACGCCGACGAACAGCGGCACCAGCAGCAGCGCCTCCAGGCGCGCGCGCTTGACCACGCGCGGGCTGATCTGGCGCAGCAGGCCGACCTCCCGCCAGGCCTGGCTGCGGGTCTCGAACATCTTCTGGGGGGTCTTCGGGACGGGCATCGGATCACATGATGGTGGCAGGAGGCGTGGTCGCCCGGACGCCGGAGATCATCACGCCAGACGGCTCGTCGCTCCTGCGAGGGCTGCCGGCCGCTAGGCCAGCGTGTAGATGAACATGACGCCCCGAACGCCAGGCAATACACGGCGAACGGGATCAGCGTTTTGGTTTTGAAGTAGTTGACGAGGAAGCGCACGGTGAAGACCGCCGTCACCGCCGCGACCACGCAGGCGACGAGCGCCTGGCCGCGGACTCCGTTGCCGAGGTGGCCCGAGCAGGTCGGGCAGCTTGACGATGCCCGGCCGCGAGGATGATCGGCGTGGCGAGCAGGAACGCGAAGCGCGCCGAGTCGCTGTGGTCCAGGCCGCGCGCCAGACCGGCGCCCATCGTCACGCCGTCGCGGCTGATGCCCGCGACCAGCGCGGTCGACTGGGCAGCGCCGACACGAACGCCTCGCGATACTCCATCGTGTCCAGCTCGCGCGCCCCGTCGGCCTTGGCGCCCTCCCGGACCGCCAGTTCGCGCACCTGCGCGCGACGACGGAACCGCTCAGCCGCGAACAGCAGACCAGCCCGTTGACCATCAGGAAGATCGCCGCCACTTCAGGCTTCGCGGTCAACGTGCGCAGCTGGTGCTCGAGCGCGAGGCCGATGACGCCCGCAGGGATGCTCGCGATGATGATCAGCCACGCCATCCGCTCGTTGACCGTCTCGGCGCGGCGGGTCGTCAGCGTGTGGAAGAACGCGCCGACGATTTCGACCCAGTCGCGCCAGTAGAAGATCAGCAGGCCGAGCGCGCTGCCGACGTGCAGCATCACGATGAACGCGAGCCAGAACGACTCGGATTCGGACTGCAGCTGCACGAGGTTGTTCCAGCCGAACAGCGTCGGGAACAGCACCGTGTGGCCGAGGCTGGAGACCGGGAACAGCTCGGTCACGCCCTGCAGAACGCCGAGCACGATCGCCTGGAAGTAGCTGATCGCGGAGGAGGCCAGTGGGAGCGCGAGGGCTCGACATCGAGCGCGACAGCTTACGGACCCGCCGCCGGGAGTGCAGGCGTGAGCAGATTCTCATCGCGGCCACCGGCCGGGGCCGGCGAGCGGCTTTACGCTTCCGACCCCGCTCCCGCCAGCTCGGCTACGGCTATTGCTGCAGTTCCTTGACCGTCTTCACGCCAGCGGCGAGCACCAGCTTGGGGATCGGCGCGAAGTCGAGCGCCGCTCCGAACTGCTGGCCCGCGGTCATCGCATAGTAGATCCAGCTGGCCAGAAGCTGTTTCTGCGGAGCGGCCTTGGGGACGATCGCGTAGGTGAACGTCGACAGCGGGTATGCGAGCCGGTACTTCTTCGGCGGATCGACGATATGCATTTCATTGTTCGCCGGCACGTGCTTGACCGACTGCGCCGCTTCCTCGATGTTGCTGAGATTTGGATACTCGAAGTTACCGGCGGCATTCTCCAGCGCGGCATCGCCGAGTTGATGGGCGATGATGTACGAAGCCGAGATATACCCGATCGCACCCTCGGTCGAGGACACGATCGCGGTGACGCCGGAGTTGCCCTTGCCGCCCACTCCGCTTGGGAAGTTGACCGCCGTGGAGTAGCCGACTTGGCTCAGCCAGGTTGGGCTTATCTTTGAGAGATAATTTGTGAACGCGTAGGTATCGCCGGAGCCGTCACTGCGATATACGGGCGTGATCTTCAGGTTGGGGAGGCTGACGCCCTTGTTGAGCTTCGCGATTGCCGGATCGTCCCAGTTCGTGATCTTCCCGAGGAAGATTTCGGCGACGACCGGGCCCGTGAGGTCGAGCTTACGGATCCCTTCGAGATGGAAGGCGACGCCGGTGGCCGTCAACGCCCAGGGGATTTGGACGCATTCTTTGCATTCGGAAGCCTGCGTGGCTGTGAGCGGCGCGTCAGATGCCCCGAAGTCGACGGTCCGCGCGGAGATCTGGGCGATTCCCGCGCCCGAGCCGACGGCCGCGTAGGTGACCGTGTCGCCGTACAGTTTCTGGAATTCCTGCGCCCAGTACGCCTCGAGTGGAGCGACCAGCGTCGAGCCCGCCCCGGTCAGCGAACCGGCCGCCAAAGCGCCGCCGGCGAGGATGCCCGTTGCCAGGCACGCCAGCACCGCCGCGAGCGCGATCTTTAGGTTTCTTGCGAGAGTCAAATGTCCTCCTGGTAAATGTCGTGTTATCGGCGCGCAGAGCATTCCATCGGTCTGGGAAGAGCTGTGGCAATCCTGTGAATACGTTCAATCAAAATGTGTAAAAATTGTAAAAGTACATGTATAAATATTGTGAACGCCGGGGCATAATGCGACACCCTCCCGCTAAGCTCCGGGCCGCATGGACACAAGCATCAGATCGGCGGATCCTCCACTCGGCGGCAGCGGCCTTCATATCCGCTCGCGACGCAGTCGACGCACACGCGCTCGTGCGAGAGACCGGATCGGCGACGGCGTGCTGTACGGCCTCTGCGTGCTCGCAACACTTGTGGGGATAGCTGTGATCGCGGCGATTTCCTACCAGTTGATCGACGGCGCGAGCCTCGCCTTCTCGCGATTCGGCCTCGGCTTTCTCACCCACAGCGAATGGAAGCCCAACTTCAACGTCTTCGGCGCCGCCTCGCTTTTGTACGGCACGCTCGTCACCTCGGCCGGCGCGCTGGTGCTGGCGGTCCCGCTCGGAATCTCGATTGGCCTGTACCTGAGCACGGTGGCCCCGCGACGCGTGGGTCGCTTGATCGGGCCGCTGGTCGAGATGCTGGCGGCGATCCCCAGCGTGATCCTCGGGTTCTGGGGAATCATCGTGCTCGCGCCGTTCCTCGAGCGACGCCTGGAGCCGTTCCTGCACGCCACGCTTGGCTTCCTGCCGATCTTCGGGGCAGCGCAGACCACCGGCGCGGGCCTGTTCGACGCCAGCCTGATCCTCACGATCATGATCGTCCCGATCATCGCCTCGATCAGCCGGGATCTGTTCCTGACCGTTCCGCGCGAGTTGCGCGACGGGGCGAGCGCGCTGGGGGCGACGCGCTGGGAGGTCGTGCGCGGCGTGATGCTTCCGTCGACCGGCTCGGGCCTGGTGGCCGCCACCTTCCTGGGACTTGGCCGGGCGCTGGGCGAGGCGATCGCGGTCACCCAGGTGATCGGCGCCGGCAGCGCGATCCACGCCTCGCTGTTCCGCACTGGCGATACTCTGGCGAGCCGGATCGCAGACCAATTCCAGGGGGCCACGACAAAACTGCAGATCTCCTCGCTGTTCTATTTGGGCGCGCTGCTGCTGGCGATCGGCCTGCTCGCGAACCTGGCCGCACAGTTGATCGTCCGCCGTTTCACCGCCCGCCCGCTCCCCGTGCGATGAACGATCCCTCCGACCGATCGCACCGGCGTCGGGCCGGCCGACCCGACCAGGCCACTGACGGCGTCGGGTAATCTGCGCCGCCGCCAGTTCGTGAGCAGGCTGATGGAGGCCGGCCAGACGGCGTCGGCGCTGCTCGCCGTGGCGGTCCTGGCGATCGTCGTCTACTCCGTGGCCGCGCGCGGCGCGAGCGCGCTGAACATCGATTTCTTCACCGAGGGCCCACCGGCGCTTCCCGACGCCCCCGGAGGAGGAATCGCGCCGGAGATCGTCGGCACTGCCCTGCTGATGTGCTCGCGACGTTGATCGCGATGCCCGTGGGATCCTGATCGCGCTGTACCTGACGGAGCTCGCCGGAGCCGAGGCTGGGGCGTGCGATCAGGCTCGCGCTCGACCTCATGAACGGGCTGCCCACGATCGTGATCGGGCTGTTCGTCTTCGGACTGCTCGTCGTCGGGCATTTCCAGAGCGGCTTCGCGGGCGCGGTCGCGCTCGCGATCATCATGTTGCCGTTGATCGCACGCGCGACCCAGGAGGTGCTGCTGCGCGTACCCACCGACCTGCGCGAAGCGGCGGCCGCGCTCGGGGTCAGCCACTGGCGCACGGTGCGCGGCGTGGTCCTGCCGGCCGCGCGCGGGGGAATCTTGACCGCCACGGTGCTCGCGTCGCCCGCGCCTCGGGCGAGACCGCGCCGCTGATCATCACTTGCTCGATCTTCAGCAACACAGTGTCGCTGCGGATCTTCGGCCAGGCGCTCCCAAATATCCCCGTCTATATCTTCAACGCCTCCGAGGCGGCCGACCCGTACGGGTTCGCACGCGCCTGGGGAGCGGGACTCGTGCTGCTGGCGTTCATACTCCTCACCAGCCTTGGCGCGCGGATACTGGTGGACAATCCGAGCTCAGCCGGCGGGCGCTCGAGGTGACGCGATGGGGATCCGAGATAACCGAGACGACTGACCAGCCGCTCGAACCGCCCTGCGACCATCCGCCCGCCGCCGCGTGCGCGTCCAGACTGCACCGCTCGGCGTCGCCCGCGACGAGGCCGCTTCGCCGCCGATACGCACGCGAGCGGCGAGCGTGCGCGCCAAGCGATATTCGACGTGCAGGACGTGTCGCTGTCACTACGGCGCCAACCGCGCGCTCGCCGGCGTGACGCTCGAGATCGAGCGCAACCTGATCACCGCGATCATCGGCCCGTCCGGCTGCGGCAAGAGCACGTTTCTGCGCAGCCTAAACCGCATGAACGATTCGGTGCCCGGCTTTGGGATAGCGGGAAGATCCTCTACCACGGCCACGACGTCTATGGCGGCGATGTCGATCCAGTCGAGGTCCGCCGGCGCATCGGGATGGTCTTCCAGCGACCCAATCCGTTTGCAAAGTCGATCTATGACAACGTCGCCTGGGCACCGCGCAACCTCAAGATGAAGGCGCCGCTGGACGAACGCGTCGAGCGCGCGCTACGGGGCGCCGCGCTGTGGGACGAGGTCAAGGACAGCCTACACCAGAGCGCCCTTGGCCTATCGGGCGGGCAGCAGCAACGCCTGTGTATCGCCCGCGCGGTCGCGATCGAACCGGATGTGCTGCTGCTGGACGAGCCGGCGTCCGCGCTCGACCCGATCGCCACCAGCTCGATCGAGGAGTTGCTGCAGACGCTCAAGCATCGCTACACGATCGTGATTGTCACCCACAACATGCAGCAGGCCGCGCGGATCGCGGACCGGACCGCGTTCTTCAGCCTCGAGGAAGTCGCTCGAGGCGGCGCCGGCGTGCTCGTCGAGCACGACGAGACGAACGTGATCTTTGCCCGGCCGCGCGATCCTCGCACCAGCGACTATGTGACGGGACGTTTTGGGTGAGTCCCGGACAGGCGCCTCAAGCGCTTAGAAGCTTTGGACGAGTCCCAGACAGGCGCCTGAAGCGCTTACAAGCGCCTCGAGCCGCTTGCGTGTAGGAGTTCGGTTGGGGGAGTTCGCCGCTACGCGCCGATCACGTGGCTCGGCACCTGCTCGAGTAACGGCTGGCCGCACTGCCAACAGTACGCGGCGCCGCTGCTGTGTGGGGCGGCGCAGGAGGCGCACTGGCCCGCGGCACCGGTCTCCTCCATGCGCAGTATGCGCTCGATCTCAGCCGCGTTCACCGTCGAGCTCCTGCAGCGCGGCGGCGCGCCGGACCAACACATCGACGCGGATGTGGTTGCGAGTCGCCATCTCGTAGACGAGTCCACCGAGGTCCCATTGCAGTTCGGCCAAGCTCTTCGTCAGCTCGTCCCGGCGCGCCGCGAGCTCAGCCGTCGAGGGTCTCGCTCGGCAGCCTGGCTCGTCATCGTGAATGTCTGGTCGCTCATCGCATCTCGCTCGTTTATTCACCGAAGAACTTGCCGGTGAAGTGGCCTTTCTGATACCCGGGGCCCTTGCCCGCGCTACCGACTTTCACGGTCTTTGCGGGCGGCGGCAGTAGTACCTGTTTCGCTCGCCGTGCCCGCGGACTTCGTGGCGGCAGCGCCCTTGAGCGGCGCCGGCGGATTTCGTCGTGGCGGCGCTCTTCGAGCTCTGCGATGAGGTGCTGCTCGTCGCGGGTTCAGCCGCTCGTCGCCGCGCAGCCGCGCCCGCGCTGGGACCGTCACGAGCTGAACGGACGGACGCGCGGCGCTCTTCAGAGCTCGAGGAACCGGCGCCCGACTGTCCGATCAGCACCCCGATTCCCATGGCGAGCAGCAACGTGCCGATGCCCGCGATCACCGTGCTGTTGACCGACCAGGGGGCGCGCCAGCGCGCGGGGCGGCGAGCCGGGCGCCTGTTGCGCGGAGCCGCACGAAGATTGCTGGCGAACGGTAGCCGCGGAGCGCCGCAGCGCTGACCACACTCCACGCAGTAGCGCTGATCGGCAGCGAGCAGGCCGCCACACGCAGAGCACTGCTGGCGGGAGATGGAGAGCGGCGCGAGATGGGTCTCGGTGGTGCACTCTGCAACATCGGCGAGCCAGTATCCGGTGGTCGACGAGGAAAGTTGTGAAGACTCCGTTATCACCGGCGCCTCGGGTGACATCAGATTTTTCACATCGCCTACACATCACGACGTGACACTGCGAGAATGGACGCACGCTCAACTCCCGGCGCGCCCACGAGCACGGCTCGCGATTCGCCCTGCCCTGGCTGCGGCGCTCCACTGGCCCACGACCAGCGCTACTGCGTGCAGTGCGGCATACGTAGGGGCTCGCTTCCGCTGGCGGTTGCTGAGCTGATCAGCGCCGCGACCAACGGCGCGCTGCACTCGCGCCATCTGAGAAACGATGGTGTGCGGGCCTTGTGGGATAGGTTGGCCACCGGCGGAGGCGAAGAGCCAGAGTGGGACTTCTCGCCTGAAGAGGAGCTCGCGAGCTCGGCAATGCCGGCTTGATGGTCGCGGCGGTCGCGGTGATGACATTGCTCGCCTTTGGGGTACTGGTGGGCTCGGCCGCCAGTCCCTTGAGCCGAGCGGCGCGCACACCAATGCTGCTGGCGCTCGCCCCGACGGCAAAAACCGTCAAGCAGCCGACCCGTGAGTGAAGCCAAAACACCACCCACATCGGCCTCGACGCCGGCGCCGAGAGCCGTGGCCGCAACGGGAACCCGCATTTACGGCCACCACGAAGGCCGCACAGACGAAGCCGACGAGCACGACGAAAACCTCCACGCCGGAGGACGGGCAAAGGCGTAGGACAGGAAAGCCAGGCTGCTCTACGCCGAGCGGCGCGGCGGCGCTACCGCCGATCAAACACGTGTTCCTGATCGTGCTCTCCGACCAGGGCGCCGCAGCGGCCTTCGGCCCGAGCTCGCCAGCCCCCTACCTGGCCAAAGACCCTGACCAGCGCAGGCGAGTTGCTGGAGGACTACTACGCCGTCAGCCAAGGCGAGCTCGCCAACGCGATCGCGTTGATCAGCGGCCAGGGACCCACCCCCCAGACGGCGGGCGACTGCCCCCAGTACGGCGACCATCACTCCCGCAGCCACCGGCCTCGAAGGCCAGGCGCTGGGCAGCGGCTGCGTGTACCCGCCTCAGACGCTCACGCTCGCCAACCAGCTGACCACCTCGGCAAAACGTGGAAGGCATACGTGGGAGACATCGAAGCGGGAGGGACCGGCCAGCCGCCGAGCTGCCGCCATCCCACTCTTGCTGGCGCCGACCCCGAGAACGTCCCTAGCCCCGGTGATCGCTTATGTCACATGGCGCAACCCATTCGTGTACTTCCACTCGCTGATCGACGGCGCCGAATGCGCCAGGAGGATGTTGGGCTGGGTCGACTGAGCTCCGACTCTGAAGGATCCGAGCACAACCCCGTCGCTCTCCTACATCGTGCCCGACCGCTGCGAGGACGGCTCTGAAACGCCGTGCGTTCCCGGGCAGCCCACTGGCCTGCCGAGCAGCCGAAGCCTTCCTGCGCAGGGTCGTGCCGGAGATCAAAGCCTCACAGGCATACAAAGAAGGCGGACTGATCGCGATCACCTTCGATGAGGCACCGCAGAGCGGACCGGGCGCCGATTCGAGCGGCTGCTGCACAACCTCCACATATCCAAACCTGCTGGCCACAAGCCCCCCCGCGACGCCCAGCCCGGCGAGCGCCACGCCCAAGGACGCCACCGCGCCCTCGACAGACGGCGGTGGACGGGTGGGCCTGTTGCTGCTATCCAAGTACGTCAAGCCGGGCACCCTGAACCTGACAGGCGAATACAACCACTTCTCGCTGCTGCGCAGCATCGAGAATCTGTTTGGCCTGAAACCCCTTGGATACGCGGCCGCGCCCGGTTTGCTCACGTTCGACAGCAGCGTGTTCAACGCATACAAGTAGCAAGGGCGCGGGCTGAAGATGCGCGGGCTGAAGACACGCGGGCTGAAGATGCGCGGGCTGAAGACACGCGGGCTGAAGACGCTGGGCTAGCGAGCGCTGCGGCGTCCGCGGCGCTTGAGCACGATCCCCTCCAGCACGTGCGCAACCGTCTCACAAGCGTCAACGGCAGCCTCGAGTGACTCGAAGATGTCCTTCCAGCGGATCACCATCATCGGATCGGTGCCCTTGGCGAACAGCGAGGCCACGCCGTCGCGCAGCAAACGGTCGCCCTCGTTCTCCAGGCGATGGATCTCGACCAGCTGCGCAGTGAGGTCTTTGCCTGAGTGCAGGCAGCGCAACGAATCGAGGATCGGCTCCCCGGCTGCCACGAGCACGTCGGCGAACTCGACCGCCTGCTCCATCGGCGCTTCCACGCCGTACAGGCCGAGCTGGGCGGCCGCCTGCTCGGTGTGATCCACGATGTCATCCAGCGCCGTGGCGAGGGCGTACCCGTCGCCGGCGTCGAATGGAGCGCGCACGCGCCGTTCGCCATTGAGTCGGTGGATGATGTCGTGGGTGATGCGGTCCCCCTCCCGCTCGCACTCAGCGAGATCCTTCGCGAGCGGCGCATGCTCGGGGAGTTCTGAGAGCAGCTGACGCAACAGCAGAGCGGAGCGCTGCACGTTGCGCCCAGCCTCCTCGAGGAGGTTCATCAAGGTCTCATCGACTGGACGGCCGAGCAAGCTCATCTGCGAAGAGTATGGATATCGAACGGCAACCGGGTTTTGTTTACGACTTCTTCACCGGTAGATCACGAGTTCGCAACGAGCATGAGCACGATTCGCGGCAACGCTGTACGGCGGTGGAGGCTTCGGTCGAAAACGCGAACACCCTTTACGCCGGCGAACTGGAGATTCGGCTCGGTGAGGGCCTGGTGCTCGCCACTGGTCGCGCGCTGACGCTGTCGGTACGCGAGTTCGAGCTGCTGGCGGCAATGGCTCGACGAGCGGGGGCCGTCGTTACGCGCGCTGAGCTGTACGCCGCGGCCTGGGGCGGTGAGCTGCGCGACGGCGACCGCTCGGTCGACGTCTACGTGAGCAAGCTGCGCGGGAAGCTCGAAGCCGCGATGCCCGATCGTCGCTTCATCCACACCCATCCGGGCTTTGGCTATCGCTTCCAGCCACAGCTTTCACGAGATGTTCACACCACGGCCCCTGTGGATTAAGAGACTGGCCCAGCAGCACAGACCAGCCGAGGGCCGAAGCCCGAGCCTTCATCACGCAATCCAGCCAGAGGAGACGTAGTGATCACAAACAAGATTGGCGCGCTCGCGGGCGTAGTGCTGCTCGCGCTCGGCCTCGCCGCGTGCGGCTCAAGCTCCAGCACCACATCGTCCAATAGCTCCGCGAGCACGAGCAGCTCGAGCGGTGGATCGACGACGATCTCCGGAGCCGGCTCGACGTTCGCCGCTCCGGTCTATGAGCAGTGGGCCTCATCGCTGTCCCCCCTGACCGTCAACTATCAGGCGGTCGGCTCAGGCGCGGGCATCACCTCGCTGGAGTCAAAGACGGTGGACTTCGGAGCGAGCGACCCGCCGTTGAAGGCAGCGGACGAAACGGCGATCGCCAAGAACGGCAGCCCCGCCGTGCAGATCCCGATGTTCCTGGGCGCGATCACGGTCTCCTATAACTTGCCGGGCGTGAAGACCGGCCTGAAGCTGGACGGCAAGACGATCGCCGACATCTACCTCGGCAAGGTCAAGACCTGGAACGATCCAGAGATCAAGGCGCTGAACCCGGGCGTGTCGCTGCCGAGCACCGCGATCACCGTGATCCACCGCTCGGACTCCTCCGGCACGACATCCGGCTTTACCAGCTTCCTGGCGGCGGTCGACCCTGAATTCAAGAGCAAGGTCGGTGAAGGCAAGGAAGTACCATGGCCGACAGGCACCGGCGCAAAGGGCAATGCAGGCGTCGCCGGTGCGGTTCAGCAGACGACCGGCGCGGTCGGCTACGTTGAGCAGGCCTATGCGCTGCAGCACAACTTCACCTACGCCTCGGTGAAGAACAAGGCCGGTCAGTTCGTAGCGCCGACGCTCGCCTCGAGCAGCGCGGCGGCGCAGGGCGTGACGGTGCCGAGGAACCTCGGCATCAAGATCTCAAATCCGGGCGGAGCCGCCAGCTACCCGATCACCTCACAGACGTTCATCGTGGTCAACCAGGACCTCTGCAAGGCGGGGCTGTCCGAAAGCGCGGCCAAGGGTGTCGTGAAGTTCATCGACTACGGCCTGGGCCAAGGACAGTCGATCCTTTCCCAGGCCGACTATGCGGCGCTGCCCGCGTCGATCTTGGCAAAGTCCAAGGCCGCGGCAGCCGGCCTGCAATGCAACGGATCCTCCCTCGGCGGCTAGCAGCACCTTGGAGACAGCATCCCTACCCGGCGGCGAGCGCTCGATCCTCGAGCGCTCGCCGCTGTCACGTCTGCCAGACCGCGCCCTGAAGTACAGCCTGAGCATCTTGGCCAGTCTGATCCTGGCGCTGATCGTCTACTTCTTCATCCGCTTAGTCGGCGAGGCGAGACCGGCCTTCGCGCACGCGGGCGTGCTCGGCTTTGCGTTCGATAACAACTGGAATCCAAGCGCCGAACACTTCGGTGCGCTGCCGCTGGTAGTGGGCACGCTGATCACCTCCGGGCTGGCGCTGCTGATCGGTGTCCCGGTGGCGGTCGCTACGGCCGTGTACGTGACCGAGCTCTCGCCGCGGCGCGTGCGCGGAGCGATCAAGATCCTGATCGAGCTGCTGGCCGCCGTTCCTTCGGTCGTGTACGGGCTGTGGGGCATCTTCTTTCTCGCCCCCAAGCTTCAGCCAGCCGAGCAGTGGGTGGCCGACCGCCTGTCATTCATCCCGTTCATCGGCGGCGGTCTGGTGACGATACCCAACTACTTCATCACCGGGCTCGTCCTGGCGATCATGATCCTGCCGATCGTCTCAGCGATCAGCCGCGAGGTGATGGCCACGGTGCCAGCCGACCACAAGGAAGCGGCGCTCGGGCTCGGCGCCACACGCTGGGAGATGATCCGGATAGCCGTGCTGCCCTACTGCCGCTCCGGCATCGTGGGGGGAGCAATGCTCGGCTTGGGCCGGGCGATCGGCGAGACGATCGCCGTCACGATCCTGATCGGCGACTCCCAGAAACTCGGCAGCCACCTGTTCGGCCAGGGATACAGCCTGGCGGCGGTGATCGCCAACGAGTTCGGCGAGGCCCAGGGTCTGCACCGCTCGGCGCTGTTCGCCGCCGGCCTGGTGCTGTTCGTCCTGACATTGCTGGTCAACGGGGTGGCGCGCCTACTCGTGCAGCGGGCTGCGCGTGCGAACCGGGCAGAGAGGACCGCACAAGGGCACGCCGCGGGTGGCTCAATGCCGATCGCGGGGGCGGCAGGCATATGAGCGCGCAGAGCCCGGCGCCCAACCAGCTGGCGCGCTTCAACGTCAGCCCGGCGCGACGGCGCAAGGACATGATCGCTCGTGGCACGATCCTCGCGGGCACCCTGCTGGCCCTGATCCCACTGGTGCTGATCGTCTACTACCTGCTGCTCAAGGGTCTTGGCTCCTGGAGTCCCAGTTTCTTTACGACCGACCCGACCGGCAACACGTTCTTCAAGAGCTCGAGCATCGGCGGGATCAAGAGCGCGATCCTTGGCACGATCGAGATCGTCGCACTGGCCTCGGCGATCGCCATACCGGTCGGTATTGGCGTCGCGGTGTGGCTCGTCGAGTACGGCAAGAGCAGCTGGTTTGCGCAAATAGTGCGCTTCTTCGTGGACGTGCTCACTGGGGTGCCATCGATCGTGTTCGGGCTGTTCATCTACATCGTGCTCGTGGTCGGCACCGGCTCGAGCTTTGCCGGCTACAAGGGCTCGCTGGCGCTGTCGCTGCTGATGCTCCCGGTGGTGATCCGCTCTGCAGAGGTGATTCTGATGCTGATTCCCGGCGCGCTGCGAGAGTCGGCGCTCGCGCTGGGCGCGCCGCGCTGGCGAGTTATCTCTAGCGTTGTGCTGCCCACCGCCTTGCCGGGCATGGTGACCGGAGTGCTGCTGGCGATCGCCCGCGCCGCCGGCGAGACCGCGCCGCTGCTGTTCACCGCAGCGGCGACGAACAAGACCAACTTCAACCTCGGCCAGTTCATGAACTCGCTGCCGGTGCAAATCTACAGCGACGTTACATCTCCGACCACAGCCGTGGTAAACCGTGCGTGGGGAGCGGCGCTCACACTCGTCGTCATGATCCTGCTGCTCAACCTCATCGCCCGCCTGATAGCCCGAAGGAGCCGCCTTGCATGACATCCGACGGAACGTCTCTGCGGAGCACTGACGTGGAGCCCGATGAGCTACTAGAGCCCGGCCAGGCCCGCTCTCCGATGCCCCCGCCCACAAGACCACAGACCAACGCCCCCCCAGTCGCGTCCACCGCAGCGAGCAAGCCGGGGCTGAGCGTGCGTCTGGAGAAACTGCGCGCGTTCTACGGCTCGAGCGAGCAGGTCAAGGGCATCGACCTCGACTTTCGCGCCAACGAGGTAACCGCGATCATCGGCCCATCAGGCTGTGGCAAGTCGACGATGGTGCGCTGCGTCAACCGCATGCACGAGGAGATCCCGGGCGCCCGCGCCGAAGGTCGCGTGCTGCTCGAGGACCTCGATGTGTACGACTCCTCGGTCGATGTCGTCGCGGTGCGCCGCGCGATCGGCATGGTCTTCCAGAAGCCGAACCCGTTTCCGACGATGTCGATCTTCGACAACGTGGCCTCCGGCCTGCGGCTCAGCTCCCGGCGCAGCGGCGACCTGCGCCCCAAGGTCGAGACCGCGCTGCGCGGCGCCGGCCTCTGGGACGAGGTCTCCGAACGGCTGGATGAGCCCGGCGCCGGCCTCTCCGGCGGTCAACAGCAGCGGCTGTGCATCGCGCGCTCGCTCGCCGTGAGCCCTGAGGTGATCCTGATGGACGAGCCCTGCTCGGCGCTCGATCCGATCGCGACGCTGAAGATCGAGGAGCTGATCGCCGAGCTGAAGCAGAGCGTGACGATCGTAATCGTCACGCACAACATGCAACAGGCCGCGCGGGTAGCCGATCGCACCGCGTTCATGCTCGGCGGAGAGCTCGTTGAGGTAGGCCCAACACAGGAGATCTTTACCAACCCCACCGACCCGAGAACCGAGGAATATGTCACCGGCAAGTTCGGCTAACGATGCCGGCGGGTCGATCTCGCCCGGCGGTTCCAACGATGGCGCGCCACGCGCCGCCGGAGCCCAGCACGGACGCGTGCACTTCCAGCAGCAGCTGCAGGAGCTCGAGACAAACGCGCTCGGCGGCCTGGATCTGATCGTCGAGCAACTCGACCGCGTGCTGGAGGCGCTCAACCACCAGGACGTTGAGCTGGCCCAGATGGTGATCGCCGACGACGACCGCGTCGATGGACGCTATCTGGAGGTTCACCAGGGCATCCTCTCGCTGCTGGCCCTGCAGGCGCCGGTAGCAGGCGACCTGCGGCTGGTTGCAGCGTTGCTGCATACGATCAAGCACATCGAGCGAATGGGCGACCAGTGTGTGAACATCGCCAAGCTGATCCCGCTCTCCGGGCACGAACCACCCGTGCGCCAAGAGGTCCTCGACTCGCTGCGAAAGATGGGCGCACTTGGCCGTTCCGAGGTCATCCAGTCAAAGTCCGCCTTCGCCGGTCGCGACATCGGACTGGCCGAAGATCTGGTCCGTCAGGATCGTGAGATCAACCGTCTGAACCGCGAGATCTTCCGGATGGCGCTCGACATCGGCGACGACGCCGACACGCGTGAGTGGGCGATGCACATGATCCTCGTAGCCCGTGCCCTGGAGCGGATCGGCGACAACGCGGTGGACATCGGTGAGCAGGTCGCGTTCGTCGTCACCGGCCTGTTCCGCGAGTTCTCGGACTCTTCTCACCCAGCCGGAGTGCGGGCGGATGGCGCGCCGGACGCGAGTACCGAGACATCCTGAGCTCCCTCCGCCACCCGGTCGCAGGCACCTGATTCCGTCCGCAATTAGCGTATTTCTCCTGTGAACATCCTGTGACCATTTGCGCCTGCTCGCACAAGGGTCCGCGAGGTGGCCTAGACTGACCCTCGATGACGGAAAGCATCCGCGCCACGGAGGAGGCGGCACCGTCGAGCACTTCGAGCGCATCCTCAATGCGCATCGCCGTGCTCGACCGCGACAGCGGGTTCATTCAGGTGCTGAGCAAGCGCCTAGATCGCCTCGGCTGGGAGCATCGTGTGCTCGGCAGCCCGGTACCCACCGACGCGGTGGCCTCGATGCGGCTGAGCGCGCTCGTCGTCGACCTCGCGGTACTCGGACCGCAGGCTTGGGAGTGGTTGGAGCGGCTGTGCGGAGCGTTGCCGGAACTGGGCGTCGTCGTCTGCACCGGACCTTCGACGGTAGCCCAGCGCGTGCGCGGGTTACGCCTCGGCGCTGACGATTGGATCACCAAGCCGTGCCATCCCGAGGAAGTCATCGCCCGCGTGCAGGGTGTCGCGCGCCGGCGCCGGCGCTCCACCGGCCGCACAGAGTCAAAGCCGCTGACGGCAGGCGAGGTCGAGATCCGCTCCGACCAATTCCAGGCGTTCGTCGAGGGCCAGGGCCTCGATCTGACCAGGCGCGAGTTCGAGTTGATCGAGCTGCTCGCTGCCGCCGAGGGACGCGTGCTGGAGCGCGAGGAGATCTACTCGCGTCTGTGGGGCTACGCGATGGTGCGCGGCGACCGCTCGGTCGACGTGTTCGTGCGCAAGCTGCGCCAAAAGCTCGAGAAGGCCTCGCCGCGGTGGCGCTACATCCACACCCACTTCGGGATCGGCTACCGCTTTGCCGCCGAATCGCTGGAGGTGGTCGGCCTCGAGGATGTTCCGTCCTCAATCCCCGTCGATTGGAACCCCGCCCGCCCCACCGGCGATCCGGGCAAGCTCACGGGGTCCCATCAGGACCACGAGCTCACCGCCGGCGCCCGCTAGCCTGAGCACGGCCAACCCGCCCTTCTTCAAATTCAGCCGGGCGCCCGTCAGGGCCCCGATCACGCCCGAGAGGTCGGGCTCATGGCCGACGAGCAACAGACGCCCGTCGGCCGGCAGGCCGGACAGCTCGGCGAGCGCCTGGCGAGCTTCAAAACCAGCGGCCAGCGGCGGGTGCACGGCCAGTAGGTCGCGCTGCTGCTCACTCCAGTGCTCGGCGGCCAGCTCGGCGGTCTGGCGGGCGCGTACCTTGGGACTGAACAAGGCGGTGTCGAAGTCGATTCCGAGACGTGCCAGGGCGATTCCAGCCGCGCGCGCCTGGCCTTCGCCACGCACGGTCAGGCGGCGCTCGGCGTCGGAGCGAGCGCCATGAGGCTCTGCCTCGGCGTGACGTAGTAGCCAGAGCTGACGAGCCATTGCCTCTCGGTCTTCACACTACCTGGTGCAGTCAACCTGTAGCGTGAAGATCGATGACCGATCTGCACGATCCGGGGCTTTACCTCAACCGCGAGTTGTCGTGGCTCGACTTCAACGAGCGCGTGCTGCAACTCGCCGAGGACGAGCGGACTCCACTGCTCGAGCGCGTGAAGTTCTGCGCGATCTACACGACCAACCTCGACGAGTACTACATGGTGCGCGTCGCCGGCCTGCGCGATCAGATCGACGCGGGCGTCGAGAACCCGGGGGCCGACGGCCGCATCCCCTCGGAGACGATCGCGCTGATCCGCGAGCGCGTGCTGGAGTTGAGTCAGCGACTGGCCGGGTGCTTTGAAGGACGCCTGCGTCCCGCGCTGGCCGAGCACGATATCCGCGTCCTCTCCGTGGACGAGCTCGACGAAGAGCAACGCTCGGAGCTTGCCAGGCACTTCCAGAAGGTGATCTTCCCGGCGCTCACTCCGCTGGCGGTGGCCCCGGGCCGGCCGTTTCCATACATCTCAAACCTGTCCCTCAGCCTCGCCGTGCTCGTGCGCGACCCTGTGACCGAGCAGACGGTGTTCGCGCGCGTGAAGGTGCCGACCGAGATCCTGCCGCGTTTCATCGCGCTCAAAGGATCGACGGGGTCGAGCCCGGGGCCGATCACGCTGCTGGCGCTGGAGGACGTCATCGCGAACCATCTCGACGCGCTGTTCCCGGGGATGGAGATCGCCGACTACGACGTCTTTCGAGTGACCCGCGACGCCGATTTGGAGGTCTCCGACGACGCCGCCGATCTGCTGCAGGCGGTCGAGGACGAGCTGCGCCGCCGGCGCTTTGGTGAGGTTGTGCGCGTCGAGGTGGGCGCCGGCTGCTCAGAGCGCCTGCGCGATGAGCTGGCCGCGCTGCTGGGAGTACAGGAGGAGGAGGTCTACCCGGTCGACGGTCTGCTCGACATGGGCGCGCTGTGGCAAATCGTCAAGCTGCCCGGCTACGGTGAGCTGCGCGAGGAGCCGCTGGTGGGACACACCCATCCGCGACTGCTGCGCCACGAAGGTGAGCGGCCCGATGTGCTCGGAGCGATGCGCGAAGGCGACGTGCTCGTGCACCATCCCTACGACTCGTTCTCCACTTCGGTCGAGCGCTTCGTCGAGCAAGCGGTGGCGGACCCAAATGTGCTTGCGATCAAGCAGACCGTCTACCGCACGAGCGACGATTCGCCGCTCGTACCGGCGCTGATCGACGCCACCGAGCGGGGCAAGCAGGCAGTCGCGCTGGTCGAGCTGCAGGCGCGCTTTGACGAGCGCATGAACATCCACTGGGCCAAGGCGATGGAGGAGGCCGGCGTGCATGTCGTGTATGGCCAGCCATCGCTGAAGACGCACGCCAAGTGCGTGCTCGTGGTACGCCGCGAGGGCGACGGAGTGCGCAACTACGTGCACATCGGCACCGGCAACTACCACTCCGCGACCGCGCGGCTGTACACCGACTTCGGGCTGTTCACGACCGACGAGCAGATCGGGGCCGATGTGGCCGACATGTTCAACTACCTCACCGGCTACGCCCGCCCGCTGCACTATCGCAAGGTGCTGACAGCGCCCAGCCAGCTGCGTGAGGGCATCATCGACCAGATCGATCAGACGATCGCCGCGCACTCGCCGGAATCCCCAGGGCGGATCGCGATGAAGATGAACGCGCTGGTCGACGGACGCTGCATCCGGGCGCTCTACAGGGCCTCGCAGGCCGGGGTGCGAGTCGAGTTGAACGTGCGCGGAATCTGCTGCCTGCGGCCGGGCATCGAGGGGATCTCCGAGAACATCCGGGTCGTCTCGATCGTCGGGCGCCTGCTCGAGCACTCACGTGTCTATGCCTTCGAGCGCGACGGGGAGTACACGATCTACATCTCCTCGGCCGACCTGATGCCACGTAACCTCGACCATCGCGTCGAGCTGGCAGCGCCAATCAACTCCGCGGAACTGCGCACCGAGCTGCTCGACACGCTGGAACGGGCATTCGCCGACAATCAGAGCTCGTGGGAGCTGGACGGCGAGGGCATCTGGCAGCGGCGCGGACGAGCGGGGCTCCAAGCCGATCAGCAGCCGCGCAACCTACAGCTGGAGCTGGCTGAGCTGCACGCGCGACGCGCCGGCGAGGACCGGACGGACGACGAGCGAGAGCTGGATACTCCGCTGAGCCGCTGAGCCGCTGAGCCGCTGAGCTACGCCGCTGCGGGTGCGCCAGGCAGTGCGTCGAGCGTGGCTTTGAGCTCGTCGACCGATTGATAGTCGAGCCCGAGCAGATGGTCGTGGCGGTGGCGGAGGATCCCGTCCTCGTCGATCACGATCACCGCGCGCTTGATCCCGAGACGTGGAGAAAAGACGCTGTAGGCCTTGGCGACCTGCTTGTCGACATCGGCCAACAGCGGGACGTTGAGGCCGTGCTTGGCGATGAACCCCTCGTGTGAGGCGAGATCCTGAGAGGAGATGCCAAGCACCGTTGCATTCAGCGCGGCGAAGTCCTCTGCCCGATCGCGATAGGAGCAGAACTGTTTGGTGCACACCATCGTTTCGTCGCCGGGGTAGAACAGCAGCACGACCCGCTCGCCGCGGTGCTCAGAGAGCTTGAAAGGACCGTCGGTGCCGGGCAGCTCGAAATCGGGCGCCTGCTCGCCCACCTGCGGGGTCTTCGCCATGTTCGCTCGCCTTCCGATCGCGTGGATGGACTCTGCGGTCCAGTGGTGGTTGAGCCGTGGTAGGGCTCAACCGAAGTTCAGCATAACGGTCATCAGAGGCCGTACTCTTCCAGCAGGTTCAGCCACAGCTCGCTGCGGGTGGGGAAGCAGGGGACGGCGTGCCAGAGGCGCTCGAGGGGCACCTCGCCGATCACGGCGATCGTGGCGGCATGCAGCGACTCGGCCACGTCGACGCCGGTGAAGGTGGCGCCGACGATCAATTTGCGGTCCTCGTCGACGACGATCCGGGCGGTCCCGGGCGCGCCGTGCCCGACGAAGCTGCCGCCGGCGCTGCCCTCCGTGGGCGTGTCGACCGCGCGCACGTTCAGGCCGGCCTCTTCGGCGCTCTGCAGCGTATGACCGACGGCGGCAACCTGCGGCTCGGTGAAGATCACGCGGGGGGAGAGCCGGCCATCCGAGCGTAGGACCGTCGTAGCACCCGTGCGTCCGAGGATGTGGTCGGCGGCGAGGCGCGCCTGGTACTTGCCCATGTGCGTGAGCAGCGCGCGGCCGTTGGCGTCGCCGACGACGTACAGCCACTCGTGACCGGATACGCGCATCTGCTCGTCGACCTCGATCGACTTGCCGCCCTGCAGGCCGAGGGTCGCCAGGCCGAGATCGTCGGTATGGGGTACGCGGCCGATCGCGACGAGCAGCTCATCGCCGGTGAACGCGCGGCCGTCCTCGAGCTCGAGCGTGACCGGCCCCTTGCTCTGCTCGCGCTGCACCCCTGTGGCCTTGACCCCGAGTACAACCTTCGCACCGGCATCCTCGAGCGCGTCCTGGAGGAGATCGGAGGCGAACTCCTCCTCACCCGCGATCAGCCGAGGCAGCGCCTCGACGATCGTCACCTGTGCGCCCAGCGACGCGTAGGCCGTGGCCATCTCCACGCCCACCACGCCACCGCCCAGCACGAGCAGCGAGGCAGGAATCGCTTTGGCCGTCGTCACCTCGCGGTTGGTCCAGGGATGTGACTCGCGCAAGCCGGGGATCGGTGGAATCACAGCGCCGCTGCCAGGAGCGAGGATCACCGCCTTGCGCGCGCGCAGCAGATCCTCGCCCACGCGGATCTCGCGCTCGCCGGAGACGGCGCCGTGGCCGCGCACGAGCGTGATCGCGCGCTGTTCGATCCACGGCAGCTGGGCATCGTCCTCGAGGCTGTGAACGACCTCGTCGCGACGGCGCAGAACGGCCGCGAGGTCGATCTCCCCACCGGCGGCCTCGGCTGCCCCCGGGACGCGACGCGCCTCGGCCAACGCCTGAGCGGGTCGCAGCAGCGCCTTGGAAGGCATGCAGGCGTAGAACGCGCACTCTCCGCCGACCAGCTCGCGCTCGACCAGCGCCACCGCGAGACCGCTATCGGCCAGGCGTCCGGCGCAGACCTCTCCGGCAGGTCCGGCGCCGAGGACGATCACATCGAAGTCTCGGGTGCTCACAAACACTCCCTCTCGTTGTCGAGCGCTAGCCTCGTTGAGCGGTAGCCTCTCCCAGATCATGCAGGAATCGCTCTGCGGTCAGCTACTGCTCGCCTCACCGACGCTGATGGACCCCAACTTCAGGCGCGCGGTTGTGCTGGTCGGCGTGCACAGCGAGGAGGGCGCGATGGGCGTCGTGCTGAACCGCCCCTCCGAGGTGACGGTGGGCGAGGCGGTGCCAGCACTGGAGCAGGCCGTACAGGAGCTAGAGCCGGTGTATGTCGGCGGCCCCGTGCAGCCGAGCTCGATCGTGTTCCTGGCCGAGTTTCTCGACCCGACCCCGGCCGGACTGCTGGTGCTGGGCCGGATCGGCTTTCCCGCTCCGGACACCAGCATCGACGAGCTGACGGAGGCGACCGCGCGCAGGCGCGTGTTCGCCGGCTACGCGGGTTGGGGTGAGGGGCAGCTCGACGCCGAGCTCGACCAGGGCGACTGGATCGCGCACAGCGCGGTGCCCGACGATGTGTTCACCGAGGTTCCGGGGGAGCTGTGGAGCAATGTGCTGATGCGCAAGGGCGGCAGCTACGCGCTGATCGCCAGGATGCCATCAGACCCGAGCGTCAACTAGAGACGGCTACTCGCGTCAACTAGAGACGGCTACTCTTTCTCAAGGCGCCGATCGTCCCCGCCGCCCATCTCCGCCCCCAAGCCCCTCCCGGAGCCAACCTCATGCTCACGCTCGCTCGCTGGTCGACAACCCATCGTCTGTACGTCGTGATCGGCTGGATCGCGCTGCTCGTCGTGATGATTGCGCTCGCCGGATCGGCGGGGACGAGCTACTCCAACAACTTCACGCTGCCCAACTCCGACGCGCAGCGCGCAGCCGACCTGCTGCAGCGGAGCTTCTCCGCCCAGGCCGGCGACCGCGACACGATCGCCTACAAGGTCAACTCCGGGACGGTCCTCGAGCCGGCGGTAAAGGCGCGGATGAGCGCGATGTTCGCCGAAGTCGAGAAGCTGCCACACGTCACGACGGTGATCAGCCCCTACGCGGGCGCCGCCGCGGGCAAGTCGATATCGGCGGACGGCCGGATCGCGTTCGCGACGGTCGTGTTCGACGAAAAAGCGAACCTGCTGCCAAAAAGCGCCGCCGAACGCGTCGTCAAGGTCGCTCGCGCCGCCGGAGAGCCGGGCCTGCAGGTCGAGCTCGGCGGTCAAGCGATCGAGGCAACCGAGCAAGCCGGCTTCGGCCTGTCCACGGCCGTCGGCCTGCTCGCGGCGATCGTCGTGCTGCTGCTGACGTTCGGCTCGGTGATCGCGATGGGCCTGCCGATCCTCACGGCGCTGTTCGGCCTCGGAACGGGCCTTGCGGCGATCGCGCTGTTCACGCATGTGGTCGACACGCCCAACTTCTCCTCCGAGCTCGCCGCGATGATCGGCCTCGGCGTCGGGATCGATTACGCGCTGTTCATCCTGACGCGCTTCCGCGAGGCCTATGGCACGCCCGGGCCGACGTTTGAGAATCCCCGGGAGTCGGTCGTACACGCGCTGGACACCGCCGGGCGGGCGGTCCTGTTCGCGGGCTGCACGGTCGTGATCGCACTGCTCGGGATGATGCTGCTCGGCGTCGACTTCCTCTACGGCGTGGCGATCTCCGCGTCGATCGGCGTGCTGCTGGTGATGCTCGCCTCGCTGACGCTGCTGCCAGCACTGCTGACGCTTGCTGGTGCTCGCGTCGCGCGGCCGAGCCGGCGAGCGCGACGTCGCGCCGTCGAGGCACAGGCGGCCCCGGCGAGGGATCTGCCGGGCGAGGGCGGCGCATGGTTGCGGTGGAGCAGATTCGTGCAGCGCAAACCGTGGAGCATCGCGGTCGTCTCGGCGCTCGTCATGCTGGCGATCGCAGCTCCGGCGAGCGCACTGCGGCTCGGCTCCAGCGACGCCTCGAACGACCCCGCGAGTCAGACGACCCACCGCGCCTACGAGCTGCTCGCGGAAGGCTTCGGCCAGGGCTTCAACGGTCCGCTGCTGGTCGTCGCAAAAATCCCGAATCCGAGCAAAGAAGCCGCCGAGCAAGGGGTCCTCCTGGTGGGGACCCCGCACAGCGGCAAGACTTCTATAGAGGAGCTTCGTGGTGCGATCGCCGGGACTCCCGGCGTGGCGTCGGTCGCCCCGGCAAAGCTCAACCCGGGCGGAGACGTGGCGACGATCACCGTCTACCCGCACTCCTCACCCCAGGCCTACGCGACCACCCAGCTGGTCGAACGCTTGCGCGAAAAGGTCGTCCCACCGCTCGCCAGGCAAACGGGGATGGCGGTCTACGTCGGCGGCGTAACCGCCGGAGCTGTCGACTTCGCGACCACCCTCGGCCACAAGCTGCCGCTGTTCATCGGCGTCGTCGTGCTGCTCAGCGCGCTGCTGCTGATGGTCGTGTTTCGCTCGCTCGTGATCCCGTTGCAGGCGGCGGTGATGAACCTGCTCTCGATCGGCGCCTCGCTCGGCGTGATCGTTGCGATCTTCCAGTGGGGTTGGTTCGGCGGCGTGTTCGGCGTCCAGCAGGGCCCGATCGAGTCGTTCATCCCAGTGATGCTGTTCGCGATCGTGTTCGGCCTGTCGATGGACTACGAGGTGTTCCTCGTCTCGCGCATGCACGAGCGCTGGGTGCGCACCGGCGATGAGCAGCGCGCGGTGCAGGAGGGTCTCGCGCTGACCGGGCGTGTCGTCACCGCGGCGGCGGCGATCATGGTCTGCGTGTTCCTGTCGTTCATGCTCGGCGAAGACAGGATCATCAAGGAGTTCGGGCTGAGCCTCGCCAGCGCCGTGTTTCTCGATGCGCTGGTGATCCGCTGCCTGCTGCTACCGGCGGTGCTGACGATCATCGGAGCGCGCACATGGCAGATCCCCGCGTGGCTTGCCTGGCTGCCGCGCACCAACATCGAGGGCGGCGAAATCTCCAGCACGGGGGAGCACCACGAGGAAGCGGCGCAAAGCTTGCGCCGCCCGCGGCCCGAGGTCGCGACCGAGGGAGTGGAGGGCTGAGCCGACTCCGCCGGGGGGCATCGGCCGCGCTGCTCGGCGCGGTGCTCCTGCTCATCTGGCCCGCCGGATACGCGTCCGCGGCTGGCCGGTCTCCGATCGGTCGCCCCTCCGCGATCGGTCGCCCCTCCGCGGTCGGTCGTCCCTCCGCAGTAATCCTCTTCCTGCCGGGAGCGTCCAGCGCCTCGACCGAGTCCGAGCTAGCGAGCGTGCCGTCCCTGTCGATAGGGATCCTCAGCGCCACGCAGGGCTCGTACACGACTGCTCAGCTGCTACTCGACATCACCCAGGGGGCACGCGTCTCCTCCTCGGCATACAGCCCCGGACGCCCACCGGCCCTGTCACTCCAGCGTCATGGCTCTGGCGCCGCAGTCGAACCTTGGCAGGCGGTGCTCGAGCGCGCGCGCGGCGCCCCGCAGATCCTCGAGCCTGGGCTGCTGGCAACGCAAATCCCGGGCGGCGGCGGCTATGCGGGAATTACCGGGACCAACGACGTGGACGGGGTCGCGGCGGCCAAGGAGAGCGGCCTGCTCACGGCGCTCTCGCTCGGGTCGGCGGCGACGTTGCCGGCGCGCATCACCGCGCTGGACGAGCACGAGCGGCTGGTCGTGGCGGACCTTCCAGCGGGCGTGGAGGGCCTCGGCGACCTGCGCGCATTGAGCGGCGAGCGCCCGGCCGATGAGCTAGAGATCGTCGTACAGCGCGCACCCGACGTGCCCGGCAACGAACTGCTGTGGGTGGCCGTCGCCGGGCTCGGCGGAGGGCACACGCTGAGCACGCAGAGCACCAACCAGCGTGGGCTGATCGCAGCGGTCGATCTCGCCCCGAGCATTCTCCGCCACCTCGGCCTACCCGTTCCCGACACGATGCGCGGCAAGCCGATCGAGCCGGACGGCGCGCTCGACGGCGCCTACCTGCGCTCGTTCAAAGGCCGCCTGCTGGTGATCTACGGTCGCCGGCTGGGAGCGCTGGCCTGCCTGCTGGGCGTCTGGGCGCTGCTGATGCTCGCCGCGTGGCTGACACCGCTCACACCCCGTTTGCGTCCGCGCGTCCGTGCCTGGACAGCGCGGGTCGGGGCGCTGGCGTTTTTGTGGACGCCGGTGGCGGTGCTCGTCCCGGCGGCACTCGAGCCCAGTCGTGGGGCCGAAGACGCCCTGCTCGTACTGATCTGCTTCTCGCTCGGCGCGAGCTGCGAGCGCCTGCTGCCGTGGCCACGCGCGCCGCTCGCGCCAGCGGTCGTGGCGGTCGTGGCGCTGAGCGCCGACGCGCTCGCCGGCACGCAGCTGCTCGTGCGCTCGCTGCTCGGGCCCAACCCGGAGCTCGGCGTGCGCTTCTACGGCATCGGCAACGAGCTCAAGTCGGGCCTTGCCGTGCTCGTGTTCGCGGGGGTGGCCGCGGCGCTATACCCGGCCGTGCACGGGCGACGGGCAGCCGCGAGGATGGCCGTGAGCGGGATCATGCTCGCGGTGATCGAGGGCTCGGCGCGGATCGGGGCTGGTGTCGGCGGCGTGATCCTCGTGAGTGCCGGTACGGCCCTTGCCACCGTGATGCTGCTGCCCGGAGCACTGACGCGCCGGCGCGCGCTGATCGTGCTTGGCAGCCCCGTCGCCGGCCTGATCGCATTGGCTGCGCTCGACCTGAGCACCGCGCACGGCACCGGCCACTACACCGGTAGCGTGCTGCATGCCCACTCAGCCGGTGAAATACGCGACATCATCGTCCGCCGCTACACAGCCGCCTACGACGAGCTGAAGCACGGCGGGATGCCCTTTGCGACGGCGCTCGCGCTGGTGGCATCCGCACTCGGCGTAGGGCACCATCGGCGCCTGCTCGCACCCGTCGACTGCGACCCCGCCTGGCTCGCCGCGCTCGCCGGAGGCCTGACCGCGGGCGTGATCGGCGCGCTCACCGAGGACTCCGGCCCGGTGCTGCTCGTGGTCGCCGTATTCACGCTCGGCTGCATGCTCGGCTACCTGTGCAACCGACCGCCGGACAGCGTCAGCCTCACGCCAGACAATTCCGACACGAGCCGTGCAGCACGATCTCGTGCTCGGACACCGCCAGAGGCACCCGCTCGCTGAGCGTCTCGATCGCTCGCTCCAGCGCCTCATCGGAGAAGGGCATCACCGACCCACAGCCGTCGCAGACCAGGTGGTGATGGTGCTCCTCGTGCCCGCACACGCGCTCATAGCGAACCATCGCCTGGCCAGTCTCCACGCGCTGAACCAACCGCAGTCGCTCCAGCTCGTCGAGAATCCTGTAGACGCTCGCACGGCTCACCCTCCTTCGCTCACCACGCAGCGCATCCTCGATCTCCACCGCGGTCAGCGCGCACTGCTGCGCATCGAGCAGCTCCACCACCGCACGGCGGGCGCCACCGCGCTTGTGGCCAGCCGCGGCCAATGCGACCTCGGTGCGCTCGACCCAGTCGCCGGTAGCGGCTTGGCTGCTCATGCCACGATGGTAGAGACGTAGTAGATACCGACCGCGAGCCCCACGATCGCCGTGCTCGGAGGCAGCCCCGGCACGGCGTAGCCGAGTGCCAGACCTCCCCACACGGCCACTACCGCGAGCAGCCCGCCGAGCACGATTCCCACGTACGGGTTTGCGGCAATCCTGTGCGCAGCCGCCGCCGGGGCGGCGAGCAAGCCGAGCAGCAGCAGCGCTCCGACGGCCTGCGTGGCCTCCGCGGCGACCACTCCGAGGAGCGCAACGAAGGCGATGCCAAGCAACCGCGTCGGCACGCCACGCACCCCAGCCACGTCGGGAGAGACCGAGGCAAACAGCAGCGGACGGGCGATCGCAAGCGTCAGCAGCACCGTCGCGAGCCCGATCACCGCGGCAAGGCGCGCTTCGCCTGAGCCGAGGCCGAAGATCGACCCGAACAGGGTGTGCGCGGTCTGGATGCCCGAACCGCCGCCCGAGCTCGTGCTGAACAGCGTTAGGAAAAACACGCCCAAGCCGAGCACGAACGTGAACACCGCGCCGATCGCCGTATCGTCAGCCGGTGCCGCTGCACCGCCTCCGCGTCCCCCCGCGAAGGAGCGCTGCCCGAGCAAGCCGATCCCGGCGCCCACCGCAATCGTCGCCCCAAACAGCCCGACACGCTCGTCGATCCCCGCGGCGGCGGCGGCCAGCGCTCCGGGAAACGCCACATGGCTCAGCGCATCCCCGGCGAATACCTGACCGCGCAATACCACGAACCAACCGCTCACCCCGCAGGCCAGCGCGATGAACGTGCCCGCGAGCAACGCGTTGCGCATGAATTCCTGGGAGAGCATCAGGCGATCACGCCCTCGGCGGGTCGCTGCTCTGGCGCCGGGAGGCGCCTGCGGGTCGTACTCCGTCCCGTGCCCCGTGTCCAGATACCCAGCTGGACGCTCACGTAGATCGCAAACGAGATCGTCGTTACATAGAAGCCGGCGGGGTAGCTCGAGAAGTAGGCGATCCCCAGACCCAGCCACACGACCACCAAGCCGATCGCCACTGTCAATGCCAGGCTCAGCCACGGACGCGGCGTGATCGCCTGGGCGCTCGCCGCCGGCATCAAGAGCAGGGCGAACACGAGCAAGACCCCCGTGATCTGACTCGTCGCCGCCACCGCAAGAGCGAGCAGCACGAGGAAGGCGATCCCGAGCGCTCGCACCGGCACGCCCCTCGCGCTCGCCACATTCGCGTCCACCGACGCGAACAGCAACGGGCGCGCCAACGCGAGGAGCACCGCCACAGAGGCCACGGCGATTACCAGCAAAGTAAGCACCTGCCCGTCAGAGATGCCGATGAAGGTGCCGAACAACAGGTTGTTCAGATCGCCGAGCACGCCGCCATACAAGCTCACGAACAGGAAACCCAAGCCGAGCGCGAGCGCCTGAACGGAGCCGATCAGCGCCGACTGCTCGCTCCAGGATCGCCCCCGTCCCCCAGAGAACCGGCCGATCGCCAGCCCCCCGGCGACGCAGAACGCGAAATAGCCCCACGTCGCCGAGACACCGATCAGTGCCGCTCCACTCGCGCCCGGGAAAGCCATGATCGACAGCGTGTGTCCGGCGAACGTCTCCCGGCGCAGGACCATGAACCACCCCAGCAGCCCCGCCATCACGGCCACCAGGCTGCCGGCGAGCAGCGCGTTGAGCATGAAGTGGTATTCGAGCACCTCGCTCACGTCGCGCACGAGGTTCCAGGTGAGGCGCGGGTTGGCGATCTCAGCAGGCATGCGCTCGAAGGGGTTGGCGGTGGGCGGCGATTGGGTCAGTGCCCATGGTCGTCCTCGTGCCTGCTGTGATCGTGAGAATGACGATCGTGGTGGTGGGCCGGAGCCTCGGGCTGCCCAACGACGACCAGTCGCCCGTCGCTCGCTTTCAGCACCTCCACGGGCAGGCCGTAGAGGCCCGTCAGGACCTCCCCCGTGATCACCTGCTCCACCGTCCCCGCCACCACGTGCCCGGCCGCGAGGTATATGACCCGGTCCAGGTATGGCAGCAGCGGATTGACGTCGTGGGCGACGAGCAGCACCGCCACGCCCTCCCTGCGGCAGATCTCTGCCACCAGCGCGGCCACGACCGCCTGGTTGGGCAGATCGAGGCTGTCCAACGGCTCGTCCAGCAGCAACAGCTTTGGCCGTCGCACGAGCGCCTGGGCGATCAGCAGCCGTTGCTGCTCGCCGCCCGAGAGCTCTCCGATCGGGCGCTCGGAGTACTCGCGCGCGCCGACCAGCTCGATCACCTCCCGCACCCGCTCCCGGGCCGCGTGCCGTCGCGAGTGCGGGCGGTCGCGATTGCGCAGAGACCCGAACGGCAGGGGCAGCCCCCAGCGGTCACCGTCGAGTCCCAGCCGCACCACGTCTGAGCCGCGCAAGCGCATGCCGGAGTCGAACGAGCGCCGCTGCGGCAGATAGCCGATCCCCGCGTTCTCTCGCCCCGCCCGGCGTCCCCGCACGCTGAGCTCGCCCGCCGCCAACGGCAGCGCACCGAGCACCGCCTTCAGCAGCGTCGACTTGCCCGATCCGTTCGCTCCCAGCACCGCGACGAACTCGCCGTCCTGCACGGCGACGTCCGCCCCGCTCCAGATCGTCCTACCGCCGAGCCGGACCGCCGCGCCGCGGAGCGCCACCGCCGGGACAGATGAGCCGGCCGCAGGGGATGAAGGGGATGAAGGGCTCGCGGTCGATGCAGGTATGGCGCTCACGGCTACCGCCCCGTCGCCGTGTGCAGCGCCCGCTCGAGCCCTTCGAGCTCGGCCACCTGCCATCGCTCGAACGTGTCCTCCGCTGGATCCAGGGTCTCGGTGACCGTCGCGATCGGGATCCTCGCGGCTTTGGCGAGTTCGTTTACGCGCTGCACGTCGGGGGTCACGTTCTGGCTATTGAACACCCACACCTCTATCTGCCGCTCGCGCGCCTGGCGATCGACGACTTGCTTGTCTTCAGCGGTCACGTCCGTGCCCTCGGCGACCGCCTGCGCAAAGCCGTAAGGCGTTCTCAGTTGTAAATGGAGGTCTTCCCCCAGCGGCCGGAAGATGCTCTCGCTGTAGCCCACCGGCGTACCCGCATATCTCGCCCTGATCTCCGCGCGCAGCTTGTCGTAGCTCGCAAGATCCTCTTGCTCGAACGCTCGCTCCCGTTCGGAGTAGTAGGTGGCGCCGGCCGGATCGAGCCTGGCGTAGTCGGCCGCCATCTCAGCGATGAGCTTCTGCACGCTTGCCGGCGAGTACCACTGGTGTGGGTTATCGCCCGTCTTCAGTCCGAGTAGATCTCCGACGTTCAGCACCGTGCGTCCCTTCAGCGGGCTGGCGGCCAGCAGCTTCGGCGCCCAGCTGTCATAGCCCACGCCATTCACGATCGCCAGCTGCGCCCCCGCCATCTCCCGCGCGTCCCGGGCAGACGGTTCATAGCTGTGCGGGTCCGTATTCGGGTTGACGATGATGCTCGTCACCTGCGCCCGGTCTCCACCGAGCTGCTCAGCGATGCTCCCCCAGAAGTTCTCTGCCGCCACCACTTTCACGCGGCCGTTTCCGGCCGTCTCACCGCTCGGGGCGCTGCTGTCACAACCGGCGAGGCACATAGCCCCCAGCACCAGGACCGCCGCGAGCGCTCTTTGTGAATATCTGAGCGCAAACCCGTCTCTGTTCGTCCTCTCCAGGCGGTATTGGCCAGTCATCGCCGCAAACATATCATAAGACTGAGTCTTATTCTTCATCCCGATTGACCGGCAGGCCGAGCGCGGGTTCCGAGCACGGAGTAGGCGTATGATCGCCGCGCATGCCCTCCCCCAGCAACCGGCCGGCCGGCCTTCGGAGGAGGGAGCGCCTGAACCCTCCGGCGAAGGGGCGCCTCAATCCTCCAGCGAGGGGGCGCCTCAATTGACGCGCGAGCAGATCGAGCGGCTCGAGCAGCGCTACGGCAATCGCTACCTGCTCGAGCCCGCTCCCGATCAACAAGCTGCCGACGAGCTGGCATGTCAGCCAAGGAAGCGATGGGCTTGATCGAAAAGGAGATGGTGCTCGACGGCATCCCGATGCGCAATCTCGCGACGTTCGTCACCACCTGGATGGAGCCCGAGGCCGACCGGCATCATCGCGCGAAACTCTGCACACGAACTTCATCGACCACGCCGAGTATCCGCAGACCGCGGAGATCGAGCAGCGCTGCATCCGGATGCTCGGCGACCTTTTCAACGCCCCCGGCAAGACGACCGGCGCGCGCACTCAGGGGTCCTCCGAGGCGATCATGCTCGGCGCGCTGTCGCTGAAGTGGAAGTGGCGCGAGCGTCGCGAGGCGGCGAAGAAGTCGACCGACCGACCGAACCTCGTGTTCGGCGGCGACGTGCATGTCGTCTGGGAGAAGTTCTGCCGCTACTTCGACGTCGAGCCACGGATCGTCCCGCTCGCGCCCGAGAAGTACACGATCGGCCCGGAGGACGTGGAGCCGCATATCGACGAGAACACGATCGGCGTGGCGGCCGTGCTCGGCACGACCTTCACCGGGCACTCCGACGACATCCGCGGGATCAACGACCTACTCGTGGGCCTCAAGCACGAGCAGGGCCTGGACGTACCGCTGCACGTCGACGCGGCCAGCGGCGGCTTCGTGTGGCCGTTCCTCTACCCCGAGTCGGCAGTGGGACTTCCGCCTGGAGCAGGTCCGCTCGATCAACGTCTCCGGTCACAAGTTTGGCCTGGTCTATCCCGGCATCGGCTGGCTCGTGTTCAGAGAAGAGTCAGACCTCGCGGAGGATCTCGTGTTCTACGAGAACTACCTCGGCAAGCGCGACGCGACGTTCACCCTGAACTTCTCCACCGGATCGGCGATGGTGCTCGCGCAGTACTACAACTTCGCGCGTCTGGGGCCACGAGCGGCTACCGCTACGTCATGGAGACGATGAAGTACAACGCGCGCGCGCTCGCCTCCGAGATCGCGGCGATCGGCGAGTTCGAGATCGATCGGCGCGCAGAGGACGAGCAGCTCCCGCTCGTGGCGTTCAAATTGACGGACGGGCACGACTACGACGAGTTCGACGTCGCCGCCCAGCTCGCCGCCGAGCGCGGCTGGATGCTACCCGCCTACACGCTCCCGCCCAACGCCGAACACGTCAAGATCATGCGCGCGCTCGTCAAGCAGACGCTCAGCTACTCGATGACAGTCACGCTCGGCCAGGACATCGCCGAAGCGTGCGCCACGCTCGAGAAGAAGGGCAGCCTGCACCCGTCAGACCGCAAGCGCGTGAAGACGAACACCGGGTTCTGAGCGCGGCGGAGCGCTGCGGGGCCCGCGGCGGAGCGCTGCGGGGCCGAGCGCGCTCCTGTGAGCCGAGCGACGGCCGCTCAGGCCTCAGCAGGTGCTACGGCAATGGCTGGCTCTGCGTGGGAGGCGGATCGGTCGCCTCTTCGCTGAGCTTGCGGCGACGATCCACCAGCAAGACGGCCGCGACGACGATGATCACGAGCACCAAAATCCCGCCCGCGACATAGCGCAGGGTGTGGTGCACCGCTTTCGCGGCTGCTTTCGGTTTGGTCACGGCAACCGCGTAACGCGCGCCGTTGGCGCGGGCAAGCGCTACGAGCTGCGGCTGTTCAGTGGCGAGGTAGAGGACCGTGAAATGCCGGCCGTCGTCCATCGAGACGTGGATGTGCCCCGGCGCCGGCGTCGGATGGAAGGTAAGCGCATGCACTGCATGGTGGTGCAGCTGCGTCTTCAGCGCGGGCAGGCCCTCGGGCTGGAAGTGAATCGCGGTCGCGGCACCCGCGCTCGCGACAAGTGCCAGGGTCAGGATCGTGCCCAGCAGCACGATACGCAGTCCTCTCATCGGTCTGTTCATCCCAGAGACCCTATCGGGACGAGCCGACATTCGTAGAGACAGTCGTACAGAGGCCCGCGTCCGGCGGGCCTCCGGCTTTACACCCGTCCCGTGTCGCGGCGGTAGGCGCGCGCGGCAAGAGCGCCGAGCACGAGGTCCAGCGGCCGTCACGATCCAGCCTTCGCCGGCCACGGGTGTCCGCCGAGCGCGACGTGGCTCGCCTGAACGAGCCAGTAGGACGGTATGAACTGCGCCAGTTCGGGCAGGAAACCGTGATGCCGCCAAGCGGGAACCAGACGCCCCCGAGCAACGCGAGCAGCGAGATACCCCCACCCATCGCGGGACCGATCGAGTCGGGGGTGAGCATGTGCCCGATCATGATCCCGAGCGCGGCAAACGGCACGAGGCCGATGAGGATCAGCCCTGTCATCTTCAGCCACTCATCGCGCGGTCAGCCTGACCCCAAGAGATGTCCCGGCCGCATACAGCGCGAGCAGGCTGATCAGCGCCATCATGTAGCCGGTGAGGACCTTCACCCGAAAGTAGGCGCGCGGGAGCAGTGGAGTGATTCGCAGCTGGCGGTTCCAGCCGACGGCGCGCTCGGCCGCGATGCGCCCACCGCAGGAGAGCATCGCGCTCATCGTCCCGAACGCTGCCAGCCCGACCATGTAGTAGAGCGGAAACGAGATGCCGCTCCCGTCGAAGTCGTGCACGTGGCGGTTTGGTCCGGCGAACGCGAAGAACAGGATCAGGGGAAAGCCGAGCGAGAGCAAGAAGAAGCGCCGGTTGCGCAGCGTCCGCAGAAGCTCGTAGCGCATGTACACGATCGGCATCAGGCTTTCCCCTCCCCACTCGTCCCGCGCGCGTCGCCCGGTGTCTGGCCTCGCCGCCGCCGTCACCAGTCAGCGCGAGGAACGCCTGCTCGAGGCCGGCCGCGTCGATCTCGATGTCGCGTGCGTCGGGATGAGCGCCCGAGCAGTGCCCTGATCGCCGCGTCGGAGTCGGCGCAGTGCAGGACCGCCACCTCGCCGCGGCGCTCGGCGCTGTTGATGCCTGGCAGCGCGGCGAGCTCGTCGATGTCCACGCTGGGCAGCGTCGCGCGGATCGTGCGCGTGCCGACCATCGCCCTGATCTCGGTAGTCGGCCCGTCGGCGACGATCGCGCCGTGCGCCATCAGCACGGCGCGGTCGGCGTACGTGTCTGCCTCCTCGAGGTAGTGCGTGGCGAACAGGACGGTCTTGCCGCGCGCGGCGAAGGCGCGCATGGTGCCCCAGAACGCCTGGCGGCCCTCGACGTCGAGCGCGACGGTCGGCTCGTCGAGCACGAGCAGCTCGGCGTCGCTGACGAGCGCGACGGCGAGACGCACGCGCTGGGTCTGGCCACCGGAGAGCTTGTTCGTACGCTGGGCGGCGATCTCGCTCACGCCCGCCAGCTCGAGCGTCTCCTCGACGTCCAGCGGCGCAGGGTAGAGCGAGGCCACCATCGCGACCAGCTCGCGCACCGAAAGGTCTCTGATCAGCTGGCCGGTCTGCAGCATCCCGCCGACCGCGCCTTCGGCAACGGCCTGCGCGGGAGGACGACCGAACACCGACACCGTGCCCTCGTCGGGCGTCGAGCAGGCCGAGCAGCATGTCGATCGTCGTCGACTTGCCCGCGCCGTTGGGACCGAGCAGCGCAACCGTCTCGCCCGCCGTGATCTCGAACATCGATGCCGCGCACCGCGCGGATCGGCCCGTCCGGGCCGCGAAAGGACTTGACCAGGCCGCTGAGCTGGATCTGCGCCGATGGTTCATTCGCGGTAGCCACAGGCGCGTGTCCGGAAGGATCAGTCTCGATCGCGCCGAGGCCAGTGCTCACTTGCGCGCCTGCCTCGCCGTCTTCATCCGCTCGGTCTTCCCCAGAACCACCTTGCGCATGCGGACGTTCTCCGGTGTGACCTCCACGCACTCGTCCTCGCGCACGAACTCCAGCGCCTCGTCGAGCGTCAATTTGCGGTGAGCGTCCAAGCGCACGAGCACGTCGGAGGTGGACGAGCGCATGTTCGTCAGGTGCTTTTCCTTCACCGGGTTCACATCGAGGTCCTCTGAGCGCGCGTTCTCACCGATGATCATGCCTTCGTAGACCTCCTCGCCGGGACCGACGAACAGCGAGCCTCGCTCCTGGAGGGTGAACAGCGAGAAGGTGACCGTCGAGCCGCCGCGGTCGGCCACGAGCACGCCGCTCTGGCGCGTAAGCAGCTCGCCTGCCCAGGGCTCCCAGCGGTCGAATACGTGGTGCATGATCCCTGTGCCGCGGGTCTCGGTCAGGAACTCGGTGCGAAACCCAATCAGCCCGCGCGCGGGTACCAGATACTCCAGGCGCACCCAGCCGGTGCCATGGTTGATCATGTGCTCCATCCGGCCTTTGCGTGCCGCCAATAGCTGGGTGACGGTGCCGACATGCTCCTCGGGCACGTCGACCGACAGGCGCTCAACGGGCTCGTGGCGCTTGCCGTCCACCTCGTGCTCGACCACATGCGGCTGGCCGACCGTCATCTCAAAGCCCTCGCGGCGCATCATCTCCACCAGTACCGCCAGCTGCAGCTCACCGCGGCCCTGCACCTCGTAGGTGTCCGGGCGCGCGGTCTCCTGCACACGCAGCGAGACGTTGCCGACGAGCTCCTGCTCCAGGCGCGCCTCGATCTGCCGAGCCGTCAGCTTGCTCCCATCTTTGCCCGCCAGCGGCGAGGTGTTGGCGCCGATCGTGATCGACATCGCCGGTTCGTCGACCGTGATCACCGGCAACGGCCGCGGGTCCTCGGGGTCGGCGAGCGTCTCGCCGATCGTCACCTCAGCGATCCCCGCCACGGCGATGATCTCACCAGGGCCCGCTTCGACCGCCTCCACGCGGTCGAGCGCGTCGGTCACGTACAGCTCGGCGACCTGCGCTTTCTGGATCGAGCCGTCGGCACGACACCACGCGATCTGCTGAGCCTTCTTGATATTTCCGTGCCGTACCCGGCAGAGCGCCAGGCGGCCGACGTAAGGCGAGGCGTCGAGGTTGGTCACCAGCGCCTGCAGTGGATGATCGGGGTCATACAGTGGCGCCGGGATGCGCTCCAGCAAAAGATCCAGCAGCGGGCTCAGGTCACGCTCCTCGATCGCGTTCGCGGGGTCGTAGCTCAGCGACGCCACACCGGCCTTTGCGTTGCAGTACACGATCGGAAAATCAATCTGCTGCTCATCAGCGTCGAGGTCGAGGAACAGCTCGTATACCTCGTCGACAACCTCCGTGACTCTCGCATCCGGCCGGTCGACCTTGTTGATCACGAGGATCACCGGCAGTTTCGCCTCGAGCGCCTTGCGTAGCACGAAGCGCGTCTGCGGCAGCGGCCCCTCGCTCGCATCCACCAGCAGCAAAACGCCGTCGACCATCGTCAACCCGCGCTCCACCTCGCCGCCGAAATCCGCATGTCCCGGCGTGTCGATGATGTTCAGCTTCACGTCCTTGTAGCGCAGCGAAGTGTTCTTCGCGAGGATCGTGATGCCCTTCTCGCGCTCCAGATCCATCGAGTCGAGCACCCGCGTGGCGACGTCCTGGCCCACCCTGAACGCGCCCGACTGCCACAGCATCGCATCGACCAAAGTCGTCTTGCCATGGTCGACGTGCGCGACGATCGCCACGTTGCGTATGTCATCTCTCGGTACGAGCACGGCCCGACAGGCTAGCGACGCAAGGCCTCAGGCCCTGCTTGGCCCGATCAGACGGTGGTGTGGCGGGCACTGGAGCCGCCACGCGAGGGGTGGGAGCACTGGGTGGCATCTCTGGGGAGGGCCGGCCGAGTTCGCCGCCCTGGCCACCCTTGATGAGCGTGTCCACGTGGAGGTCGTGATCGTCGATGCCGCGCAGAATGCGAGCGTCTCTCGGCGCTTGGCCAGCCAGCACCGTGGATCAAGCGCCAGGCGCAGCCCGCTCCCGAGCCCGACGCGGTCGGCGCCACCAAGTTGTCCATTTGAACATCCTCAGCTGTATCGGCACAAACCTGCCTCCGATGAACGTATCTATGCCCGAGGGTTCATGGCTCTGCCCAACGGAGCTCGACCGCAGCCGCGTCGTCGATGCGAACGAGCGCGTGCGCACGATCCGTCGGGTTGGCTCGCTGGCGGTTGGTATCGCGCTCGTGATCTCCGCACCATGGGTGGGCTGGTGGACGTTGATCCTGTTCGCGTGCTCGGCGCTGAATTTCGCGGTCGTCGACCGGCGTATGGGCAAGAGCCCCCACCCCGAGCGCGTGAGCGCCACCGCAATCGTGATCACGATGCTGATAATCGGCGCGGGGGTCGCCCTCAGCGGGGGTCCGCGCAGCCCGGTGCTGCCCTGGATGGTGCTGCCCGCCGGAATGGTCGCGGCGCGTTTTCGTCCCCGGGTCGTGATCGCCGCGCTCGTTTTGACGATCGCCATCACGCTCGTGGCCTCGATCGGCGTACACCCCCAGTGGGCGCTGGAGAATCCCGTGCCGCTGATCGCCACCCTCGCGCTGCTGGCGGGGGTCGTCTCAATCGTCTGGGCCCTGCAGGCAGCCGAGCTGCACCACCGCGACGAGGCGATTCTCGATCCCCTCACGGGCCTGCTCAACCGCCATGCGCTCGTCCCCCGTTTCCTCGAGATCTCCTATCAGGCGCGGCTCACCGGGCAGCCCGTATGCCTGGTGCTCTGTGATGTCGACGCCTTCAAGGCGGTCAACGACGAGCACGGTCACGACTGCGGGGATGCGGTCCTGCGCGACATCGCCTACGAGCTGCGCAAGCGGTTGCGCTCGTTCGAGCTCGTCTACCGCCTGGGGGGCGAGGAGTTCCTGATCGTGCTACCCGGCATCGGCCTGCAAGCGGGCCAGGAAGTCGCCGAGCGATTGCGCGAGGCTGTCGAGCAGGCGCAACCAACCGGCGTTCCAGTCACGATCTCGCTCGGCGTGAGTGCGGCACGCGGCGCACAGGTCGATTACGAGACCCTCTTCAAGGCCGCCGACGAGGCGCTCTATGAAGCCAAGCGCACGGGACGCAACCGCGTGATCGCCGCACCGGAACCAGCGCGCATCGAGCTCGAGGTGCCGGTCGGGACTCCGAGTCTCGACTTCGCTCCACAGCTTGTGGGTTAGGGCAGAGCGCGGCCCGCGGGCGAGTCCAGCACGGGGACGCTCCGCCAGTAGCCGGCCAGGCCGCTACCGGCTCAGACCATCGAGGAGCGCATTGACCGCCAGCGCCCAGCGCCGGTCGATCGACTCCCGCGAAGCCCCCAAGCGGCTCGCGTTCTCGGCGATGGCAAGCCCCTGGGTGAGGGTGATCAGCACAAGCGCAATATCCGCCTCGTCACCGTGCAGTAGGCCGGCATCGATACAGCGGCGCACGCGCGCGACGACGAAGCTCCGCACCGAGCCTGCCGCACGCAGTTCGGAGCGGCTGGCTTCGAAGTCGGTGAACGGGTGGGCGAACATCACTTCCGAGAGCACCGGATTCTCGCGGATGAAGCCGCGGTAGAGCTCGACGAGCTGGATCACATCGGCGCGCGGGTCCGCGGACTCGAGGAAGGTCTCGAGATGGCGGTGCAAGAGCCGGTGCCCCTCGAAGAACAGCTCGCGGATCAGGCCCTCCTTGTCACCGAACAGCTCGTAGAGCGCGGGCGTCGAGGTCTGTGCCTCGCGGGCGACGCTCCGTGCCGTAAAGCCGGCGACCCCTTCCCGCGCGAGCAGTCCAACCGCGACCGACAGCACGTGATCACGCAACTCCGGCGTTCGCTGCTTCTGCCTTGGCACGCTGGGACCTAACGCGACAAGAAGGGCTCGGAGGCGGATCGATCCGATCCGTGACGACTTCAACTCTTTCAGAACATCGTTTCGGAACATCGTTACAGTATAGAGAGACATACGATAAAAATGACTGGAGAATGACGATGACCGAGCTGGCGAGATATGAGCTGAAGGACCGGATCGCGACGATCACGATCGACGACGGGAAGGTAAACGCGTTCTCGATCCCGATGCTCGAGGCGGTTCACGCCGCGTTCGACCAGGCCGAGCGCGACGAGGCGATCGTCATCCTGACTGGACGGGAGAACTACTTCTCGGCCGGGTTCGACCTGAAGGTCTTCGCCGGCGGCGAGGTCGATCAGGTGATCGAGATGCTGACGCTCGGAGCCACGCTCGTCGAGCGGATACTCGGGTTTGCGAGGCCTGTCATCACCGCCTGCTCCGGGCACACCGTCGCCGCCGGCGCGTTCCTGCCGCTGGCGGCGGACATGCGGATCGGGATCGAGGGCCCATATCGGATCGGCCTCAACGAGGTGAAGATCGGCCTGAGCGTCCCGTGGTTCGTGATCGAGCTGGCACGCCAGCGCCTGGCGCCCGCCCACTTCAACCGTGCGGTTGTCAGCGCCACGATGCACAGCCCGTCCGAGGCGGTGAGCGCGGGCTTCTTCGATCGGGTCGTCCCGGCGGATGAGCTACGGGCGGCAAGCCTCGGCGCGGCGGCGGAGCTCGCCGAGCTCAACCCCCAGGCACACGCGGCCACCAAGCTCCGCGTACGCGGAGACGCGCTGAAGGCGATCCGCTCGGCGATCGAGACGGAGCTCACACCCGAGGGCCTGGGCGGCGCACAAGCGCCGACATGAGCTGGGAGAGACTCCGTAGCGGATCGGAATTCGCGCGCGCGCTCAGACGGGCGTGTCGAGGTCAAGCCGGGATGCCGGCGGTCAAGCGTGTGCGTCGACGGGCAGACCGACCAGCTGGGCGCTGTGCTTCCAGAGTCCCTCGGCAAGGATCTCGTTTCGGGCCTGGCCGCTAGGGACAAGGACCTTCTCGTCCTGTACGTACTCACCATTTAGAGCCGCCGCCTGCTCGGACAGCGAGAGCCAGACCAGTGAGCTGGCGCCTCGCTGCGGCGAGCGAAAGAAAGGCCCACCGAGCGTGGTGAGGAGCTTCCAGATCCCGTTCTCGTTCTTACCGAAGCCGGTGCGCACGACACCGGGGTGAAAGCAGTTGGCGTGCAGCTGCGGCGCGCGCTTGGCCAGCTCCCGCGTGAAGAGGATGTTGCAGAGCTTCGAAGTGCCGTAGACGCGCATCGCGGAGTAGGACTTCTGCGATTGCAGGTCATCGAGATCCAGGCGCCCAGACTTGTGCGCATCGGATGAAGTGGTCACGACGCGAGCGCCGTCCAGACGATCGAGCAGCAGATTGGTGAGCAGGAACGGCGCGAGATGGTTCAGCGCAAAGGTCCGCTCCAGCCCCTCGGAGGTCTCACTCCGCGACGCGAACAGCGCCCCGGCATTGTTCGCCAGCACGTCGATGTGCTGATAGTGCTCGCGAACCTCCTGCGCGAGCGCGCGGACATCGGCCATCAGCGAGAGGTCGGCAATGTGCTCGTGAACCGGTGCGCCCCCACCGGCCGCTCTGGCCTCCTGCGCAACCGCCTCTACACGCTCTCTTCGCGGCCCACGAGCGCGACCTCGGCCCCCTGTCGAGCGAGCTCGATCGCGGCGGCAGCACCGATACCGCGAGTGGCCCCCGTGAGCAGAACAAACGTCATGGCGCGGACTCTACCTACCTAGACCGTCCTCCACTCATGGGCCGACCCACCGGATCAAAAGCCGCTTTTGATCTGCCGATCTGCCGATCCGCAGGCGACGCACGCACGCGGAAGCATCGGTCAGTTCGACGGCACACGCTGAGCAGCCACATCGAGACCGAGCGCGAACGCGATTGCCTCGAGCGCGGGCTCGTGCTCGACGCGCGATACCGAGATGGTCAGCCACCGCCGCCCTGCCTCCCAATCGAGCGCAAAGAACGGGCAGCACTCTCGCTCGATGGCAATGGCCTCCTGCACGAGCTTGCCGTCCACGAGCTCGTCAACCTCGACCACGAGGCGTCGTCGCGTTTGCTCGATCAGCCGCGCGTCCTGCCCCGCGCGGCGATAGCGCTCGAGCTGCAAGCGCAATCCGGCCTCGTCAAGAGCACAGCTCGGCGCCATCGGGAGCACGTTCACACCTCGAGGTTGAGCCACCCCGGCGCCCGATTGCGCGAAATCCGCCGAATTAGTACAACTGAGCAATCAGATACGCCTCAAACTTCGGGCGGCGGCAGCTTGATCAGCTTGATGTCGAACTTGAAGGTCTTCCTGGCGGCTGGAGCGCCGAGCGGCCGCGCTTCGAGCGTGACGATCGCCGTCAGGTGTCTGCGTTGCCTGAGGTACCCCCTCATCAGCGCACTCGGCCTGATCGAGAGGGTGACGTTTTCTGGCCCGTGCGCCACAGCAGTGGCCGTGCCGTAGAGCATCAGGCTGGATGCGAAGCGGTGGCGGGACGCGTGGCGAAGAGCGGAGCGTCGCGGCAGGCGCGGCGCACGAACGCGGGCGCTCATCCGGTACGTGCCTGCGGTCGCGCTCCACAGCTGCTGTTCGAAGGCGCCGTCGAAGAGCGTCGTGATCGCTTCGGTGACGAAGCCCCTCGTGGGGGCCGGCGCGAGCTGCGCGACGAATACCGCGCTGCCGACGGGCGTCACGCCTTCGAACTGGGCGCCGCGTCCGATCAGTGCGGTTTCGCCGTCGGCCGACAGCGCGAGCGGCGATCCGAACGGCAGTGCCCGGACCAGCGCCCGGGGTTGACGGACCCACGTTTCGCCGTTTCGCCTGAACGTCCACACGGTAGCGGTCGACGAGCAGGCGCCCTCCATATACCTGCCGCAACCGGTTTCCGCCAGTCCGCCGATCAGCGCCGTCGCGCCGTCCGCGGAGAGCGCGAGCACGTCGCCGAACGCGTCCGGCCCGTAGTAGAGAGAGTTACGCTGGCCGGCGTAGGGCGTGAGCGGGGGCCTGTGCTGCTGCCAGCCCGAGGCGCCTTTCGTGAAGACCCGGGCCTCGTCGTGCTCGCCGAGCAGCGCGGTGCTCGCGTCCGCGGAGAGCGCCACCGCCGCGCCGAGGCCGTATCCGGATTCCCGTTCGCCGGACGTCAGCTTCGCCGTTTGACCCCGGGCCCCGCCGAGGCCGCTGAAGAGGTAGGCCGCGCCGGGAGGCGGGCTGCCTTCGGTGGGACGTTCGGTGTTGGAGGGAGCGCCGATCAGCGCGGTTTCGCCGTCGGCCGAGAGCGCGACGCTCTGCCCGAATCGTTCTTCGCTTGACTGGCTGCTCGCCGTCAGCTTCGGCCCCTGCTCGCTCCAGGCGCTCGCCGAGCGCCTGAAGACCCACGCGGCGCCCGTATGCGCGGTGTCCCAGTCGGCGCCGACCATGACCGTCTCGCCGCTGGCCGAGATCGCGACGCTCGTGGCGAAGCCTTCGACTTCGCCACGGTTTCCCGGCGGTCGCGGGCTGGCGCCGGCGGCGATCAGCGGGGCTCCCTGCGCCGTCCAGGTGGCGCCGGTGCGCGTGAAGACCCACGCCGCAACCGGCCCCGGCGCCGACGGTCCGGCGAGCACCGCCGTGTCACCGTCCGCCGAGAGCGCCACCTGTGTCCCCTCGCCTCCCATCGCACCTTCCAGTCGCAGCTGGGCCTCTCTGCTCCATGCTCCGCCGACGCGCACGAAGACGGCCGCGTCCGAGCCTTCGGCGACCAGTGCCTCCTCGCCGTCGGCCGAGAGCGCGAAGCTGCCGCCGAAGCTGCCGTGCGCCGATTCGCGCGGTAGCGGCTGGAGAGCTCCCGCGGAGAGCGCGAGCGAGGATCTGCCGGCCGCGAGCGAGACCGGCAAAAAGGAGCCGCGCGCCGGCGCGATCAGGGTGAGGAGCGCGCTGAGCGCAACGAGAAGCCCCGCGGATGTGTTCCGGGTTAACGTGACGAACATCGTAAGGGAGCGACTGTCATCGCGGCGCAGTGCGGTCGGGGGTCTGCTGGGCTCGCTCTTGCTCGCGTCCCTGCTGCTGGGAGCGGCGCCCGGTCGAGCCTCGGCGCGATCGGGCGAACTGGTCGCGACCGCGCACAGCGGGTGGCTCTGGAGCAATCCGTTCCCGCAGGGGAACAGCCTGAAGGCCGTGGCCTTCGCGGGCGAGACGGGGTTTGCCGCCGGGGAAGAAGGAACAGTGCTGCGCTCAGCCGACGGCGGTGTCTCGTGGAGCGCCGCCCCAAGCGGCACCACAGAAGATCTGACCCTGCTTCAGGTGCTCGACCCGGAGACCGTGATCGTCGGAGGCGGCTGCAGCTTGCGCGAGTCGACCGACGGCGGAGCGCAGTTTCAGGCGCCTCGCGTTCGATCCCGCGGGGGACGGATGCAGGTCGCATGTGCGCTCGTTCTCCTTCTTGAGCGCCACGAGCGGATTCGTGGAGACCGAAGCAGGTGCCCTGCTATGGACAGGCGACGGCGGCGCGAGCTTCGAAGCGCGAACCTCCGTGCCCCTGTTCGGCGCCAAGCCGGGACAGATCCGGTTTCTCTCCCCCGAGGTGGGGATTGCGATCGTCGGCGGCGAAAACATCGGGCGGATCCTGCGGACGGTGGACGGCGGGCGCTCCTGGGCGCAGGTCGCCGAAGTCACCCAGTCGCTCTCCTCGGTGACCTTCGCGACAGCGCTCGTCGGTTACGCGGACGGTGCCGACGAGACGCTGCTGCGAACCGAAGACGGCGGCGTCACCTGGAAGCCGATGCCGCTCGCCCTCCCGGCCGGTGCGGCGATTGGAGAACTCGAAGAGATCTCCTGCGCCGGTCCGGAAGTCTGCCTGATCGCGACCTCGGCGATCCACAACGGCGCGCCGGATCTGATCATGCGGACAGTCGACGGCGGCCGGACGGCGACGAGCACCCCGGCGTTCACGCCGGCTCGTGAAATCCCGGCGCTGGGCGCCGTCGCCTTCGCGGGGGGAGAGCGGGCGGTGGCCGTCGGAGCGTCGGGCGCGACCGCCCTCTCCAGCGACGGCGGCGCGAGCTTCGCGACGCAGGTGTGGCACGAATCCCCGTTCGAAGAGCTCTCACAGCAGCCGCGGGTTCGCCTCGGCGCCTCCCCGCTCGAAGCGTATGTGGGCGCCGAACACGGAGTTGTGGCGGCGAGCAGCGACGGCGGGCTCCGGTGGCGGCTGATGCGCCTCCCGACGAGCAGGTCGATCGTCGATGTGGCCTTCCCGCGCGCGCAGACGGGGTTCGCCGTGGAGCACGACGGCGCCGTCTACAGGACCGACGACGGGGGAAGCTCGTGGCGAGGCTGCGGGCGGGAGGGACGCGCACCCGGGTCGCTGCTGGCGCCGAGCGCGAGCACCGTCGTGGTGAGCACGGCGCGGGGCATCTGGCGCTCGACCGACGGCTGCGCCAGATTCAGCCATCTCTCCGAGACGGTCTCGCTCGACGGCCGGCGCCGCCCGCTGTCGAGCTTCGACCTCTCCTATGGTGGCGCCGCTCGCGCGGGCGCGAAAGCGATGATCGTCTTCGGGGGAGCCCAGATCCTCGAGTCAAGCGACGACGGCGCGCACTGGGCGCTCCTCCCCTACCCAGCCCCCGGGCGTTCCCTGGCCGACGTCTCCTTCCTCAGCGCGAACGTCGGCTATGTGCTGGTCGAAGGACGCATCTACTTCACCCGCAACCGCGGGCGAGGTTGGCGGGAGATCCTCTCGCTCCCGTCAAACGAACACGCGGAACCGCCGACGATGTCGTTCAGCAGCGTCAGCGACGGGTTCGTCGCCACGCGCTACGCCGATGAAGAAGGGGGGAACATCGTCTTCAGAACCGAAAACGGCGGACGCAGCTGGACTCCGGAGCAGCTACCGAACCACATCGGCGGCGTGACCGCCTCCCGGGGCTTGGCCTACGCGGTCCGCGAAGGAGGCGGCGAGGTTTTCCTCACCAGCCGGGGGGGCCTCTCGGGCGCGCCCTCTGATCTCGCGCTGGCGATCTCCGGACCCGCAACGAGGAGCCCCAGGGCGCTGGCACGAGCGCACGGAAAGGTGACCGTCCACGGCCATCTCTCGTCCGCCGAGGCGGGAGCGGTCGTGCAGATCTCCTCGCTGCAGGCCGGTGGCGGCTGGGAAGCCGAATCGGTCACGACCGATGCGCACGGCGACTTCTCGCTAACCGTCGACGAAATCAGCGCGACGACGTCCTTCGTCGCGGACTGGAACGGCGACGATGCCCACCGGGGGGCGGGCACACGGCCGGTACAGCTCACCGTTCGCCGGTGATTCCCGCGACGAGGCGCGCCGGCTGCCCGACCGGGATGCGGAGGCCCGCGAGGCCGGCGAGGACATTGCGGCATGGATTCTGACGGGCAACGGTCCCAAGATGGATGTCGCTGCGGCCGATGAGATCAAGCACCTCGGCCTGATCGCCAACTACGACAGATAGCGTGCTGCTGCTCGACAACCCCCAGTCCTCGGGCCTATTCGCCCGAGTTCGCTGGGTTCGCGGGAAGTGAACCAATCGGGGCGCTCGGATTCGAACCGAGGACCTCACCGACCCGAACGGTGCGCGCTACCAGGCTGCGCCACGCCCCGACGCGCTGCCAAGTATCCCACACTGCTCTTGCCGCTGTCCCCTCTGCCCACGGCAGGAGAGCACAGCCGGAGAGTCTCAGCATCGTCTCCGCATCGCACGAGGAGTCCGGCTAGGACTAAGATTCATCTGTTACTTCAGCCTGATTCAGCCTGATCGAGGAGGAGAGCAGTTATGGAGGCCGCCGCCACAGCGTCGAGCACGGGATCGAGCACAGTCGCAGACCTGATCCCGCGCACCGCAGCTGAGCACGGGGACAGCACCGCCGTGCGCTTCAAGCGTGATGGCTCCTGGCACGACGTCACCTATGCCGAGCTCGCCACGATCGTGGCGGAGATCGGCCTCGGGCTGATCGACCTCGGGATCGAGTCGGGCGAGCGCGTCTGCATCCTCGCCAACACACGCCCGGAGTGGTCCTACGCCGACCTGGCCGCGACCGCCGCGGGCACCGTCGTCGTGCCGATCTACCAGACCAACTCGCCCGAGGAGTGTCTCTGGGTCATTTCCGACTCCGGCGCCAGCGCGATCGTCTGCGAGAACGACGAGCAGCTCGCGAAGATCGCCGCGATCCGCGATCAGCTGCCCAACCTGCGCACGGTGATCGTGATCGACCCGGGCCGGCCGGATGGTTCCGACGGGCCGGAGGGACCCTCCTCCAACGGGTCTTCGGAGCTCGGCTCCTCGCTTCAGGCCATCACCTTGGATGAGGTCCGCGAGCGCGGGCGCGGGCGGGCGGGACGGGCGGGGCTCAATCAATCAGAGGAGCTCGACGCGCGACGCGCCGCCGTGCTCCCGGAGGACCCCTACACGTTCATCTACACCTCCGGCACCACCGGGCCGCCCAAGGGCTGCGTGCTCACACACGGCAACTACCGGGCGATCGTGGAGATGATCGGCGAGAGCGGCGAGATCTCCGACGACGAGATCATTTACCTCTACCTGCCGCTCGCTCACTCCTTTGCGCTGCTGATCCAGCTCGCCGTCTTCGACCTCGGTGGCACGCTCGCCTACTTCGGGGGCGATACCAAGCAGATCGTGCCCGAGCTGATGGAGGTCAAACCCACATACCTGCCGTCGGTGCCACGCGTGTTCGAGAAGATCTACACGCTCGCGCACGGGGCGATCGAGGCCAAGCCGCCCGAGGAGCGCGAGCGCGCCCAGGAGGCGATCAAGCTCGGCGTGAAGGTGCGCGACATGATCAACCGCGGCGAGGCGGTGCCCGAGGAGCTGCAGAAGCCCTTCGACGAAGCCGACGAGGAGCTGTTCAAGCTCGTCCGCGCGATCTTTGGCGGGAACGTGCGCCACGCCACCAGCGGCGCCGCGCCGATCGCCAAAGAGATCCTCGAATTCTTCTGGGCTTGCGGCGTGCCGGTGCTCGAGGGCTACGGCATGACCGAGACCGCCACGGCCGCCACCGTCTCGACGGTCGAGAACCACCGTTTCGGCACCGTCGGCCGTGCCCTACCGGGAGTCGAGCTGAAGATCGCGCAGGACGGCGAGATCCTGATCAAGGGCCCGAACATCTTCCGCGGCTACCACAACCGCGGGGAAGAGAGCTTCGGCGCGGTCGAAGACGGCTGGCTACACACCGGCGACCTCGGCTCGATCGACGAGGACGGTTACCTGTCGATCACCGGGCGCAAGAAGGACATCATCATCACCGCCGGCGGCAAGAACCTGACGCCCGCGAACATCGAGAACGACCTCAAGCAGTGCCGCTGGATCTCGCAGGCCGTGATGCACGGCGACCAGCGGCCCTACCCTGTCGTGCTGATCACGCTCGACGAGGAAGAGATCCCCGCCTACGCTTCCGAGCACGACCTGCCGCAGGACATCCCATCGCTCAGTCGCGAGCCACAGATCCGAGAGTTGATCCAGCGCGAGGTCGACCGCGCGAACGAGAAATACGCGCAGGTCGAGCAGGTCAAGAAGTTCGCGATCCTCGACCACGACCTCTCGCAGGCCACCGGCGAGCTGACGCCGACGCTGAAGGTCAAGCGCAACGTCGTCAACGAGCAATACGCCGACCTGTTCGACTCGCTGTACAACGGCTGACCGGTAGTTGCGATGGCATGCCAGCTATACGCTCCGCTGCGAACATAGGAATGCAGGATGCGCAGCGACCCCTCTGAGAATGGCGGCCTGTTCGTCGGCCGCCGCCCCGGCACGGCACCGATCCGCTTTCGTGAGCTGCCCAAGCGCGGCGGAGTGCTGCGTCGGCGCATCGACGGCTCGCTCGCCGGCACCCTGCTCAGCGCGATGCTCCTCCTCAGCGTGCTCTGCTGGGGACCGATACCGCTCGCCTGCCTGTGGCTCGGCTCGCAGGTCGATTACCTCTCGGGCAGCGTCTCCTTCGGCATCTTTGTCTCGTTCGTCGCGCTGTTCGTGTTCCTGTTCGGCGCGCTCGCGATCCTGCGCCGTTTCGACCAGGCATGGATCCTCGTGCGACGCGCCGCCGGGCACGACCAGCGCAGCGGCATCCTCGGACGGATCTTTGCGATCACCGCGGTGATCTGCGCGCTGCTCTTCACGTTCTGGTTCTTGATCATCAACGGACCCGGCGTCGGCGGGTGCGTCGCCTCCACGCACCCGGATCGGCGCGTTCAGCGCCATCCCACACCACCGCTGCTAGCGATGGGGCTGCTCGACTACTACCGCCAGTTCGAAGGGATGTCCGAGGAGGAGGTCAACCAGGGCCTGCGCGCGCAGGCCGCCGAGCGCAGGCGCAAGGCGCTCACCCGGGTGGAGACGCTCGATCTCTCGCAGACCACCTGGCCGGAGCTCGCCCACCCCAGCATCGTCACCGGCGATCACGTTCATCGCCCGTCGCGGCCTGCAGCGCTACCCGCACCTGCGGGGCTCCCGCCTGCACGACGAGCTCGCCGCGCGCCACGGGGTCGACCCCGGCCGGCTGATCCTCGGCAATGGCGCCGCCGAGCTGCTCAGCGCCGCCACCCGCGCATTGATCGAGCCCGGCCAGCGGCTGATCACCTCCTGGCCCTCCTACCCGCTATATCCGATCATGGCCCGTCGCGCCCACGGCCACGCCGCGCCCGTGAGCGGCGGGGTCGACGAGCTGCTGGCGGCCGCCGCCGAGCACGACACCCGCGTGATCGCGCTGGCCAGCCCCAACGACCCGACCGGCGCGCTGCTGCGGGCCGCCGAGCTCTCACGGCTGCTCGAAGGACTCCCCGAGGGAGTGGCGGTGCTGCTGGACGAGTCGCTCGTCGAGTTCGCCGACGCGCAGCGCACCGACAGCTCGCTGGAGCTGCTCGAGCACCACCCGCGCCTGCTCGTCTTCCGCAGCTTCTCCAAGGCTTGGGGTCTGGCGGGACTGCGCATCGGCTATGCGCTCGGCGCCCCCGGCGCCGAGGACCTGCTCGCCGAGCTCGCGCCCGACCTCGGCGTCTCTGAGGTCTCCCAGGCCGGGGCGCTGGAGGCGCTGCGCAGCTGCTCCGAGCTGCTCGCCGAGCGCGTGATGCCTGATCTCCGCTGAGCGCGTCGCGCTGACCGGCGCGCTGCGCGAGCGCGGCTTCGAAGTGACCGACAGCCAGGCCAACTTCCTGTGGGCCGCCCACCCCGCGCTCGACGGCGGTGAGCTGGTCGCACGCCTGGCGCGCGCCGGGGTGCTCGTGGCTGGTGGAGACGCTCTCGGCGAGTCCCGTCACATACGTATAGGCCTACGCGACAACGCGAGCTCTGAGCGCTTGCTCGGAGCGCTCGACAAAGCGCTGCTCTAGCGTTTGCAAGCGCCGCCCTGGCGCTCTCGCGCTAGCCTGAGCCTGCTTGGCGAAGCAGGGCACCGGTCGTGCCCTCGAGGATCTTTCGCCAGGCGCTGAGCGCTTCGGGCTCATCGTCGAAATGGCGACGACTTTCCTCAGTCGCTTGCCGGAGATGTCGATCCCGTGTCGCTGCGCAATCGCTCGGTAGCGGTCGTATTCGCTGGCCAGATGCTTCGTCACGGACTCAAACCCGTGGCGCGCGATCTCAACGCGCGAGGTGAAGTTCATCATCGAGGTCTGGAACATCAGCTCATCGCTCGGCTCCGGCTCGATCAGGACGATGTCCACGCCGGGATAGCGCTCCTCCCAGTGCTGGGCCATCTCGTGCAGCCGCTGATGGGCAACGAGCTTGAACGCCTGATAGCCGATCTGCGGAAAGCCCATGTCGGATGACGCGCCGCGGGCCGCGTTCCGCGGAGAGTCCTGACCTGCCGGTGAAGTCGTTCACGAACGGCACGAGCGGGTTGATTACGACGACGAGCTTCGCACCCGCCTCCACCGCGATGTCGAGGTTTGTGGTCGAGACCATCCCGCCGTCGATCAGCTCGCGGTCCTTGACGCGCACCGGCGCGTAGACCATCGGCAGGGCCCCCGACGCGCGCACGGCGGTCGAGATCGGCACGTCTTCAGAGCCCTCAGCGCCGAACACCACGCGCTCGCAGGTGTCCAAGTCGGTGGCCGTCAAGTACAGCTCGCACGCGAGCTGCGCGAAGTCGTCGGTGCGGCCGGGCTCGCCCAGCACCTTGTGCAGATAGTCCTCGATGCCCGCGCCGGTATAGGCGCCCGAAGGCAAACCCTCCGCTAGCCCGAGGAGCACATCCATCAGCGAGACCCCGCCGCGCTGGGCGAGGACCTGGCGCGCCAGCGAGGCCATGCGCAGCGGCAGCAGCGCGCCCTTGCGCGCGAACTCGAGCAGGTTGGGGCGCAGCAGATCGCCGAGGTCGATGTCTTTGAACGGCGCTTTCCCCTGGCTGGTGACCACCCGCATCATCTCCTCGGGGGTCACGCCGTTGGCGCACAGCGAGGCGATGAACGCACCCGGCGGAGGTGCCCACGTAGACGTCGAACTGGCTGACCGTGCTGTTCACCGCCAGCAGATCGAGCGCCCGCAGTGCGCCGATCTCATACACCCCGCCGGTGAAGCCGCCGCCGCCGAGCACGAGCGCGGTCTTATCGCGCCGCGGCCGGCGCCGGCGGTCGATCGACGCCGGTTTACCGACGCCCGCGGAGCCATCCCACGGCTTCGTCGTGGCCTCGCGCGCCGTCGCCGCGCGGCCCTTGGCCGCCGACGCGCCCTTGACCGCCGGTTCCAGCTTGACAACCTTGCCCATGCTCGATTCATTTTACGGCTCCTTGCCCCGGAATCCCCTCCCCTCGCGTGGCCCTGTCCCGTGCCGCGGGCTTGCCCCGCTCGCCGCGCCGCCTGCCGTTCGCGCCAAGACGGCCGCCGTGCCCTGCTGTCAGCGGCCCTCTGCGCCTGTCTGCTGAGACCCTGGCAGCGCCTGCCGCAGGCCGTCGTGGAGCCGGCGGCGAGCGCCTCAGGCGAATCGGCGAGACTGCAAGCTGACCTCGGCCACCAGCTGGCGCTCGCGGGTCCAGCGGACGGCGCATACGTCTACGACCTCACCGCCCATCAGGCGCTGTTCAGCGAGCGCGCGCAGACGCCGCGCCCACCGGCCTCGGTGGAGAAGCTCTACACCGCGACCACCGCGCTGGAGCGCATGGGCGCCGCCCGCCCGCCTGAGCACGACCGTCTACGGAACCGGCAAGCTCATCCCCGGGGGCGTATGGGAAGGCAACCTGTACCTGCGCGGCGGCGGCGACCCGACGTTCGGCTCGAGCGCGTTCATCCACTCGCACTACGACGGCATCGGCACGTCGGTCTCGGCGCTCGTCACTGCGCTCGTGCACAGCGACGGCATCCACCGCATCACCGGGTCGCTCTACGGCGACGAGTCCTTCCTCGACTCGCTGCGCGGCGAGCCCTCGAGCGACTATCGCACCCGACCCGTTCCTCGAAGGCACCCTGTCGGGGCTCGCCTTCAACCGCGGCGGAAACCGGCTCGGCGAGCCCGCTCGCCCCGCACGCCCCCGCCGCATACGCCGCCCACGAGCTGCTGGCGAGCCTGAAGGGCGACGGCGTGAGCATCGCCGGACACAGCGGCGCGGCCACGACACCGGCTGGGGCGAGCCAGCTCGCGCAGGTGGCCGTCGCCCACGGTGACCCAGCTGCTGGGCCTGATGCTGCCGCCGTCTGACAACTTCTTCGCCGAGACGCTCGTCAAGGACCTCGGCGCGCTCTACGGCGGCGCCGGCACGACCTCGGCGGGCGCGGCGGTCGTGCGCTCGACGATCGGCCGGCTGCTCGGCATCCACCCCCACGTAGTCGACGGCTCGGGCCTCTCAGAAGCCGATAAAACCTCCCCGTATGAGGTCGCCGACCTGCTCGTGGAGCTGGCCCCCACGCCGTTCGGGACCGTGCTGCGCGGCGACCTGGCCGTCGCGGGAAGCACCGGCACGCTCTCCGAGCGGATGCGCGACACCGGCGCCGCAGGACGCTGCCAGGGCAAGACCGGCACCCTCACCGGAGTCTCCAACCTCGTGGGCTATTGCCAGGCGCGCGACGGTCATCTGCTCGCCTTCGCGCTGTTCACCGACGGGATCGCCACCGCGACCGCGCACACGATCCAGGACCACATGACGATCTCGATCGCGGACTACTAGGAGGTGTAGGCTAGGGGCCGCATGCACCGCCTGGGACTACACCCCCAGTAACTCGCGCAAACCCGCTTCGTCGAGCACCGGCACGTGCCAGGCGCTCGGCCTTCTCGAGCTTCGATCCCGCGCTCTCCCCGGCCACGAGGTAGTCGGTCTTCTTCGATACCGAGGTGCTCACTCGTCCACCCCCCGCCAGGATCCGCTCGGTGGCCTGCTCGCGCGACCAGTTGGGCAGGGTGCCCGTGATCACCAACGTCTTGCCCGCCAGAGGCCCCTCTGATGGCAGCGGCCCCTGCTCGCTGAAGCACAGCCCGAGCTCACGCAGATCTTCGATCAGGGCTCTGCATGCGCTCCTCGTGGAGTTGCTCGTGGATCGAGAGCGCCATCTTCTCGCCGATGCCCGGCACCTCCTCGATCCGCTCGACGGAGGCCTCCAGCAGCGCGTCGATACCGCGGAAGCTCATCGCCAGGTTACGAGCCGTAACCTCGCCCACCTCCTCGATCCCCAGCGCGAACAGCACGCGTGCGAACGGGCGCTGCTTGGAGGACTGGATCGACTCCAACAGGTTGCGGGTCGAGACCTCGCCAAAGCGCTCGAGCGCCACGAGCTGCTCCTCGGTCAGCCGGTAGAAGTCAGCTGCGCTCTCAATCAGCCCCTGCTCGAGCAGGACCGCCGCCTGCTTCTCACCCAGGCCATCGATGTCCATCGCGCCCCGCGAGACGAAGTGGCGAAGCAGATGACGCCGGCGTTCCGGACAGTCGCGGTTCGGGCACTTGGTGAACACCGCGCTCCTGCGCCTTGACCGTAGATGTGTCGCAGAACGGGCAGCGAGCCGGCGGGTGGGTGGGCTCGGGGCGAGCGGAGTGCTCGACCACGTGCGGCGCGGGCGAGATCACCTGGGGGATCACGTCGCCGGCGCGCAGCACGATCACCTCCTCCCCGGCGCGGATGTCCTTGCGGACGATGTCCTGCTCGTTGTGCAGCGTCGCTTTGGTGATCCTCACGCCACCAACTTCGATCGGCTTCAGCAGCGCATAGGGACGGAGATCGCCGAACTTACCGACGTTCCACATGACCCTCTCCAGGCGCGTCACGGCGGTGGTGGGCGGGAACTTCCACGCCACCGCCCAGCGCGGATCGCGTCCGACCGATCCCAACCTGTGCTGGAGCGCCAGATCGTCGACCTTGATCACCACGCCGTCGATCTCGAAATCGAGCTCCCCGCGGCGCTGCTGCCATTCCAGGCACTGCGCCACCACCTCGTCCTCGCCACCCAGCAGCTTGATGTCGCGGTTGACCGGGAACTTGCGCTCGCGCAGCCACTCCAGCGCCTGGGAATGCGTCGTGAACGACAGACCCTCGGTGACGCCCACCTGATAAGCCCAGAACGACAGTGGCCGCTTGGCGGCGTCCGCCGGGTCGAGCTGACGGATCGTCCCGGCGGCCGAGTTGCGCGGGTTCATGAACGTCGAGGCGCCCGCTTCCGCCCGGCGCTCGTTCAGCGCCGTGAAGTCCGCGAGCGACATGTAGACCTCGCCGCGCACCTCCACGAGCGGTGGCGCGTCGGACAGCCTTTGCGGGATCGAGCGGATCGTGCGCAGGTTGTGCGTCACGTCCTCCCCCACCTCGCCGTTCCCGCGCGTGGCTCCTCGCTCCAGCACGCCATCGCGATAGACGAGGCTCATCGCCAGGCCGTCGATCTTCGGCTCGACCACGAACTGGAAAGCCGGGTCATCGATCCCCTCGCGCGCCAGGTGGTTGCGCATGCGCTCGACCCATCCCCGCAGCTGCACCTCCGAGCGCACGTTGTCCAACGAGAGCATCGGCTCCAGGTGCTCGACCTTCTCCAGCCGCCCGATCGGCTCACCGCCGACCCTCTGGGTCGGTGAGTCGGCGCTGAGCAGCTCGGGATGCTCCCGCTCGATCCCGCGCAGCTCGTCCAGCAGCGCGTCGTACTCGTCGTCGCCGATCGTCGGATCGTCGAGCACGTAGTAGCGGTGGGCGTGCTCCTCCAGGATGCTGCGTAGCTCCTCTACACGCGCTTGCAGCTTCCGCGCGGCTGCTGGCTTCGCGGCGTCGCTCACGGCGCGTGCAGGCCGGCGACCGGGGCGAGCAGCGCCTCCAGGTCGAAGCTTCTCAGAGCCTCCAGGCCAGACCGGTCGGTGAGGTCGAAATGGATCGGGGTCACCGCGATGCGCCCTGCCGCGACCGCCGCCAGATCGGTGCCCGGCTCGTCGTGAAAGCCGGGGTCCGAGCCGTAGATCCAGTAGCGCCGGCGAGCGGGCGGGCCGTCCTCCTCGTGCTCGAGCTTCAGCTCGTCGCGGTAGATGCGCTTACCCAAGCTAGTCACCTCGACCCCATCGGGCACGCCGGCGGGCACGTTTATGTTCAACAGCGTGCCCGCTGGCAGCGGGACCTCCTCGATGCGTGCGACCAGGCCGGCCACGAACCCGGCCGCGACCTCAAAGCCAAAGCCCCCGTCGTAGCGGAAGTCCAGTGCCCGCGCCTTGGACTGCTGGGAAACAGCGATCGCCGGCAGCCCCAGCACCACTCCCTCCAGCGCCGCGGCGACGGTCCCCGAGTAGGTGATGTCATCGCCCAGATTCGCGCCGTGATTGATGCCTGAGACGACCAGGTCTGGCTTGAAGTCCGCGACCAGCTCCAAGCTCGCCAGGCGCACACAGTCCACCGGCGTGCCGTCGCTGGCATAGCCGACCGTCCCATCGGAGAACGGCACTTCGGCAACCCACAACGGCCTGCGCGTCGTGATCGAACGGGCCATCGCCGAGCGGTTGCCGTCCGGCGCGATCACCGCCAGGCGCACACCCTCCACCCGGGCCAGCGCCTCGCGCATGGCCTGCAGGCCCTCGGCCTCGATCCCGTCGTCATTGGTCAGCAGTACGTTCAGCATCTGTTTCCCCAGCATAGGGCCAGCTTCGGTCCCCGCGGTGAGCGCGATGTGAGCTTCGCGGCCATCGCCCCAGCCTCCTCCGCGCGTGCTCAGCGGCGTTATCTACCTCTACACGTAGGACACACTGGCAAGCGCCAGACCATGGGCCGGTGCGGTGGGACCCGCCTGCGTGCGCGGGCGGCCCTCCAGCAGACCCCTGAACTCCTCCACCGTGCCGCGTCCACTGGCGAGCGCGAGCATCGTGCCGACCAGTATGCGGTTCATGTGACGCATGAACGTCGCGGCCTCGATCCAGAACTCCAGCAGCTCGCCCGCCACACGCCACTCCGCCCGCAGCACGTTGCGCTGGAAGCGCGTGTGCTCAGTCTCCGTCGGCGTAAAGGCGGTGAAGTCGTGGCGCCCAACGATCGCCTGTGCACACTCCCGCAGCACGCTCATATCGAGCTCCTGGGGCCACCACAGCGCATATCCCGGCGCGAACGCGCTGCGCGCGCGCCTTGCGAGCACCCGGTAGCAATAGGTCCGGCTCGTGGCATCGCGCCGCGCGTCGAAGCCCTCGGGCGCCGGCTCGCAGGTCAGGACAGCCAGGTCGCCGTCCAGCAGACCGTTCAGACGCAGCGGGTCGACCGCCTCGTGCGCGTAGCTGGCCACCTGTCCCCACGCGTGGACGCCGGCATCCGTGCGTCCGGCGACGGTCAGCTTCAGCGGCTGGCCATCGTGGCCTGTCTCACCGAGAATCACGTGCAGGACGCGCTCCAGCACCTCCTGCACCGTCCGCTCTTCAGGCTGGCGCGCCCAGCCGGCGAAGCTGGTTCCATCGTACTCGAGGGTGAGCTTGGTGAGCAGACTCTAGACCAGCTCGATGAAGACCATCTCGGTCGCATCGCTCCTGCGCGGGCCGAGCTTGAGGATCCGCGTATAGCCTCCTGGCCGCTGCGCATAGCGCGGGGCGAGATCCTCGAACAGCTTGTGCACGGCGAACTTGTCCTGCGCCAGCGTCGAGAGCGCCTGGCGGCGCGCGTGCAGATCCCCGCGCTTGGCCAAGGTGATCAGCTGTTCGATCTCCGGCTTGACGGCCTTGGCCTTCGCCTCAGAGGTCTCGATCCGCTCGTGCTCGATGATCTCCTTGCTCAGATTCATCAACAGCGCCTTGCGATGCGCGCTGGAGCGGCTGAGCTTGTTCCTGGTCTTCTGGTGGCGCATGGTTCGGAGAGTCTAGTCCTGACGCAGATCCAGGCCGCGCGAGTGGAGCGTTTCGATGACCTCGTCGATCGACTTCTTGCCGAAGTTCGGGATCGCGTTCAGCTCGGCCTCGGACTTGGAGATCAGATCGCCCACGGTCTGGATCCCTGCCCGCTTCAGGCAATTGTAGGAGCGCACGCCGAGCTCGAGCTCCTCGATCAGGATGCTCCACTCCTCGCCCTGCAATGCCGTCGGAGCGCCGCCGCCGACCGCCAGACCATGGCCATCGAGCTGGCCGCCGGGCACCGCACGCAACTCCTGAATACGGTCGGCGTCGGTGAAGATCGCCAGCTGGCTGATCAGCAGCTCGGCCGCCTCGCGCAGCGCCGCTTGGGAGTCGATCGAGCCGTCGGTCTCGATGTCAAGCGTGAGCTTGTCGAAATCGGTCTTTTGACCGACACGCGCCCCCTCGACCGCATATGCCACGCGGCGCACCGGCGAGAAGATCGAGTCGATTGGGATCACGCCGATCGGCTGGTCTGAGGACTTGTTCTCCTCCGCCGGGCGGTAGCCGCGTCCGCGGCCGATCGTCATGTACAGCTCGAGCTTTGTTTTCTTCTCGAGCGTCGCGATGTGCACCTCGGGGTTGAGGATCTCAACACCCGCGGGCAGGTCGATGTCCTTCGCGGTGATCTCCCCCGGCCCGCTCACCACCAGCGGCGCCTCGACCTCAGTCGCGTCTGAGTGCATCCGGCAGACGATGCCCTTGAGGTTCAGCACGATGTCGGTGACGTCCTCCTTGACGCCCGTGATCGTCGAGAACTCGTGCGCCACACCCTCGATGCGCACGCTCGTCACGGCCGCGCCGGCGAGGGAGGACAGCAGCACGCGGCGCAGCGAGTTGCCGAACGTGTAGCCGAAACCGCGATCGAGCGGCTCGATGGTAAACGTGCCACGGTTCTGCTCCACGGACTCGCTGGTGATCCGGGGGATTTGGAAATCGAGCATCAGAGTCCTAACGTCGTTTTGGTCTCGCACCGGCGTCGCACAGATGCCGGCTCTAAAGCGCCTACGCCGCCCTCAGGCGACGCCGGCGTGGGGCAAAAACTCTCCTACTACTTCGAGTACAGCTCGACGATGAGCTGCTCCTGCACCGGCGCGGCGACCTCGCGTCGCTCCGGCTTGCGCAGCACCTTGGCCGTGAGCGACTCGTGATCAGCCTGTAGCCACGCGGGAATCTGGCCGGTCAACTCAGTCGCATCACGCACCACCTGCGTGGCCGGGGTATCGGCCTTGATCGCGATCACCTCGCCTGAGCGCACCTGATAGCTGGGAATGTTCACCCGCCGGCCATTGACCGTCCAGTGGCCGTGGCGGATCAGCTGGCGCGCCTGGCGGCGTGAAGCGGCGAAGCCCAACCGCACCAGTACATTGTCCAGACGACACTCGAGCAACGCCAGCAGGTTCTCACCTGTAATACCCGGCTGGCGCGAGGCCTTTTCGTAGTAGCCGTGGAACTGCTTCTCGAGCACTCCGTAGTAGCGCCGCGCCTTCTGCTTCTCGCGCAACTGCAAGCGATACTCGCTTTGTTTCTGGCGGCCACGGCCGTGCTCGCCCGGCGGATAAGCACGGCGCTCGACGCCACACTTGTCCGTGAGGCAGCGCTCGCCCTTTAAAAACAGCTTCTGTCCCTCGCGGCGGCACTGCTTGCACTGCGGGCTGGTATCTCTTGCCATGCTTAGACTCTCCGTCGCTTTCGGGGGCGGCAGCCGTTGTGGGCCTGTGGCGTCACGTCCTTGACACCGGTCACCTCGAGGCCCGCGGCCTGCAGCGAGCGGATCGCCGTCTCGCGCCCGGAGCCCGGGCCCTTGACGTAGACCTCGACCTTCTGCAAACCCTGTTCCAGGCCCTTGCGTGCCGCCGCGTCGGCGGTCACCTGCGCGGCGAACGGCGTGGACTTGCGCGAGCCCTTGAAGCCCGCGCCGCCGGCCGACTCCCAGGCGATCACATTGCCCGTGGTGTCGGTCAAAGAGACGATCGTGTTGTTGAACGACGTCTTGATGTGCGCCTGTCCGATCGGGATGTTCTTTTTCGGCTTGCGTCGCCCGCGGCCGGGTCGTTTGGGAGCTGGCATTACTTCTTACCCGCTTTCTTCTTCCCGGCTACCTGCATCCGCTTCGGCCCCTTGCGCGTGCGCGCGTTGGTCTTCGTCTTCTGCCCGCGCACCGGCAGGCCGCGGCGGTGGCGCAGGCCGCGATAGCAGGCGATCTCCTGCAACCGCTTGATGTCCTGCGATTGCTCGCGCCGCAGATCTCCCTCGACCGTCAGCTTCTGGTCGATCGACGTCACGTAGCTTGGAGACCTCTTCCTCGGTGAGATCACGAATGTAGGTGTCGGGGCTGACACCGCTCTCCGCGAGAATCTTGTTCGACGTCGCACGGCCGATCCCAAAGATGTAAGTCAGGCCGATCTCCGCGCGCTTGTTCAGGGGCAGGTTGACCCCGGCGATTCTTGCCATGCGGGTGCTAGCCCTGCCTCTGCTTGTGGCGCTTGTTCTGGCAGATGACCAGAACCGCTCCATGGCGGCGGATGATCTTGCACTTCTCGCACATCGGCTTGACCGACGGTCTTACCTTCATGATCCCTTTCGGCGGCTGGGTTCCGGCGACTCGGCTCTGGCTGCCGTTGTGGCCGCCGCTACCTAGTCGTGGAGATGCTCTCACGCGCACAAATCGCCTCGCGTTCGAGCAGGACTCCGGATGGTAGCAACTCCTACGGGCTCGCGGCGGCCTGCGGGGCCTGCTCGCCCGTCCGCTCAGCCGGCGCGATGTGCCACGGCGTGAGGATCTTCGGCTCGCCGGTGGTGATCGCGACCGTGAACTCGAAGTGCGCCGCCGGCGAGCCGTCCTGGGAGAAGATCGCCCAGCCATCGCTCCCCACGCGCACCGCGGGGCGCCCGGCGGTCGTCATCGGCTCGATCGCCAGCACCATGCCCGCCTGAAGCAGCGGCCCCTTACCTGACTTGCCGAAGTTCGGCACCTGCGGGTCCTCGTGCATGCTGCGCCCGACTCCGTGTCCCACCAGCGAGCGCACGACCGACAGCCCCGCACCCTCCGCCACCCGTTGGATCGTGCTGGACACATCGCCGATCCGGTTGCCCGCGCGTGCTTGCGCGACGCCGACGTGCAGCGATTCCTCGGTCGCGCTCAGCAGATTCCGCGCCTGCGGGCTGAGCTCATCCACGGCGAAGGTGCGTGCCGCATCCGCCACCCAGCCGTCGAGCGTCACACCCACGTCGATCGAGATTATGTCGCCGCGCTTTAGTCGGTAGGGGCCCGGGATCCCGTGCACGACCATCGCGTTTGGCGACGCGCAGATCGATCCGGGGAATCCCCGATAGCCCTTGAACGTCGGCTTTGCGCCGCGGGAGCGGATGAAGCGCTCGGCGGCCTGGTCGAGCTCGGCGGTGCTCACGCCCGAGCGGATCTTGCCCTCCAGTAGGTCAAGTGTGGCGGCGAGAATTGTGCCCGCCTCAGCCATCTTCTCGATCTCCTCGGGGCTCTTCTTGATGATCACCGCAGGAGCTTAGCTTGCGCTTCTATAGGTCTTCCTCGAGGCGGAGGGTCGCCAGCGCGGCGCGGATGTGAGCGTGGACCTCCTCAGCGTTGCGCGAACCGTCGAAGCGGCGCAGCAAACCGACGCGGTCGTAGTAGTCGACCAGCGGCGCTGTCTGGCGGTGATAGACCTCCAAGCGGCGGCGAATCGTCTCCTCCGCGTCATCCTCGCGCTGGATCAACCGCGCCCCGTCCTGGTCGCACACCCCCTCGTGCTTGGGTGGGTCGAAGTCCACGTGATAGATGTGGCTGGGGTTCTTCACGCACACGCGACGACCGGCCAGGCGGCGCACAACCTCCTGGTCGGCCACCTCGACCAGCAGCGCGGCGGTCAACCGCCGTTCGAGCCCCTTCAGCGCCGTGCCGAGGGCATCGGCCTGCTCCTCGTTGCGCGGGAAACCGTCGAGCAGGAAGCCATCACGCGCGTCATCGCCGCCGACGCGGTCGATGATCATGCCGATGATCACCTCGTCGGGCACCAGCTCGCCCGCGTCCATGTACTCCTTGGCCTTACGCCCCAGCTCGGTGCCGTCAGATACCTGGGCGCGGAGCATATCCCCCGCGGAGATGTGAGGCAGGAAGAAGTCCTCGCGCAGACGCTCCGCCTGCGTCCCCTTGCCCGCGCCGGGCGGGCCGAGCAAGATCAAGTTCAACTCGGACACAGACCGAGACTACTTCAAAAAGCCCTCCTACCGACATGGGAAGGGGGCAAGTCGTGCTCCCGAGCACCCCGCGAATTACTACTTCAAGAATCCCTCGTAACTTCGCATCATCAGCTGTGCCTCGAGCTGCTTCATCGTTTCCAGCGCCACCCCGATCACGATCAGGATCGAGGTCCCGCCGAAGTTGAAGTTCTGGTGCGTGCGCGCGAACAGGATCGCCGGCAGCGCCGCCACGGCTGCCAGAAACAGCGCGCCGGGAAACGTCAGGCGCGCCAGGATCCGGTCGAGGAACTCCGCCGTCGGGCGCCCCGGCCTGACGCCCGGAATGAACCCTCCGTACTTCTTCAAATTATCCGCCTGGTCGACCGGATTGAACGTGACGGCCGTGTAGAAGTAGGTGAAGACGATGATCATCAGCGACTCGCCCACCACGTAATGCCAGCCGTTGGGCGTGAAGAAGTCCGAGACCTGCGTGCCCCAATGGGTTTTCACGAGCTGCCCGACGGTCGGCGGGAAGGCCATGATGCTGGCGGCGAAGATCACCGGGATCACTCCGGCCATGTTCACGCGCAGCGGCAGGTAGGTCTGCCCGCCCTCGGTCATCCGCCTGCCAATCACGCGCTTGGCGTACTGCACGGGGATCCGCCGCTGGCCCTCCTGCACGAAGACGATCCCGGCCACGACGGCCAGCACGAGGAACGGCATCATCACCTTGAAGACCTGGTCCGTGGGTGTTCCACCAGGTCTGGATGCCGGTCGGCAGACGCGAGACGATCGAGGCGAAGATCAGCAATGAGATGCCGTTGCCGATGCCGCGCTGGGTAATCAGCTCGCCGATCCACATCAACAGCACGCAGCCGGTGGTCAAGCAGATCGCGATCAGGATGATGTGCGGCGCGTCGAAGTGGGTGACCACCGATTCGCCGGATTTCCCCTGCAGCGAGTGGAACAGAAATACGTAGCCGATCGACTGGGCGAAGGCGAGGCCAACCGTCAGGTAGCGCGTGTACTGCGTGATCCGTGCCTGCCCCACCTCGCCTTCCTTGGAGAGCTTCTCCAGCGACGGCACCGCCACCTGCAGCAGCTGCAGGATGATCGAGGAGGTGATGTAGGGCATGATGCCCAGCGCGAACAGCGCAAGGCGCCGAGGGCTCCCCCGGAGAACGTGTTCAGCAGCCCCAGGATGTTCGAGCCGCCGAAGGACTTCTGGATGCTCTGGACCGCCGTGAGGTTGACGCCCGGCACTGGGACGTGCGAGCCGAAGCGGTAGATCAGCAGCATCGCCGCGGTGAAGGCGAGCTTCTTGCGGATGTCCGCTACCTGGAAGGCGTTGAGAATCGTTGAGAGCATTAGTCTTGAGGCCGCTGGACGTGCGTCCTGCGCGGAGCGCCCGATTCTAGCTCTCGAGGGTGTGACAGGTGCCGCCTGCAGCCTCGATGCGCTCGCGAGCGCTGGCGCTGAACGCGTGGGCGTGCACGGTCAGCGCCTTGCTGATCTCGCCCTTGGCGAGGATCTTGATCGGGATGCCCTTGCGGGTGCCGAGACCCTTGGCCTTCAGCAGCTCGATCGTCACCTCGGCGCCCGCATCGAAGCGATCCTCGAGGTCTGCGATGTTCACCGGCTGGGTGTGTGTGCGGAACATCTCGAACGGCATCGACTTCTTCATGTGCGGACCGCGCAGCTTTCGCATGCGCATGTGGATCGGCATCTGCCCACCCTCGAAGCGCGCTCGGCGCTTGGAGCCCGAGCGCGAGCCGGCACCCTTCTGCCCGCGGCCGGAGGTCTTGCCGGTGCCCGAGCCTTCGCCGCGTCCGATGCGCTTGCGCGGCCGGCGGCTGCCCGGAGCGGGCGCGAGGTTGTGCAGCCCGATGCGCTCCTCGGTCTCGGCTTTGGCTTTGACGGGGCTCACTTGCCCGCCTCGGAGACCTCGACGAGATGGCGCACTGCGTGCAGCATGCCTCGGGCCTGCTCGCAGTCCTTGACCTCCACGGTGTGGCCGATCCTCCTCAGCCCGAGCGAGCGCAGCGTGTCGAGCTGTTTCTTGTTCGCGCCGTTGCGCGAGCGAAGCTGGGTGACGCTCAACGAGGACATCAGGATGTGATCTCCTCCGCGGAGGGTGCCTCCGCGGCGGCTGGGGTCTCCTCGGCAGCGGGGGTCATCTCGGCGAGCGGGCGTCTCCTCGGCGGCCGGCGCAGCGGCCTCGGCAGACTCTGTGGCCTCTGCTGAAGCAGCGCCATCGATGGTCTCGGTGGCAACCTCGGTCTGCTTGTCGGCGAGACCGAGCACCTGGTTGATCGACAGGCCACGCAGCTTCGCGACCTCCTCGGGTGTGCGCAGCCCGCGCAGCCCGGCGACCGTCGCCTTGACGAGGTTGATCGGGTTCTGCGTGCCGAGGCTCTTGGAGAGGATGTCGTGGATGCCGGCGAGCTCGAGGACAGCGCGCACGCCGCCGCCGGCGATCACGCCGGTACCGGGGGAGGCGGGCTTGAGGAACACGCGTCCGGCGCCGAACACGCCGGTCGTCTGGTGGGTGATCGTCGAGCCGTGCTTGGGCACCCGGAAGAGATCCTTCTTGGCGCGCTCGACGCCCTTCTGGATCGCCAGCGGCACCTCGTTGGCCTTGCCGTAGCCGACGCCCACGACTTCGCGTTCGTCGCCGACGACGACCAGCGCGGTGAACGAGAAGCGCCGGCCGCCCTTGACGACCTTGGCGACACGGTTGATCTCGACGACCCGCTCTTGCAGGTCGAGGCCGGACTGACTTACTGAGCGATCTGAGGTTATTGCCATGAGTAGGAGGGAGAGGGTAGCGGGAGGATGGGGTTAGTTAGGTAAGGAGGCTAGAGGTAGAAAGGCCTAGACGGTGAGGCCGGCCTCGCGGATCGCCTCGGCGAAGGCGCGCACGTGACCGTGGTAGCGGTAGCCGCCACGGTCGAACACTGCTTCTGTGACTCCTGCGGCCTTCGCCCGCTCGGCGAGCGTCTCGCCGGCGCGCTTGGCGCGCTCGGCTTTGGCCAGCTTGCCCAGCTCGGGCTCGAACCAGTTGACCGCGGCGAGCGTCTTGCCGTCGATGTCGTCGATCAACTGAGCCGACAGGCCCTTGTTGGAGCGGAACACGGAGATCCGCGGACGCGTCGCGGTGCCCGAGATCTTCGCGCGCACCCGGCGGCGGCGCTTCAGGCGACGATCGCCCTTGGTGATGACGCCATGCTAGGCCCTCTTCCCGACCTTACGGGCGACGTACTCGCCCTCGTAGCGAATGCCCTTGCCCTTGTAGGGCTCCGGCGGGCGCTGCTTGCGGATGATCGCGGCGGTCTCGCCGACCAGCTGCTTGGAGATGCCCTTCACGACGACACGCGTCGGCTGGGGACCTCGAATTCGATGCCTTCCGGCGCCGGGATAGGCACCGGGTGCGAATAGCCAACGGCGAGCTCGAGGTTCTTGCCCTTCAGCTGCGCGCGGTAGCCGACCCCCTGGATCTCCAGACGCTTCTCGTATCCGTCGGTCACACCTTGCACCATGTTGGCCACGAGCGAGCGGGTCAGCCCGTGCAGCGCGCGGTGCTCGCCGCGGTCGGTCGGTCGCGAGACGAGCAGCTGCTCGCCGTCCTGGACGACGTCGATGTCGCGTGAGATGCGCTCTGAGAGCTCACCTTTGGGGCCGTTCACGCGCACCGACTCCGGCTCGATCGCGACGGTCACGCCGGCGGGCACGGGGATGGGCTGTCTTCCGATTCTCGACATCTCACGCCTACCAGACCTGCGCCAAGACCTCGCCGCCGACGCCCGCCGCGCGCGCGTCGTGGCCGGTCATCACGCCACGTGAGGTCGAGACGATCGACGTGCCCATCCCGCCGAGCACCTTGGGGATGTGCTTCGCGTCGACATACGTGCGCCGTCCCAGGGCGCGACACGCGCCGCAGCCCCGAGATCGCCGAGCGCCGGTCCTCGGTGTACTTCAGCCTGATCTCGATCAGCTGCTCCGGTCGCGCCCTCCGGCGCGGGCACCACCGACCAGGAGTCGATGTAGCCCTGCTCGGCAAGAATTCGCGCCAGCTCGGCCTTCAATTTCGAATCGGGAATCTCGACCGTCTCGTGGGCGGCATGGATCGCGTTGCGCACACGCGTGAGGAAATCGGCTATTGGATCGGTCATGGACATAGTTCAGTCGGCTATTCAGAAGTAGTGGAGTTTGGCCCTACCAGGAGGACTTCGTCATCCCTGGGATCTGGCCATTGTGGGCGAGCTCGCGCAAACAGATGCGGCACACCCCGAACTTCTTGTAAACCGCGCGCGGACGCCCGCAGCGGTTGCAGCGAGTATAGGCACGCGTCTTGAACTTTGGCGTCCGAGCCTGCTTGACGCGCATCGAGGTCTTGGCCATCAGTCAGTGCTCTCCTTCTCGGCGGTGTCCGCGCTCTCCTCTGCCTCGGGAGCGTCTGTCTGCTCGGCTGCTGCATCGGTCTCGGTCTTGGCCTCCGCGTCGAGATCACCGTCGGCCTGTGCGGCGCGGCAAGGTCGGTCTGCCTGCTCGTCCTCGGAGGGAGCTTCGGCGGGCTGCTCGGAGGCCGCGGGGGTGGCCACTCGTGCGCCGTCCTCGTCGGTCGGCTCGGACTCGACTCCGATCGCCTCGTCAAAGCCCTTGGACGCCATTTGGTCGAGAAGGGCATGCCGAACGCCGCCAGCAACGCAAACGCCTCGGCGTCGGTCTTAGCGGATGTCGTGATCGTGATGTCCAATCCGCGCACCTGATCGATCCCGTCGTAGTCGATCTCGGGGAAGATGATCTGCTCCTTGACGCCCAGCGTGTAGTTGCCGCGGCCGTCGAAGGAGCGCGGGTTCAAGCCACGGAAGTCGCGGATCCTGGGGATCGCGATCGAGACGAGCCGGTCGAGGAACTCGTAGCCGCGCTCGGCGCGCAGCGTGACCGCCACGCCAACCGGCATGCCCTCGCGCAATTTGAAGGCGGCGATCGACTTGCGCGCGCGACGCACGCTCGGCTGCTGGCCGGCGATCGTCGCGAGCTGATCCTGGGCGGCCTTGAGCATTTTCGAGTCCTGCTTGGCCAGGCCGACGCCCATGTTCAGGGTGATCTTCTCGAGCTTTGGCGCCTGCATCACCGAGGAGTAGCCGAAACGCTCGATCAGCGCCGGGCGGATCTCCTCCAGATAACGGGTCTTCAGGCGGGCTTTGGTGGTGGTCTCGGTCATCATCGGGTCTCGGTCATCGTCACTCTGGTCAGTCGATCCTCGTGCCGGTGCGCTTGGCGACGCGCAACGGCTTGCCGTTCTCGCGCTCGATTCGCACGCGCGTCGGCTGGCCCTTTGGCGTCGAGCAGCATCACGTTTGAGACGTGGATCGGGCCCTCGCGCTCGATCACGCCGCCGATCTGTCTGTTCTGACCGGGCGCCTGCGACCTGTTGGGGACGAGTATGGCGCTTGACCATGTTCAGTCCCTCGACGTACAAGCGCTCCTTCTTCGGCTCCACGCGCAGCACCTTGCCGCTCTTGCCGCGATCCTTGCCGGCGATCACCTTCACCTGATCGCCGGAGTGGATCTTCAGCGAGCGGCGCTTGGCGGCTGTGGCGGTACGCGGGCATCATCAGAGCACCTCCGGCGCGAGCGAGACGATCTTCATGAAGTTGCGCTCGCGCAGTTCGCGCGCCACCGGCCCGAACACGCGCGTGCCGCGCGGGTTCGTTCTGGTCGTCGATGATCACGGCGGCGTTCTCGTCGAAGGCGATGTATGTCCCGTCCTCGCGGCCGATCGGCTTCTTGGTGCGCACGACCACGGCTGTCACGACCTCGCCCTTCTTCACGGCGCCCTGTGGGTTGGCCTGCTTGACGGTCGCGGTGATCACATCGCCGACGAATGCATAGCGACGCCTGGAGCCGCCCTTCACGCGAATGCACAGGATCTCGCGCGCGCCCGTGTTGTCGGCCACGCGCAGCCTCGTCTCGTTCTGGATCATCGCGCCCGCTCCAGCACGTCGACGAGCTTCCAGCGCTTGTTCTTCGACAGCGGCCGGCTCTCGATCACGCGCACAACGTCACCCTCGTGCGCCTCGTTGTTCTCGTCGTGCGCGTGCAGCGTGATGAGCTGCGCACGATCTTCTCGTAGCGGCGGTGGCGGCGGGCGAAGTCGATCCTGCACGGTGATCGTCTTGTCGGCCTTGTCCGAGACCACGATCCCCTGACGCACGCTGCGCTTGCCCTCGATCGGGGCGTGCACCGGAGCCAGCGGCTCAGCGGCCGGTTTGGCGGCACGACGCTTGGCCGCTTTGGCGCGTTCGCCCAGGCGTCGTGCGCGGCGGCGGACGGCCTTGTCCTTACGCTCGGCCAGGCGCTCAGCGTGACGCTCCTCCGGTGAGCGCGTCGGGCCTGCCTCGCCAGAATGCGTCGAGCGTGCCTTGCGGCGTCGCTCCTTCGGTGAGAGTTGCTCCTCGGGCTCGGCCACGCGGCGGGGGGTGCGGCCGGTGAGCTCTCCTCGGCCTGCGGCTCGGGCGTCTCCTCGGCCGCGGGAGCATCGTTCGCCGGAGCGTCTGCCTCGAGGGCATCGGGAGTCTCGGCCTCCGGGGCCTCAGCGTCGGCGGGGGCAGGTGCCTGGGCCTCAGCCTCAGTGGGGGCATCGGCTCGCTCGTGGGCCTCGGGCAGCCTCCGTGGACTCAGGTGTCTGGGCCTCAGCCTCCGTGGCTCGGTCTGGGTGCCTCGGGCGTGCCTCAGCCTCAGCCGTCTCTTGCGTCTCGTTGTCTGTCTCGTCAGCCATTTTGTTCTTTCTCACGTGCAACTGTCAGTGCGCGTGCCAGGTCGCGCTTTGCGCGTCCCAGCCCTGCTGTGTTGTCCAGCTCGCCCGTCGCGTTCGCGAAACGCAGGCCAAACAGATCCTTGCGCAGCACCCCGATCCTCGCGGCGAGTTCCTGCACTGTCAGATCCCGCATCTCCTTGGCGTCCATCGTCTTCTAGTCCTCGCGCATCACGAACTTGGACTTGACCGGCAGCTTGTGCGCGGCGAGGCGGATCGCGTCACGCGCGAGCGGCTCTGGCACCCCGGCCAGCTCGAACATCACGCGTCCCGGCTTGACCACCGCGACCCAGCCCTCGGGCGAGCCCTTGCCCGAGCCCATCCGCGTCTCGGCCGGCTTCTTCGTCACCGGCTTGTCGGGGAACACGTTGATCCAGACCTTGCCGCCACGCTTGATCTTGCGCGTCATCGCGATACGCGCGGCCTCGATCTGGCGGTTGGTCAGCCAGCCCTGCTCGAGTGACTTCAGCCCGTACTCACCGAACTGCACCTTGACCTGGCCGCGGGACATCCCACGCCGACGCCCGCGATGCTGCTTGCGGTGCTTCACACGCTTGGGAGAGAGCATCAGCGTGCCCCTCCGCCGCCGCGAGGACCACGTCCACCGCCACCGCCACCGCCGGATCCGGACCCGCCCGCCCCACGACCGCCGCCCGGGCCACCACGAGTACCTTGTCCGCCAAATGATCCGGGCCCACCCGGGCGGCCGGGACCTGATCGGCCGCCCTGGCCGCCCTGGCCGCCCCCGCGTCCGCCGCGGCCCGCACCGCCACCGCCACCACCGCGGTTACGGTCGCGCCCGTCGCGGCCACCGCGGCCGTCGCGGTCGTTGCCGGGAGGGGCCGGCGCGGTCATGTCGGTGAGATCGGCGCCGGTGTAGCCCTCGGGCATGATTTCGCCCTTGTTCACCCAGCACTTCACGCCGATACGACCAAAGGTCGTGCGCGCCTCGTAGAAGCCGTAGTCGATATCCGCGCGCATCGTGTGCAGCGGCACGCGACCGTCGGAGTAGCTTTCGGTGCGGGCCATCTCCGCGCCGCCGAGGCGCCCGGAGACCTGCACCTTCACGCCCTTGGCGCCCGAGCGCATCGCGCTGGTCAGCGCGCGCTTCATCGCCCGGCGGAAGGCCACGCGGTTCTGCAGCTGCTCGGCGATCGACTGCGCCACGAGCTTCGCGTCGAGCTCGGGGCGCTTGATCTCGAGGATGTTGACCTTGATCTGCTTGTTGGTCATCTTGTGCAGGTCGCGGCGCAGCGCATCGACTTCGCTGCCCGACTTCCCGATCACAATCCCCGGGCGCGCCGTGTGGATGTTGACCTCGAGCTCCTGCGCGTCCTTGCGGATCGTGATATCCGAGAGGCCGGCATGCGCGAGCTTGCTGACGATGTGCGCGCGGATCTTGATGTCCTCGTCGAGGTACTCCGAGAAGTTCTTCTCGTTAAACCAATTCGACTTCCAGTCGTGGATGTAGCCCACGCGCATTGCCTCTGGATGAACCTTCTGTCCCATGTCTTTCTGTTCTTCTCTCTCAGCTCTGTCTCGGTTGTGTCCGGTGCTCTAGGAGCCCGGCGTCAGCGTGATCGTCAGATGGCTCGTGCGCTTGCGGATCGGCGTTGCTCGTCCCATCGCTCGCGGCCTGAAGCGCTTGATCGTCGGCCCTTCATCCGCAAAGGCCTCCCGCACGATCAGATCGTCCTCGAGCAGCTCGTGGTTGTTCTCCGCGTTTGCCACGGCCGACTCGAGCAGCTTGCTCCAGTCGCGCGCCACCTCACGAGGGGTGAAAGCGAGGATAGCGCGTGCCTCTTGCACAGACTTGCCCGGCAGGTGCCCACAGACCATTCGCGCCTTCCGTGCAGACGTGCGCACGTAGCGCGCCTGCGCGCGGACGACTCTCCGGGCTGGCGCGCCTTTTACGCCGGCGGCCGCTTTGCGAGCGACGTCTTTTGCGGGCTTCGCGGCGTCCTGGGCCTTTGCGGCCTGTTTGGCCTCCTCGCCGTCTCCGGGAGCGGCGGCTTTACTCTCGAGCGCTTTTTTGGCGGCTTTTTTGCTCTTTGCGGGGGCTTTCAGCGTCGCCTGCTGGCCATCGGGACCACCCTTGTCCTGTGCCACAGCGTCTGTTTTCGCGACGTTTTTCTTCGCGGCGTCGTCCTTCGCGGCCGGTTTCTTCTCAGCGGTCTTTTTTGCGGCCGGTTTTTTCGCAGCGGCTTTCGCGGGCGCCTCGTCCTTGACGTCCTCGCTCGAGCCCTTCTCCTCCTCGGCGCTCATCGAACCCTGCCTGAGCCGATATGCCCGCGGTAGGTACGCGTCGGCGCGAACTCGCCGAGCTTGTGCCCGACCATCGACTCGCTCACGAACACGGGCACATGTTTGCGACCGTCGTGCACGGCGATCGTGTGCCCCACCATCTCCGGGAAGATCGTCGACGCCCGCGACCACGTCCGCAGCATTTTTTTGTTGTTCTCCGCGTTCAGCGCCTCGATCCGCGCCATCAAACGCTCTTGCACCCACGGGCCCTTCTTGCTCGATCTACTCATCGCTGCTTGCCCTTCCCGCGCCTACGGCCGCGCACTATGTACTTGTTGGAGGTCTTGTTCTGCTTGCGCGTGCGATATCCGAGCGTCGGCACCCCCCACGGCGTCACGGGATGACGACCGGCGGTCGTCGAGCCCTCGCCACCACCGTGCGGGTGGTCGACCGGGTTCATCGCCACGCCGCGCGTCTGCGGGCGCACGCCCATGTGGCGCTTGCGCCCGGCCTTGCCGACCTTCACGTTCTGGTGCTCGGCGTTGCCGATCGTGCCGACCGTCGCGCGGCACTCCGCGCGCACCAGACGCATCTCGCCCGAGGGCAGGCGCAAGGTGGCCATGTCCCCGTCCTTTGCCATCAGCTGCACCGAGGCGCCGGCCGAGCGCGCCAGCTGCCCGCCACGACCGGGCGCCAGCTCCACGTTGTGCACCACGGTGCCGACGGGCATCCGCGCGAGCTCCATGCAATTGCCCACGGCGATGTCGGCACCCTCACCAGATGCGACTGTGGCTCCCACCGCCAGACGCGCCGGCGCGAGGATGTAGCGCTTCTCGCCGTCGGCATAGTGCAGCAACGCAATATAGGCCGAGCGGTTGGGGTCGTACTCGATCGCCGCGACCTTCGCGGGAACGCCATCCTTGCGGCGCTTGAAGTCGACCCGCCGGTAGGCGCGCTTGGCCCCGCCACCGCGATGGCGCGAGGTCTTGCGCCCGTGCGCGTTGCGCCCGCCGCTCTTCTTCAGCCCTTCGACGAGCGTCTTCTCAGGGCTCGACTTCGTGATCTCGGCGAAGTCCGGGTAGGTCACGAAGCGCATACCGGGACTCGTGGGCTTGGGCTTACGGATGGCCATGGTCTAGTTCCTGAGAGGGTCGTGAGTCGAGCAAGGTAAGGACGCAGTGAGCGTGGCGTGCTTGGCACGCGAGCGAGCGAGGACGCAGTATGGCGAAGTGCTCACGGCCATCTCAGGACTCGAGGGCTTGCAGGCCCTGGAAGATCGGAATGCTCTCGCCATCGCGGATCTGCACGATCGCCTTCTTCCACACGCGCGTGCGACCGGCGATGCCGTTGCGTCGCTTGGGCTTCGACTTGACGCTGAGCGTGCGCACCTCCAGCACGTGCACCTCGAACAGCGCCTCCACCGCCTGGCGGATCTGCGTCTTGTGCGCGTCGGGATGAACCCTGAAGGTGTATCTGTTTGCCGCCGAGAGCACGTAGCTCTTCTCCGAGACGACCGGGCGAATCAAGACCTGTGAGTGCTCCATCAGGAGTTCACCCGCTCGGTGGTGGTGGACGATCCGGTGGCACGCGCGCTCAGCGCGTCGAGCGCCGGCTCGGAGATCACAAGCGTCGCCGCCCCCAGCAGGTCCGCGACACCGACGTTCTCGTGCGTCAGCACCGCCACTCGCTCGAGGTTGCGGAACGACAGCGCGGCATTTGACTCATCGGCGGCGAGCACCACGAGCGTCGAGCCGCCCCGAGCGGTGGAAGGGCGCCAATCATCGAGCAGGTCAAGGGCCTGCTTGGTCTTCGGCGCGCTGAAGATGGAGGCATCGAGGATCGCGATCGAGGAGCGCTCGGCGTGCAGGGAGAGCGCGCTGCGCAGCGCGGCGCGCTGCTCCTTGCGATTGACCTTGAAGGTGTACGAGCGCGGCTGCGGCCCGAACACGGTGCCCCCGCCCGTCCAGATCGGCGAGCGATTCGAGCCGGCGCGCGCGCGCCCAGTGCCCTTCTGGCGCCAGGGCTTCGCACCGCCGCCGGAGACCATCCCGCGCGTCTTCGTCGCGGCCGTGCCGCGCCGGCGAGCCGCCTGCTCGGCGCGCACGCTCTGGTGCACCAGCGGTTCGTTGAAGCGCGCGCCGAACGCGCTCTCGTCGAGCTTTACCTTCTTGGCCGCGCCGGTGCCGGTGGGTGGGTGGGACCCCAAAATAGGTGCGTCAGGCATCGCTACGCACCTCCACCAAGGCGCCCGTCGGGCCCGGCACCGAGCCGCGCACCATCAGCAAGTTCTCCTTGGCGTCCACCGCGACGACCTCCAAACCCTTCTGCGTCGCCCGCTTGTTGCCCATCTGCCCCGGGCCGCGGATGCCCTTGAACACGCGCGAGGGCGTCGCCGAAGCGCCGATCGACCCGGGCGCGCGCACGTTGTGCGAGCCGTGCGACTTCGGGCCGCTCGCGAAGTTGTGACGCTTGATCGTGCCCTGAAAGCCCTTGCCCTTGGAGGTGCCGGCGATCTTCACGCGGGCGCCGACCTCGAAGGTCTCAACCGTCACGGTCTCCCCCACCTGTAGCTCACCGGCCTCGTCACGAAACTCGACGAGGTGGCGCATCGGCCCCGCATCGGCCTTCTTCAGATGACCGAGCTCGGCTTTGCTCAGATGCTTCTCCTTGGTCGCGCCGAAGGCCAGTTGGACGGCCTCATAGCCATCTCGCTCGGCGCTGCGAATCGCGGTCACCGGACAGGGTCCGGCCTGCAGCACCGTTACACGCGCGAGGCGCCCGTCCTCTTGGAAGACCTGGGTCATGCCGAGCTTCTTTGCGAGTATCGCCGCCATCGATCAGGCTCAGGTCGCGAGACGGATCTCGATGTCGACGCCGGCCGGCAGGTGGTCCAACCGCTGCAGCGAGTCGACTGTCTTGGGCGTCGGCTGGTGGATATCGATCAGCCGCTTGTGCGTGCGGATCTCGAAGTGCTCACGCGAGTCCTTGTCCTTGAACGGCGAGCGGATCACGCAGTACACGTTCTTCTCGGTCGGCAACGGCACCGGCCCAGACACGCTCGCGCCGGTGCGCGTCGCGGTCTCCACGATCTCCTTCGCCGCCGACTCGATCGCGGAAGTGTCATACGCCTTCAGTCGGATGCGGATCTTGTTCTGGGTGCTGGCTGCCATTTTCTGATTCTCTCGGGTTCTTAGTTGCTTTTGACTGTCGTCTGCTCGGCGGGCGCTGCGCTATCCGGCGACTGAGCGGACTCCTCACCGGAGCCCCTTCCTGAGATCGGCAGAAAGAGCGGGTGGAAGGCGCCCATCTGGGCAATCCACCCCCTCGCCACTCAGGCGGGGCTGTCTTCGTCGTATCGGACTACCAATGGGCGCGCCCCCGGTGTCTCTCGAGGGCGCGCGGGTGCTACTCGATGATCTCGCTGACCACGCCCGAGCCGACCGTGCGCCCGCCCTCACGGATGGCGAAACGCAGACCCTGATCCATGGCGATCGGCTGGATCAGCTCGATCTCCATCTGGACGTTGTCTCCGGGCATGACCATCTCGACGCCCTCAGGCAGCTTCGCCTGGCCGGTCACGTCGGTCGTGCGGAAATAGAACTGCGGCCTGTAGCCCGTGAAGAACGGCGTGTGACGACCGCCCTCCTCCTTCTTCAGGACGTAGACCTCGGACTTGAACTTCGTGTGCGGCGTGATCGATCCCGGCTTGCACAGCACCTGGCCACGCTCGATCTCCTCGCGCTTGGTGCCACGCAGCAGGCAGCCGACGTTGTCGCCCGCCTGGCCCTGGTCGAGGATCTTGCGGAACATCTCGACGCCCGTGACCACCGTCGAGGTGGAATCGTGAATGCCGACGATTTCCACCGTGTCGCCGGTGTTGACGATCCCCTGCTCGACACGACCGGTGGCGACGGTGCCGCGACCGGTGATCGAGAAGACGTCCTCGACTGGCATCAGGAACGGCTTGTCGAGCTCGCGCACGGGTTCGGGGATGTAGCTGTCCAGGGCTGCGGCCAGCTCGACGATCTTCTCCTTGTACGCCTCGTCGCCTTCCAGCGCCTTCAGCGCCGAGCCGGTGATGAACGGGATGTCATCGCCCGGGAAGTCGTACTCGGAGAGCAGCTCGCGCACCTCGACCTCGACCAGCTCCATCAGCTCCTCGTCGTCGACCATGTCGGCCTTGTTGAGGAACACGACGATGTAGGGAACCCCAACCTGGCGGGCCAGCAGGATGTGCTCGCGCGTCTGGGGCATCGGGCCGTCGGCGGCGGAGACCACCAGGATTGCGCCGTCCATCTGCGCGGCGCCCGTGATCATGTTCTTGACGTAGTCGGCGTGCCCAGGGCAGTCGACGTGCGCGTAGTGGCGGTTCTCCGTCTGGTACTCGACGTGCGAGGTGGCGATCGTGATCCCGCGCTCCTTCTCCTCCGGAGCGTTGTCGATCTCCTCGAAGCTGCGGGCTTCGCCGCCCATCTTCTCCGCCAGCACAGTCGTGATGGCAGCGGTCAGCGTCGTCTTGCCATGGTCGATGTGACCGATGGTCCCGACGTTGACGTGCGGCTTGTCGCGCTCGAACTTCTCCTTCGCCACTTTTTTCTCGCTCCTCAATCGGCTTGTTTAGGCTCGCCTCTCTGAGGGCGAACCGGGGAAATCTATCTAAATGCGGCTTTTCGTGATTGCCGGTGCTCGTTTGGCTGCTGTGAGGTTGATCCGGGTCTGTGCAATCTATGCCGGAACGGGTTCCCCCGTGCGCTGCTCGACGATCTTCTCCGCGATGTTCGGCGGGACCTCTTCGTAGGCCTCGAACTGCATCGTGTAATTGGCGCGTCCCTGCGTGTTCGAGCGCAGGTCCGTCGCGTAGCCAAACATCTCCGACAGCGGCACGCGCGCGGTAACCACCAGCGCGTTGCCGCGTGGCTCCTGGCCCTCGACGCGACCGCGGCGACTCGAGAGGTCGCCGATCACGTTGCCGAGGAACTCGTCCGGCGTGACGACCTCGACGGAGAAGATCGGCTCCAGCAGCACCGGCTTGGCGCGGCGAGCAGCCTCCTTGAAGGCAATCGAGCCCGCGACCTTGAAGGCAATCTCCGAGGAGTCGACATCGTGGTACTTGCCGTCCACGAGCGTGACGCGCATGTCGACCATCGGATAGCCGGCCTTTACTCCGTTCTCGAGCGCCTCTTCGATGCCCTTCTTGACCGCCGGGATGTATTCGGATGGGATGTTTCCACCCTTGATTTTGTTGATGAACTCAAAGCCCTCGCCGGGCGCCGGCTCGAGGTCGATGAAGACCACGCCGAACTGGCCCGAGCCACCGGTCTGGCGCACGAACTTCCCTTCGATCTTCTCGACGGTGCCACGCACCGTCTCGCGGTAGGAGACCTGCGGGCGTCCGACGTTCGCCTCGACGCCGAACTCGCGCTTCATCCGATCGACGAGCACCTCGAGGTGAAGCTCGCCCATTCCGGAGATCTCGGTCTGGCCGGTCTCCTCGTTCGTGCGCACCTGGAAGGTGGGATCCTCCTCGGCCAGGCGGCCAAGCGCGACCGACATCTTCTCCTGGTCGACCTTCGTCTTCGGCTCGACCGCGACCTTGATCACGGGCTCCGGGAAGACGATGTTCTCGAGGTGTATCGGGTGCTCGGGGGTCGCGAGCGTGTCGCCGGTCACGACCTGCTTGATGCCGACGGCGGCGGCGATGTCGCCCGCGTAGACCTCGGTGACCTCCTCGCGCTCGTTGGCGTGCATCATCAGGATCCGCCCGATGCGCTCGGTACGCCCCGAGCCGACGTTGAGGATCTTGGCGCCGGCCTCGAGGTGACCCGAGTAGACGCGGAAGTAGGTCAGCTTGCCGACATAGGGGTCGGCGGCGATCTTGAACGCCAGCGCCGCGAACGGCTCGGAGTCATCGGCGTGGCGCTCCACCTGACGCTCCTCCTCCTCACCCTTGATCAGTTCGGTGCCGAGCACCGCCGGCACATCCAGCGGTGAGGGCAGATAGTCGATCACGGCATCCAGTAGCGGCTGCACACCCTTGTTCTTGAACGAGGAGCCACACAGCACCGGGGTCAGCTTGGTCGAGAGCGTCGCCTTGCGGATCGCGTTCTTGAGTACGTCCTCGGGTACCTCGGTTTCCTCTAGCAGCAGCTCGAGCAACGCGTCGTCGTAGTGAGAGACCTCCTCGAGCAGATGCTCGCGCGCGGCGGCGGCGGCTTCGGCGAGGTGCTCGGGGATCTCCACTTCGTCCTGTTCCTTGCCGAGCTCGTCTTTGTAGAGGATCGCTTTCATTGCGACGAGGTCGACGACGCCGAGGAAGTCGCCCTCCGCCCCGATCGGCAGCTGAATCGGCACCGGGTGCGCGCCGAGGCGGTCGATCATCGTCTGCACGCCCTTCTCGAAGTCCGCGCCGATCCGGTCCATCTTGTTGATGTAGGCGATCCGCGGCACGTGGTACTTGTCGGCCTGGCGCCACACGGTCTCTGACTGCGGCTCGACGCCGGCGACGGAGTCGAACAGCGCGATCGCGCCGTCGAGCACGCGCAGCGAGCGCTCGACCTCGACGGTGAAGTCGACGTGCCCGGGCGTGTCGATGATGTTGATCCGGTGGTCCTTCCACTGCGCCGTCGTGGCGGCGGAGGTGATCGTGATGCCGCGCTCCTGCTCCTGTTCCATCCAGTCCATCACCGCGGCGCCCTCGTGCACCTCGCCGATCTTGTACGTGCGTCCGGTGTAGTAGAGGATGCGCTCGGTCGTCGTCGTCTTACCGGCGTCGATGTGCGCCATGATCCCGATGTTGCGGGTGTTTTGGAGGGTGAACTTACGTGGCATGGCTCAAATTGGGAATGCTCGTGGGTCTCTGTAGCCCACACGGGGCTGGAACGACGACCGGCTGTTCAAGCAAAAAAATAGGGCCCTCGGGCCCACGCGCGCCATTGGTCTACTGACCGATTCGCGTCGTTATCTGCTCGAGGTCTCCATCTTTGTCTTGGCCCCGCATGAGGCATGCTCGCACTACCGCGCCATCCGCGGGGCGGGGCCGACTATAGCAGAGCAATCCGGGCGTTTGGCCAACCTGAGAAGGGTTTTGCTAGGCGCCGAGCGGCTCGATTGTGGCCTCGGCGTTGACCGCGCCGCTCGCAAGCTTCGCGCGTGGATTCTCGGCACGGAGTAGCACCAGGCACGGGATCAGCCCGAGTGCGGCGGTCGCAAACGACCACCAGTAGGCGGTGTTGAAGGCGTGCGCCAGGTGGGTGACCGAAGGTGCGTGACCGCTCGCGCGCTGCAGCACCACCGCGAGCACCGCCGTCCCGATCGCGCCGCCGATACGTTGCAGCACGTTCAACTGGGGGGTGGCGTCGGAGAGCTGCTCGGGCGCCAGCGACGCGAAGGCGGCGGTCATCGCGGGCATGAACGAGAAGCCGATGCCCACGCCGCGCACCAGCAGCACCATCGATATGCCCGCGATCGAGGCACCCGGGCCGATGAACGCCAGCGGAATCGTGCTCAGGCATAGAACCGAGACACCACCCAGGGCCACCCGGCCGCCGCCGAAGCGATCGGTCAGGCGCCCAGCCACCGGCATCGCGACCAGCATTCCAAGACCCTGCGGTCCGACCAGCAGCCCGGTTGCGATCAGGCTCTCGTGGCGAACTTCCTGGTAGTAGAGCGGCACCAGGATCATCGCCCCGAACAGCGCCGCGCCGAGCGCGAACGTCGTGAACGACGCCGCCGCGAAGATCCTGTTGGCATACAAACGGATGTCGAGCAGCGGGCGCTCGATGCGTAGCGCGTGCCAGCAGAAGACGCCTGTCAGCAGCAGAGCCGAGCTGATCGGCAGGACGACGATCGGCGCCGTGAGGCTGGTGTTGGGGGTGCCGAGCTGAGCGAGGCCATAGACGACGGCGGTCGACGCGCTCGAGAGCAGCGCCAAGCCGAGGATGTCGAGGCGCCCGGCCTCGCCGGATTCGGTGCGCGGGATCGTGCGCCAGCCGAGAATGAACGCGAGGAAGCCGATCGGCACGTTGACGAGGAAGATCCACGACCAGTGCAGGCTCTGCAGGATCGTCCCGCCGAGCACCGGTCCGAGGATCGGACCGAGCATCGCGGGCATCGCCACGATGCCCATTACGCGGCCCATCCGCTTGGGGCCCGCGACCTGAGCCATGATCAGCTGAGCTATCGGCATGATCATCCCACCGCCCGCTCCTTGCAGCACACGGAACAGCACGAGCTCGGTGGTGCTCGTCGCGATCGCGCACAGCGCTGAGCCCATCGTGAAGAGAACGAGCGAGGTCAGGTACACGCGCTTGGCTCCGAATCGTCGCGCGGCCCAACCCGTGATCGGGATGACGGCAGCCAGCGACAGCAGATAGCCGGTGATCACCCATTGGGTCTGGGCGAGCGAGCTGTGCAGATCGTGTCCGAGCGTTCGCAGCGCCACGTTGACGATCGTCGTGTCGAGGATCGACATGATCATCCCGAGGATCACCACGCCGGCGATCTTCCAGACGTAGGGCTCGATGCGCTCGGAGGCCTCGGGGTGGAAGCCGGGACCAGTCGTCATTGTCGGGGAAGACATTCGGTAGCTAGAGCTTAGGCGCCAAAGCCTTCTCCTCCAAGGACGTTTACGCGATCAAGGGCGCGTGCACGATTGGTCAAAGGCGTGTGCGCGATGTCGCACGGAGCTGAGCGCGAGCGGGCCGCGGAGCAAGCAGCAGCAAGCTGAGCTCGAGCGGGCCGCGGAGCAAGCAGCAAGCTGAGCTCGAGCGGGCCGCGGAGCAAGCAACTCAAGGATTGAGGCCCACCCACTTGCGTGGCGCGCTGGACGAAACGGGGATAGGAGCGGAGCGGCTGAGGACGCAGACCGATCGTCGATCAGATGCGCTCGAGCGATCGGCCAGCGCCGGTCATCGGTTCGCTCCTACCAGCGGTAGTGGGCGAAGGCCTTGTTGGCCTGCGCCATACGGTAGATGTCGTCCTTGCGCTTGTAGGCGCCGCCCTGCTGGGACTGGGCATCGCTCAGCTCGTTCGCGAGGCGCTGGGCCATCGTCTTCTCGCGCCGGTTACGGGCGAACTCCACCAGCCAGCGAACCGCCAGGGTGCGTGCGCGGCGCGGGGCAACCTCTACTGGCACCTGATAGGTGGCTCCACCCACGCGTCGGGATTTGACCTCGAGCGTTGGTGTCAGCGCCTTGATCGACAGCTCCAGCATCTCCACCGGGTCTTTGTCGCTGCGCTCGGCGATCAACGCCAGCGCGTCGTAGACGATCCGCTCAGCGGTCGACTTCTTGCCGTCCAGCATCACCTTGTTGATGACCTGTTGCACGAGCTTCGAGCGGTGGATTGCGTCCGCCTCGACTGGGCGGATCTGGGCGGCTGCGCGGCGGGGCATCGGTTATTTTTTCTTCACGCCGTACTGCGAGCGCGCCTTCTTGCGATCACTCACACCGGCCGCGTCCAGCGTCCCGCGCACCACCTTGTAGCGAACGCCCGGCAGATCCTTTACGCGACCACCGCGCACCAGCACGACGGAGTGCTCCTGCAGATTGTGGCCCTCACCCGGGATGTATGCCGTCACCTCGATCGAGCCGGAGATCCGCACACGGGCGACCTTGCGCAGGGCGGAGTTGGGCTTCTTCGGGGTTGTCGTGTAGACGCGTGTGCAGACGCCGCGGCGCTGAGGGGCGGCGGTCTTCTTCTTGCGCCCTTTGCCGGACTTCAAGCCCGGGGTGGCGAGCTTCTTCTTCGGAGTGACGCGGCCCTTGCGCACGAGCTGAGAGGTTGTTGGCATTCGGCCGGAGATGGTAGCAGCGCTAGGAGGCCAGGGCCTGCTGCGCCCTAGGAAGCCTGCGCCGCGACACCGGCCGAGCGCACGGGCGCCGGCATCAGGGCGGCGGCGACCACGACCAGCACGAACGCCGTGGCCTGCAGCACCACTCCCAGCGGGCTGGCTGCCATCGGATCGCCGAACACGACGATCCCGCCGGCGATACCGGCGATATTCGCGGCGGTACCCGTCACGGCGATCACCGGGACGGCCTCGCCGTCCTGCAAGCCCCGCGCGGACGCATAGAACGCGACGATCGAGGCGAGTACCGCCACCAGCAGCCACGGACTGAGCAGCAGTCCGCTCACCCCGTGCGCGTGGGTGATGCCCGTGAGCGCCTTGATCGCCGTGTCGGAGACCCCGAACAGGATCCCCGCCGCGGCCCCCAGCATCACGCCGTGGTGCTCGACCGGACCGCCCATCCGCGGGCCCATGATCAATAGGGCCCCCAAGCCGAACAGGCCGGCCTCGAAGGAGATCATCGCCGCCTGGGAGAACTGCGAGTGGGCGCCGTGCATCGCCGGCAGCGTCAGTCCGAGCATCACCAGCCCGATCGCCGTCAGCGACAGGCCGAGCCACTGGCGAGGACCAACGTCGAAGCCAAACAGCCGATCGGCCATCACCGCGATGAACACCATGCCGGCGGCCAGCGCCACCTGGATCACGGACATCGGCGCCAGCGCCAGGGCGATCACGTGCAATCCCCAGCTGGCGGTCGCGACGACCATGCCCAGCACGAACCAGCCCGAGGAGAACAGCGCCTTGAGACTGCGTAGCGGGTGACGCACCTGCACCTTCGCCACAGCGTTCGCGCCTCTGTACTTGTAGAAGAAGCCGAGATTGGCCACGAACGTGCAGGCAAGCGCCAGCAGGATGCCCAGCTCGAGGTTCATTGCCGCGCGAGTCCGTTCGTCGAGTGGGTGATTTGGTGGGTGGGCTCGTTCATCGGGAAAGTTTCGTTGAAGTAGCTCGAAGCGCTTGGGTTTCGGGAGAGCTCAGAGAATGCTGCTGCGCTCGGCCCGCTCCGGCGAGGCTCCATCGGCAGCGATGCTTCGGTGCTTTACTTGCCGCGGTCGATCCAGGCAGATTACTCCGAGGAACCTGTATGCGAGCTAAAGAACCTTTGTGCGATTCCACATCCAGTCCGGACGGAGTCAGGCCGCTGCTGATGGTTGACATCGATGGCGTCATCTCGCTGTTCGGCGGGGGCAGCGCGGGGATCGGGGGCGGGATCGACTCGTCCGTCCGTCCAGACGGGGTCTTCCATTCGATTGACGGCATTCCACACTTCCTTTCGCGTGTCGCCGCCGCGCACCTGCTGAGCCTCGCCGAGCAGTTCGACCTGGTCTGGTGCAGCGGCTGGGAGGAGAAGGCCGAGGAGTACCTGCCGCGCCTGCTCGGCCTGCCGGCGGACCTGCCGTTCCTGCGTTTCGCGCGTTCCCAGGGCACGGGCAAATCGATCAGCGAACACTGGAAGCTAGACGCGATCGACTCCTACGCCGCGGACCGTCCGCTGGCCTGGATCGACGACGCCTTCGACGAGTCCTGCCACGAATGGTCGGCCGCACGCCCAGCGCCGACGCTACTCGTGCTGAGCGACCCAGCGCGTGGGCTGACTGCGCAAGAGACATCGCTGCTGGAGAGTTGGGCGCGCGAGCGCTCCCCGGCGCGAGCGTGAACAAGGCACGGCCGGGGCATTGCCCGGCCGTGTTGTGAGAGCTGCCCTTTGGGGTGTTGTGAGAGCTACTCCGCAGAGGAATCCTCTGGGACCGCCAGATCGGCCAGCTCCTCGACGAAGCCCGGGTCGGTGCCACCGGCGCCGATCTTCTCCAGCGAGGCCAGATCCGCGTCGAACTCCTGCCCGTAGCCGCCACCCAAGCCACCGGCGCCGGAGAGTCCCAGCTCGGCGGCGATCTCGTCCTGGTCGAGCAGCCCGACGTCGTCGATCGCCCGCGGCAGCGGTTGCGACGGTTCGATCTCGATTCGCCGGTAGCGCTTCAGGCCCGTAGCCGCCGGGATCAGCTTGCCGATGATCACGTTCTCCTTCAGCCCGTTCAGGCGGTCCGTCTTGCCCTCGAGCGCCGCGTCGGTCAGCACCTTCGTCGTCTCCTGGAAGGAGGCCGCCGAGAGGAACGAGTCGGTGTTCAGCGACGCCTTCGTGATCCCGAGGATGATGTCCTCGAACTGCGCGGCCTCGCCATCCTTGGCAATCACCTCCTCGTTGATCTTCGCGAAATCGAAGCGATCGACGAACTGGCCCGGCAGGTAGTCGGTGTCGCCCTTCTGATCGACCCGCACCTTCTTCAGCATCTGGCGCACGATCAGCTCGATGTGCTTGTCGTTGATGTCCACGCCCTGGGACTTGTAGACCTCCTGCACCTCCTTGACCAGGTACTGCTCGGTCTCGGTCCGCCCGCGGATCGCGAGCAGCTCGTGCGGGTAGACCGACCCCTCGTTGAGCTGGCGCCCAGCCGTGATCTTCTCGCCCGCCGCGACGAACAGCCGCGTGCGGCGCGGGAAGGCGTGGCGGTGCTCCTCGCCGGCCTCGTCGGTGATCACGACCGTGAGCGCTTTATCGGTCTCCTCGATCGAGACCACGCCATCCTGCTCGGCGATTTTCGACAGGCCCTTCGGCTTGCGCGCCTCGAACAGCTCGACCACGCGCGGCAGGCCGTGCGTGATGTCAGCGCCGGCGACGCCACCGGTGTGGAACGTGCGCATCGTCAGCTGCGTGCCGGGCTCGCCGATCGATTGCGCGGCGACGATTCCCACCGCGTCGCCGATCTGGGCGAGCGCGCCGGTCGCCATCGCGCGGCCGTAGCAGGCCTGGCACACGCCGCTGGGCGCGCGGCACTTGAGCACCGAGCGCACCGGCACGAGCACAGCTGAGCCCTTCTCGTGATCATCTTTGAACGCCTCCACGATCTCGGCGAACTCAGCACGGCCGATCTCCGCGCCCTGCTCGGCGAGCATCCGCCCGCGCTTGGTCGTGACCGGGAGGGCCGCGATTCGTCCGACGAGATCGTCGTTCGGGTCTCCGCCGTCCTTGAAGACGACCATCTCGATGTACTCCTCCGCGCCGCAGTCGGGTTCGCGGATGATCACGTCCTGGGCGACATCGACCAGACGCCGGGTCAGATAGCCCGAGTCCGCCGTGCGCAGCGCGGTGTCGGCCAGGCCCTTTCGCGCGCCGTGCGTGGAGATGAAGTACTCCAGCACCGACAGGCCCTCCATGAAGTTGGCCTTGATCGGGCGCTCGATGATTTCACCCTTCGGGTTGGCCATCAGCCCACGCATCCCCGCCAGCTGGCGGATCTGCTTGAACGAGCCACGCGCCCCCGAGTTGGCCATCATGAAGATCGGGTTCAGGACGTCGAGGTTCTCGATCATCGCCTCCGCGACCTCGTCGGTCGCCGCGTTCCACTTCTCGACGACCGCCTCGTGGCGCTCCTCTTGGGTGATCAGGCCATCGTCGTACTGATCGGTGATCGCTCCCACCAACTTGTCGTACTTGTCGAGGATGCCCTGCTTCTCCGGTGGGATCACGACGTCGTTCTTGGAGATCGTGATGCCCGCCTGCGTGGCGTACTTGAAGCCGAGGTCCTTGAACGCGTCCAGCACCAGCGAGATCGTCGTCGCGCCATAGGTCTGCACGAGCGCGTCGATCAGCCGGGTCGTGTCGCGCTTCTTCATCGACTGGTTGACGAACACGTACTTGCCGGCGTCGAACTCGTCGCCGAGCGCCTCTGAGAGCGCCCGCTCGATGCGGTCGTTGTAGATGATCCGCCCGATCGTGCTCAGCACGTGGCCGCCCTCGCGCCCATAGGGACGGAACTCGGCGATGTCGTGCAGTTTCACGACGCCGCCCTCATAGGACAGCTCGGCCTCCTGCGCGGTGCGGAACACGTGCGGGCGCGGCTCATACGTGGACCGGTCGATCTTCGCCAGCTCCTCGGCCTCGAGACCGTAGGTCAGGTAGTAGGCGCCGAGGATCATGTCCTGCGTCGGCGTCGCCAGCGGCGCCCCGTGCGCGGGTGACAGGATGTTGTTGGAGGACAGCATCAGGATCCGTGCCTCGGCCTGCGCCTCGGCCGACAGCGGCAGATGGACAGCCATCTGGTCCCCGTCGAAGTCGGCGTTGAAGGCGTGGCAGACCAGCGGATGCACCTGGATCGCCTTGCCCTCGACGAGCAGCGGCTCGAACGCCTGGATCCCGAGGCGGTGCAGCGTCGGCGCGCGGTTCAGCAGCACCGGGTGCTCGTGGATGACCTCCTCGAGCACGTCCCACACCTCGCCGATCCCGGAGTCGACCATCTTCTTGGCTGCCTTGATGTTCTGCGCCGACTTGCGCTCCACCAGGCGGGCCATGATGAACGGCTTGAACAGCTCGAGCGCCATGATCTTCGGCAGCCCGCACTGGTGCAGCTTCAGGTACGGCCCGGCGACGATCACCGAGCGTCCCGAGTAGTCCACGCGCTTGCCGAGCAGGTTCTGGCGGAAGCGCCCCTGCTTGCCCTTGAGCATGTCCGAGAGGCTCTTCAGCGGCCGGTTGCCCGGGCCGGTGACGGGACGCCCGCGGCGGCCGTTGTCGAACAGCGCGTCGACGGCCTCCTGCAGCATCCGCTTCTCGTTGTTGACGATGATCTCCGGCGCGCCGAGATCCAGCAGCCGCTTGAGGCGGTTGTTGCGGTTGATCACGCGGCGATATAGGTCGTTCAGATCGGAGGTCGCAAAGCGCCCACCGTCGAGCTGCACCATCGGGCGCAGCTCCGGCGGGATCACCGGCACGGCGTCCAGCACCATCTGCTCGGGCTTGTTCCCGGACTGGATGAACGCGCTGACCACCTTCAGGCGCTTGACCGCGCGCGCCTGCTTCTGGCCTTTGGCGGTCTTGACCTGATCCTCGAGTTCAACCCGTTCGTCCTCGAGGTCGACCTGCTGCAGCAGGTCGCGGACCGCTTCGGCGCCCATCCCGCCGCGGAAGTACTCGCCGAAGCCGTAGGAGGAGCCGAAGCGCTCCTTCAGCTCACGGAACGTCGTCTCGTCGTGCTCGATCTGCTTGGGCTCCATCGTCTTGAACAGCTCCCAAACGTTGCGCATCCGCTCGGCCCCGTCCTCGATGTAGGCCTCGGTGTCGGCGATGTCGGCGTCGAAGGACTTGCGCAGCTCTTTGACGAGCTTCTCGCGCTCCTCGTCAGAGATCTTCGCGAGGTTGATGTCAAGCGAGTCCGCCCACAGGTGGTCTTCGTCTGAGAAGTGAGTCTGTTTGCCGCCCGAGAGGTACTTCTCCCGGCGCTTGAGCGACTCGCGCAATTCCAACACGCGCTCCTCGCGTTCGGCCGCATAGGCGTCGAGCACCTTGTTGACTTCCTTCTCCAGCGTGTCGAGGTCCTTCGTGCGAGCCTCGTCGTCGACCCAGGTGATGATCGATGCCGCGAAATACAGCACCTTCTCGAGTTCCTTGGGCGCCATGTCCAGCAGGTAGCCGATGCGTGAGGGCACGCCCTTGAAGAACCAGATGTGGCTGACCGGGGCTGCCAGGTCGACGTGACCCATGCGCTCGCGGCGGACCTTCGAGCGCGTGACCTCCACGCCGCAGCGCTCACACACGATGCCCTTGTAGCGCACCCGCTTGTACTTACCGCAGTAGCACTCCCAGTCCTTTGTCGGGCCGAAGATGCGCTCGCAGAAGAGGCCGTCCTTCTCCGGCTTCAGCGTGCGGTAGTTGATCGTCTCGGGCTTGATCACCTCGCCTGAGCTCCAGCTGCGAATCTGCTTGGAGGACGCGAGTGAGATCTCAATTGCGTCGAAGTTGTTTATGTCGATCACGGTGTGTCCTCCGGAGTCTGGTCAGTTGCAAGTGCGTCGTCGTCGAGCGCCGCGGCCTCGCCGAGTAGCTCCTCGACGTCGAGCGCCTCCACGGTGTCGTCCTCCTCGTCCTCTTCCGGCATCTCCCTGAGGGTCTCCTCCACGGCGGTCGCGTCCGTGCTCTCGGCGACCGCGTCAGCACCCTCCTCGCCCTCCGTCTCCGTGGCGGGCGCCTGCGCGATCGGAGCGCGAACGCCCGAGAGGTCGATGCCGAGCTCCTCGGCGGCGCGCAGCAGGTCGTCGTCTTCGTCGCGCATCTCCGCGCGCTGGCCTTCCTCGGAAACCACGTTGACGTCGAGCGCCAGCGACTGCATCTCCTTCAGCAACACCTTGAAGGACTCCGGGATCGACGGCTCGGCGATGTTCTCGCCCTTGACGATCGCCTCGTATGCCTTGACGCGGCCGACCGTGTCGTCGGACTTGATCGTCAGCATCTCCTGCAGCGTGTAGGCGGCGCCGAATGCCTCCAGCGCCCAGACCTCCATCTCGCCGAAGCGCTGCCCGCCGAACTGCGCCTTGCCGCCCAGCGGCTGCTGGGTGACCAGCGAGTACGGGCCGGTCGAGCGGGCGTGGATCTTGTCGTCGACGAGGTGCAGGAGCTTCAGGATGTACATGTAGCCGACGGTCACCTGTTCGGCGAACGGCTCGCCCGTGCGCCCGTTGAACAGCGTGAACTTGCCCGAGGCCTTCTCGCCCTCTCGGCGTGACTTGTCGACGTCCATGCGGATCCGACCCTTGTGGGCGTCTTGCCAGGCGACCAAAGCCTGATCGACATCTTCGACCGTCGCCCCGTCGAACACCGGGGTGGACACATACACACGCCCGCTGCCGCCGGCGGCATGGGCTTCCTTGTAGGCGTCGGTGCCGTCGTCGTACCAGCCCTGCGCGGCGGCCCAGCCGAGGTGCGTCTCGAGGATCTGCCCGACGTTCATGCGCGAGGGCACGCCCAGCGGGTTGAGGATCACGTCGACCGGCGTGCCGTCCTCGAGGAACGGCATGTCCTGCTCGTCGACGATCTTCGAGATCACGCCCTTGTTGCCGTGGCGGCCCGCGAGCTTGTCGCCCTCGGAGATCTTGCGCTTCTTCGCGACGAACACGCGCACCAGGTCGTTGACGCCCGGCGGCAGATCGTCGCCCGCGTCACGACTGAACGTCATCACGTCGATCACGACGCCGCCCTCGCCGTGGGGGACCTTCAGCGAGGTGTCGCGCACCTCGCGCGCCTTCTCCTTGAAGATCGCGCGGATCAGCTTCTCCTCGGCCGTCAGCTCGGTCTCGCCCTTCGGCGTGACCTTGCCGACGAGCAGGTCGCCTGAGGCCACCTCCGCGCCGACGCGCACGATCCCGCGGTCGTCGAGGTTGCGCAGCGACTCCTCCGAGCGGTTGGGAATGTCGCGCGTGATCTCCTCCTCGCCGAGCTTCGTCGTGCGGGCGTCGATCTCGTACTCCTCGATGTGGATCGAGGTCAGCTCGTCGTCCTTGACCAGGCGCTTGGAGAGGATGATCGCGTCCTCGAAGTTGTAGCCCTCCCAGGACATGAACGCCACCATCAGATTCTTGCCGAGCGCCATCTCGCCCTTGTCGGTCGAGGAGCCGTCGGCCAGCACGTCGCCCGCCTTCAGCTTCTGGCCGGTTTTCACCCGCGGCTTGTGGTGGATCAGCGTTCCCTGGTTGGAGCGCATGAACTTCTGCAGCTCGTACTCGTCCTTCTTGCCATCGGTCGTCTCGATCACGATCTGATTGGCGTCGACGAAATCGATCGTCCCGGCGTTGCGCGTCAGCAGCACATCGCCCGTGTCGAGCGCCGCCCGGCGCTCCATGCCGGTGCCGACGAGCGGCGCGTCGGCCTTCAGCAGCGGCACGGCCTGGCGCTGCATGTTCGAGCCCATCAGCGCCCGGTTGGCGTCGTCGTGCTCGAGGAACGGGATCATCGCCGTGGCGACCGACCAGATCTGCTCGGGCGAGACGTCGACCAGGTCGACGTCCTTCGGCCCAACGGTCACGTACTGTCCGGCCTGGGTACGGCAGAGGATTTCGTTGCCCTTCAGCTTGCCGGTCTTTGCGTCGATCGGCGTGTTCGCCTGCGCGATCACCAGCTCCTCTTCCTGCGTGGCGTCCAGCCGCTGCACCTTGTCGGTCAGCACGCCGTCCTTGACCACGCGGTAGGGCGTCGTCACGAACCCGTACTCGGAGACCTCGGCGAACGAGCTCAGCGAGCCGATCAGGCCGATGTTCGGACCCTCGGGCGTCTCGATCGGGCACATGCGGCCATAGTGCGTCGGGTGCACGTCGCGCACCTCGATCGGCGCTCGCTCGCGCGTCAGCCCACCGGCACCCAGCGCGGACAGACGGCGGCGGTGGGTCAGCCCGGCCAGCGAGTTCGTCTGGTCCATGAACTGCGAGAGCTGCGAGGAGCCGAAGAACTCCTTCAGCGCCGCGACCACGGGACGGATGTTGATGATCGTCTGCGGCGTGATCGTGTCGGCGTCCTCGGTCGTCAGGCGCTCACGCACGACGCGCTCCATGCGGTACAGGCCGATGCGGAAGGCCTCCTGGATCAGCTCGCCGACGGTGCGCAGGCGGCGGTTGCCGAAGTGCTCGTACTCGTCGAGATGATCGGCGACCGGCTCGCGCGGCATGCTCATCGCCTCCGCCGCGTAGTCCTTGATCTCGAGCTCGCCGTCCTCCGGTATGCCCAGGCGCTTGGGCAGCGAGACCAGCTCGCGCACGAGCGCGAGGATGTCGTCGTGCGTCAGCGTGCGCGTGTCGATGTCGACATCCAGACCGAGGCGCGAGTTGAGCTTGTAGCGTCCGACGCGCGTGAGGTCATAGCGCTTGGGATCGAAGAACAGCTGGTTCAAGAGCGCCTTGGCGTTGTCGACCGATGGCGGCTCGCCCGGGCGCTGCTTCTTGAACAGCTCGACCAGCGCGCCCTCTTCGGTTCGCGTGATTTCGGTGTCGGACTCGATGGTGTTGCGGATGTACAGCGAGTTCTCGAACAGCCGCAGAATCTCCTCATCGGTCGCGTAGCCCATCGCCCGCAGCAGCACCGTGACCGGTAGCTTGCGCTTGCGGTCGATGCGGACGAAGACCTTCCCCTTCTTGTCGATCTCGAGCTCGAGCCACGACCCGCGGGCGGGCATCAGGTTGGCGATGAAGACCTGCTTCTCGCGGTCCTTCGGCTCCATCAGGTAGGCGCCGGGGGAGCGCACGAGCTGCGTCACGACGACGCGCTCGGTGCCGTTGATCACGAACGTCCCGCGCTCGGTCATCCACGGGAAGTCGCCCATGAACACGGACTGCTCGCGGATCTCGCCGGTCTCGCGGTTGATGAACGCGACGGTCACGGTCAACGGGCGCGCATAGGTCAGGTCCTTCTCGCGGCACTGCTCGAGGTTGGCGACCGGCTCGTCGAAGACGAACTCGCCGAACTGCACGGCGAGGTTGCCGGTGTAGTCCTCGATTGGCGAGATGTCATCGATCGTCTCCCGTAGACCGCCCGTCTTCGGGTCGGTCAGCCACGTAAACGAGCGGCGCTGGATATCGATCAGGTTGGGAACGTCGACAGACTTAGTTAGACGCGCGAAAGTCCGGCGCGTCCGGAGAGCATCAACAGCAGCCAAGAAACGACTCCTTCGGAGAACGATGAGACGGGCAGAGGAGGGCGCCGAAAGCGCGACCAGCAAAGATAGCACAGACCATCGGCACCCTTAAGTGGGCAACCAGCGCTCACGGACCCCGCCCTCGACGATCGCGTATGTGGCGCGACGCCATGCTGCCTGGACGGCTGCGACTATTGGCCAGCAGGGGGGACTTTACCGCAAAATCGGCTTAATTGTTAGGCGTAGATAAAGAAAGGCCCCAACCTTGTGGGGCCCCTCTTTGCTGCTTGCGTCTTCGGCTTGCGTCTTCGGCTTGCGTCCTCTGCTTGCGACTCGTCCGAGTCTTGCTACTTCAGCTCGACGGTGGCGCCGGCCTCCTCCAGTTCCTGCTTGAGCTTTGAGGCCTCCTCCTTGTCGATGCCCTCCTTGACGGGCTTGGGAGCCTCGTCGACGAGCGCCTTGGCCTCTTTCAGACCGAGGCCGGTGGCGGCGCGCACGACCTTGATCACCTGGATCTTCTTATCGCCGGCGGCGGTGAGGATCACGTCGGCCGTGCTGCTCTCTTCCTCGGCGGCAGCGGCGTCGGCGCCACCTCCGCCCGCGGGCGCGGCGGCGGGTGCGGCCATCGCCGCGGCCGATACGCCGAACTCCTCCTCGAGCGCCTTGATCCGCTCGGCGAGCTCGAGCACCGAGATGCCCTTGAGCTCCTCGATCCACTTCTCTGTGCTGGTGGCTGTAGCCATGTGAGTCAGTCCTCCTGTTTGTCGTCTTGCGCCGGCTCGTCCTGCTCCGGCTCAGTTTTGCCCTCTGCCGGCGCCTCGTCAGTGACGGGCGCCTCGTCCTGCGGGGCATCCTCGGCAGCCGGCTCCTCGGCGCCAGCCTCCGCTACAGGCTCCTCGGTGGGCTCGGCAGGTGGCGCCTCAGCGGCAGGGGCCTGCTCGGCGGCGGGTGCGGCTGACTCGGTTGCTGGCGGCGCCTCGCCGGCAGGCAGCTCACCGGACTCCTTCTTGGCATGCACCTGACCGAGGGCGACGGCGAGGCCGCCGAGCAGCCCGCCGAGCGAGCGCAGGAGTCCTCCGATCGGGGAGGCCACGACACCGACGAGCTGCCCATAGAGCACTTCGCGCGAGGGCAGGCGTGAGAGCGAGCGGATCTGCTCGGGGTCGAGCGCCGCGCCGTCCATCAGGCCACCCTTGAAGGGCAACAGCTGGGTGGCGCGCCCGTAGTCGGCGACGGCCTTGGCGGCGGTCGCGATGTCACCGCGCACGAAGGTCAGCGCGGTCGGTCCTTCGAGCAGCGCCTTCAGCGTCTCGGCCCCTGCCTCGTCAGCCGCCCGTTCGGTCAGCGAGTTCTTGACCACCTTGAAGGTCGCGTCGGCCTCGCGCAGCTTCGCGCGCAGCTCGGCCACCTGAGGCACGGAGATGCCGCGGTAGTCGACGGCGAAGACCGCCTGGGACTCGTCGATGTGGGCGGCGATCTCGGCGATCGCCGTGGCCTTCTGATCTCGGTTCATTGGTGGCTCCTGTCCCGGACTTCTGCCTGCCGATCGTCTGAGATCGGTAGGCCGCCGGGGGTCTTCGGTTGCCTGGTGGTGATGACGCTAAGCGGCGATCGTAGCCGCGGGCGCCTCCTCGAGGATGTCACGTGTGCGGCTGGCGTCGACCTTCACGCCCGGCCCCATCGTTGAAGTGATCGTGATCGACTGCAGGTAGCGGCCCTTGGCGGCCGAGGGCTTCGCGCGGATCAGCTCTTCGATCACCGCCGCGTAGTTCTCCAGCAGCGGCCGCTCATCGAAGCTCGCCTTGCCGATCACCATGTGCACGATCGCGTTGCGGTCGGTGCGGTACTCGACCTTGCCGGACTTGGACTCCCCCACGGCTTTGGCGACGTCCATCGTGACAGTGCCCACCTTCGGGTTTGGCATCTTGCCCGACGGGCCGAGCACGCGGCCGAGGCGACCCACGACGGACATCAAATCGGGCGTGGCGATCGCGACGTCGAAGTCGTCGAAGCCCTCCTCGATGCGCTTCGCCAGATCCTCACCGCCGACCGCGTCGGCACCGGCCGCTTCGGCCTCGGCGACCTTCGCGCCCTGGGCGAACACGATGATCTTGACGTCCTTGCCGAGGCCATTGGGCAGCGCGATCGTGCCGCGCAGCTGCTCGTCGGGGTGGCGCACGTTCAGTCCCGTGCGCACGTGAAGCTCGACCGACTCGTCAAATTTTGCCTTGGCGAGGCGCTTGACGAGCGCGACGGCCTCGGCGGGCTCGTACTCGCGCTCGCGCTCGACCTTCCCGAGCGCCTCGGAGTAGCGCTTGCCGTGCTGGGCGCTCATGAGGAGACCTCTACTCCCATCGAGCGAGCAGTGCCCGCGATGATCTTCGCCGCCTGATCGATGTCGTTGGCATTGAGGTCGTCGAGCTTGCGCTCGGCGATCTCGCGCAGCTGAGCCTGGGTGATCGTGCCGACCTTGTTGCGGTTGGGCTCGCCCGAGCCCTTGCCGATGCGCAGCGCCTGCTTGATCAGCACCGCGGCGGGCGGCGTCTTCGTCACGAACGTGAACGAGCGGTCCTCATAGACCGTGATCACGACGGGGATCACGGTGCCGGTCTCTGATTGCGTCTGGGCGTTGAACGCCTTGCAGAACTCCATGATGTTGATCCCGTGCTGACCCAGCGCGGGACCGACCGGCGGGGCGGGAGATGCCTGCCCGCCGTTCGCCTGCAGCTTGATTGTCGTCAGAACCTTCTTTGCCATTACCTAACCCAGCCTAGAGCTTCTTTACTTGGTCGAAACCGACCTCTACGGGTGTCTCGCGACCGAAGATTGATACCAGGACCTTCAGCTTCGCCGCGTCGTCGTTGATCTCGGAGATCTCTCCGGAGAAGTCAGATAGCGGCCCGGAGATGACCTTGACGGACTCCCCGATCGTGAACTGCGCACGCGTTCGCGGCGCCGTTGCGACGTCTGTCTTGTGCAACAGACGGTCGACCTCCATCTGCGTCAGCGGCACCGGCTCTTGCGAGGCCCCGACGAAGCCCGTCACGCCGGGGGTCCCCTTGACCACACCCCACGAGTCCTCGTTGAGCTCCATGTTGACCAGCACGTAGCCGGGCATCGTGCGCTTCTCGACGGTGACCTTCTGGTTGTCCTTCATCTCCGAGACCGACTCGGTCGGCACGACCACGTTGCGCACGGCGCGCTGCTGGCCAAGCGAGATCACCCGGTGCTCCAGGTTGTGCTTGACCTTGTTCTCGTGACCGGAGTAGGTGTTGACTACATACCAACGAAACATTCAGGATTCCTCAGAGGATGAATTCGACGATTTCCTTGGCCACGAAGTCGGCCAAGCCAAGATACGCACCGGCGATCGCGACGAAGCCCAAGACGACGGCGGTCGCCTGGAAGACCTGACGGCGGTCGGGCCACTGTACGCGCTGCAGCTCGGCCCAGCTGGCGCGGAGGAAGCCGATCGCACGGTTGCCGCCGCGCAGGGGAGCTCCCGACGGCCGGTCTGGAACACTGCCACCACCTCCGGATCCGCCCCCGCCGGCGGAGCCATCTCCGCCGGCGGAGGAGCCTGCGCCGGAGAGCGCGTCGGTCTGCAACCGATCCTCGGCGTCGGGGAGAACGTTGGCGTCAGAGTCGACATCGGGCTCCTCGAGATCGGGCTGGGTCTCGGCTTCGGGCTGGGTCTCGGCTTGGAGGCCCGTGTCGGGTGCGACCGGGACGCCGCCGGCGCCGCGCACGAGCGCGGCATCGAACTCGTCGACATCGCCCGAGGCGTGATCCAGCGCGCCCGGCACGTCGGCACGGACGGGGTTACCGACCGGCGCCTTACCGGCCGACGGCGCCGAGTCCTCCCCACGTCCGTGGCGAACACGGCGCTGCTTTGCGCGTTTACGATCACGGGCCACAACAGCGCTCCCGCGCTAGCGAGTCTCCCGGTGGCTGGTGTGCTTGCGACACCAGCGACAGTACTTACGCAGACTCACCCGGTCGGGGTTGTTGCGCTTGCTCTTATTCGTTTGGTAGTTGCGATGCTTGCACTCCTCGCATGCGAGGGTGATCGCGATTCGAACGTCTCCGCGGGCCATGTGAGAAATCCCTGCGTGGTCGTGGACAAACGGCCTTGGGCGAAGAAAAACCCCGCCCAGGCGCGAGGTGCACGCAGTCTAGCGTGCTTTGTATATAGGAGTCCCGCCCACCCTCCGTAGGAGCCGCCACTCTCGTAGGAACCTGCCCACCCCCGTAGGAGCCGGGCCGCCGAGCGCAACCGCCTGTGCGGGGGCCAGTGCCCGGGCGGCGGGCGGCTCCGGTGGCCTTGACGCGGCCGGGGAAAACCGCGAGGCTCGCCCTGACTTCCCTCGGCCTGCTTTTCCTGCTCTGCCTTCTCCCCCTCTCCCTCTACCCCCAGGAGACATCACCATGCATCTGCCAGAGCCGATTCCCGCCAGTGCTCACGATGAGTCCTTTGCCGGTGTGACCTACCACATCCGCGGCGAACTCGTGCCCGAGCTGCAGATCGAGATCTCCGGGCAGGCCGTGATCTTCGAGCACCACGTCCTGCTGTGGAAGGAGACCCAGCTGAACATCGAGCTGAAGAAGCTCCCCGGCGCGATCAAGCGCAAGATCGCGGGTCTCGAGTTCTTTGTGACGCGCACGTCCGGTTCGGGACGGATCGCTTTCTCGCGCGACTCGCCCGGTCAGTGCGTGCCGATGCACCTCCGCCAGGGTGAAGGCCTGGATGTGCGTGAGCACCAGTTCATCGCGGCCACGGACAACCTCGATTACAGCTTCGAGCGGATCAAGGGCGTGCAGAACATGCTGCTCGGGGGGTCGGGGTTCTTCATGGACAAGTTCCGCGCCACCAATGGCGACGCGCTGGTCTGGCTGCACGGGCACGGGAACGTGTTCCTCGTCAACCTCGACGAGGGCGAGCAACTCGACGTCGAGGCCGGGGCGTGGCTGTACAAGGACCCGACGGTCAAGCTCGAGGCCGTGACGATGGGCCTGAAGACGGGGTTGATGGGAGGCGGCGGCAAGCTCACCTGGAACCGCTTCACGGGACCGGGCCGCCTGGCGATCCAGACGCTGTTCATCGCCCCGCTGGAGGGCACCGAGAGCAACACGAGCGCAGCCGCCACGGGCGGCATCGCCGGGGCGCTGATCGGAGGACTGGCCGGTCGCTGAAGGGTCAGTGACGGGGCTTCGGGTGCCGGGGCTTGTGCCCGCGCTTTTTTGAGCCGTGCTTCTTGGGCTCACTGAAGCGCACGCCGTCGAGCAGAAAGATGAACGGAGTGCTGGTGGGCGATGCCTCGTTGGCCAACAAAAAGGCCGAGATCGCATGGAAATGGCGCAGCAGCTGCAGGGCGGTCGAGTTGAGCTCGACCGTGAACGTCGCGGTGGCGCCGGCGGCCAGCGCGAACGGCGCCTGGCCGAGCCTGACGGACCCTCTGGTGCGATGGCTCGAGCCGACGGCGATGACCTTCTTGCCCTGGAGGAGCTCGTTGGTCGTGAGGAAGATCGTCCCGGAGCAGCGCTGAGCTTCGGCGCTCGAGCAGCTCAGTGTCAGCGCGAGGCCGGTGGGAGTGGCCTTGCGGCCGATGTAGCGAGTCAGCCCGGGGACGGGAGGCCGAGGTGCGAATGGGTGTGGACAGGAAGGTATGGGAGGCGTGAACTCCCCGGCGCCCATGTCGAGGATCGCCGGGAAGCTGACGCCACACGCGGCATGGCCCGCGAGGATTCTCGGGTGACCAAAGGCATCGGTGGTCAAACCGGCGGGCACGAGCGCGTTTGAGCCCGCGTCGATCGTCGGGCTCGCGGGGGTCTCTTCTCCTTCGACGGTGAGCTGCGGTTCAGCGCAGATGTTGGCTTGACCCGGCAGCGGGGTGCTCGTGTCAGGCGCGCACACGTCGCTGAACGAGGAGGTGAGCGATCCACCCGAAGCCGTTCGGAAGCCGCCGACGTCGGCTTGGCCTGGGGAGCCCGTCACGATCGAGTTCGACAGGGTGAGCCGGTCGGCGTCTTCGCCGTCGATACCGGCGATACCCTCCGGGGCCTGGTTGCCGGAGACGGTGGAGTCGTCGAGCGCGAGTTGGAAATGACTGTTGGGTTCACTCGACTTGCAGGCGGCGTAGATACCCGCGCCCGCCGATTGGCCGCCTTCGCTCGCGGCGCCGATCGTATTGGCAGCGATCACTGCGTCCGCCAGGGTCATCGAGGCAGGCGCTTTTTCCGAGCAGGTCGATGTGATCACGCCCAGGCCAGCACCCTCGCTGGCGGCGCTCGCACCCTGCGGTCCCGGTAGGGCATCCTTGACGAAGTGATCGCCGGTGCTCGTGAGATCGAGCGATGGCGCCCACTCGCCGCCGCCGCCGTAGGCGCCGGTAGATGACATCGACGTGATCGAGTCGTTCTCGAATACGTTGCCCGTCTGCTTGGCCGAAACGAGGACTCCCGACGCGGAGGCATTGGCCAGGTCCAGAGCCCCGCCAAAGGCTTGGCCACCTGCCTGCGTGCCGATCGCGTCTTCGGCAAAAGTGTTCCCGCTGAGCGTCGCGAAGTCGATCGGTGCCAAGCCCGAGTTACAGCGTATTTCCGCATACGCGGCGCCCCCCAGATCCCGGTTGTGTTCCGCGGTCGAGGTATCCGTGAGGCGATCGCCTTGGAAGACGGAGTTGGTGATGCTCAGCGGGGCCGTGTAGGGACAGGCGCCGTTGGACGCGTAGATGTAGAGGGCTCCTCCGCTAGCGGAGGAGCCCGATGTGCTGTTGATGTCGTCGATAAAGCGATCGGATTCGATCTTCGGGAGAGCGCCTTCATTGGATTCGAGCTTGACGGCAGCTTTGCGTTCGAGCGAGTAGTTCTCGACCACGAGGTTGCGCAGCACGAGGCCGTTGCCTCTGGATTCCAGTGCACTCCCCGTGACACTCGTACCGTCAAACCCGGCGGTCATGCCGCTCTGACCTTCGATCGTGAGACCGGCCACCGACGGCAACCTGAAGGAGCCTTTTGAAGTTCCTGAGTTGCTCGCGGTGCAGAGGGCGGCGAGCGTGATGACTTCGCCTGCTTCGGCTGCGCTCAGTATCGGCTGCAGTTTTGCGCAGTTGCTCACGGTGACATCCGAGGCCCTCGCCGCGGAGGCAGCCATCAGAGATGCGATCAGCGCCCCGAGAAGCACAGCAAGCATCAGGTACCGCGGCCGCAGGGTGCTACGCACATGTGCTTGCCCGATGTACGACACGACTGGCTCCCTCGCGTTTGCTTCGCGGCTTCCCCAACGACGACTTCCAACGACGACTTGCGAGTCTACCGCGACGGCCACCCCGCTCCGCCGGTTGACCGCGCAGGCGGCGCTCGAGATCCTCGCCAGAGATTGCCGCCCTACTCGTACAGCGTCAGCGTCGCGAGGATCACGTACAGCGCGACCAGCGCCCAGCCCTCGAATTCGGCCGCCTCGCCGTCGCCGGTCACCTGCCAGAGGGCGAGCGCGGTTAGCGCCAGCGCGCCGATGTAGACGGGGGCCAGGGCGAATGTGAGCGTGGTGCTCAGCAGCAACGAGACGAGCACCAGCAGCGGGAAGAGGAACGCGGCGATCTGCGCGACCGAGTTTTTGACGACCGAGATCGCCAGGTCTGAGCGGCGCTTGTATGCGAGCACCAGACCAGCGGTATTCTCGACCGCGTTGCCGGCGATCGCGACGATCACGAGGCCAGCGAACGCCTGGGAGATGTGCAGCACGCCGATCGCGGGCTCGAGGCCGTTGACGAACCAGTCCGAGACGAACGCCGAGGCAGTGCCCGCGACGATCAAGAGCACAAGGGTCAGCCCGAGCGAGAGCCGCGGGCCGCTCTGCACCTCCTCGTCGGTGGCAGGGCGGGCCTCATCCTCCGCGACAGGGCGGGCCTCGTCGGCCGAGAGGGACCGGGCCTCCCCATCCGCGACGCCGTTTTCCTTCCCGTCCGTCTCCGGCGCGACGTCGGAGCGCAGGTAAGGCACCACCCAGGCGAGGTAGACAACCAGCAGGCAAACGGCGCCGATCGCGGAGATCGCCTTCACGTGATGGCTCGCGGGGTCGTGCGAGGCGACCGCGAGGCCCAGCAGCACGATGATGAAGACAGTCACCTGCAGCAATGTCGCCGTGTCGCGCGGCAGGCGCCTGGAGAAACGCATGATCCCGTCCTGCGAGCGGCGCGCGCCGACGACGATCACCAAGCCGAGCACGAGCAGCGCGTTGGCCAGTATCGATCCGATGATCGCCGTCTGCGCCACGATCAGCTCGCCCTTTTGCAGCGCGAAGATCACGACGAACAGCTCCGGCAGGTTGCCGAGCGTCGACTGCATCATCCCGGTCACGCCCGGGCCGAAGCGCTCGCCGAGCTGCTCAGTCGCGAACGACACGACCCAGGCAAGACCGGCGAGCGCGAGCGTGGCGAGCGCAAAGCGCGGAACCGCCGGCCAGGCTTGGTAGTTCGCCGCGCCCGCGAGCGCGCTCAGCACCGCGATCAGGAACAGGGTCGAGCGCTCCAGTGGCGTAAGCGCGGTCATCAGGCCGGGCGGGCGGTGACTCGTCAGTGACTGTCGAGGACCCGGTCGATCAAGCCGTACTCGAGCGCCTGCTCAGCGTTGAAGAAGCGGTCGCGCTCCATGTCCTGGCGCACCTGCTCCTTGGAGAGGCCGGTGTGCTCGGCGTAGATCTCATCGATCCGCTCGCGCACCTTGAGGATCTCGCGCGCGTGGATCTCGATGTCGGTCGACTGCCCTTCGAAGCCGGCCGATGGCTGGTGGATCAGGATGCGGCTGTTCGGCAGCGCCGCGCGCTTGCCCTTCGTGCCTGCCGCCAGCAGCAACGACCCCATCGACATCGCCACGCCGACGACCATCGTCGCGATGTCCGGCTTGACGAAGTTCATCGTGTCGTAGATCGCGAGACCCGAGTAGATCGAGCCGCCGGGCGAGTTGATGTAGATCGAGATGTCCTTCTCGGGGTCCTGGGACTCCAGGTGCAGGAGCTGCGCGACGACGAGGTTGGCGACCTGGTCGTCGATCGGCGTGCCGAGGAAGATGATCCGCTCGTTGAGCAGCCGCGAGTAGATGTCGAACTCGCGCTCGCCGCGCGCGGTACGCTCGATGACCATCGGGATCAGGGGCATGGCCTCACCCTAGCGCTCGTGGCCGGATGTGCGAGTTGGCCGCAACGAGCTGGGGGTAGATGGGCACAGGACGATGCAACTCGCATGGAAGGAGCCACCGTGAACCATCTCTCACACCTCCCCAGGCCCCGCCGCGCGCTCCCCAGGCCTCGTCGAGCGCGGATCGGCACGGCGATCGCGCTGCTCGCGACGCTCGCCTTCGTGGCCTCCGCGGTCGCGATGACCAGCCACGCCGGCTGGCCCGCGGACCAGCACCTGAGGATGGACAAGGGCCCCGCGGGACAGGCGAACGTGCTGAGGGGGGAGGACGGCGTCCACAACTACCTGCTCGGCGGCTACGGCAACGACACGATCTACGGGGGCGACTCCGGCGATGTGATCTGGGGGGACTACCACCCCAGCGGCGAGTCGACGCAGACGGCGATCATCCACGCGGGCAACGGCCCTAATTTCATCTACGCAAACGACACCGTCAACTATGTATGGACGGGCACCAATCCGGGCACGGTCGTGCACGCGCATGAGGACTCAGGCGTGATCCACTGCGAAAACTCGCAGATCGTCGTCTTTACGAGCCACCACGCGCTGCCGCACTACAAGCTCGACGGCTGCAAGCACATCAGCTTCTACTCGGTCGGCTACTAGAGGTTGACCGTCTGCATGCCCTGCTCGTCGTAGCGGTCCCCCGCCGCCTGCGGCAGCTCGGTGTCGATCCGCGCGAGCTCCTCCTCGGTCAGCTCGATGTCCGCCGCGGCGATGTTCTGCTCGAGGTAGGTGCGGCGCTTGGTGCCGGGGATCGTCACGATGTCCCGGCCCTGCGCGAGCACCCACGCGAGCGCGAGCTGCGCGGGCATGACGCCCACCTCGCTGGCGATCTCCCGCACCTTCGCCGCGAGCTTCAGGTTCTGCTCGAGGTTCTCGCCGGTGAAGCGCGGACCGTGGCGGCGGAAGTCGCCCTCGTCGAGCTCCTCGGGCGAGGAGAAGCGGCCCGAGAGGAAGCCGCGCCCGAGCGGCGAGTAGGAGACGAAGCCGATCCCGAGCTCGCGGCAGACCGGCAAGATCTCCGCCTGCGCCGGGTCGCGCGTCCACAGCGAGTACTCGGTCTGCACGGCGGCGATCGGGTGCACGGCGTGCGCGCGGCGGATCGTCGCGGGGGCCGCCTCGCTCAGCCCGATGTGCAGGATCTTGCCCTGCTCGACGAGCTGCGCCATCGCGCCGACGGTCTCCTCGATCTCGACATTGGGGTCGACGCGGTGCTGGTAGTAGAGGTCGATGTGGTCGGTTTTGAGTCGCTGCAGCGAGCCCTCGACGGAGCTGTGGACGTGCTCGGCGGAACCGTCGAGGGGGCCGAGCGTCGACATGTCGCCGGGTGTCGCTCCGTCGGTGCGGCGGGCGAACTTGGTCGCAATCACGTACTCCTCGCGGCGCCCCTCGATCGCGCGGCCGACGAGCTCCTCGTTGGTCAGCGGCCCGTACAGCTGCGCCGTATCGAGGAAGTTGCAGCCGAGCTGCAGCGCCCGGTGAATCGTCGCGATTGCCTCTCCCTCATCAGTCGATCCATAAAACGCCGACATTCCCATGCAGCCCAGTCCGATCTCTGAGACCTCCGGGCCGTTCGTGCCAAGGGTGCGCTTGTTCATCGTGTCTCCTCGTCGGTCGAGTGTTGCGAAGGCGTGGGATTGAATGTTGCGAAGGCGTGAGATCCGAAGGCGTGAGATCGATACTAGGACGGCATAATGAGCGCCCGATGTTTCCCCTGAATCTGCCAAACGTCCTGACGGTCCTGCGGATCATGCTCGTCCCGGTTGTGGTGGTCGCCCTGCTCGGCAACACGCCCGTTGGGGACGTGCTCGCGGCGGTGGTGTTCGCGCTGGCCTCACTGACCGACTTCGTCGACGGTCGCCTCGCTCGTGCGCGAGGGTCGATCACGACCTTCGGCAAGTTGATGGACCCACTCGCCGACAAGCTCTTGATCATTGCCGCGCTGATCTCACTCGTCTCGTTGAATCGTCTGCAAGCGTGGGTGGCGATGGTCATCATCACGCGCGAGCTCGCGGTCACGGTCCTGCGCCTCGGCGCCACGCAAGCGGGCGTCGTGATTGCCGCGAGCATGTTCGGCAAGGTCAAGACCTGCATGCAGATCGCCACGATCCTCGCCTTGATCGCGGTGCACGGGGAACCGTTGTGGGTCTCGCTGCTGCTGTACGCAACGGTCCTGGTGACAGTGCTCTCGGGCTTGGACTACTTCTTCGGCCTGCGCCGGCAGATGCAGCAGGCGCACATCCGCACGCCCAGCTGAGCGGCGATCAGGAACTCGCGCGTAGCGCGCAAGCGGCTGCGCCAGCGCCGAGCCACTCCTCGAGCGTGGTCTGGCGCGGGGTGAGCTCTCCCGAGTCGATCTCGCAGCGCAGCTCGCTGAGCAGCCCGTGGCGCTCGGCGAGCACATTGTGCTGGTGGATCGTCTCCAGGTTCTCCTGGCGCGCCGAGACGAAGCTCGCGCCGTTCAGCTCCGGGAAGCGCGCAACGACGCCCGCGAGCATCTCGCGCACGCAGTCCTCGACGAAGCGGGGACGGCGGTGGGCCTTTTCGACGACCTCGACCTCGTCGGAGCGCTTCATCAGCTCGTAGATCTCCGAAGACATACTCGCCTCCGCGATCTCCAGCAGCGTGCTCGCGTCGATCTCGGCGACACACTCCTCGATGCAGCCGATCTGCAGCGTGGCCAGCCCCCGCTGGTTGTGGGTCGCAATCGGCACGCGCTCGATGATGCGCTCGATCTGCTCTGGCGAGAACCCGTCCTGCGCAAGCCGCTCCCGCGCACGTCCCGTCACCAGCTCCTGCGCGCAGGGGCACGCCGTCATCCCCGTGGCCGAAACGCCGACAACCTGGCGCGTGCCGTGCTCGAAGGCAACGGCTCGCCCGTGGAGCGTGTAGATCTCCTGGGTGGGGATACCGGACACCGGAGCGGGCTTGTGCTCGGGATAGCGCGCCGCGATGCTCACCTCGGCGCGGTGCGCGCCCTGGCGGGCGCGCACCAGCTCGGCGATCTGCCGCGCCAGCGTCTCCGCCCGAAACGGCGACTCTGAGAGGATGACCTCGCCGATCGTCTCGTTGATCACCTCCTCGAAGCGCGACATGTGGGCGCCCTTCTGCTCACGGCTCAGATCGACGAAGCACTCCAGGCGGGCGAAGAACAGCTCGTCGCGGATCCGCACAACCTTCTCGACGCCGGTAACACCCACGCGCGAGAGTCCCACCGGCACGGCCGGCGGGCGTGCTTGGACATCCTCGCCCGCACTCTGCGAGGAGGACAGCGGAGGTGTGAGCCGTGTCGCCTGCACCACGGCCTAGCCTAGCGCCGCGGTGACCGGCAACTCCGGCCGTTGATTCTGGTATCACTCCGCACGAAGGGGAGGTCGGGGCGGAGATCGCGCCGACGGGGAAGCCGGATGGATCCTGGAGGTCCGTGTTGAGCGACAGGGTTGAGGTTCTGCTGGTGGCCACTGATACCGCTGTGGTCGAAATCGACGAGCTGCAAGGTCTGCTCGCAGAAGGCCAGGAGCGCGGTTTCCTGAGCGCCGAGGCGATCGCCGCGGCGCTCGAGGAGGCTGATCTCACGCGCGAGCAGGGACGAGATCTATTCAGCTACCTGGAGGAGCACGGCATCGAGGTGCTCGGTACCAGCGAATCCGAGCCTGAGCATGCCTCCGCGGAGCCCGGCGAGGAGTCCCGAGCGAGCGCGCCCAGAGACGACGACTCGCCGCCCGAGCATGCGGAGGATCCCTCGCTTGCCGGCATCGATGAACGGGAGGAGGGGTTGGAGGAGGCACGGGCGCTGCGTGCGCGCCTGGGCGAGCTGAAGAAGGCAGAGATCGAGGAGAGCGTCGAGCAGAGCCTCGACTCACTGCGCCTGTATCTGCGCTCGATCGGCCGCGTGCCGCTGCTCACGGCCGAAGAGGAGGTCTGCTTGGCCAAGCGCATCGAGCGCGGGGACATCGCGGCCAAGCAGCACATGGTCGAGGCCAATCTGCGCCTGGTCGTGTCGATCGCCAAGGGCTACATCGGGCGCGGGCTCACGTTCCTGGACCTGATCCAGGAGGGCTCGCTTGGGCTGATCAGGGCGGTCGAGAAGTTCGACTACCGGCGCGGCTACAAGTTCTCGACCTATGCGACTTGGTGGATCCGCCAGGCCGTGACCAGGGCGATCGCCGACAAGGGGCGCACGATCCGCATCCCCGTACACATGGTGGAGCGCCTGAACAAGGTGATCCACGCCGAGCGCCAGCTGATTCAGCAGCTGGGGCGCGAGCCGAGCACCGAGGAGATCGCCGCGGAGCTGGAATACAGCACGCATGAAGTTCGCGAGGTCATGCGCATGGCACAGCAGCCGGTCTCGCTGGAGAAACCAGTGGGTGAGGAAGAGGACTCAGCGCTGGCCGACTTCATCGAGGACGCGACGGCCGAGTCGCCGTTTGAGATCGCCTCGGAGGCGCTGCGCCGCGAGAACGTGACCCGCGTGCTCGCCTCGCTGCCGCGACGCGAGCGCGAGGTGATCGAGATGCGCTACGGCATCACCGGCGGGCGCTCACGCACGCTGGAGGAGGTCGGCCGCGCGTTCAACATCACACGCGAGCGTGTCCGCCAGATCGAGAACCGCACACTGAAGAAGCTGCAGACGCTGCCCGACGCGCAACAGCTGCGCGAGGCGAGCTGAAGCGCGCGGCCGTGAAGGCATTAGAATCGACCTCTGCCCACGGCGCTCGCCGGGGATGCCTGGTGGGGTGTCCGAGTGGTTAAAGGAGACGGGCTGTAAACCCGTTGGCTCTGCCTACACAGGTTCGAATCCTGTCCCCACCACTGCCTTGTTGAGTTGCCGCGCGAGTGCCTCGGCTTCAGACGTGCTCACGAGCACCCGCCGGAGTGCCCCGTGGTTGCGCACCGCGAACGACAGAGCAGGTAGGCCGCGGCGCACGGCAAAGACCTGATCGAGGCGGATCGTGCGGGCCACGTAGTAAAGCCAGGGCAAGCGCAAACCGGCCTTCATGCCGGCGCTCATCGCCTCCCGCAGCGGCTCCCCCACCACCTGGGCCTCGCTCACGTCGCTGCGCGCCACCGTGATGTTGCCGAGCAGGCCAAGCGCCTTCTCCCATGGGGCAAAGAGCACTTCAACAGAGTCCTCAGTCAAGCGCACCCGCATCCCCGAGAGATTATTCGACCTCGCGTCGGACGACCCGGCATCTGGGATCTCCAAGTGGGATCATCACCACGACAACCAGCCAGCCAGCTAGAAGGGAGTTCCAGCCATGGAGTCCTCCAACACCTCCGTCCGGGTACTCGTGGTTGCGCACAAGACGGCAGCCACCAAACCGCTGCTCGATGCGGTCAGAGAACGCTCACAGCAGGGTCCGTGTGTGTTTACGCTGCTCGTTCCCAACGCGGCTCATGGCCTGCACAAGGTCGTCGATCCCGAGGACCAGGGCGCGGATGAGGCAAGCGCTGTGATCGCCGAGGCGGTCCCGTTGCTCGAAGATGCGGCAGGGACACCGGTGGAAGGGATCGTCGGCGCCCCCGACCCCGTGGTGGCGGCGCACGATGCGATCAACCTGCGCGGCTTTGACGAGGTGATCGTCTCGACGCTGCCGACGAAGCTCTCACGCTGGCTGAAGCTCGACCTCCCGAGCAAGATCTCCGGCAGCGGCCTGCCCGTCAGGACCGTGACCCCCAGCGATGACGCCACGAGCACGCCGTCTGACTGAGTCAGAGGGCAGACAATTGTCTGTCGAGCTGTTGTCTGTAGACTCGTCGTCTGCACGGTGCGACAGTTGGGGCCATGGAATCAGCGCGCAAGCAGTTCGCCGTCAACCTCCGTCACCACCGGGAAAAAGTCGGCCTCTCGCAGGAGACGCTCGCGAAGATCTGCAATCTGCATCGCACCGAGATCAGCCTGCTGGAGCGCTGCAAGCGCTCGCCAAGGCTCGAGACGATCGTGATCCTCGCCCACGGGCTGGAGCTCTCTTCGCCGGGAGAGCTGCTCGAGGGAATCGACTAGGCGCTACAGTCCCGGCTCGCGCCCAGCTAGCTCAGTTGGTAGAGCACTTCCATGGTAAGGAAGGGGTCATCGGTTCGAGTCCGATGCTGGGCTTGAGAGGGGTGGGGCCTACCAACCACCCCACCCTCCGGTACTGCGACCCCTTCGGTACTGCGACCCGCCCTCGGTAGAACTCGCGAGATGGCCGTTTCTCTACCGCGCACGCTTGTAGACGTGGCGAGCATCGGGCCGCCCTCGTCTGGCGTGCACACGGGCTCGTACTCATGAATCATTTCGCGTCAACTCATGGCGTAAGCGCCATTGTCATCGGGGCCACCGAGCAGCAATAATCCTCACGTCCTCGAGCCAGCTCCCCCTCCCCCCTCCCCCCACCGTCGCAAGGCGCGGCCCCCCGTGGTTGGCTCGGCCGGGCAATCGACTGGATCGTGCCGGCGAGCAACCCCGCAAGCGTGATCTACGGAGTGCTCGCGATCGGCGCGCTGCTGGCCGCGGAGAGCGGACGTCACGAGAGCTACGCGGACACCCTCGGCTCGGTGCTGATCGCGCTCTGCCTCTACTGGCTAGCCCACGCCTATGCGGACGTCCTCGGACACCGCCTGCGGACGCAGGAGCGCCTCAACGCCAAGGCATTGTGGCGGGCGCTGATCGGCGAGGCGGCGATCCTCGCGGGCGCCGTGCTCCCGCTGCTGGCGCTGGTGCTCACCTGGGCGTTGGGCGTCGCGCTGGCCAGCGGCGTCGAAGTGGCGCTGTGGAGCGCGGTTGCAAGCCTGATCGGATTCGAGCTGCTGGCGGGGATTCGCGCCCGGGCGAGGCCGGGCGAGCTGTTGCTCGACGCCGGGGTGGGGATGACGATGGGGCTGGCGATCCTCGCGCTGAAAATCGTGCTGCACTAACGCCGGTGGCGCTCGGCGAAGTGGGTAAGCACGATGCCGACGAGCAGGGAGATGACGATCACGATGATCAGCGGCGCCTTGCCGCTGCCGAAGACATAGCTGACCTTCACCTCTTTGAGGTTGAAAACGGCGAACAGCGTGATCAGGACCGCCAGCACGACAAGCGCGCCACTGCGCGCCGTTTCGCGACGGCTGCGGCGCTCGCCGAGGCCCTGACGCGCTTTCGGTGTCTGCGGTGTCTGCGCGGGCGAGGACATCGGTCTGATCCTACCCCGCGGAACCCTCGGCGCAACTCAGCTTGCTGGCGTGCTGAGCGCTCAACCGAGCTCAGCTTGGATCCACGGGCAGTCGACCGACAGATCCTCGACGCCGAGCGCGGCGGCGACATTCAGGGCCATGCCGTGCCAGAAGAACTCATTCAGACGCTCCCCGTCAGCGCCTGAGAGCTCCCGCGCCAACTCGATCAGCTCGGCATAACGTCGCCGCACGCATGCGCACACGACCTCGTCGTCGCAGGCTGCGTAGGACTGATGCTGGAGCATCAGGTAGTCGCGGTCGGAGGCGAGCAGATCCTTGTAGGCGAGCCCCATCGCCTGCATCACGTCCTCGCACTCCTGCGGAGCGCGCCCCTCGCGGTACTCGGCAGCGGCACGGCGGAAGGTGTCGGCGACCCGCTCGAAGCCCCGCTCCAGGGCCGCGAGAAACAACTCGCGCTTGGTGGGAAACAGACTGAACACATACGGTTGCGCCACCCCCACGCGCCGCGCGATGCGCTCCACGGGTGTGCCATGCAGGCCACCACGCGCGAACTCGTGCACGGCCGCGGCGATCAGCTCCTCGCGGCGCTCGGCGGCGGGGACCCGCCGGCGCACAGGATCGGACGTGTTCACCCCGCCTCCCCCGCGAGCGCAACAAGGGCGCCGTCGGCCACCGTTGCGCCAGCGGACGGCGCCACGCTATCGGACGGGGTAACGATCGCCGCATTCGCCGTGAGCCCCAGATCCGCCGGGAGCGCCGCGTCGACTGAGGCCTGTGCGCGGAACGGAAGCACGAGCACCACGAACGCACCCGCGGCGAGCACGGCCACGCCCACCCACAGCGCCGGGATCAGGCCGTTGACGAACGCCTGCGGAGTGCCGTAGCCACCGGCGCCGGTGAACACCGAGGCGAGCACGGCCACGCCGAGTACGCCACCGACCTCCCTGATCGCGTTGTTGGCGCCCGAGGCCTGCCCCGCCTGCTCGGTGCGCACCGAGGCCAGCACCGCGTTGGCGGATGGGGCGAACACCAGCGCCATACCGGCGCCAGCCATGATGAACGGGACGATCATGTGCGAGTAGGGCAGATGCGTGGAGACCATGGTCGCATACCACCCCAGTCCGCCAGCCTGAAGGGTCAAGCCGGCGGCCATAAAGGGACGACTGCCGAGACGCTCGGAGAAGACACCCGCGAGCGGCGCGACGACCATCGAGGCACCTGTCCACACGAGCAGTCTCAGCCCGGCCTGGAACGGGGTGTAATGAAGAACGTTCTGAAGGTATTGAGAGAGGAAAAAGATCGACCCGAACATCCCGAAATACATGCTCAGTGAGGCGACGTTCGTGACCGCGAACGATCGTTTGGCAAAGAACGACATCGGCAGCATCGGCTCGTTCGTGCGGCGCTCCTGCGCGACAAATCCCGCCAGCAACACGACGCCGCCGATCAGCGAGAGCAGGACCGTGGTGCTCGTCCACCCCAGCGACTGCGCGCGCACGAGGCCGAACACGAGGCCGAAGGCGCCAGTGGACGCGAGAGCGAGACCAGCGATGTCAAGCGTCCCGTAGGGCCCGCGGCTCTCGCTCAGGCGGCGCATGGCGAGCGGGATCAGGACGATCCCGATCGGAACATTGATCCAGAAGATCCAGTGCCAGGAGATGCCCTGCACGACGGCCCCCCCGACGAGCGGCCCGATCGCGACGGCGATTCCGCTGATGCCCGACCACACACCGATCGCCATGCCGCGTCGCTCGGCGGGAAAGGCGGCCGCGAGCAGCGTGAGCGTGAGCGGTGTAAGAATCGCCGCGCCGGCGCCTTGGACGGCGCGCGCGATCACGAGCATGTCGGTGTTCGGCGCGAGCGCGGCGGCGGCGGAGGCCGCGGTGAAGATCGACAGGCCGATCACGAACATGCGCTTGCGCCCGAAACGGTCGCCGAGCGCGGCGCCCGTCAGCAACAGCACGGCGTAGGCGAGCACGTAGGCGTTGACGGTCCACTCGAGCGACTGGATCGAGGCGCCGAGCTCGCGATGGATCGTCGGCAGCGCGACGCTGACGACGAGGTTGTCGAGGACGGCCATGAACAGCGCCACCGAGACGATTCCGAGGGTCCAGCGGCTGCTCTTGTGCGAGTCGGTCATCGTGAGCTCCAGTCTCAGCGAGTACTAATTACCTTTCGCAGGAGATTAGCAGTCACTAATAAGAACGTCAAGGAGGGGTCGCAAAAAAAAGAAGATGCGGTTGCGGGGCCTCGGCGACGCGCTCGTATGCGGTGCGCGCCTCTGGGGGTTGCGGGTAGGCTCTGTGGGTGGCGAGAGGCTTGGTCGAGCGCGTGGATGGGTGGGCAGGTCAGGGGATCGAGGTCGCGATCGGTGGGCATCATCGTCGCAGGCTGCGACGGGTTGGTCGGATTGATCAGTTGGATCCCCCGCGTGGCTCATCGCTGTGGGCCGCCGGCGATCCGCCGCCGCGCGCGGGGTGCGCGCTTGACGTGTTGGTTGACGGTGGGCAGGCGCTGCCGCGGATCGCCGAGGCGCTGAGGAGCGCTCGCTCGCATGTGTGTATCGCCGGGTGGCACATCACCCCTGATTTCGGGCTGACGCGCGACGATCGGGCGTCTCGGCTGCGCGATTTGCTTGGTGAGCTGGCCGAGCGAGTCGAGGTCAGGGTGCTGCTGTGGGGGGGAGCGCCGCTGCCGGTCTTCACGCCGGCTCGTGCGGCCGTGCGCCGCGTGCGCGACGAGCTCACCCGCGGCACGCGCGTGCAGTGCGCGCTTGATTTTCACGAGCGCCCGATGCATTGCCACCACGAGAAGCTGGTGATCGTGGACGGCGAGGTCGCGTTCGTTGGCGGTATCGACCTGACCTCTCTCGGCGGCGATCGCTTTGACAGCAGTGATCATTTGATGCGCGGCCGACTGGGATGGCACGATGCCTGCAGCCGGGTGCGCGGCCCGGCGGTCGCCGATGTCGCGGCGCATTTCGCGGCCCGTTGGCGCGAAGTGACCGGCGAGCAGGTGCAGGAGGCGCCCTCGCCCGCCGCCGCCGGCGACGTGGAGCTCCAGGTGGTGCGGACCGTCCCTGAGAAGATCTATGACTTCTTGCCCCAGGGTGATTTTCGCATCTTGGAGGCGTATACACGCGCGCTGCGATCGGCGCGTGAGCTCGTCTATCTCGAGAGTCAGTTCCTGTGGTCCGCACAGGTCGTCGAAATCCTGGCTGAAAAGCTCCGCGAGCCGCCCAGCGAGGACTTTCGCGTCGTCGTGTTGCTGCCCGCAAAGCCGAACAACGGCGCGGACACAACACGGGGCCAGCTGGGGGTTCTGGCGAGCGCCGACAATGGGGCCGGTCGCTTTCTGGCTACGACAATCTCAGCCCGCAGCGGCGGGCTCAGCGGCCCGCTGTACGTTCACGCCAAGATCGGCATCGTCGACGATGCCTGGCTGACCATTGGGTCGGCCAACCTCAACGAGCATTCGTTCTTCAACGACACCGAGATGAACATCGTGACCTGCGATCCAGCCCTCGCACGCGAGACGCGGCTACGGCTCTGGGCCGAGCATCTGGAGCGCTCGCTCGAGGAGGTCTCCGGTGAGCCGGCTGGAGTCATCGACGAGTTGTGGCGCCCGATCGCCGGCGAGCAGCTCGAGCGCCGAAAGCGCGGCGAGCCCCTAACCCATCGCCTCCAGGAGCTCCCCGGCTCCTCGCGCCGCTCGATGGGACTCCTTGGACCCCTTGACAGCCTGCTTGTCGACGGCTGAATCTGGCCGGGGAATCGTGATGATCCGCACAAGCTGAGAAGGGCAGGATTCGCGGGGCGCTCCGGCGTGCCGCCGATCCTCGCCCGTCAGTGCTTCTCGTCGATCTCTTGGCCGCGCTTTTGAAGGAAGCTGCCGAACGCCCCGGCGAGCGTCGCGATCACGCTGATCGCCCAGATCTCCATGAAGACATCGAGGATCCGTCCACCGGCCGAGATCGGATTCTTGATCTGCGAGGAGACGGTCAGCAGCTGAGTCGTCGTCCAGAACGCGGCGCTGCCGAATGTCTTGATCTCGGTCTGCTGGGAGTGGCGCTCGAGCAGGAACGCTGCGATGGCACAGAGCAGGTCAATACCGACCGTCGCCGCGATGATCGTTAGGAGGTGGTCCCGCAGCCGTCGGTGCGTGGGCGTTGCCGCGCGGAGAACGTCACGAAACTCCCGGCCAGCGGACCCCAGCACTCCAAGCGGCATCGGTCAATCCTCACGGAGTAGCCGGACGTCTCCACGGTCAGCTAAGCGAGCGCCGCCTCAAATGTCCGCAGCGAGGAGAGGCGCAGCCAGCGGCGAATATCATCAGAACGATGCGACGGAGTTTTCTGTTGACGTGCATGCGGGTTCTCGGAGTAGTCCTCGCGGCACTCCTGGGCGGATGCGGCGCTGCCACCAAGACGGTGTCCGTCGCCAGCGCCCCCCCAGCGCAGAGCACGAGCACGAGCACCACACGACCGATGAGGACCACGACACGGGCGAGCACGCCGGCAAGCACGACCCCGGCGCCGAGCGAAAGCGGGGGCAGCTCGGGTCCAAGCACCACTCGCACCGCTCCGGAGCCGGCGTTTACGCACACCGGCACCAGCACCTCCGCAACCGCGGAAGGACTGAGCAGCGCCGAGGCGGTCCTGAGCGCGAGGGGCTTCACCACAAATGCCGCCTCCGACTACCACTCCAACCAAACCCTGCGCGTGCTCGTCGGCACGCGCACCGGCTCGCCGGAAGGCAACGGCCAGCAGGCGTTCTTCTTCCTCGACGGCCGCTATATCGGCACCGACGCAAAGCAGCCCAGCGCTCAGATCCACGTGGTGAGCCAGGGCGACACCGAAGTCACGCTGGCATATGCCCTCTCCAGCGGCGCGCAGAGGGCCGTGCGCTTCCAGCTCAACAACGGCAAATTGGTCCCGGTCGACTCGATCCCGTCGGCAAACAGCCGCCAGTAGCGAACCTCGAGTGGCTCTGTGGCGATGTGAGAGGCCGCATCGTGGTGGTCGAAGATCCTGCGGCAAATACGAGAGGCCGCATTGTGGTGGCCGAGGCCCTATGGCGATGTGAGACGCCGTATCGTGGTGGCGGTCAACCACCACAGGAAAGGGTCGCCTAATGAGCGCAACGATCGATGGTCGTGCCGAGGAGCTGCTGAAAGGGAAGAACTTCTGCCACGTCGCCACGCTGCGCCCCGACGGGTCGGTGCATGGTGTGCCGGTGTGGGTCGACGTGCAGGACGGCCGCGCCGTGCTCAACAGCGCCGAGGGACGCGCGTGGCCGCGCAACCTGGAGCGCGATCCGCGCGTGACGCTGACGGTCCAGAACATGGAGAACCCGTACGAGTACGTGGAGATCCGCGGGACGGTCGCCGAGCGCACGCACGAGGGCGCCGACGAGCACATCGACGCGCTGGCGAAGAAGTACATGGACAAGGAGGAGTACCCGCTGCGCCAGCCCGGCGAACAGCGCGTGATCATCCGCATCGAGCCCGAGCACACAAAGGTTTGGGGAGGCTGAGCGATCGCGACCGAGCTCGTGCGGGCCGGTCGCCGCTACGCGCGCCGCAGCAGACGCCGCCACCGCGAAGGTGGGCGCGGCTGGGCGCGCTGCCACTCCTCGCGCAACGGGAGCTCCCCGCGCGCGCGAGCGGCGAGCACACACTCGCTGTGCGCGTGGCGACGGCGGTGCGTATCGCCTTCGGGGGCGATCAGCATGTGCTCGCTGAGCGCGGGTAGGTGATGGGCGCAAATTGGACAGCGGTACGTCGCCGGCTTGCGGTTCGCCGCGCGACGCACCGTCCACCATTGGGCGGGCGGCAGCTTGGACACTCCTCCATTGTTGCGCCGCTTGCCGCAACGCTCGTGGCAAGCGTCGCCGTGGGGATCGGCGTCGCCTTCGCGCAGGCCGAGCGCACCCGCCGCTCGGCCAAGCGGCAGCTGGGGCGCGAGTGCCGTTTCACGCAACTGCCCGGCGAGCCGCTGGGCGAGGCGCTGCAGCGGATGACGCTCGGCCAGCTCGATCTTGCGATCGAGCTGCTCGCGCGTGACGGGGAGGCAGACCTCGACGCCGGCGCGCTCGATGCGCGGGCGATCCACGAGACCCGCAAGGCGCTCAAGCGCCTGCGCGCGCTGATGGGACTGCTGCGCGAGGATCTGGGCGAGCCACGATTCAAGCGCGAGCACGCGATCCTTCGCGACGCGGCTCGGCGATTGGCCAGTGCGCGTGACGCGGAGGTGATGCTCGAGACGCTCGACGCGCTCCTGCAGCGCCACCCGCGCAAGCTCGCCCGCCGCCGTCCGCTGATCGAGCTGCGCCAGCGGCTCTTGGCCGAACGCGCGGCCGCGGCGCAGCGGGCGCTCGACGACCAAGCCACGCGAGTGGAGGTGCTGCGCGAGCTCAGTGGCCTGCGCGAACGCGCCCGGTGCTGGGATCTCCCCGAGCGGCCCGGCATCGCGATGGTCGAGCACGGCCTGCGGCGGGTCTACCGGCAGGGTCGCGAGCGCGAGCGCCTGCTCGCACGCGGCAAGGGCGAGGCACACGCCATGCACGAGTGGCGCAAACGCGTCAAGGATCTGCGTTACGCCGCGGAGATTCTGGGCCTAGGAGCGCTCGCCGGCCGCAGCGAGAAGTTGGGCGAGGCACTGGGCGAGGAGCACGATCTGGTGGTGCTCGCCGCCCAGCTTCCGCCACCCGGGCAAGCCCACTTCAAAGGCAAGCGCGGCAGGCGCGCGCGCAAGGCCCTGCTGGAAAAGATCGCGCAGCGTCGCAGGCGCTTGCGCAAGCGGGCGTTGCGCGAAGGGGAGCGCCTATACCGGCACAAGCCCAAGCAGTTCACCCGCCGTGTCAGTCGCGCTCACGCGCGCGTGGCACGCGCGTCATAGCGGCCACTCCAAGGGGCCACTGCAGGGTCCGGACACTCCAGCAGCGTGCGCCGGCGGTCGATGTAAAAGACGGGGCCAGCTCCGTCCATGCACATGCGAACGACACGATCGAACCTGTTTCTCGCCTTCCTCTTAGGAGGGCTGGGAGTGCTCGTGCTGCACACGACCGTCAACCTCGGCGGCGAGCACCTCGATGACCTGTTCGACAACGGCGTCTACAACCTGCTGATGTTCGGCGCTGGGCTTGCCGTGCTCGCGCGCGCAATCACGATCAAGGCGCAGCGCCCGGCCTGGCTGATGATGGCCGCGGGAGTGCTCTGCTGGAGCTTCGGCGAACTCTATTTCACGCTGTTCGTCGAAGGCCGCGGCGCCACCTCGGGCAGCGTCTCCCCCGCTGACGCGTTCTACGTTGTGTTCTATCTCTGCGTCTACGCCGCGCTGATGCTGCTGCTTGGAGCGCACCTGCGGGAGCTGCGCATCAGCATCTGGCTGGATGGCCTGATCGGCGGCCTCGGCGCCGCAACACTCGCGGCGGCGGTCATCCTGCCGCCGATCGTTGACAGCGCCCACGGCGATGTCGGCTCGGTGGCAGTCGCACTGGCCTATCCGATCGCCGACATGCTCCTGTTGATCTTCACGATCGGCGCACTCGGGATTACCGGGTGGCGCCCGGGGCGCGTGTGGCTGCTGATCGCGGCGAGCATGCTGTTGAGCGCGATCGCCGACTCGACCTATCTCTACCAAACGGCCACGCACTCCTACAGAGAGGACACCTGGGTCGAGAGCCTGTGGCCCGCCGCCGCAATCCTGCTCGCGATCGCCGCCTGGACCCCCTGGCCGCGGCCGACACGACGGCGGGTCGAGGACTGGCGATTGGTACTGATGCCCGCGCTGTCGCTGCTGGTGGCGCTAGGGGTGCTGGTCCTCGGCAACTTCCCCTCCGTTCAGCTCACCCCGGTAGCGGTGATCCTGGCCATGGCGACCGTGCTCGCGGTGTGCGCGCGGCTGATGTTCACGGTGCGCGAGAACCTCAGAATGCTCGTCGGCTCGCGGCTGCTGGCGCTGACCGATCCGTTGACCGGCCTGGGCAACCGCCGGCAGCTGATGGAGGACCTCAAGCTCGCCTGCCGGATGGGCAGCACAAGCGAGCCGTGGCAGCTGATCCTGTATGACCTCAACGGCTTCAAGCACTACAACGACACCTACGGCCATCCCGCAGGCGATGCCCTGCTGCAACGATTGAGCGCCAAGCTGAGCGCGATCGTCGCCGCACACGGCAACGCCTACCGGATGGGGGGCGATGAGTTCTGCGTCCTGCTCAGAGCCGTGGCAACAGACGATGCGCTGGTATCGGCCAGCGTGGCGGCGCTCGCCGAGCGCGGACCGGGCTTCTCGATCGGCGCGGCGCACGGCGAGGTGAGTATCCCGGCCGAGGGCAGTGACTCGGCGGCGGTCCTGCAGCTGGCCGACCAGCGGCTGTACGCGCGCAAGGATCAGACGCGCGAAGGCAGCGCCGCGCTGCAGCTGCGCGACGTGCTGCTGCAGGCGTTCCACGAGCGCTACCCCGACCTCCAAGAGCACCAACGCGGGGTGGGCGCGCTCGTGCTCGCCGTCGGACGGCAGCTGGGCCTCGAAGGCGAAGAGCTCGACGTGCTCGCCCGCGCGGCCGAGCTCCACGACGTGGGCAAGATCGCGATCCCCGATGCGATCCTCTCAAAGCCGGGCCCGCTGGACGAGGTGGAGTGGCAGTTCATGCACCGACACACGATCCTCGGCGAGCGCATCCTGATGGCCGCGAGCGCCCTGCGCCCGGTGGCGCGGCTCGTACGCTCGAGCCACGAGCGCTTTGACGGCGGCGGCTACCCAGACGGCCTGCAGGGCGAGCAGATACCACTGGGAGCGCGGATCATCTTCGTCTGCGACGCCTACGACGCGATGAGGACCAATCGCGCCTACAGGCGGGCGATCGCACCGGCGCAAGCAATCCGGGAGCTCGAGGCATGCGCCGGTACGCAGTTCGACGCCAAGGTGGTGCAGGCGTTCATCGCCACTCTCGCCGAGCGCGAGCGCGGCCTCGAGGTGGTGGAAGAGGGCTCAGGTGCGTCGTCCGGGGGTCCAGACGCGCCGTCCGCAAGCTCAGGTGCGTCATCCAGGGGCTCAGACGTACTGTCCGAGCGTCCAAGCGCACCGTGGGGACCGGCTGTGCCCAGTGCCGCCGACGGGCGGCTCAGTCGACGCTGAGTACGGTGAACTTGCGCTTGCCCTTCGGCAGCACGACCGAAGCGCTGTCACCGGGACCACGGCCGAGCAGCGCCACGGCGACCGGGGAGTCGGCCGACAGCCGGCCCTCGGCGGCAGCGGCATCGTGGGAGCTGACGATCCGCCACGTGTGCTCGGCGCCGTCCTCGTCGCGCACATGCACCGTCGAGCCGAAGCCGACGACCCCGCTCGCGGCGGGCGTGTCCTTGACGACGACCGCCGAGGCGATCTTCTCGCGAACCCGTGCGATCTTCGTCTCCAGGTGCGCCTGCTCGTTCTTGGCGTCGTGATACTCGCTGTTCTCCTTCAGATCGCCCCATTCGCGCGCGGTTTTGATCCGCTCGGCGATCTCCCGGCGGCCCTCTCCCTCGAGCTCCGCTAGCTCGGCGTTCAGGCTCTGCAAGCCCTCGGCGGTGATCAGGTTCGTGGCGTCAGTCATCCGGGCAGAGGCCTACTCGACGAGAACGCCTCCCCCGGAACTCAGAAATAAGTGCTCGGCGCGCTCGACAGCAGCGCATAGTCCTGCACGATCGCGGCCTGGTCCAGCAGCTGGGCGGTGGCGGGCAGCCGGCGACGAACACGTCGTCGCGCAACCGCAGGTGTTCCCAAGCATAGTTGACATAACCCTGCACGAGGCTCGCCCCGGGTGGGTCGTGCGTGATCGAGTCGAGGTAGAGCAGGTTGCGGAAGTACACCGATACGAAGAAGGCGTTTTCCGAGCCCAATCGTTCGGGGGTGAAATACGCGAGCGCCGCCTTGGCGGTCTGACGGGCCTGGAAGAGGTAGGCGCTGTTGGCAGTGGCCTGGTAGAGCAACGCGCCGGCACCGATCATCGTGCCCTGGTTGTAGCTCCACTCCGTCGGTTCGATTATCCCGTGCACGCCGATGTGGTCGGCGTACAGGCCGTTGACTCCGGCAGACAGGTGCGCACCCATTCGTAGGCCATCTCGGCGAACTGCAGGTACTGGGCATCGCCGGTCAGTTTGTACAGCTGCACCCCGAGCTCAGCCGTCGGCGCGTTCGTAACCGTATTGCGTTCGATGCCTTCGGGCGAGTTGGAGAACGGGATGCCACCCGGGCAGGCGATCCCCGGATTCGCCATCCCAACCGGCCATCTCGAAGGCCATGATCCCCTCCGCGCTGCCCAGCACGGCGCTGTTGTGGGTCAGCCTGTACAGGCGCGCGAGCTCGATCCCGATCCACGCGTTGTCGTCGTAGTACTTAGCCCCGCCCGGTCCTTCCGGGGGCGCCACGGTGCCGTCGTAGGCCGCCAGCGTGCTCGTGTAGGTCCCTTCCGGAGCGCCCGAGTTGTCGAGGTCCAAATAGGATTTCAAGCCGATCAGCCGAGCCTGGATTTCATGGGCGAAGGCGCTCTTCAAGCTCGGTACGTTCGCCATGCTCGTGGTGGCCGCAAACGCCTGGGAGAACGGCCACAAGAACGAGAACGGTTCCCCCTTGTACAGCCCCGAGCCCTGGATGTAATAGGTCTTCTGCATCGCCTCGAACGCGAGCTGCGCACGTTCCGCATCGATCGGCAGCTTCGGCTTCTTGGGGGCGTGTTTGGAGCGCTTCTTGCCGGCGGCCTGCGTGCCGGGCGCGCTCGCGCCGCCGGCGCTCGCACGACGGGCCGTGCTCGGGTGCGAAGCGCGGCCCGAGTCAGCGAATTCAGAGGCACGAGCCAGCTTGACGGGACGCTGGGCGCCCGCCGGGTAAGGAGAGAGCATCGGGTGAGCAGAGGCGCGCCGACGCGGGCGCGAGATGCGACAGCGAGACCGCCGCCAGCACCCCCAGGCAGGTGGCCAGGCGCCGCAGCGGCGGGGAGTGGGGATGTGCGTGGGTCAGTGCGTGGTTCATCGCAGCGCTCAGATACTGCAAACAGCCGGGAGACGAGTTCGATTTGGTCGTGCTGGAGAGCTGACCGGCCTGCCTGGATCCCCGACGGTTAGGGGAGATGGCGCTGACTCACGGCCAGTCGCGCATGTTTGCAAGGATGCGCCCTTGCGGTCGCGGATGCCGAGGGCGTGAAATGGAACTTGCAAGCGGACCGGCGCGGGCGCGGGCCGCGCCGGTGAGCTCCTTCGACTACGTCACCGTCGGGCACGTGACGGTCGATGTGCTGGACGGCGGCTGCACCCGCCGTCCAGGCGGAGGCGCGTTCTACAGCGCGCTCCAGGCCGCTCGGCTCGGCCTGCGCGCGCTGATCCTCACGCAGGGCTCACCCCCTGAGATCGAGGCATTGCTGGAGCCTTACCGCGAAGAGCTCGAGCTGCGCGTCATCCCAGCGCCGGCGAGCACCACCTTGGAGACATCCGGCTCGGGCGCCACACGCATCCAGCGGGTGCTCGCCTGGGCCGGGCCGATCACTGAGACGGTCACCGTGGATACATCCATCCTGCACCTCGCCCCCGTCGCCCGTGAGAGCACATCGGAGTGGTGTGGGCACGCCGACTTCGTCGGGTTCACTCCGCAGGGGCTCGCGCGCGCGTGGGATGAGGATGGCAACCGCGAGATCGTGCCGTGGCCACTGCCCAGCGATCGAGGCTCGCTCAGCGATCTGCTCCCGGAGGAATGCTCCGCGGTCGTCATCAGCGAGCACGAGCGCGCCACCTGCGCGCCGCTGCTCAGCGCGGCTGGCGCCGCCGGCGCGGTGCTCGCAATCACGGCTGGAGCGGGGGCGACAAGCGTCTATCTGCCCGATGGCGCAGTCACTCAGGTGAAAGCCCCAGCCGTCACCGACCCCCATGACGACCTCGGTGCGGGCGACGTGTTCGCCGCGGCCTTCTTCATCGCTCTGCGCGAAGGTCAGGCCCCGGCCCGCGCCGCGGCTTTTGCGGGCGCGGCGGCGGCGATCCGGATCGGCGGAGTCGGAGCGGACGCGGTCGGCGATCGGAGCGCGATCGAGGCGCGGGTTAGGTAGTCAGATCGGACTCGGCGGCGAGGGCCTCGTCGATCAGCCGCCCCAACTCCGCCCCGGCCAGCGCCCCCTCGCAGCCGCACGCGCGCAGCGCCAGCAGCAGGCTGCCGCCGACCGGGGCGATCTCCACGACGGACACCCGCGCCTGCGGAGCCAGCTCGTGCACAGCCCTGGTCAGTGGCTCGACGAACACCGCACCGGCCTTGAAGGCACTGCCGATCAAGCCCACGGGGAAGGCGCCCTCGAGGCCGGTGCGGCGGATCACCGCGAGGATCTGCTCTGCCAGCAGCCCCGCGCCCCGCTCGTAGCACTCACGGGCAACCGCATCGCCCTGCTCGGCAAGCCGTCCCGTTTCCGTGGCAAACGCCGCGATCTCGCTCTTGGACAGCGGCTTGGAGTAGACGCGCACGGCGAGCGCCTGGAGATCCGCGACCGCGAAGAACTCGACCGCCGCATCGCTCAGCGCGGTTGCAGGGCCTGAGTCCTCCCGATCGCGTAGCGCCGCCTTGATCGACTCGATCCCCAGCCAATAACCGCTGCCCTCATCTCCCAGCAGATGCCCCCAGCCGCCGGCGCGCCAGACGCGTCCATCCGCGCCCACCCCGAGCACGTTGCTGCCGGTGCCCGAGATCACCCCGATCCCGGGCTGCGCACCCGTCGCCGTGGCCCACGCCGCGACGACATCGTTGACGACGATCCACTCCTCGGTACGCTCGGCATGTAGGTGCCGGGCAACGGCGGCCGTATCGGTGCCGGCGAGCGCGATCACCGCCGCGTCGAGTTGCTCCCCGGCGATGCCGGCCTTCTCGGTCGCCTCGTCCGCCGCCTCCGACAGCGCCTGGACCGCGGCCCGCGTGCCGACCGCGTCTTCGTTGCTCGGGCCGCCCTGGCCGAGGTGCAGCGCCCTGCTCTGCAGGTCGAGCACCGCGGCGAGCGTCTTCGTCGCGCCGCCGTCGATCCCCAGTACGAAACGTGCGCTTGTGCCCTCCTCGGCGTCCGCGTGTCTCGCGGGCGTTTGCGTGTACCGCGGCGTTTGTGCGTCCCGCGGCGTTTGTGTGCGCCGCGGAGTTTGTGTGCGCCGGAGTGTTCGCATGCTCCGCGGCGCTCACTCCGGGTGGAGCCAGCTCAGGCGGGAGCTCGACGAGCGGATCGCGGTTCACGGCCCGGATCCTCGCAGTTCCCGCGCGGTTAGGATCATCGAGATGCCGGTCAGTGCAGTCTTCCCGGGGCACCCCGGCGCGCGGGGATGTACGAGTCCTTCTATCTGCGCGCCGTCTCACCGGAGGACCCTGTGAGCGTCTGGATCCGCTACACCGTGCACAAGCGGCCAGGCCAGCCACCGCGCGGCTCGGTGTGGTGCACGGTCTTCGACGCAACTCGCGGACGGCCGTTCATGGCCAAGCTCAGCACCGACGATCTGCGCGCGCCCGGTGACGGCTGGATCGCGGTGGGCGACTCACAGATGAGCATTGCGGATGCTCAGGGAGCATGTGGCGAGGCGAGCTGGTCGCTGAATTTCCACTCGGCCGAGCCCGAGCTCCGCCACCTCCCGAGAAGCTGGATGTACCGCGCGCCGCTGCCGCGCACCAAGCTCTCGAGCCCCCTACCCGCGGCCCGCTTCAACGGGACGCTCGAGCTCGACGGACGGAAGCCGATCGAGCTGCGCGACTGGCCGGGGATGGTGGGTCACAACTGGGGCGCCGAGCACGCCGAGCGCTGGATCTGGCTGCACGGTGTGGGCTTCGGAGAGGAACCCGAGGCGTGGTTGGACCTCGCGATCGGCCGCCTCCGCGTGGCCGGACGGATGACGCCCTGGGTGGCCAACGGCGCGCTGTCACTAGAGGGCCAGCGTCATCGCATCGGTGGTCTGGGCGCACGGGGACTGCGCGTGGCCGAGACGGCCAGGAGCTGCAAGCTCACGCTCCCAGCCGCCGGCGGGCTGCTGCTCGACGCGCGCGTCGAGGATCCCGCGGAGTCAGTTGCCGGCTGGCGCTACGGCGATCCCGACGGTGGCGAGCACGACGTGGCGAACTGCTCAATCGCGGCACTCGAGCTGATCCTGCGCCAGCCGGGCAGTCCTTCGCGCACGCTGCACACTTCGCATGGCGCGGTCTATGAGCTGGGGATGCGCGAGCACGATCACGGCGTGCCGATCGCACCCTTCGCCGATGGCTGAGCCACGCCGGCATTGGTCCGTTTTCCCGGCATCGGGAAGCGGTAGGACCACGTCGATCGCGCCGGCGTGGTTACGCCGACCGAGGCCTTAATCTAAGCTTTATCTAACTAATTTCTTATCTCGCTCCTGTCCAAATCGCCTTCAATGGGATCATGACCATCAACCGACCAGAACGAGCAGCGCGCGGATGAGCGCCAACCGACGAGCACGAGCGGTCCGCGGATGAGCGCCAACGTGATCTGGCAGGAGGCCACAGTCGATCGCGCACGGCGCTGGCAGGCGCTTGGTCAGCAGGGCGCGACCGTCTGGTTCACCGGCCTGCCGGGAGCCGGTAAGACGACGATTGCCACCGCCGTCGAGGCTCGCCTGATCGATTCTGGGCGCTGCGCCTACCGGCTAGACGGCGACAACCTGCGCCACGGCATGTGCAGCGACCTCGGGTTCAGCAAGCGTGACCGCGAGGCGAACGTCGGTCGCGTCGGGGAAGTGGCGCGCCTGTTCGCCGATGCGGGGACCGTCGCGCTCGTCGCGCTCGTCTCGCCCTATACCGACTGCCGCCAGAAAGTCCGCGAGCTCCACGAGCAAGACGGGCTGACGTTCCTCGAGGTGTTCGTGAACACCCCCTCGGAGGAGTGCGTGCGCCGCGACCCCAAGGGCCTGTACGCGCGGGCCCGCGACGGGAGCCTGAGTGGGCTGACGGGCGTGGACGCCCCCTACGAGCAGCCGCGCGCACCCGAGGTCGAGCTGACGCCCGAGATGGACGTCGAGGCAGCGACCGCGGCCGTGCTGGCGGCGCTCGGCGAGCGCAGCCGCGACTCGATCTGATCCGTAGCGCCGCCCGTAGCGCCGCGCAGCTGATGGGCGCCGCGGCCTGCATTGGGGTGCCGCGGCGCCCTGGAGGCGCGTGGCGCAAGAGGGTAGCTGGCGCCAGTGCCTCCTCAAACGCCGCCTGGAGAGGGATGGGCGGCGTTCAAGTTCCAGTATCTGGGAATATACCTAAACAGAATCAAGCTATGCGTATTTTTGGTTTACAAACAGATGGTTTTTGTATATGCTGTTTACGTATCGTCCAAAGTTGACCGGAGGAGACGCGCACAGATGGCTTCGAACGCGAGCACGCAGACGATTGGGGATCCAGACATCGCCGTGGTTGGAGGAGCGTCGGCAGAGAGCGCCGGGATCGGAGAATCGGACGTTTCGCGAGCGCGTTGGCGCGATCGCAAGCGGTATGCCTGGCTGCTCGGTCTGATCGTTCCCACGTTGCCGTTCCTGGCTTTTGGGCTGGTCGAAGTCACGGGCCTCGGGATCTTCTGGCTCTACGGGCCGTTTCTCGTGTTCGTGATCTTCCCGTTGCTCGATTTAGCGGTCGGGATGGACGCGAGCAACCCGCCCGACAGCGTGATCAAGTGGCTCGAGCAAGATCGCTACTACCGCTGGTGCACGTACCTGTACATCCCGATCCAGTACGCCGGGCTCGTGCTCGCGTGCTGGCTGTGGTCCAGCGGCAAACTCTCGGTGCTCGACGACATCGGGCTGGCGTTCACGATGGGGATGGTCTCAGGCATCGCGATCAACACCGCCCACGAGCTCGGCCACAAGCGCGCCAGCAACGAGCGCTGGTTGAGCAAGGTGGCGCTCGCGCAGAGCGCTTATGGACATTTCTTTATCGAGCACAACCGCGGCCACCACGTGCGCGTCGCGACCCCGGATGACCCCGCCAGCTCGCGGCTGGGCGAGAGTTTTTATGCCTTCTGGCCGCGCACGGTGTACGGCAGCCTGCGCTCGGCTTGGGAGCTCGAGGGGGTGCGCCTGGATCGCATGGGCTCCTCCCACTGGAGCCTGCGTAACGACATCTTGAACGCCTGGGCGATGAGCATCGTGCTGTTTGGGGCGCTGATCGCCGTCTTCGGAGTCGTGGTGCTGCCATACCTGCTGATCCAGGCGGTGATCGGCTTCTCGCTGCTGGAGGTCGTCAACTACCTCGAGCACTACGGCCTGTTGCGTGGCAAGCGCGAGGACGGGCGCTTTGAGCGGACCGCGCCCGAGCACAGCTGGAACTCCAACAGCGTCGCCTCGAACGTGCTGCTCTACCACCTGCAGCGCCACTCCGACCATCACGCCAACCCGATGCGCCGCTACCAGGCGCTGCGCCACTTCGAGCAAGCGCCACAGCTGCCCACCGGCTACGCGGGCATGATCGTCACCGCCGCCTTCCCCCCGCTGTGGCGGCGCGTGATGGACCATCGCGTGCTCGATCATTACGAAGGCGATCTGGAGCGCGTGAACATTCACCCGCGGGCGCGCAAGCGGGTGCTCGCGCGCTATGGGTCGGCCGTCACGGCGGGTGCGGGCGGTGCGGCCAACGGGAATGCGGAGGCGCAGCGGTGAGCGTCTATCGCTGCCCCGGCTGCGGCTACACCTACGACGAGCAGACCGGTCACCCGCGCGAGGGCTTCCCGGCGGGCACGCCGTGGAGCGAGGTGCCCGATGAGTGGGTCTGCCCGGACTGCGGCGTCTGCGACAAGCTCGACTTCACCCTGGCGGATGCAGGCGAGCCGCTCGAGGACGCGTCGGTCGCCGAGCCGCTCGAGGAGGAGTGAGCCGGATGGCGACCCTGCAGCGCAGCCCCGAGCGCACTCCATACGCGCTCGCCGCGCGTGAGCTGTTGCGCAACACGCTGCTCGACGGAGCCCGCGACGAGCTGCAGCGGCGCCCCTGGGCGGAGATCACGATGGCCGACATCGCGGCCGCCGCCGGCGTCAGCCGCCAGACGCTGTACAAGGAGTTCGGCTCGCGCGAGGCGTTTGCGCAGGCGTTCGTGCTGCGTGAGAGCGACCGCTTCCTGTTCGCCGTCGAGCAGGCCGTGCGGGAGCACTTGGACGATCCGGCGATGGCGCTCTCGGCGGCGTTCGAGGTGTTCCTCACCGCCGCCGCCGAGGATCCACTCGTGCGCACGCTGCTCGGCGGCGAGGGCGCCTACAGCCTGCTGGCGCTGATCACCACCGAGGGCGAGCCGCTCGTCGCAAGCGCGACCGAGCGCCTCTGCGCGATCATTTTGGCCGGCTGGCCTGCAGTGGCGCCGGCCGACGCCCGGCTGCTCGCCGAGTGCCTCGTGCGCCTGGCGATCAGCTACGCGGCGCTGCCGGCGGGGCCGACCGGGATGACCGCCGCATCAGTCACCACGCTGCTCGGTCCCTACATCGAGCGGGTGCTCGCCGAGACGACGTGAACGGCGGCGGGCGTGACGCGCGCCGGTCCTAGATCGCCTGCTCGTAGGTCTCCTCGGGCGGCTCGTCCTCATCGACCCGCGTGCGAGCCGAGCCGCCGGCGCGCTCGGCTCGCCCACCCACGCGGGCAATCCCAGAGCGTTCGAGCGCGGGCCGTCGCGGCGCCGACATCAGCCGGGCGATCTTGGGTGAGACCGGTGGTGTGGGCGCGGGTGGCGCGGGCGCGGGCGCAAGCGCTGGCTCGGCGGGTGCGGGAGCGGGTCTCGACGGCAAGCGAACGACATTCGCCGGCGGTGTGGGGTCTGCCTCCTGCGCTTCGGGGTCGGCGTCCAGTGGCTCGGAATCGGCCGCGGGCGTGATCGGGTCCGCCTCCTGGACTTCGGGGTCGGTGTCCAGCACCTCTTGATCAGGACTCACAGCCAGAGGCTCGCCGTCTCCCAGCTTGGGGTTGAGGTCCTGCGGTCCGGAGTCGGCCGCTGGCGGGATGGAGTGCGCCTCCTGCGGTCCGGGGTCGGCGGCCAGCATCCCGAGCTCGACATCCAGTGTTTGCTGACCAGAGATCATGGCCGTAGGGCCCGTATCTGCAGTCACGGGCGCGGCGTCCGGCGTCTCTCGAGCAGGGATCACGGCCGCAGGGCTCGTATCCGCAGTCACGGGCGCGGCGGGCGCGGCGTCCGGCGTCTCTCGAGCAGGGATCACGGCCGCAGGGGCCGCCTCTGCAGCCACGGGCCCTGCGTCCAGCGCCGCTTGATCCGGGCTCAGCGCGGCAGGCTCCACGTCGGGCGCCTCCGGCTCGGCGTCCGCGGACGTCGGAGGGGCCAGGCCGGCATCCAGCACCCACGGCTCGGCCTCCAGCGCCCTGAGGTTGGCCTGCAACCGATCGCGCTCCTCCACCGCATCACGTAATTCCTCGATGCGATCTTCCAGCTGTTGCCTGACGCCCATCAAGAGATCCTCCGTCATCGGACTACCTTTCTCTACTCACTGGTCTCACAGCACAACAGTCAAGGTAAGCCGCGCTTGGGACGGTACGCAACGCCGAGGGCAAAGACGGCGAGCTCGAGGGCCCGCGCGCGCCAATACGCCGGTGGTGTAACAGCCAGCTCAAGAGCGCCGGCGTACCCCGAAGCTCGAGCGCAAATCGTTCTGCTGGAGGTCTCCTTGCCGTGCGCCGGCGCACAGTCCGATGGTCAGTAGAGCAAAGACGATCCAAACAGCCAGAACCGTGATGAAGAGGATCATCGCCGCGCCTCACGGATCGAGGATTTAGGTGCCGGGAACTCGAGTATTGGGGAATCGACTGGGATTGATGTGCTCTGCATGACGCCTCCTCACGGCGATCGACAAGAACGTTCCGCAGCTATGTCGATCGGAGGCGAACCGAGACCCCCCCCCTTCAATTCACGCGCTACGTGAGCAGGCGCACGATCGCGGTGACCCCCACCACCACGATCAATCCCCGCAGCGCGGCCGGCGGCAAGCGCCGTCCGTAGCGCGCGCCGAGCTGGGCGCCGAGGATCGAGGCGCCGGCGATCAGGCCCGCCGGACCCCAATCGACATGTGGGGCGACCAGCATGAAGTACACGGCCGCGACGCCGTTGGTCAAGCCGGCCAGCACGTTCTTCAGCGCGTTCGTGCGATGCAGGCTCCTGGGCAGCGTCACCCCGAGGATCCCCAGCAGCAGGATCCCCTGCGCGGCGCCGAAGTAGCCGCCATAGACGCCTGTTATGTAGATCGCCAGCGCCACCACGACGCCGCGCTCGTGCGCCACGTCGGTAGCGCGGCCGGCCAGCAGCGCGTTCAGGCGCGGCTGCAGGACGACCAGCACGAGTGCGATCGCGATGAACACCGGGACGATCTCCTTGAAAACCGACGCCGGCAGCACCAGCAGCAGGACGGCGCCCGGTGATGCCACCGAGCACCGACAGGTCCCCAGCCGGATCGCCCGCCCGCGCTGGCCAGCGAGCTCGCGGCGATAGCCGATCGCCCCCGAGATCGAGCCCGGGACCAGGCCGATCGTGTTGGAGACGTTCGCCGTGACCGGGGCGTAGCCGAACGCGAGCAGGATCGGGAAGGTGATCAGCGTGCCGCTGCCGACGACGGTGTTGATCGTGCCCGCCGCGAGCCCGGCGAGGGCGATCGCGACGATTTCCCAGAGGCTCATGGGTGGCGGTCGATTGCGCGGCGGTCGGTTTCGCCGAGGCTCATGCGCGCGCGAGGAACTCGACGATCGATCGCTTCAAGCGCGGGTCGCCCAATACTTCGATGTGGTTCCCGCTGAGCAGCTCGAGCGTTCCGTCGGGAATCGCATCGACGAGGACCTGCGGGCGGATCGCCAGCGGATCGGTATCCCCCGCCAACAGCAGCGTGGGCGCCGCGATCTCGCCGAGCGCGATCTCACCTCGGTAGACCGAGGAGGCCTGGGCGAGGAGCGCCTGACGGTCGGAGCCGAGCGCGTCTGCCAGCTGGCGGAAGGCGGCGGCCGCCGGAACCAGCTCGAGGCTGGACGGCTCATCGACGCTGAGCGCCTGCATGATCGCCTCGTTCGGCACCGCGCGCCGGTCGACGCCGCCGCACTCGATCACGCCCGAGCCCACACCACCGATCACCAACCGCCGCACTCGCCGATCGGTGCTCGCGAAGATCAGCGAGACGATCGCGCCCATCGAATAGCCGACGAGGTCGAGGAGCGGCACATCGATCGTGTCGAGCAGGACGGACAGGTCGCGCGCCATGCGGTCCTCTCCGTAGCGCGCCGGGTCGTGCGGCTTCTCCGATCGGCCGTGGCCGCGCGCGTCCGGGGCGATGACCTTGCGCCCGGCGCTCGTGAGCGCCTCGACGACGCCGGTGGCGACCCAGTTGGCCTCAGCGTTGGCGACGAAGCCGTGGTGGAGCACCACGGGCGGCAACGCGGCGGAGCTCTGCTCGCCCCATTCCTGGTAGGCGATTTGAACGCCATCCCAAGTCTCAAAGTACTTCACGGCGGTCGGTGCAGAGGTCGCGTCCACCGGCGGAGTCTAAGTCACGCTCCCGCTACGCTTGAGAGGCGATGCGCAAGGACCTCAAGACGATCATGGCGATGCTGGGCCTCGGCTTGGCGGTGCTGGCCCTTGGTGTGGCGCCCAGCATGGCGAGCGCCACCTCGGGAAACAGCGCGGCCACGCACGCGTACATACGTGCGAATTATTTACTCGCGCGCGCGAGCGAGGCGAGCGTCGCGCCGACGCAGGCAAAGATCCTCGCCCTCGGCCGCAAGCTCGGTCAGGAATGCCCGAAGGCAGGCGCCGGCTCGCCGGAGAACGAAGCGTCACAAAAGCTCAGCTATGAAGTCGCCGGCGCGATCTGGTCGGTCAGCTACGGAGCGATCGCCGGCCCGATCGGCAGGTTCGCCCGCGTCGTGAGCACCCTGCGCTGGAGCAACCCCAAGCTCACGCGCCTGGCACAGGGCTACGCCAAGAGCCTGCGTGAATTGGCGACTCTGCCGATGCCCAACATTTGCGCGAACGTGCGCGCATGGAGCGCAAGTAATTTCAAAATTATCCCTCTCCCGACAATCAATTTCGACCGGCATGTGGAAGCGATTGTGGGACACACCATCCCACCAGCACTACTGGCTCCCTACGAGCAGCCCGCCGACAAGAGCATGCTCGCGCGTACGACAAATTTAGAAACAGAGCTCGAACACACTGAAACGGTTACCGGCTTCAACGATTGGGATTCGTTGCTGGAAACGGTGGGGCTGAATCAATAACTTCCGTATAGGGAGTAGGCTTGAGGGATGGGCATGAGTGATCGCGCAATCGCCGAGCAGGACCGCTGCAAGGTCTGTGGCGGAGCGGGCTGGACGTGGTGGACCGAGAATGTCCCGCCCCCGGAGAAGGGCAAGTGGGTCGTCTGCCGCGAGTGCATCGGCACGGGGCGCATCGACCACAAGGGTCGCAAGCGCCAGAAGCCCGCGGAGGATGGCGGGGGCTAGGGCGAGCGCACCCGGCGAGCTCACCGGGACTGATCGCCTGCGCCCACGTGATGGCCAACGGGTGTCTGCGTTCGCGGGCCGCAGCGGTCTCATGGCGAAGCGGGTAGCGCCGCCCGCTTGGCTCATTTTTTGTGTTTGCTCTTTGCCTTCTGTGGGCCGTACTTTTTCTTTGCGAGCCTTTCGCACTTCGCCCGCTTTGACCTCTTGTGGTCCTTGCCACATAGCCTCAAAGCCCTCGTTAGCTTTGCAGCCTTCACCTGCGCGGGGGTTTTGGGTTTGACGGGATTGAGTGCCGGGCCGCCCGGAGGGGCGAAGTTGCCCGTTCCAGAGCCCGTCTCGCTTCCAGTCAGGATGCCCTGGCCGATGCTCTGCGGTCCTTGGGTGGTGAATGTCTGATCGGCACCGTAAGCGGGCGGGCCTTTCCATGTGATCGTGTCTTCGCTGATCGGCGCCCTGACCGCAATCACCCGATAGTGATAGCTCGTTTTCGGTTGCAGCGTGACCCCTCGTTCCCTTTCCAGATCGATGCCGACAGAACCGTCAGCCGACCCGGCAAGAAGAAAGCCGATCGGCAGAGCGCCCGTAGTAAGCGGGCTGCCCAAGCAGAGCTCCGCGGAATGTTCGGCGGGGCACGCCATTTCCGGCGAGAATTCGCTCGGATTCTTGACGATCTGGAACTGGTAGTAGATGTCCTGGCCTCGAGTGTTGATCTTGGCTTCGAGGATCGCGTCGTGTTCGGTGACGTCCGTGGCGGACTCGCTGTCGATCGACGGAGTCTTTAATGTGGTGAAGGTTTCATGTGCTTCGGTCTTTTGGGCATCAGCGTTTTTCGCGATCACCCAATATTCGTAGGTCGTATTGGGTTCGATGTTGAGATGTTCATTACCCACCAATTCGATGCGCACGTATTCGACGGCGCTCTTCGCGGTGATCTTCCCGCTTTTTAGCGACACATCCCGAATACATTCCATCGGTGCCGGGCACGGATCGGCCAGCACGACTTCGTATTCGGTTTCGCTGTTCTCCGGATTGATCTGCGCTTCGAGCGTCGCGGTTTCGTCGGTGATTTCCGTGGCGAAGAGGTTTTGGATCGTGGGAGCCACCGGGGCGGTCGCGGACGCCGGTGCGCTCGCGAATAGAAGTCCGGCAGCCAAGACGCACGAGACAGCGAGCGCCAAACGCGTAACGCCCGACGACAATGAGCTTCTCATCGACCCTTCGACCACGAGCCCTCTCCTACGTAGCTGAGACCAGCCTTGGGAGCGATTATTGCATAGCCAGCAGAGAGCGAAGCGACGCGCGGCCTGTATCTCGGCTGCTTAGGTCGCGTGAAAAAATGCCTCGAGCTCTCGCTGTGCATACTGCGCCCAGGTGTGCTTTGCATCCAGCACGAGTCCTTGCTCCTCGGCGAGTAGGCGTGCAACGAGGCCGCCATTTGCCTCGACGGTCTCATTGGTTCTTTCCCTAGTGGGCGTCTTTGCTTTTTCCTCTTCACACTTCTGCTCGTAGCCGCGGAGGATTCCCAGTGTCAGGTCTGGGTGAGGAAAAAGTGCCGCCAGCTGCAGCAGGAACAGCTGCTGACGTCGACGATCCTCGCCAAGCTGCCCGAGCAACCATCCTCGGTACTCCTCGATGCCATGTGCGGTGGCCTTGTAGATCGGCTTGCGCTGGGCCTCGGTCCCCGTCCCCGGGATCCGTTCGATCAACGAGTGGCCTTCGAGCGAGGCGAGCGCAGTGTAAATGTGGGAGACGCTGCTGAGGCTCACCACCCCCTCGTAGGTTCGCTCGAACCGCTTCGCGAGCTCATAGGCATAGCTCGGTCGCTTGATCACGAGCCCCAAAAGCGACCAGTTGACCTGCGAATGCATGGGCGGCGCCTGCCGCCCTCCAGACTTCCCCTCTCCCATAAGCAACATCGTAACGAACGAGTGGGCGGCTCACGCTGGTGGCGGGATGATGCGGCTGGGCTTTTACGTCAACCGAAAGAGCGCTACCGCGCCACGCTTGGCGTGGATTTGATGCTCGACGAACGGCCTCTAGACTTGCATCACGAGTGCAGACGAACACACTGAGGCGGGTCCGGTCGGATCGGGCGGCAGCTTCGCGGGATCGCTGCCAGACCTCCCGGACCTGACGTGGGAGGACTTCGCGCGCGCCAGCGCACTCGCTCGGCGCGATCTTCTCGATGCGCCTGTCCACCCACCCCGCTGGCTTGTCTCAGTCGATGACGGAGGCTCGCGCTTCCCTAGACATCCTCCACCGTTATCCCAAGCTCTTTGGCAAGTGTTCCCGAGAGCTCCATCAGCTGCAACTGGTCGATGATCGCGCCACGAAGCCCCAGCACAGATCCGGCGAGCCTGAGCTCCGAGCCTCGCAAGTCAACAAGCGACATGGCTGCTTTGGAGAAATCTGCTTCCACGAGCTGGCAGCGGGAGAAAACCGTGGTCTTGATGTTCGCCCCCTGGAAGTCCGCTTCGGTGAGCACACAATCCTCGAAGGACACCCGCTCAATCTCGCTATGACGGAAGTTGGCATAGTCGAGCTTGCAAGCCTTGAAGCTCACCTCCTGGATCCGCGCCTCAGCAAAGCTAAGGCCGGTCAGCCGCGCATCGCTGAACAACGTACGCCGCAGCTGTGCACCTCCCCAGTCGCCGTTGGCTGCGTCGATACGCTCCGCGATGACATCGACGAACTCGACGCCCCGGAGCTTGGACTCGCCGAGATCGACGTCCTTCAGATGCACCCGCCCGAGGCGTCCCGAGCCCGCGTCCACCTCGAGGAGGGACGCCGAGCAGACCAGAACATCTTCCAGCTCGAACCGTGCATCAAGCCCAGCGAGCTGAACGCTCTCGAGCTCCTCGGATACAAATTCGGGCGCCTGCGTGGCCCCGATTTGGCGAGGCCTGGGTCGTCGCGGGGCCATCTCGTCATGGTAATCAGCGAAGAAGCCTTGCGGTTCTTTGGTTGCGCAGCACGGGTTTTATAACGTGGAAGCGGACTTGAGATATCTGAGTTGATGCGCAGGGAGATGACATGGCTCCCCAACCACGGCGCGTATACAGTGCCGGGCGATGTTCGACGTCGATGGATATCTGGAGCGGATCGGGATTGCCGGTCGACCAGGGATCGTAGAAGTCCACCGGGCACACAGCACCACGATTCCCTTCGAGAACCTCGACTCCTACCGCGGGGTGGAGGTTTCGCTGACGGCCGAGGACCTGTTCGACAAGCTCGTCTCGAGGCGCCGCGGGGGCTACTGCTTCGAGCAGAACCTGCTGCTGGCAGCCGCGCTACAGGCGCTCGGCTGGAATGTCGAGCTGCTCCTCGCGCGTGTCCTCTACCGTGCGCCGGCGGGAGTCGTGCGTCCCCGCTCACATCTGCTGCTGCGGGTGGACGACGGCAACGGGATCTGGCATGCCGACGTCGGCTTCGGGCGGGGGACTCTGCTCGAGCCGATCCCCTTCGGTCCCGGCGAGGAACACAACCAACAGGGCTGGCGCTACCGGGTCATCGACGAAGGCCCCGAACACGTGCTGCAGCAGTTTGAGCAGGATGGCTGGGTCGACTTGTATGCCTACATCCCGCACCCGAGCCCGCTCATCGACGTCGAGGCGATCAACTGGTGGGTTTGCACCAATCCCAGCTCGGCGTTCGTGACAGGTCTCGTGGTGACGATCCAGGACGCAGAGGGAAAGCGCTCGGTGCTCAGCGACTGGGGCGGCGAGCTGGCGCTGACGGAAAGCACTCCCACCGGGGCGAGCGCGACCACAGTGACGATGGAGATGGTTCCAGGGCTGCTGGAGGAGCGGTTCGGCCTGAGGGGGTTCGAGCTGGACGGCGAGGGCCGTCCGGCGCCAAGCGCCTAGGAGGACTCTCTCTCTGGGCCTTCCATCAAGCGCGCCCTCAAGGGACTCGAAGACGAACTCCATCTTCAGTTTCCGGCCCCAGCACGGGCGACTCGCGTTCTCCTCTCTCACCCAAGACACCGCCCCCTCCTCCCTAGCTGAGCGCCAGGGATTTACGCGGGGGTCGGTTGTGTTAGCGGCGCTGCGTTAGGCGCGATGCGATCGTGTCTATCAGCGCGAAGATGCTTCTCAGGGGAGCATTCAGGAAGCGCGCAAGCGCTCCGCGCAGGCGCCCGCGTTTCGCGGCGAGCTGTGGGCCGATCGCTCCGGCGAACGTCGCGATGTCGACGAGCGGGCGGATCATCACCTTAATCTCTGCGATCTCGCCAGCCGGCTCTTTGCGGACCAGGTCGACGCCCTCGATCGTGCGTGCGCCGACCCGAGCGCGCCAGAAGAACACGCGCGAGTCGCCCTCGGCTAGCTCGTCGGTGATCTCGACCTCTCCGAGCTTCTCGAACAGCACGCCAAACAGCTCGACCGCAGCCTCACGACCCCTGAATGGTGTGCGCAGGATCGGCGAGTACAGCACGACATCTGCGGCCAGTGCCTGACCCCAGGCCTCGAGGTCGCGTGTCTGCCACGCGGTTCGGTAAGGATGAGCTTGGGTCTGGGCTCGAGCCGACCCGCCCCCCTGATCGTGGCGCTCAACCATCGGTTTCTCTCGAGCCACGGGGAACAGCTTGCTCGCCCATCACCATTCGGCCGATGACGCGTAGCGTACGGACCCACCCTCCCAGCCGGCGCGGGCGCCAGGGGGTCCCGCGCAGCTGCGCCTGCGCCCGGTCGAGACTGTCCCTCACGGCCGCGTCGTGCATCCATCTCAGCGCCGCTGGCCAGGCCAGCCGCATCCAGCTTCGCGGCCTGCCTTCGGCTACGTGGCGCAGCAGCGTGCGTCCGTCGCGGGTGCTGACCTCGAACCAGTGGTGTCCGACGAACGTCTTCGGATCGAAGCGAAAGCACACCCTGTGCCCCGGCTCATAGTCGGAGACCTCATAGCGCACCGGCCCATGGCCGCCCTTTGCGCCCACCCCGAGCGGGCGATCAACCAGATCGGCGGCCAGCGAGCGGTCGGCCACAGACGGTCCTCTGCGCTCGCGAGGCTGTTGATCAGCCCACCCACCTGCGCGGGCGTCCCGTCCAGCTCGCGCTCGTGGACTAGGCGGATCATGCGCCCTCGCCGGTGTGTGAGCCGACTCCCGCCGGGACGGCTCGCTGTCAGCGAACGCGGCCCTTGCCGCCAGGTGCTCTAGGCCCCTCCAGCAGAAGTCCATTCTCGCTCGACCAGCTCGCCGCGGGGAACCGATGGGTGCTCGTACCACCAGGCGGCCATCCCGTTGAGCGACATCTTCAAGAGCTGGGCGAACATCTCGATCGTCTGCTCGCGGTCGGGTCATCACGCAGAGTGCACGGGGCGGAAACGTCGAGGAACACGGCGATGCCCTCGGTGGCACGTTGATGGATGCGGGTATGAACCGCTGCGATCTCGGGGTCGGCCGGTGGGTCGCGAAAGATCAGCCGCCATGCAAACGGATTGACTTCGACGAACTCGAAGAAGGCGTCAACGCCCACCCTGCATGCGCTGCTCGGACTCCGGGCCCGCGCTCCCGAGCGCGCCCCCAACGTGGGCCAAGAGCGCATCGGTCTGTACTTCGAGCAACGCGCCGTGTAACTCCTGCTTGGAAGCGAAGTGGTCATAGATCACCGCCGCCGTGATGCCACCGGCGCGAGCAACTTCTGTCATTGAGGCGCCCTCGTAGCCACGCTCGGCAAACACACGCATAGCCCCAGCCAAGATCCGGGTGCGGCGCTCATTGGCGGACAGACGACGCGGGCGATCTCGCTGAGCAGCCGGGGTCATGCTCTTTGCCAAACGCTCATTTGGTTAGGTTAGCACAACCAAACGATCATTTGGTAGCGAAGGGATCCGTGATCAGTGGGCGCCTACTGTCGACACTCACCGTCCTTTCGGGCGACTGGCGTTCTCCCCTCTCAGGTCCCCGCCGACGAACTCGACGCCATCCTCGAGCTGCTTGTCAGCAGAAGAGGAACTCGAACGACCCCCGCGCGAGACCGGGAATACACAGTGACGGCAACGGCGAGGATATAAAGCATTAGTTCTCTTGAGTCTCGATCATCGGGCGTCCGGGGACCGCTAGTCTGCCTGCCGACAGCGTCATTCGCCTGGGGTGATACGTATCGTCCACGATTCGGCCTGGGTATTCACGACGACTGTGTGATAGGTACCTGCAGCGATCGGTGTCACACCGTGCGTTTCCTTGAGGCTGTTGACTCCAATCCTACTTTCATCACTACTCGCGTTTTCGATAATGAAGTTCGCACCTACGCCTTCTTGGGCAGTGACACAGCCAGGGCATTCCCAACTGACAGTGGAGGAGACCGGAACGACGATGGTGCCAAGATTCTTCTGACCGTCGCCGGTATAAGTTTTGTTTTCTTCTTCCCTTTTGTGGACAGCTTCCGCTTTTTCCTTCTGTTCTTCGCGGTGTTTTTGCGCCGCTTCTTCATGTTCTTTATGAGCCGCTTCTCGTGCTTGAACCGCCCGTTCGTGCGCTTCCTTCTTTTCGTTGGAGACACGAGCATGTTCGTTCGCCGTCTTTTCGGCTTCTTCCCGTAGGATCTGGGCAGTTCGCGCTTCGGCCTGTGCTCTTAGCTGTGCAGGCGTTGGTGTGGGTTTGGAACTCTTTGACGAAGATGACGCCCCGCCGATGCCGATACCCACAAGCAGACAGACAACACCAATAGTCGCCACGCCCCATCGACGCTGCCACCACGGCAACTTGGGCGACCCAGAGCTCCCGAGAACCTCGGTTGGTGGCTCCGGAGGGGAGGGAGGTCGTGGTCCCTCGAGCGTGCCCATGTCTATGCCACGTGATCTTTCGAATACATAGTTCGCAGCAAGCTATCCGAATATGGATGGTCGAGTCAACTACCGACACTGGCTCCCCAATCGAGCGGCTGCCTACTGTCCTCTGCATGGATCTGACTTCACATCTCGCGGGTTCTGCTCGCGCGCGTCGCGGGTTGCACGCGCGTGTCATGTTCTCTGCCGAGATGTCAGATTCTTCGCGCCAGGTAGTCGCGGAACTTTGGTGCGGTGTAGGCGTACTCGCCCTTGCGGATGATCCTTGTAATGATCGGCGGTCCTAACAGAATCTTGTAATGAGCCCCGAACCGGGCTCAACGGGCCATCAGCGATGTTGTCTCAACTCACGTGGGAGCCATCTGCTTCGGCCCCCTACGTAGCCACCACGTATCTGGGCCGCCCCTCAGGATGATCTCCGTCACCTGCGTGAAGCCTCGACGTTCATAGAAGCGGCGGTTTTCCTCCGTCGATGTCTCCAGACAACACGCGATTCCAAGTCGGTCGGCCTCGCCCAGTACCGGCGCGAGCGCAGCCGTTGCGAGACCTTCGCCCTGACTCGCTGGATGAGTTGCCAGCACCCCCAGGTACCAATACGGATCTATTGGGCAGACAGCGGCAAGCGCGGTTTTGTAGGCGACGAGTCGTTCGTGGGCTTCCTCGCCGGCCAGCGAGACGTAGCGCGCCCAAGCTTTTTTGGTCCGCGTCCACTGCTCATCATCATCGCCGCCCGGGCTTTCCCACATCGCGACGGTCGCCAGGTCGTCACTGACCCAGACGTTCCCGCCGGGAGCTCTCAAATCAAACAGGGCTCCCACAAACTCGGGCGCGAGCCGCTCATAGTCCTCGCCCATCAGAAAGGCCCACGCCGGGTCCTCGGCGAAGGCCGCCGTCACGGTCGCCACCACGCCCGGGCGGTCCTGGGGGTGGGCTTGGCGGATTGTTGGGTGGCTTGGCGTCTCTTGCAAATTAGGGGGCGGAGCGACTAGCGCTGCGAGGGTCCGGGGGCGAAGCGAGGTAGTCGACGATTCGAACCGTGTGCTCCTCGGTGAGAACGACTTGCTGGAGGTGCTGGTGGAAGATGACAAAGGTGATCGCGCCCTCAGTCGCAGCTGAGGGAGCACGAAGGCCCATCACCGTCCCCGTGGCACTCGTGCGCCGAGCTAGCGCCCGAGTGATGCTCGTGTCTTCGCCGACGAGCTGGTCGTAGGTGACGCCCTCGGCGCTACAGACCTCCGGATCCATGAGATCGAGTAGCCGATCAGCGGGAAGCTCGAGTGTCGAGAGGCGTCGCACGTCGTCAGGCGCAAAGGTGAGGTCACCTCGAGCGACCTGGCGGAGGAACTCGGCCATCGCGGCCTCCGGCGAGCTCGACGCGTACAACGGCGATGGATCTCCCCGGTCGTGGTAGCGCCCGGGGCGACGCGCACGCACGGAAAGCTCCAGCGCCGCGCGATGCTCGGGCGTCTGCCGAAAGGCGAAGGTAGAGACGGAATAGATATTCATGGAGGTCGGAGCCTAGGGGATTGTATTCGAGCTGTAGTGCAGCGCGGACATTGCTATGGCCAAAGTAGCTGCCATATATGCTGTAAGAGCAGATGCTAAAAAATAAGCCTAAACCTTGACAAAACACCAGCCACTATGTAGTCTCAAGCGATGATCACTGCTGCTATAGGAGCTTCCGGCGTACTGACCGCCATCAAGCAGGAACTCCACCTGACAGACGAAGAGCTAGCGCGGGCCACGGGCGCCGGTCTTCGGACTATCCGTCGGTTGCTCTCGGACGACGAGCGACCTAAGCGGACGCGCCTAGAGGAGCGTATTGACGACCTACGCACGATCGTTGAGATCCTCCGCGAGGCGTATTCGGCCGAGGCGACGCGCAGTTGGCTCATGGCGCGAAATCGCCTGCTCGGCTTCGATCGACCGATCGACCGACTCGGCCGTGGAGAGTTCACAGTGGTGCGTGAGGCCGCCGAAGCCTTCGTCGACGGCGACTACACCTGAGCCTCGGTACCGGCAGGACGCTTGTATCTTTCGGGCGACTCGAGTTCCTGTTATCTCCCACAAAAAACACCCACCTGATCCACGATAATGAGGGTATGCCTGCCAACGAGTGGATGAGCCCTAAGCGTGTCACGAGTTATCTAGACCGGGCGGATGGATTCCCACACCGCGCGGAGGGAGAGAGTGTCCTGCTCGAGCATGTCCCTGACGGCGCTCGTCGCGTTCTGGACCTCGGCACGGGAGACGGCCGTCTACTCGCGCTGCTGAAGCAGGGTCGTCCTGAGATCGTCGGTGTCGGCGTTGATTTCTCCGAGGTCATGCTCGACGCGGCGCGCGAGCGCTTCGCAGGCGATCAGCGCGTCGAGCTCGTCCAGCACGACCTCTCAGAGCCGCTGCCCGCGCTCGGGCGCTTCGATGCTGTGATCTCGTCGTTTGCGATCCATCATCTCGAGCACGATCGCAAGCGCTCGCTCTATCGCGAGGCGTTCGACCTGCTCGAGCCCGGCGGCGTATTCGCGAACTTCGAGCATGTCGCGTCGCCGACCCACCGACTGCACCTGGCGTTCTTTGAAGCGATCGAAGAGCCAATCGAGAACGAGGACCCATCCGACCGCACACTCGACGTGCACACCCAGCTGCAGTGGCTGCGCGCCCTCGGCTTCGACGACGTCGACTGCTACTGGAAGTGGCTGGAGATGGCGCTGCTCGTTGGCGTCAAGCCGGGCGGCTCAAGCGGTGTATCAGGGATCACTCGTCGAGCACGGGCAGCCGTTGCGAGACCTTCGCCCTGACGCCCCGGATGAGTTCTCTCAGGCGGTCTTGGGTGATGTCTCTCGGGCGCGATAGATCTCGGCGAAGGCGTACCTGAGCGCGGGACCCAGGTCTTCCTTTGCTGCTCGACGCTCGTCGTAGATCTCGAGCAGCCTCTCCGCCTCTTCCTCACTCATCTCATCGATCGCGCGATGCACCATCTCACGGTTGGTCATGGCCACAACCTAGCGCGCCTCCCAGGCCGCACCCTGATCCTTTGAGTCGACCAGCCCGCCCCTGCGACCAGCGATCAACCCGCCCGCATTCCGAGGAAAGCTCGACGCCGTGCTGCTCGAGAGCTGAGCACAGAAGAGACCTCCCAGCGCTGTGAGCGGCGAGGGTCCGCTCGGCCCTTGTCTCGTTGCCACTCTCCCTAGCGTCTCTAAAGAAAAACAAAAGCTTTAGAGACAGTCCGCGACCATTGAGCGCTGTATAGGGATGGGTTTGCGCGCAAAGGTTTGGGTTGGGCTTCGTTTGGATTGGGTCGCGGGCGATTGCCTCGACAGGCCGCGCCTCGCGAGATATGCTTCAGCCAGACGGTCTTGACCGGGAGAGGGGTCGAATGTGCCACACGTACACCTGAATCGCACCGCAGGCGCGCGGCGGGGAATGAGCTACGTCGGCGTCTCGCAGCGCTCCCTCTCGGACGATCGCGAACGCCGTGAGAAGCGTGCTCTGCGGCAGAAGAAGAACATCCTCCGCGACGCCAAGCTCCTCGCCCGATCTGAGGATTGGAGGGCCGCGGGAGAAGAGTTCGCCGTCCTCTTCCGGCGCTGGAAAGCCGCCGGCTCGGCCGGTCGCGCTTACGACGAGAAGCTGTGGCAGAGCTTCAAGGCGGCGGCGGATCGGTTTCACGAGCGCCGCGTCAAGCACTTTGCCGAGCTCGCCCGGATCGCCAAGGCGAAAGCCACCGCGAAGCAGAAGCTGATCGCCGAGGCCGAGAAACTCAGCTCGATCAGCGACTACGAGGTCGCCAAGGGTCGGTTCTCCGACATCATGGTTCGCTGGCGCGAGACCGGCCACGCCGGGCGTCACGAGAACGAGCTGTGGCAGAAGTTCGTCACGGCCAGACAGGCGATGTACAACGCAACCGCCGAGGATCGCCGTGGCCGCCAGAGCGAGTATGTGCAACGCGTGGAGGAGCGGATCATCGGGCACCGCGAGATAATCGGCAAGCTCAGGGCACAGCGCCGAGAGCTCACGATCCGGCGAAAGGGACTGATGCCGGGCTGGGTCGGGCAGGAAATGGCCGAAGAGTTCGACTCGCGAGTGCAGGAGATCGACGGGTACATCGAAGAACGTCAACGCTGGCTCGACGAGGATACGCAGCGAGTATCTCGCGCGATGGTCGACCAGGACGAGGTCAGCGTCACCGAGTTCTATGAGCGCCTGACGAGCACCGACGCGTAGCTCGCGCAGGCGCCGCAGCCGATCGAGCCGCGGGAGCGGCCCGTAGAGGATCGCTATCGCGCCAGGTTTTGGGGGCTAGGCCAATAAAACCGGGGCCGAGGGCGCGATCGTGGTGGCGATCGACTGAACCATCCAGAAGGCCGGCGTATGTTGCCGGCATGGATCGAGCCAGACATGCTGGCAGCCATGTGCGGAGCATCCTCTCGTTTCTGCGCAGACAGCTCAGCTACGCGAACGTGGTCGCGACGATCGCGCTCCTATTCGCCATGAGCGGCGGTGCGCTTGCCGCCGAGCATCTCATCGCCTCGACGGCCAAAACCAAAGCAAGAGAGTTCACGGCCGAAACCAAATCGAAAGAGTTCAGTTACCTGATCACCTCGATCAACCAGATCAGCCCAAAAGTGCAGGCGGAGCTGAAGGCAACCAGGAAAGCGGGTCGTGTGGGGCCAGCAGGGGCACCCGGCGCGCCCGGCGCGCCCGGCGCGCCCGGATCGCAGGGACCGGTGGGGCTCCCCGGCGCGGAAGGGGCGCCGGGCATCAAAGGCATGCCGGGCAGCGAAGGCAAAGCGGGCGAGCAGGGCGCGCGCGGCGAAAAGGGCGAAACCGGCGAACCGGGCCTCGCTCTGCTCTCAAGATCCGAACAGGAAACGCTGAAGTCGATCCTCCCCTACGTCAAATACATCGCCTCAGGTGTGGGTGGAAGACCGACGATCCTCCTCTCCGGCGCCAACCTGCAGATCGTCGACGGGGAAGGGACGAGCGAAGCCACAAACGCCGCCGGGAACTGATACTCGGCTACGACGAAAACCCAAATAAGGAGGCACAGACAAAGGCCGACCACGAAGCGATTCCGTAGCCAGGGCCACGGCGGGAATGAGGCGCTGGGCTACCAGGCGCGACGTGCGCGAGCGGCCTCGAGCACGTAGCCGGCGAGCGAGATCGGCGACATCATGAACTGGTAGCAGAAGAAGTAGAACAGCAGCCCGCGCTTGTTCTTGCGCACGCGCAGGTTCACGCTCTGAAAGACGTGGCGCTGATGAAAGAACATGACGCTGCCGAGCAGGGCGTTGAGCGGCATCACCATCACGGTCATCGGTCCGACGATCGCGAAGTTGCCCGTCGCGGCCAGCACGACGCCGGGAACGAACGCGAGCGTGAAGCTCGCGTCGAGGAACGGAAACAGAAAGTTGCCGGCGACCGAGTGGGAGTAGAAGTTCAGCTGCTTGACCATGCCGAAGCCGTGGTCGCGCAGTCCCTCGATCATTCCGCGCGCCCAGCGCCGGCGCTGGCGCGCGAAGGCGAGCCAGTCCGCGGGCGCCTCGGTGAACGCGACCGCGGTCGGCTCGAACACGCTGCGTCCGCCCTGCAGCAGCATCCGCCAGGTCAGCACGATGTCCTCGCCGATCCGGTTCGGCCAGCCGCCGACGAGCTTCAGCGCGGTCGTGTCATAGACGCTGAAGGCGCCCTGCGCGACGAGCGTCCCCTGCAGCAGCGACTGGGCGCGCTTGACGGAGGCGATCCCGAGAAAGTAGTCCCACTCCTGGGCGCGCGTCAGCATGTTCTCGCGCGAGTTGCGCACGAGCACCGCTCCCGCGACGGCAACGGTGTCAGGCGGCGAGGCGAGCAGGCGCGCGACCGCGTGCTTGAGCGAGTAGGGCATCAGCAAGGTGTCGGCGTCGATCGTGGAGGTCAGCGACGTGCTCACGCTCTCCAGCGCGGCGTTGAGCGTGTTGGCCTTACCGCCGTGCTCAGCCGCCAGCAAGCGCACGCATGGATAGCGCGCCGGCGTACTCGAGCACGATCTCGCGCGTGCGGTCGGTCGAGCCGTCGTCCGCGACCACGATCTCGAAGTGGCCGGGGTAGTCGGTCCGCAACGCGTAGTCGAGCGTCTCCGCGATCGACCCCTGCTCGTTGTAGGCCGCGACCAGCAGCGTGACGTGCGGAAACTCGCCATCGAACCGCAACGGCCGCGGGATGTCGAGCAGGATCGAGCTGATCAGCTGAATGTTCAAGTAGCCCGGGATCAGCGCGATCCCGGTGATCACGAGGATCGCAAGCGGCGTCGTGATGTCCCCTCCCAGCGTCCTGATCCAGCTGCGCGACAGCCACAGCGAGAAGCAGACCCACAGCAGACCCGCGACGAAGGTGAGGAGGACCCGCAGCTTCAGCGGGAGGTAGATGCTGTGCCGTCGTTTTACGCCGGGCGGGCGACGGCGGCGCTCGCTGATACGCACGGGCACGGGCACGGGCACGGGCACCGGGGCCGGGGCGGTCTCTGGCGCCGGCGGCGCGGAGAGGATGGATAGCTTCTCGATAGATCTCATCGGCAGGGGCGATGCATCCGCCCTGCACGGTTATCGACACGGCTGCAGCGCCCCTGAAGTTGAGGACGGGTCGTGTACGGCTACATCGAGCTACCGTGAGGAGATGTCCGATCCGCATCAGCACGCGCATGCGCGACTGGTCCGCGACTTCCACGACCGCCAGAATCGCTTCTACGGCGGAGGCGAGCAGGAGCCGGTGCGCGCGATGCTCAGCGAGCACGTGGTCTGGCACGTGCCTGGCCACAGCGCGATCGCGGGCGAGTACCGAGGCCGGGATGAGGTGCTGCGCTACTTCGCCAGAAGACGCGCGCTCGCCAACGCGACGTTCCGGATCGACGTGCGTGGCGTGCTCGCGGACGACCAGCGCACGGTGATCCTCGCCGGAGGCGAGGTGGAGCTTGGTGGTGAGAGGTTCGGGTGGGGAACGGTCGGGATCTTCCGCATCGCTGAAGGCAGGATCGCGGAGTGCTGGGTCGTTCCCTACGACCAGGACGCCTTCGATGAGATCTGGTCCTCGGTTAAAAGCGAGGACGGCACGACTGAGCAATAAGCGAGCTCGGCGGTGTCGTTTGCGTAATCAGCGAGGTCGGTGGTGTCGTTGCGGCGGACAGGGCACGGTCGTCGACGCGCTCGCTTGGCTGCCATCCTGGAAGGTGAATTCCGCGGCGAACGGGAAGCCGCCGTGGGGACAGCGTTCCGGCACCGAGACACCTTTCGGATGGAACGCCACCTTCTTACCGTGAACGTGCTTGTAGTAGATCAGACGGCTGGGACCGATCGTCGACTGGACGCTTACGATCGAAACGTCGGGGCCGCCGGGGACGCTCGTCACCAGCGGCACGCTCGCGGCGAGCTGCGTGCCGTACGCCCCGGAGGCGGCCAGCACTTCCCCCTGAAAGACCAACTGCGCAGACACTGGAGACTGGCCGTTGGCATAGAACAGCACGACCAGGTTACCGCCAGGCGATGGGCCCGCCAGCGCCTGGATTTCGGGAATCTCGTGGCCCGCTCCCGTACCGAACGGGACTTCCACGAGCGCCGAGCCAAACCCCAGCCGTGAGTTGGACGGACAGCCCGCAATGCCCTTTTCCAGCAGTACTCGAGGCTGGCAGATCGCGAGGCCGAGCGTCGTCGTCGTGTAGCTCATGCCGGCGGGCATGCGCAGGTCGAGCTTGGTCATCGGCGGTGGTGCGGTTCCTTCGGTGGTTTCGACGTGAAAGCCAAAGGAGATCGTCGTCGACGCGCCTAGCCTGTTCGGCGAGAAGGATGCCTGCAAGCTCGCGCGCTCGGTGGTGGCGCCCGCGCTCGCGGAGCCCACGCCGCACACAAACACGACCAGCAACGCAGCCACGATGGCGCTGACCCTGAACAACAGGCTCACTCGACCTCGACCCCTCTCCACATAGGACTCAGCGACTCAACAAACCCAATCACCCAGCATGCATATTAGCTGACCGGCGAATGTGCAACGCCACCACACATCTGCTTACTCGGCGCAGATCAGGAGCGAGTTGGCTGGCGTTTAGTCCTCGATGCGGGCCACGCCGTTGACGTCCTCGCCGGCGAGGAGAAAGAACTCGTTGTTTGCTCCCGCGCGGCGGCGTTCGCGATAGGGCCGGTACTCATCGCTTTCATAAAACGCCTCCGCCGCCGCTTTGGACGGCCACTGGATGAGCACCAAGGCTTGCGGCGGCTTGCGCGCTCCCGCTCCCTCTCCGTTGCCCTTTCCCCTTTCCTTTCCCTGTCGGTCTCCCTCGCTCTCGATGTGCTCGATCTTGCCTGTTCGCGCCAAGTAGCGTCCCCCCTGGCGCTCGACGATCGCAGTCACGTTCGCGACGTAATCCCGCACCCAGCTCGGGTCGGTGATGTCGATCTCGGCGATCGCGTAGTACTTCACAGTTTCTCTTGCTCGCGTGTCGCCATCGGTTTAGGGGCTTGGATCGAGGAGCATGGCCTTGTGGGCGCGGAACTCCTCATCGGTGAGAGCGCCGCGATCGTGCAGGCTGGCCAGGCGCTCGAGGTTAGCGATTCTGATGTTCCCTGCCTCGCCCGCGACCGCGGTCGAGCGCGAGGGCGTGATCGCGGAGAGAATCGCGTGTCCCGAGTGCCGGCGCGCGGAGAGCCAGGCGCGAATCGCGTGCGCGAGCTCCCCGAGCTGCGCGTCCGGGAACTCTCGCGCGGTGATCGCGCTCAGGGCCGGGAGGCCGAATGCGAGCAGGATCGCGATGCCGAGAATCGGGAGTGGCTCTTGCGTCGAGGGGAACGGCCCCCAGAGGATCAACAGCAGCAGCGCCAGGGCAGCGGTGGCGTAAACGTAGTGCGCATGCTCGCGCAGTGACGGCGCCAGCGCGCGACGCAGCCTGTGGGCCGGGCGAGTGTGCCCGGCGATCCAGGCCGCGATCACGATCAGGAAGCCGTAGGTGATCATCGCGATAGCGATCTCGTAGAGCAGGCTCGTGCCGATCGTAAAGGCCTGGTGCGCAGCCGGCTTGTCGGCTGGCACCTTGACCAGCGAGTTCACGACGATGTTGCCAAGGACGCGGCGGGCGAGCAGGGCGATCAGACCGATCGTGACCAGGCACCAACCGGTCGTGCGCAGCGCCACGCGCCGCCATCCGTCGGCCAGCCGCACCGCCAGCGCGAACAGGCCGAAGGTGAGCAGTGGCAGCAACAGCGCGAAGCCCTTGATCGACTCGACGACGTTCTGTGCCGTCTTCAGCTGGGAAGAGCGCAGGATCACGACGGCGCCACTCAGCGGCGGCAGTTTTACTCCGAGCTTTTGTTGAACTGCACCTTTCGCCACTTCACCGGTTGGGCTTTCGAGCTTTGTCTGCACGCTCGCAAGCTGCTCTCCCAAGCCGAGCTGGGTGGCGAGTTGCGAGAGCAGCGGGTGCAGCTGGAGGGTGAGGACGCCGTTGTTGGTCGAGAGGGTCTTGCCGCCGCCTTTGAGGATGTGCACGAGCTGGATCTGTGCCGTGCGATTGGCCACGCGCCAGGCGTTCTGCACCGGCGCGGTCGAGAGCACCTGCGGCGCGATCTGGATGGCAAGCGTTCGCAGCCCGGCGGCCGCGGGGGCCGCGAGCCCAGAGGCTTCCGCGGGCAGGACTTTCTCGAGTTCTCCTGCAACATCGACCGAGCTGAACAGTTCGTCGACGAGCAGGTTGCCGACGGCCGCCTCGATCTTGGGATCGGCAAGTAGCTGTGAGCTCGTGTTCGTCCAGCTGTTCGTGTCGAGCAACTGTTTGTTGACCCATACCGCCAGCACGGCTAACACGCCCACGATTACCGCGAGGGCGAAGATCGCGTTGACCCTCCAGTGCCGTCTGTGGAGCTGCGGGGGTGGCGCGGTCGTGGTTGGAAGGGGCGCGGCCGGAGGCTCTGGAGGACTTTGGGTCGCAGGCTCCATGCTTGCGCATCATCTCACGCGCAACCCTGGAAGCGGGGCGCTCGCGACGTCAGCGCGTGGGGGCTCGGCCGATCCTGGCAAACGCTGGGATGGTTCTCTCGTGGTGGCGTGAGAGCCGCCACGGGGACGGCGAGCCCTCAGCTGATCTGTTCGGCCAGGGCGAGGATGATGCCCGCGGGGCCGCGGAGGTAGCAGAGCCGATAGCTGTCCTCGTACCGCGCCACCTCGCCGAGGAGCTCGGCGCCGTGGGCGCGCAGAGAGGTGATGGTCCCCTCGATATCCTCGACGGCGAACATGACACGATGCAGGCCCAGGGTGTTAGGCGGCGGGCTCTCCTGCTCGGCACCGACCGTCGCGGGGGCGTGGTACTTCGTCAGCTCCAGCTTGCTGTGACCGTCCGGGGTCCGCATCATCGCGATGTCGCTGCGGACGCCATCGAGTCCGACGGTGCGATCGGCCCAGAGGCCTTCGATCTGGGCTTTGCCCTCCAGCTCCATGCCAAGCTCGATGAAGAATGCGATGGCGGCATCCAGGTCTTCGACGACGATGCCGACGTTGTCCATGCGCCGGATCGTCATGCGCTCGATTCTAGCGACACGACGAGCGACGGTCGATAGCGCGACCGAGGTACTCGTCGAGGTTTTCATATAGGGTTTTCTGCCGGGGCTTCAGGTATGCCTCACACCTGGATGCCGTGCTTGGCGAGCCACGCGAGGTAACTCTTGACAAACCGTGGTAGGTGGTTGAGCAGGAGGCGAACCTGTGTGTGCAGTTCGTCGGCTTGCATGTCTGGGGAGGCGTGCTGGAGGCGGTTGCGGGTGCGGTAGAGCTCGATGAAGGTTTTCGCTTGTTGATCGGTGAAGCCGCCGTCGGCGCGGATCGTCTCGATGATCCCAGCGACACCTGTCCCGGGCGCCCAATTCGTACCCACGAGCTCGGTCCCGGTCTTGATCGCCTCGGCTGTGTTGTTGACGAGCGCCAGGTAGCCGCCGGTGACCGTGAAGACGCGGTTGATGTCGTCGGCGTCGGAGGAGTCGAATGCATCGCTCCATGTCTTCGCGTCGAAGTTCTCGCCGAACTGGTTTATCGCTTTGCGCAATGCCTTGCGTTGGGCTGCGAGTCGCTCGAGCTTGGAGTTCATGCGGTCGAGCTCGGCGGTGTGCCCGGCGGGCTTCTTGCTCGTCATTGCTCGGTGGCGAGCAGCTCGTCGATGGAGATGCGGGCGCGCCGACGCCTGGCGGCGTGGGAGCGTCGGGCGCGACGCGCGATGTTGGCTCGCTGCGCGCGCAGTTGCTCCCATTGATGGTCTCGGTCGAGCACGACGCGTCCCTCGTCGAGGGCCTGCAGGAGCAGCAGCGGGGCGCTGTCGTTGACGCGGTTCAGACGAGCTACGTCCACGTCCCGGCCCAGTGTGCGCTCCAGGCGCACGGCCAGCTTGACCGCCGCGTCGGGACGGTCCTCGGCGAGGAAGACCAGCAGGTCCAGGTCGGAGTCCGGCGTATCGTCGCCCCGCGCGAACGAGCCATAAACGACGGCGAGGCGCACGTTCGGCTCGGTCCGCAGCGCCCTGCGCAACTTCGCGAGCAGCGGCCAGTGCTCGAGGACATACCGTCGCTCCTCGTCGCTGACGCGTCCCTTACGGGGCCCCAGACGCTCGCAGCGGACCGTGCCATCCGTGACGGCACGACGCAGCGTGCGCTCGTCGGCGCCCAGCTCGTGAGCCAGATCAGGGAGTCCCGGCACGCCCCGAGTATAGAGCCTCGTATGACCGTTACCGATCAAGCCAGTACGTGGCTGTTGTTGCCGCAAGCCCTGGATATCCGTGGATCGAGGACTGATTTGCTGTCGTTCCGCGGACGTATGGCGGATTCAGATGATTGGGTGTAGCTCTTGGGGGGCACCGCGATTAGTCGCGGCGTGCTCAGAGCTAGCAGCCGTCAGCCGACGGTGATCGTGCGTGTGGTGGTGGCCAGCGACCTCGAGATGAGGGTTAGCTCGTAGTTACCGCTGGGAACGGGCTTGCTGGCCTCGAGCTCGAGGTCGGTGCCGGCACCACCGTGAGAGGTAGTGCCACCGTCGGCGGTAGCGTCGAGGTCCGAGGCGCCGCGCGCGTAGATGACGCCATTGCGGCTGAGCGTCGCCTTCACCGCTGAGCTGGATGCTGAGAGCACCTGCACGAAGCAAGCTTTTTTGTACTTACCGTGGAGTTCGCGTTTGTGACATACGTAGAGCGCCGTTAGGCCCTGGGGGCCTCGTGCTCCTCGCTTGCCCTTCGCTCCCTTCGGGCCCTGCGGGCCGGTTGCGCCGGTGGACCCCTGAGGACCGGTGGCGCCAGTCGTTCCCTGCGGGCCGGTTGCAGCCTGCGTGCCGGTGGCGCCAGTGGCTCCCTGGGAGCCGGTCGCGCCGGTTGGTCCTTCTTTACCTTCTTTGCCTTCTGCTCCTGTTGCGCCGATCGGGCCCTGCGGCAGCGTGCCGCCGGTGCCGGTGAGTGTCACGGACGTCGGTCCCGCGCCGGCGTTGCTGGAGATCTGCAGGGTCGCGGTCTGCGGTCCTGTTTGCTCGGGCGTGAAGCGCACGGTCAGCCGACAGCTTTCTTCATACGCGAGCGGGCCGAGACAGCTCGAGGAGGTAATCAAAAAGTCTTCAGGCTTATCGGTCGAGACACCAGGATTTGAGTCCGTGAACGTCTCGGAGTTGATCACCAGCGGATTGCCGCCTTTGTTGGTGATCGTCAGCGTCTGTGGGGGGCTCATCGTTTCCAGCGGCTGGGTTGCCGGGAAGGCGATCGTGTTCTTGTCAGCTTCGGCCGTCGCGGGCGTTGCATACGTGATCGAGACCGACGGGGCCGTCGAGCTCGAGGCGAGGCCGAGCGAGGCGAACGTGGCCGCTTCGGTGACGAAGCTCGATCCACCGCCGCCACCGGCGCCGCCCGAGGGACCACCAAATCCACACAATCCTTCTCCGCCGCCGCCGCCCCAATAGCCGCCGCCTCCGCCGCCGCCTCCAGTTTCCGGAAGCCACTGCGCCCGCCCTCCCGAGCCACCGAGCCCCAAGACGCCGTTTGCGCCGAACCATGGTTCGAGCGGGGTCGTGTTGCAGCTCGCACCGCCGGCGCCGCCTCCCGTGAGCGTGCCGGCGCCGCCGCCCAGACTACTTTCGCCGCCCCCCGGCCCAGATCCACCGTTGCTACTGTCGCCGCGAGCGCCGGCATCACCCCCTGCACCGCCGCCAAACTCGTTCCAAGTACCGCCGCCTCCGCCGCCGCCCGCGGCGACGAGCAGCCGCGATTGCAGCGATTCGGTCGAGTCTTCAGGTTCGCGAGGCACGGTGCGCACATCGGATGCGTCGCCACCGGCGCCACCAGTATCCTGGCCCGCGCCGCCTCCATTGAAGCCTTTGTCGGCGACCTCCACATAGAGAATCTCGCCCGTCGTGACCGGCAGCTGGCCGACCACGTCGGCTCCCGCGCCGCCCTGCGCAGCGCTGCGACGGTTGAGAGTTGCCGACGTGGCTGGCGCACCGGCTTCACCAATCGCTTGCACGCGAACGCTGGTCACTCCTGTGGGCACCGTAAATTCCTGCTGCGCAGACGTCGAGGAGAACGAGGTGGTCACCGTGGGAGGGGTGCCTCCGGCAAGGGCGCCCGCGGGTGCTGCCAGCAAAAGAGCGGCGGTTAGGCTGACGGCGCCGATCGTGCGACGCGAGATGGGTAGGCGGTGCGCGCCGCGCAGAGCATCGGGGTCGAATGCCGGCGAGGAAGGGGCGTCGGTACCCGAGGAGTGAGGTCAGCTTGTTCATAGGGCCGGACATCGGCGCGTATCGTGCTTCGCCCGCATCGTGAACGAGTCTGTGCAGTGGTCGCGAGGCCTCTCCGAGAGCGGTCGCAGTTGATCCGCTGAGGAGCGGCGGGTGGAGAGCGCTACACGACCGGCGGGGGCTTGCCTTCGGCGCTGGCGGCGAGCGCTGGGTCCCACCCGCAGACAGCACAGGCATGAGCAAACGCCGAGTGCGCGAATTCGAGCGCGCGTGCGTGCGGGTCGGGATTGGAGCGGATGTCCCGCCAGTCCAGGATGTACTCGCCGAGCTCCGTGCTCCAGTGTGCGGCCGCCGGAGTGAGCGTGGCGCCGGCGAATGCGTCGGGCGCGGGGTGCGCGTAGGCGTAGAACGCCGCCTCCTCGTAGCGCGTATCGCCGGGCCACCAGCCGACCGCGACCTCCTGGGAGTCCATCGCGTTGCGCATGATGAAGTCCGTCGACGGGGGATCGGCGGGCAGACCGGAGAACAGGCTCACCGCGAGGTCAAATGAGCCCCACCACGCGTTGACCGGGGTGCAGCGCCCGCGAAACGGCGCGCGGAACGCGGCGAGTACGAGCGCGGCACGGGTCGCGGCGGCGAAGTAGGTAGCGACCTGCTGGGGGTCATAATGTTTGTGCTCGTCGTCCTCGTCGAGCGGAACGCTCCAGGGCACCTCCTGCGGTGTGGGGTCTATCTCCACAGCGCCGGCGAGAGCCCCCACGACGTCGAGTACCTCGCGTGTGACCTTGCCGGCAGGCTGGTCGGGGGTGAGCGCGATGCGCTGGGTGCGACCGGCTGAGTGTTCGACGACGGCGTCGTGGCTTTGGAGGTCGAGCGCGAGGACGAGCGCCCCCGAGCGGTCTGGGGCCGGCAGCGGGGCGGTCTCCCAGCCGCGCGCGGTCAGGCGCAGCGCCGCATGCTGGAGCTGCGGCTCAGGCGGGGCGAGCGCCACCGCCAACTTGCCCAGCAGCTGGGTGTGGGCGTGGAGTGTGTCGCAGGTCTCATGCCAGTCTCCGTAGGAGAGCGCCCGCCACTCAGATGACATAAGCAGTTTCGTCAATGTTGAAGGTGTGTGGCGCAGTAGCGGCGGGGTGGCGGAAGTAGACTCGGCGATGTGGCGGAGTAGGTTTCAGCTGTATCTGAGGTGCTCGACACGATCGAGTCCCGGTGTTGGCCAGGTGGCTGCGTTTTGTCTGTCCGGGAGGCCTTGTAGCGTTTGCTCCATGTCTCGGACCATGCTCAGAGAGGACTATGCTCGCTTTGAGGGCCCCGGAGGTAGTTCGGGCCGTACTTGTGCGGCAGGCGCTGTCGACGGTCGTCGGCGTCGAAGGTTCGCTGGTCGGTCGGCGTATGGGGCGCTCGCTTCGTCGCAAGAGCTCGTCCGGCCGCAAGAGCTTGGTTCGTTGCAAGACGGTGGGGCGACTGGCGGTCGGGTTGCTGCTTGTGAGGCGGCGGGCGGCGGGGTCGTTGGCTGGGAGGTCGCTGGTCGTCATGTTGAGCACGATACGACGAGCAAAATCGATTTCAACCCCCTCAGTGCGATTGGCACAGAGTTGTCACACCTCTATGGATTCACCTTTTTCTCGAGCAGGAGAAGCGCATCGAGGTTGAGTTTTGGTGAAAAGTGGCCCGCGACGATTCAGGTGAATGTCGATTGTGGCCCGAGAAGGCGTTTGGCCCCGAGTTTTAGGGCCTTTTGGGGCTGGATGTCCGACCGTGTTGCTGAGAAGGATGTGAAAAGCCCCGGAAAATCAGCGGAAACAGTGGCGAGCGTGGATCGAATGAGTCTAGGTCTTCAAGAGTTATCTGTGAGTACAACAGATTGTTGTCGCTCGAGGTCCTTTCTTGACCTTGACTCCAAGACAAGTCATCCCTCTCCGATTGACCCTAACGGACACTTGGTGCCCGTCCCTGCACTGCTCACTTCGGTACTGCCTTTACTGCGGTACTGCATTACTGCCTTCACTGCTTGCTTCGATTACTGCTTTCACTTCTCATTCGCTGGACCCGAGTTGCGATCCAGTCCTACTCTTCAACTGCGGTCCTACATTCGCTGCGGTACTGGCTCGGTCGCTCGAGCAGGTCGCTCGAGTCGCGGGCCCCTGTCTGCCGTTCCCGTGCGCACCCGAGGGTGTACGCGTTCGCGGCTGACGACAAGATTTGTGAGTTTTGAGGACCCGCCCGCCCAAGCGGGCAGAGTGAGCCGGATCGGCTCGAACGTCTGCCTGTCGCTTACAAGTCCCCTGCTTCGTATAGGTGATCCCTCTCCGTACGCCACCCTCTCCGGCGGCTCCCTCGTTGACCCTACGATCCTGCGGTCCTACCCACTGCCTCGTGCTACTCGCTACCAGCCTCAACACGCCCCCGAGCACCTAGTTGCGCCCGACACGTCTTTAGCTAACGCTCAGACTACTCCGCCCAAAACACAAAAGTCAACCCCCCAACCACAAAAACTTCAAAAACCCCCCATATGCAGGACATTTACAAGTATACCAGCCGCTTAAAACATCCCAGCCACTCGTAAAGCCCGCTTCGCGACGTCTCCACGCGCCGGACAGAGTCCGGCCCGAAACCAAAAAACACGCCCCAACACAACCCACAAAAAAAGAACGCCACCCACCCCACCAACCACAAACAGCATCACCGAAGAAGAAACCACAACCCCCCAGCAAACCACCACACACCAAGAAAACCCAGCAAAACCAAGGGGTTTACAAAGGGGCACAAGGCTACAGCAGGACATACCGCTGAGGTATGTCGTGGCTCGGTTCGCCGGGCAGAGGAGGGCCGGAGGGCCTAGGCCCGGTTCCGGCCCGGTTTGGCGGCGTGGTTTGGCCCGGTTCGGCGGCTCAGCCGGTACGTCTCGGTCATGTCGCGCAACCAGCCTTTGAGCTTGCGCGCCTCGCTGCGGTCGTCGGCCTCCCAGGCGGCCTGTTTTGCGGCGCGGACGTCGAGGACGGCCCGCAAGGCCAGGGCGTCGCGGCGGGCGTGCGCCTGGCGCCAAGCCGAGTTTGAGCGGCGCTTGGCCTCCTGATGAAGGTCGGCGTCTGGGTCCCGGCGGCCGGCGATTGGGCCCGGGGTCGAAGCGTCGGCGATCCGCAGCAGGTCGAGCAGGCTCGCCACCAGCAGCGCCCTGCCGCCGAGCACCATCGGCTCGGCGTTACGGGCCAAATCGGCGAAACCGGCGGTTCCCGGCAGGGTCTCGGTGGCGAGTACCGCGCCGCCGCCCGGCATGACGTGGGGCTCCTGCGTGATCTTGCTTGGCCGGCGGCTTAGGTCAACCTCCTCCAGCGCGGCCAGATACTCAGGGGTCACGCTCCGTTCGGAGGGCATCTCCGCTCCCAGTGCGGCCATCAGGCTCGCCGCACCACCGGCCACCGCACAGACCTCGACCGGCCCGCCCGAGATCTCCAGTGGCCAGCCATGCAGCGCCCCAGCGACGTCTCCGATCACGATCGCCGGCGCCCCGCTCTCGCCCAGGCGTTCGAGGACGGGGATAACGTTGGCCGGGCCCAGCGCGGAGACGACGTCCTCGTCTTCGGGCGCCAGCACCCGGCGCACCCGCTCCGCCGGCGACAGCGTGAGCGCGACCGCGATCTCACCCCACCACGAGCGGTCCTCGCCGGCCAAATGAGCATCCAGCTGTAGCCCACAAGCCTCCGCGACGACCCCCACGTCCCCCCAAGAAGGCTCGCGATCGCCGCGCTCCCAACGCGCAACCGTCGCCTGCCGGCAGCCCACCAGCTCCCCGAGCTCCCGCTGGGTCAACCCCGCCCGGCGGCGAGCCATCAAGACCAGATCAGCACCCGTCATACCGCGAAGGTATCAGCGGCTTGGGGCGGCATGGGAGCGCGGCGGGTCCCAGGTGTGGGCTCGCGTGGGGTACGCGGGACGTGGATGCGCGGGCGCGGGGGCCGTGGTCGTACGCGGTGCGGGTGCGGGTGCGTCGAGCGTGATCGAGGCGCGGGGGCCGTGATCGTGCGGGTGCGGGAGCGCGGGTGCGACGTACGTGCGGGGTGCGGGGGCCTGCGGACGCGCCGCGTGGGAGTGGCTGGGCGCCGTCAGTAGAGGTGAGAGCGCCGCGGCCGGGAAACTCAGGCCGCGGCGCCCTCGAAGGACCAGGTGCGCAGTGGATGCACCCAATCCTCCCTCAGGCGCCCACCGGAGAGGGTATGGGAGCGCCCAAGCATTGGAAATCACTGAGCGCCTCCGACCCGCAAAGAAGCCACCGGGCCTGGCAACGCCAGCAATCTAGGTAGCTAAACAAGCACGGACCCCAACAAATTCTCTCCCTCTCCAGCCCCTCCACACGCGCAATGCACGTGTGCCTCTCGAAAAAATCGACCTACAGTCCGAGCATACCGCCAGACACGACAAAATGCATGGGAATCGTGGCTTTTTTTGTCGATCCCCAGCGGGGAGCTCAATCCTCGGGGCCGAAGTCCGGCCCAGGCATGGCCGAAACGTAGTCCCCCGAGGGGTTCGCAACGGCGGGCCTTGACCACACCGATCCCGAAGCGATGGGTGCCTTCACCCTCATAGTCCTCGAGACCGATCCCCAGCTCCTCGGAGGCCTTGACGGCGCGGCAGGGGCCTTCGGCCGCGGCGATAGGATCCAGGTAATGCGTGGCCTGGACGTAACACGTGGCCTGGCAGGTCTAACGACGACCCTGTTAGCGCTGGCGGTCGCTGCGCCGGGCAGCGCCGGCGGGGTTGGGGAAGTCGGCGGGTCGAGGACGCAAGCGGGGGGTCCTTCTGCGCTGGCGGGGCCGCCCTCGCCGACAGGGGGTCCTTCGCCGACAGGGGGTCCTTCGCTGGCGGGGCCGCCCTGCGCGGCGGCCACAGCGCAGATACTTGCCGGCGTCGACGGCGACGTGGCCGAACGCATCTACCGCGACGAGCTCGGGGGAAGCGGAACGATCGCCGACCAGCACCAGGTCGAAGAAAACGGCCCGTTGCTGAAAGCGCTCGCGAGGGTCAGCGCGCTGTCGAAAAGCAGTGTGCCCGCGAAAGGTAGCGCGGGAGATCCAGCGGTCAGAGAAGCGGGCAATGCGGTCACCGAAGCGGTGCACCGACTTGTCTACTCGCACACGCACATCGTGCGGTTGAGGGTGCTGCAAGGCGGCAAATTGCTCGCGGATATCGGAGGGCCTTACATCATCGCGCCGGTCGGCGGGAGCCTGCGTTACCACGGGCGGGTGATTGGCACATATTTGCTGTCTGTGCAGGATGAGTTGGGGTTTGTCGGGCTCGAGCGGCGACTGGTTGGGGTGCCGTTGATCCTGCACGTCGGGGCGATGCGGGTACCTTTGCAGGGCACAACCAAGACGGGGTCCGTGGTGATTCCAGACCGGGGCGCCGTAGTGATTCGAGGGGCGCATTTTCAGGCTTATTCATTCGATGCGAAAGCGTTTCCGACAGGGGTCGTGCGGATCTCGTTGCTGCTGCCCGCAGGGCGCGGATCGGGTGCGGGGGGTGGATCGGGTGCGACGCCGGGATCGGGTGCGGGGGGTGGATCGGCGGTCAGTTGCATCGCGGTGAAGGTCGCCGAGGTGGGGCGGATTGCTCGGCTCATATGGCTTCGCTTCCTGCTCGACGGCGGGTCGAGCAACAGTTTCGTGACGTTCACCCAGAGTCACACAGGAGCGCTGACATACCTCAGGGAAGGCCTACGCCAGATCGCGGGCAGCACACATCCCGGCCCGCCGGCGCTGCCCGACTCGGGCACGGTTCGCTACCGCGGGAGGACCTACGGAGTGACGTCCTTCATCGTCCAAACGCCAGCCAAGCCAACGCGCGTCCCGGTGCGCGTCTATGAGTTGGTGCGGTTGTCATGAGAAAGGGAGCCCGAATAATTCGGGGCGCCATGGTCAGGGGATGACCACGACGCCCCAGGAGCCCAACAACAAATACGGCTCCCCCTGAGCACCACCGGAGAGGTAGTACGGCAGCACCCAAGCCTCCAAACGACCCGACGCCGAGGAGACTAGAGCGGCCCGCTAAAGAGGGCCTAATAGTGACTGGCATCCGCCCTCCTCTCCACCCGCCCCTGCCACCCCGCGATGGTACGAGTTGCCTGGGATGGTTCGCTCGATTAGTGGGTGAATTCTAAGCGGCCTGTGTCGTTCGCTTGGCCCAGGTGCGGCGCACGTACTTGGCGCTAGGGGTCTCGCCGTGCACGCCCAGCCAGCGTTGCAGGCTGTCGCCGACGGCCACGGGATCACCGCCGTTTTCCAGCCATTTCTGGAACACGAAGCTCGCCGAGCGCTTCGTCGCGTTGGCGGTGAGCCACTCACGGATCGGCTCGCGCAGTAGCTCCGGATCGCCCCCCGCCTGGAGCCACACGTCGTAGACGTAGGTCACCCCGGGCGCCACCCCTCCGTGCTCAGCCAGCCATGCGCCAATTGCATCGCGCACGAGCTCGACCTCGCCCGTGGCTTCCAGCCACGCCTGGCAGACGAAGCTCGCGGACGGATCTGTCGCGTTGCCAGGGGTCCTCGCGTCGCCGTCCAGCCAGTCACGGATCGGCCCTCTGACGAGGTCGGGCTCGCCGCCAGCCTTCAGCCACGCCTCGTACACGTAGCGCGCCGGGCGGTCTGTCGCGTGAGCGGCCAGCCAGCCGCGAATCGGGTCTCTGACGAGGTCGGGCTCGCCGCCAGCCTTCAGCCACGCCTCGTACACGAAAGGCGCGCTGACGCTCGCGCCACAAGCCGAGAGCCAGCGCTCGATCGGCGTCCGGAGGAGCTCGCGCTCGCCGCCGGAGTCGAGCCACGCCGTGTACAGGAAGCTCGCCCGCTCGACCTGCGCATGGCCGGCGAGCCAGCGCGCCGCGGGCTCGGAGACGAGCAGCGGATCGCCGCCCGCCCGCAGCCAAGACGCGCAGACTGGGCCCGCCGTCTCGTTGCGCGCATTAGCGGTCAACCAGCGCTCGAGCGAGGGCGCGACGAGCGCCGGCTCACCGCCGTGCTCGAGCCATACGGAATAGAGATAGTCCGCCGCATCCTGATCGTTCGTGTGCGCAGCCAGCCAAGCGCAGATCGGCTCCGCGAACACCTGCAGATCGCCACCGGCCGACAGCCACGCACAGTAGACATACCCGGCCGCCAGACGCTTGCCATGGAGCTCGACCCATGCGCCGAGCGCATCGCGCACGAACTCCGGCTCGCCCGTAGTGTTCAGCCAGGCCGAGTACACAAAGCTCGCCTGCTCGGCGGTTGCGTTGCCGGAGGCGGTTGTGTTCGCGGAGGCGGTTGTGTTGGCGGTTGCGGCGGCGTTGGCGGTTGCGGCGGCGTTGGCGGAGCCGGCGGCGTTGGCGGTTGCGTTGCCGGAGGCGGTTGTGTCGGCGGTTGCGTTGGGGGTGAGCCACTGCAGGAGCGACTCGCGGATCAGCTCCGGATCGCCGCCCGCGCGCAACCACGCCTCGTACACGTAGGGCGCGTCCGTACGGTTTGCCCTGCGGTCTGCCGTGGCCATCCATTCGCGCAGCGGCTCGCGCATCAGCTCCGGCTCCCCACTGGCAAGCAGGTCGCCAAAGCTAGGCTCGAAATCCGCGGCGGCGGGGTTGGGGTCGGGGTCGGTTGCGGCGGGGTCGGGGTCGGTTGCGGCGGGGTCGGGGCCGGTTCGGCGGGGTTCCGGGGTCGGGGTCGGTTGCGGCGGGGGGCGGCGGGGTGGGGGCCGGGGTCGGTTGCGACGAGGTCGGGGTTGGGGCCGGGGTCGGGGCCGGGGCGGTGGCAGGGGCGTCTGTGGCATCCGCGGATGCTGCCAAACGCTTGGGATGGTTCTCTTGCGCGGGGGTGGCGCGCGGGGGTGGCGCGGGGGGCGGGGGGGTGGCGCGCGGGGGCGGCGCGCGGGGGGGGCGCGCGGGGGTGGCGCGGCTAAAGCAGGGGGACTTGGTTATTTGGTCGTTGCTGGCGACGACGACGCGGACGATGATCTTGATGATATTTCCGGGATATCCCCGCATTGCTGCGACATGCGAGTGATAGACGAGGCCCACGCGCGGCGCACGTACCGAGCGCTGGGCCTCTCGCCGTGCACGCGCAGCCAACGTTGCAAGCTGGCGCTGACGGCCGCGGGATCGCCGCCGCCGTTCAGCCACTGCTGGAGCACGAAGCTCGCCGAGCGCTTGGTCGCGTTGGCGGTGAGCCACTCACGGATCGGCTCGCGCAGTAGCTCCGGATCGCCGCCCGCCTTGAACCACGCCTCGTAGACGTACGTCGCCCCGGGCGCCGCCCCTCCGTGCTCAGCCAGCCATGCGCCAATCGCATCGCGCACAAACGCCGGCTCGCCCGTGGCATCCAGCCACGCCTCGTAGACGAAGCTCGCACACCTATCGGCGGCGTGCGCCTCGAGCCACCCCAGGAGCGACGCGCGGATCGGCTCCGGCTCACCACCGGCCTTCAACCACGCCCCATACACCAAGTTCGCGCTGAGGCTGTCGCGGTGGACCGAGAGCCAGCGCTCGATCGGCGTCCGGAGGAGCTCGCGCTCGCCGCCGAAGTCAAGCCACGCCGTATACAGGAAGCACGCCCGCTCGAGTTGTGCATGGCCGGCGAGCCAGCGCGCGACGGGCTCGGCGACGAGCAGCGGACCGCCGCCCGCCCTCAGCCAAGCCGCGCAGACCGCGCCCACCGACTCATCCTGCGGGTGAGCGGCCAACCAGCGCTCGATCGGCGTCCGGAGGAGCTCGCGCTTGCCGCCGGAGTCAAGCCACGCCGTATACAGGAAGCTCGCCCGCTCGACCTGTGCATGGCCGGCGAGCCAGCGCGCGACGGGCTCGGCGACGAGCAGCGGATCGCCGCCCGCCCGCAGCCAAGCCGCGCAGACTGGGCCCGTCCTCTCGTTGCGCGCAGGAGCGGCCAACCAGCGCTCGAGCGAGGGCGCGACGAGCGCCGGCTCACCGCCGTGCTCGAGCCATACGGAATAGAGATAGTCCGGCCACATCCTGATTGTTCGTGTGCGCAGCCAGCCAAGCGCAGATCGGCCCCGCGAACGCCTGCAGATCGCCACCGGCCGACAGCCAAGCACAGTAGACATACCCCGCCACCAGATCATCGCCATGGAGCTCGACCCATGCGCCGAGCGCATCGCGCACAGGCCCCACCTCGCCCGTAGCGTTCAGCCAGGCCGAGTACACAAAGCTCGCCTCCTTGGCCGCCGCGTTGCCGGCGAGCCACTGCAGGAGCGGAGCGCGGATCAGCTCCGGATCGCCGCCGGCCTTCAACCACCCCTCGTACACGTAGGTCGCGTCCGCGCGGCCCCCGCCGGCCAGCCATCCGCGCAGCGCCTCGCGCATCAGCTCCGGCTGCCCGCTGGTAAGCAGCTCCTCAAAGCTCGGTGCAAACGCGTTGCCGGCGCGGGCATGCTCGAGCTGGACGCTTTGTGACATCGGCCGATGCTGCCAAATGCTTGGGACGGTTTACGTGCGCGGGCGGGTGCGTGTTGAAGCGTGAGCGTATTTGGGATATCGCTTCATTCACAATATGGGCGTGCTGAGATTTTCCGCGAGCTCGGGCTCGGATGCGATGTGGCGGCTGCCGCGTCACCCGGACTGGAAGTACGAGATGGTGAAGGGCGACGCGTTGCTCTCGTCACGTCCGCGACCGCTCTTGTTCGTGCGCTCCACGAGCGTTGCGGTCCCGGTGGTGACACCCAGCGGCGTGGAGATCCGCACGATCGACGCTCGACACGACCGCGTGGAGATGATCGAGTTAACTCGGGATGTCTGGGTCGAGGAGGACCCATATCGGAGCCTCGAGGATCCGGAGACCCTGCTGCGGGCACAGATCGAGCGCAGCCTGGAGGAGCCCAGCCTCGGCGTCGTCGCCGTCGATGCGGGGGGCATCTGCGCCGTCGTGCTGGTAGGAACCGACGACGCGGGCGCAGCGGCGGGTGGCTTCGCGGGCGGCGCGGCGGGCGACAGCGCGGGCGGCGGCGCGGGCGACAGCGCGGGCGGCGCGCGGGTGACAGCGCGGGCGCACCCATGCTCATGTGGCTCACCGTGCGCCGCGAGGCGCGTGAGCGAGGGCTCGCCACCGCCCTGCTGCGCGTCGTCGTGGAAACACTTTCCGCCCGCGGTGTGAAAGAACTCGCAAGCGGCACCTCCGCGGCGAACGTCCCGAGCCTGCGGTGGCATTTGACCCGCGGGTTTCAGCTGGCGCCCGACCCGCTCAGGGAGGCCATGCGGGGCTGATCGAATCCCCGGCGCAACGCCTCGCGGTCGGACGTTACAGCTTTGCCATCCATGCAAATCTGGAGGGAGAGGTTATAATTGCATGGATGATCGAGAGGCGAGTAGCTGCTGAAGTCGCCGCGCTGCTGGGCCAGGCGCCGGCCGTTGCCCTGCTCGGCCCGCGGCAGGCGGGGAAGACGACGCTGGCCCTGGAGATCGCCGAAGGGCGGCCGTCGGTCTATCTGGACCTGGAGTCCGCAGCGGACCGAGCTCGCCTGACGGAGCCCGAGCTGTACTTCGCCGACCATGCCGGGGAGCTCGTGATTCTCGATGAGATCCAGCGCGCGCCCGGCCTGTTCGAAACGCTGCGCGGCGTGATCGACCAGGCCAGGCGCGAAGGCTCCGGGACCGGCCGGTTCCTGCTGCTGGGCTCCGCCGCGATCGACCTGCTGGCCCAGTCGGGCGAGAGCCTGGCGGGGAGGATCGCGTTCGTCGAGCTCGCGCCGTTCGATATCACCGAGGTCGGCGAGGGGCAACTGGATGAGCTGTGGGTTCGAGGCGGCTTCCCCGACAGCTTCCTCGCGAAGGATGACGCGATCAGCCTGCGCTGGCGCCAGGACTTCATCCGCACATACCTCGAGCGCGACATCCCGCAGCTCGGCCCGCGGATCCCGGCCGAGACGCTGCGGCGGCTGTGGACGATGTTCGCCCACCATCAAGGCGGCCTGCTCAATGCCGCGCAGCTCGCACGTGGGCTCGGCGTCAGCGGGAAGACCGTCGCCCACTACCTCGACCTGATGGTCGACCTGCTGCTCGTGCGGCGCCTTCCCCCCCACCTGACGAACGCCGGCAAGCGACTGGTGCGCTCACCGAAGGTATACATACGCGACAGCGGCCTCGTGCACGCGCTGCTCGGACTGGCCGACAAGGAGGCGGTGCTCGGACATCCGATCGCCGGGGGAAGCTGGGAGGGCATGGCGATCGAGAACCTGCTCGCCACGGCCGGGGCGGGCGGGGGAGGAGTCGAGGGGAGCTTCTACCGCACAAGCAACGGCGCGGAGATCGACCTCGTCCTTAGCTGGCCCGACGGCGAGGAGTGGGCGGTGGAGATCAAGCGCAGCCTCACACCAACCCCCGAGCGCGGCTTTCACACAGCCCTCGCCGACCTGAAACCACAACGCGCCCTGATCGTCTACCCCGGAGCTGAGCGTTACCGCTTGGCGCCGGCGGTCGAAGCGATCAGCCTGACCGAGCTGTGCAAGCAGGCCCAAGCACGCAGCACCGGCGATCGGCATTGAAAAATGTAGGTGGGCCAGCCGGCAGGCCCAGCGCCTAGAACGAACGGAGCCCCAGGGGGATCACCGCCGAAACGGGAGAGCCCTTCCTGGGGCATACACCAGTTAGGGTAGCGCGATCCTCACGCGCTGTCCAGTCCTCCCATGAAGCCGCCGCAGGCCAGCAGCTGGGTCACTGACGCTCGCTTTGCGCCCTACCTCTCCGAGGCGGGCGGCGACCACGAGCGCGCGGTCGTCCTGTACGTATGGAACGCGCAGGTCTCCGCGGCGGTCTTCGAGACGCTGCATCACGTGGAGGTGTTATTGCGCAATGCGATCGACGCGCAGTTCGCACCGGTCCTCGCCGGGGCATCGCCAGCTGAAGCCTGGCTCGAAGACCCCAAGATCCTGAATGCCGATTCCCATAAGCGTGTCGGCGAGACGATCGCACGCATCCGCAAGGACGGCAAGACGCCGACCCGTGGGCGCGTCGTCGCCGGCCTCTCGTTCGGGTTCTGGCGCGCCCTGTTCGACCGCAAGTACGAACAGCTTTGGGTTACTCACCTACACAGAGCATTCCCATCCGGGACGGGGAGTCGCCACCAAGTCGCGGCACTCACATCGCGGCTGGTGCCGTTTCGCAACCGCGTGGCACACCACGAGACGATCATCCGCCGCCCAATCAAGACTCACTACGAGGATATGCTCGAACTCGCCGGGCTCATCGACCCAGACGCACGGACGTGGATCGAGAGCGTCTCCCGAGTTCCCGACGTCCTCAAGCAGCGCGAGCCGTAAAGCGGTCGACGGAGCTGATCGGCGGAGGACCTGGCCAGCTAGGTCGAGGACCTGCCGAACTGCTGGTGTGACGGTGTGGCTGGTGCGGCGGTGGCCGGTCCGAGTCCCCTTCCCGTTCGACTTCTCGAGCCGACGCCGTGGGTGTTTGGATGACCGTCGCCAAAGCTAGCAACGGATTGCGATGGTGGCGGGGATTTCCGGGCTGCGAGTTTCGAGAGCCCAGTGTTTGCAGGGTTCGCGGCGGAAACGTGGCGCGATGTCGCTCATCGGCACGCCTGTCAAGAGCCATTGAAAAATGTAGGTGGATCGCCATCGAAAAATGTAGGTGGGGGTTGGTGGGGCCAGTTGAGGCGTCGACGTGATCGGCATCGAAAAATGTCGGTCTCAGGGGGCGGTGGCGGGTTGAGGGTGCTGGACTGTTGGGGGGTTGCTCGGTGAGGATCTCTGTGCGGCCGCGTAGCCGCCAGGAAGGGCCGTTTATCGTCAAGACCTCAGCGTCGTGCAAGAGCCGGTCGAGGATCGCGGCGGCGAGGATCTCGTCACCGAGGAGCCCGGCCCACTCGGAAACGCGCTTGTTCGAGGTGACGATCGTCGATGAGCGGGTATAGCGGCGGTTGATCAGCTGGAAGAAGCGGTTCGCGTCCGCGGGCTCCAGGCCTGCAGATAGCCGACCTCGTCGCAGACAAGAACGTGGGGGCGCTGGAATTGCGCGAGCTTCTTTCGCAGCTTGCCGCGCCTGGTCAGCGGCGCGGAGGTCGCGGATCGAGATCGTCGAGGGTGGTGTAGCGCACCAGGTAGCCGGCTCTGAGGGCGTCCATCGCGAGGCCGACAGCGATGTGGCTCTTGCCGACGCCGGGCGGGCCCGAGGAGCAAAGCGCAGACGCGCCGCTCGATGAAGCGCAGCGACCGCAGCTCAGCCAGGCGCTTGGGGTCCAATTGTGGCTGGAAGGAGATGTCGAACTCGTCGAGGGTCTTGTGGTGCGGGCAGCCCGGAGAGCTTCAGCCGGGAGGCGTAGCGGCGGCCCTCGAGCACCCCGACCTCTGTCTCGAGCACCAGGTCAAGGAACTCGCGGTAGCCGAGCTTTGAGCTCTCGGCACGCTCGACGAGCTCGTCCGCGGTCTCGGCGAGCCCGAGCAGCTTCAGCTCTCTGGCGTTCCTGTGATCCGCTCGGTGATCAGTTCACCCATGCACGATCGCCTCCTCGTAGCGCTGCAGGGGGCGGGCGTGCACGTCGAGGTCGGGCAGCGCACCGAGCACCGCCGCCACGGCACCGAGTCCTCCTGGGGGTCGGCGAGCACCCGGGCGGGGCGACCACGCTGATGGCGCGCGAGCCGTTCACCGTCACTGAGGCGGTAAGCCTCGATCTCCTGAGCGCCGAGCAACAGCTCGACCCGCTCCCCTGGTTTTGCGTCAGGGACCGCGTAGCGGCGGCCCCTCGAAGTCTGAACAGCCCATCACGAGCAGACGACACGGTAGTGCGCTCCACCACCAGGTAGGGCGCCGGCGGCAACTGCACCAGCGCTGAGCGGTCACGCTCGGCGCGGGCCGCGACGACCTCGCCGTGGGTGCCGTGCACCCGCCGGCGGGCGATCTGCTCGTTCCAGTCGTACCACTCCATGTTGGCCTGCTCGTAGCTCGAGAAACGGTGCCCGCGCAAAAGCCGCTCACGCACATAGGGAACATCGGACTCGACCTTGCCTTTCGTCTCCGGCCGCCGCGCACGGCACAACCGGATCGAGAAGCCGTAATGGTGTGCTGAGGCCAGCGCCTGCGGTGAAAGATGCGCTCCCCGAACGCGACCTCCCGTCCGACGTGGCTCTTGATCGACGGTCTTCGTTCGGTCATAGAGCAACTCACGAGGAACACCCGCCAAAGTGCGCGAACGCCTGGCGGTGGCACGCCCAGAACGTCACGAGATCCTGCGAGCCCGTCAGCGCGCAGAACGAATCCCGGGAGTGCCCGAGCACCATGTGAAAGCAGTAGAGCGGCAGCTCCAACCCCGACTCGTGCGGATCGGCTGCTCGTGGGACCAGTCGATCTGCGCCTGGTGCCCCGGCGCCGTCTCAAACCGCTCCTCCGTCCTGCGGCTCAGGCCGCGGACGGGTCCGCTCGGTATACCGCCGCACCGTGTTATAGCTCCCCTCGAAGCCGTAGTCGCGGACCAGGTCCTGGTGGATCCGCGTCGCCAGCAACCGCGGCTCCGCCGCGAGCCACTGATCGATCAACGGCTTGAACTGATCGAGCTTCGACGGCGTGCGCCGGCGACGGTAAACCGGCTGAGCGCCGTGCTCCACATACCGCTTGACCGTCCGCCAATCACGGCCAAGCAACCGGCCGATCTCCGCGTAGGTATACCCCTGACGCTGCAGGGCCTTGATATCCATGAACTCCTCCTCGCTGATCACCGCGACCTCCAGCTCGACGACAACCAAGCCATGAGCCTCAAAGCCGCATCGGACAGTGCACCAGACCCCCCACCCGGGCCGATGGACACCCCTCCGAGCGAGCCGCTCGCCAGCCCTCCACCTCGCCCCTCCGGGGCTCCTCGTCAGCCAGCGACACACCTACACTTTTCAATGCCCATCCACCAGCATTATTGGGTGCCGATCGACACCGCCGCTGAGCTGGCCGTTTCGGGGCAGGCGAAGCTGGCCGGACCCGGGGCGGCCCGGGTTCGGCAGGGGCGCTGGCGGCGGCGTCAGGAAGTTGGCGCGATCGGACGAGCTGCTCTGGAGGCGGGCGGCGGCGGGGCGCTGAGCGGGCGCGGAGTTGGCGGGATCGGACGAGCTGCTCTGGAGGCGGGCGGCGGCGGGGCGCTGAGCGGGCGCAGAGTTGGCGGGATCGGACGAGCTGCTTTTGGGGGCGGTGGGATACCGAAGCGGTATGCGGTGGCTCGTAAGTGGTTTTTGTGTAGTCGCGTCACGATTTGGGCGCAATTGCCGGAACTTTAAAAGCCTTAGCTTCAGCATCTCTCTTCGCGTCTCCTAGCTCCGTTGGTTCTCCACGTATCGTGAACGTGCCACCCAGAAGCCAGGGTGTCCGGTATCTCCAACAAGCCTCCAGCTGCTCCGCAAGCCCGTAGCCCTATGAAGACTTGGCGAGTGCGTATGGCGATAACCAAGGTGGTCTGACCACAGAGATCACGGAGCGTACGAAAGCGCTCAGTATCGATGTGATTGCGGTCTCTCGGAGATTAGGACCCCTTCCCCGCCCACTCGAGGATTGGTGGCCCACCCAGCCTGCACCCACCATGCGTTTTTTGGCGGCATCGCGTGGGCGCGCACGCGAGGGGCTCGGAGATTTGGGTTCCCTCGGGTTTGCCAACCTGATTTTGAGGAGGCACTCTGGCGGCAGCTTTAACCCGGGGTCTTGCGCGGGTTGATGGCCCATCCACCCCGCGGTGCCTTGAACACTCCCCGGGGTTATTCACCTCCGGCAAGATGTCACCCCAACCGTTCAGGTTTTGACCTTTGACCGATTGGCGCCCCCGGTGACGGAGGGCTTCATCATCGGCGCCAAACTCGGAGAGGCTTCAACCCCTACGGGGTGTTCTTTTTCCGTAGTTCTGGAGACCGTTCGCCTCCGTGACGCATTCCCACCTGACGGTGGGTTGTTTTATCGATGTAGGGAGACCGGGAGCCATCCGGCTCCCTCCTGGCCTTCCACCGCTATGAGCTCTTTTCGAAGACGCTCACAACTACGTTCGCTGAAGTGACGACTCCATAGAGCTCGCCGCGGACGTCAGGCAGATAGATGGACGGTTGTTAGGCAATCCCCAGCGATCAGGACCGATGATGCCCCCAAATTAGCGAGGGCCCTGATCGGGTTATGGGAGAAGGCTTTGGGCTGCAAGACAGAGCCACCTCCGGTGAGTCACCGCGGTTGGGGTTCCCCCCTACGCCTACTTCTTCTTCTTGCCCTTCTTCACAACGCCATATTTCTTCCTAGCTGCCTTTTCGCAACCAGAACGCTTGGCACCCTTCGGCTTCTTGTGGCAGGCCTTCAACGCAGCCTTGAGCTTCTGGCTACGCGTCAGGGCCTTGGCTTTCGCGCAG
>CAWGIH010000009.1:0-117090 GCA_963822625.1 uncultured Solirubrobacterales bacterium | reverse complement strand
AATCGTGCAAAACATGGCAGGCCTTCAAGGCCGCGTCACCCGCGTGCTGATCGAGCCCCCGCCTGGCACGAGCGAGGTACGGCGGGCCCTGAGCGTCCGCTACGGGTCCAAGCTGAACGCGCGTTCGATCGATACCGAAGCCCATCTGCTGGGGAACGTCGCCTTCGCTGAACGGCAGGTGACACTGCTGTTCAGCGTGATCAGTCTCGTCGCCGGCATCGTCCTCGCCTACAACGCGCTGCTGTTGGCGAGCGCCGAGCGGCGACGCTTCTTCGTCGGCCTCTCAAAATAGGCACCCCCGACGGACTCCTGCTCGCCTCGCTAGCCTTCGACGCAACCGTGCTCGGCGTTGCCGGAGCGCTCCTGGGCCTGATCGCCGGCGAGCTCGTGTCGCTACTTGCCTACCACGGAGTGCCTGGCTATATCGCGGCAGCCTTCGCGGTCGGCTCACAGCACATCGTCACAGCCCAGACGGTGTTGATAGCGCTCGGCGGCGCGATCCTCGCCGCGTTCGCCGCAACACTCCTCCCCGCCCTCGCGATCCTCAGGGCAGCCGCGAACGCTGAGCCCGAAGGCATCGGCCGCACGCTCTCCCTCACCCGCGCGCTCAGACCATCCGAGCGGCTCGTTTTCGCGTGCGGGACCACACTCGTATTTGGCTGCGGCATCGCTGCGCTGCTCGCACCGACGAGCACAGTCGTGATGCTCGTCGGTCTCGCCGCGGGCCTCGTGATCTGCCTGCCGCTGTGCGCGCGTGGCCTGCTGAAGCTCGCACGAGGAGCCGCTCTGCATTCGAGTGACCCCGCCGCGCGAGTGTCGGTCGTGGAGCTCTCGAACTCGCCGTCGCGTTCGGTCGCGCTGCTTGCGACCGGGACGATCGCGGCGTTCCTAATGATCGTGATCGGCGGGTCGGTCAAGGACGTCCAGGGCGCTGTGCGTGCCGGCGCGGGCGATCTGCTCTCGAGCGCTGAGATCTGGGTCAAGCCCGGTGGCGCGGAGAACGTGTACACGACCGAGCCTTTTGCCTCGGGCGCCCTGCAGGCAAGCCTGTCCCGGGTGCCCGGGGTCAGCTCGGTGCTGCCATGGCGCGACTCGTTCCTGGATCTGCACGGACGGCGCGTCTGGGTACTCGGCACCCCACCGAGGCTACAAGAACAGATCGTCGCAAGCCAGCTGCTCGAAGGCAACCTCCAGAAGGCGGACGCGCGCCTACGCGAAGGCGGCTGGGTGGCGCTCAGCCAGACGATCGCGCGCGAAGAGCACCTGCATCTCGGCCAGCGCTTCTCACTGCCCACCCCCGCCGGCTACGCCTCCTTCCGGCTCGCCGCGACCACCGCGAACTACGGCTGGCTGTCCGGAGCGATCGTGATGAACGGGGCCGAGCACGCGCGGCTGTGGGGCAGCGCGGGCACGACCCAGCTCGCTGTCGGCGTCGCGCCAGACGCATCGATCCCAGCAACCAAAATGTTGATCGAACATGCATTGCCGCCCGGCGCCGCGCTGGCCGTGAAGAGCTCCAGCGAACGCCAGAACGAAGTCAGCGCCGTGCTCGGCAGCACCCTCTCGCGGCTGAACGAGATCACGATCGTCGTGCTGATCACAACGATCGCCTCCGTGATCGCGCTGATGATGGGAGCCGTCTGGGAGGGTCGCGCGCGCTTCAACTCGCTGATCTCGATCGGCATGAGCCCAGGTCAGTTCGCGCGGCTGATCTTCTACGAGAGCGGCATCACGCTGCTCGGCGGGTGCGTGATCGGAGTGCTCGCCGGCCTCTTGGGCCAGTACCTGATCGACGGATGGCTGGCGCGAACCACAGGCTCGCCAGTCGACTACTCCCCCGCCTGGGAGCTGGGCCTGCTCACCCTGGCGATCGCGCTGGCGATCTCCATGGGAGCCGCGCTGATCGCCGTGCTTCGAATCAACGCGACCCAGCCCCGCGCGGCGTTCTCGACGCAATGAGCGAGGATATGACCAGGGAAGCGATGACCGACACTGCCCCGCCAAACGAATCCGAAGCCCCCACGCCACGGGCGAAGCTGGAGGGGGAGCGTGCCGCCACCACCCCGAGAGCGGCCCTCGAAGGGGCCGGGGCCGCCGACTCGAGCACCTTCGCCCCCGCGATGCGGCTGCTGCCGGGCCAGACGAAAGACGACGTCCGCACGCTGTATGGGGTCCTGCGCACGATCGACGACCTCGTCGACGAGGACGACCCCAGGGCGCCAAAACGCGTGGAATCGCTGGAGCGCTGGACGCGCGGCTGGGCGCCCGATTCCCCCGAGGCGCGCGCTCTCCAGGAGCTCGCAAGCCGCCACCCCCTGCCCCGCGAGCAGCTGGGAGAGTTCTGTCGCGGGATGCGCCACGACATCACGCGCGGAACGATCGCCGACGACGCGGACTTCGAGCGTTACTGCCAGTGCGCTGGCGGCTCGGTCGGGATCGTGCTCGCGGTCCTACTCGGCGCCGCCGGTCCGGAGGAAGCTCGCGCGAAGTCAGGCATGGCCGCGCTCGGGCGCGCGATGCAGGTGACGAACATCCTGCGCGACATCGACGAGGACCTCGCAGCTCGGCGTGTGTACATCTCTCAGAGCGCGATCGAGCGCTTCGGCTTCCCCGCGCCGGGCGCCCGCGAGGAGTTGCTGCGCGATCACATCGCCCGCGCGGACGCCCTGTATGAGGAGGGGCTGCCGGCGATCGGACTGCTCGCCCGCGGCCGTGAGGCGATGGCGCTGTCCGCGGCCCTCTACCGGGAGATCCTGCGCGAGATCGAACGCCAGGGGTTCGGCCGCGAGCCCGGGCGTGTGGTCGTGCCGGTCGAGCGCAGAGAGATGCTGGCGCACCGCAACCAGGCAGACCGCGACCAGTTACAGGACGTATGAGCCGCCCGGCGCACCATCCGGATGCCGCAGCGGAGAGCCGCGGCCCGCAGCCTCCGCGAACGGCGAGCGCTGCGTGCCATCATGGATACACGGGCAATCGCGCGCCCGCGGAGAGAGAGGAAGGGGACACATGAAACGCTTGAAATGGACGGGGCCGCTTGCCGGCATCATCCTCGCCGGCACGTGGGCGCTCAGCTCCACGCCCGCCGGCGCACACACCATCAGCGGCGCCGACAGCGCCCACCTGCATCTGCTGCATCAGGATGAATCGCTGCTGTTCGAGGAAGGCAACGCGACCGGGGTACTGCCGGGCCGCATGCGCGCGCAGCTGAAACTCGCCCACCAGTACACGGGCACGTGCACGATCTACACAAACGGGGGGTCGATCACCGGACACGGCGTCGCCGCCCCGCACGGCGCCGGGCGCTTCCAGAGCTTCTCCGGAACGCTGACGATAACCGGTGGCACCGGCCGCTTCCGCGGCGCCCATGGACAGACGGGTCTCTATGGAACCTTCGATCGCAGGACGTTCTCGCTCGTCATCCAGACGACCGGAAACTTCTCCTACTGAGCCCCACGTCGTGAGCGCGTCCAGCGGGAGCGAGCGCATCCTGGCCGCTGCCGTGCGCATTGCAAGCATCGTCGGCGCCTGTGCCCTGGGGCTGCTGGTTTTTGCGCCCGCGAGCGCGCTCGCCGTTCCCAAGGTGACACTGCGCGCCAGCTTCAAACCAGAGCGCCTGGGGCTGAGCACCACCGTGGACCTGCGCATCCTGATCGCGCCCGTCGACGAACCGATACCACCGCCGCTGACAGAGGCCGAAGTCCGTTATCCCGCCGGCCTCGATCCAGAACTGAGCGGCCTCGGACTCGACGACTGCTACCGCCGCCACGCTTGAAAGCTTGGGCATCGGGGCGTGTCCCCCGGACTCTCTGATGGGCGACGGCCAGGCGATCGCCGAGTTCCTGATCGGCCGCCACATCGTCCGCGAAGTCGCCTCGCTGACGGCCCTCCGCACAACCGAAAAAGAAGGCCATCTGACGATGCTCATGTACCTGTACGACGAGACAGCGGTCAGCACTCAGCTGATCCTGACCGGACAGCTGCTGCCGGCCGACGGCCCGTTCGCCGGAAACCTCGACATCCACGTCCCGCTGCTGCAGAGCATTGCCGGAGCTCCCAACGTCTCCGTCGCCGAAATCGCGCTGGGCCTCGGCCCCGAAAGCCTGACCTACTCCGAAGTCCTCGCCGGCAAGACGACTCACTACGTCCCCGAAGGCATCACCCTGCCGAAACACTGCCCGCGCGGGGGGTTCCCGTTTGCCGTGACGCTTGGGTTTGAGGGCGGGAGTCACGCAAGCGCGAGGACGGCCGTGCCGTGTCCGGCGAGGGCGGCGCGGCGGCGGCGCTAGCGACAGCGCCGCTGATCAGACCCAGAGGCCGCTGATTGGCAGCGCCCACAGCCGGTCGCCGAGCGGCGTGGTTCGCGGGCCGGTGCAGACGACGACGCCGGCCTTGAAGCGTGCCCCGGTCGCGGTGCGCAGCTTCTCCATTGCTCGGAGGTCCGCTCGTGAGACCGACGAGGCCGCCTTGACCTCGACGGCGATGATCTCGCCTGAGCGGTTCTCGAGCACGAGGTCGATCTCTTCGGTGCGTTGGCGGTAGTGGTAGGCGCGGGTGTCTGTGCGAGCCCAGTCGGCGTGCTTGAGCAGCTCGGTTACCACGAAGTTCTCGAGCACCTTTCCGGTGACTTGATCGTCGCGGGCAATGCGACTTTCGTCTGCGTCGAGCAGGTGCGCCAGCACGCCGGAGTCGACCAGGTATGCCTTCGGCGCGTGGGTCTCTCGCGCGCCGAGTCCGGGCCGCCACGCTGGTAGCAGGCGTACGAGGAACACCGTTTGCAGCAGGCCGACGTACTCGCGCACCGTGTCCGGCGTCAGGTCGAGCTTCCTGGCCAGCCCGCGATAGGAGAGGACATTCGCGGCTTGCGTGGCGAGCAGGCGCAACAGGCGGGGGATCTCGCTCAGCTTCCGCGCGTCGCTGATCGTCGCGTAAGTCGCGATCGAGTGCGCTGTCCAGGTAGCCGGCAAACCAGTCGTCCCGCCGCCTTCCCGCGCGCAGCCGGGCCTCGGGGTAGCCGCCGGCGGCCGCGAGCGACACGAACGCATCGCGGCCAACGGTCGCGTCGCTGACGCTCGGCGGTTCACCACCGAACAGAGCGTCGACCACGTTCGTAGTGCTACCGGCGATCTCGCTCTGCGCGAGCGGCCACAGCGGAATCGTCTCCATCCGTCCTGTCAGCGCATCCTTGATCGTGCGGGCCGTGAGGATGTTCGCCGACCCGGTCAGGAGGAACCGTCCGGGTCTCGTGTCCCGGTCCACAGCGTCCTTGATCGCAAGCAGGAGGTCGGGAACCCGCTGGATCTCGTCTATCAGCACAGGGTCGCGCAGCGCGGCGATGAACCCCTCGGGGTCAGCGAGCGCGGATTCGCGTGTCTCGCGCCGGTCCAGGCTGAACTCCTCCGCGGCCGGGAGCTCGGCGATGACTCCGCGTCCGAGCGTGCTCTTGCCGACCTGTCGCGCGCCTGAGATGAACACAACGCGCGTATCGCTCAGCGCCTGCAACACCTGCGGACGAGCATGTCGGCTGAAAATCTCACTGGTCATAGGCGGCTATAACAGGACACTCAGGGCGGCAGATAACGAATAGAAGCATGGCAGATGACGATTCCAACCCTGGCAGATGGCGATCAGCGCACTGTATTGCCGGCGTCGACGTTCGCGCACGGCCGCGCAAAGGCGCCAAGGACGCGCAACCAGTCACAACCCCGGGCGAGGAAGCTCCAACGGCGAAAGACCCTGTTCGGTGGTGCGGTTCCTGGCCACCCCATGGAACTCGTCTGGCCGTTCGTCACCTTCACGACGTTCCTTGACCAGCTCATCGCTCGTCAGCCCTTTGTAGACGTACTCGCTCGGGAGGATGACGACAACACCGAACGTGCTGGCCTCTGGTCCGTCTTTCGGTGGCTCCAGGTGCCACGTGAGCATCCCGCACAGAATGTGCAGGTACCTGATCTTGCCGAGCGGCCCAATGTCCGGCTCGCCCTCGCTCTGAGGAAGTGGCGGGTCTGCCTTTTCAAGGCTCGCCATCTGGTACTCAACAAGGCACGGCGAGCCGCTGAAGCCCTTGTAAGAGCGACAGTCCCCGAAATGACAGGTGTACTCGTAGTGGTCCCTGTGCGCGATCCCCTTCTCATAGAGAGCACCCAGCGTGCCCGAACGCGCCATCGCACGGTTCAACGGCTCAAGTAACCCCACATAATGAAAGGGCATCGCGAGAACCCGCGGCTTTGGCAACTCGGGTCGTATGTGCTGCCCAAGCACAAGCGAGCTGACAAAGAAGTCCTCCGGGCGACGGTAGGGCAACACCGCCAAATCGACGTTCTCAAGGGGCTGTTTCCAGTCCGGCCCCTCCGTCTTCTGTGGGGGGTAGAGAGCGCCCGGCGCGTAAGGGTCTGGGAAAACCAGCTCCGGATCGGGCTGCCCATCGATCACATGGTGTGCCGTGACGACGTAGGTGTACCAACAGTCCGGGCAGGACTCGCTCGGCACACGCACATGAAACCCGGTCCCGAGAGCACGCCGTTCAAAACGCCGGTCTTGGGGTTCGGCCAGTCGCCGATGATCCTGACGACCGAGTGGATCATGTAAGGCCCGAGTGGCATCCCTGCCCTTTCTACCCGCGAACGAAGTTACCATTAACATCCGGATTACCGATTGAGTATCGCACGCAGCAGGCGTGCCTTTCACAAGCCAATCCGGCTGTTTACTTTTGGAAAGTACTCAAGGACAAAGGTCCAAAGGCAAAAACTCTCTAGCTCTGAGCCCGCCACCACCACCCCTACTACGGCGGCAGCGCTCCGCGTCGCCTAACTACAAACTACCTCGCCGAGGTCAGCTCGGTGGGTGGATTGCTGGGTGGTTTTGGCCCGATACGGTCTGCGAACGCTTCGAGCTCAGGCATGACCTTGTAAAGCAGCCATAAAGCTGCTGGGCGACGTTCCACCGTTTTGGGACGCGGGCGAGATCCTGGAGAGTCGCGAGTGGGTCCAGCAATGGAACTACAAGCTGCCCCCGCTCCCTAACAGCGTCCTGTTCCCGGTTGGATGGCTGCAGCAGAGCGCAACGGCTCACGCAGAGCTCCACAATCGTCAGGTGTCGTCTCCGCCACAGAAGTCAGGGTCGCCATGGTGGATGCCTGCGTGACGCGGAACACCGGTGGCTGGGGTGCCGCTATCTGGAAGCGGGCGCGCTTCGTTACCGCTTGCGGTCGATCACAGATCTTCTTCGAGGACCGGCTTTCGACCGTTACACGTGCATCTGGACCTCGGCGTGCTCGAAGAGCCTCACTTCGCCTGCCACTGCTTGGCATGGCGCAGCGACTCCAGTCGGCCAAAGTCGTAGCGGCTGAGCGGGTTCAGGCTGCCTCGCAGCTCCTCCAGGAGACGGCTCGGCATGCTCAGCTCCTCACCGAGCGCGCCCAGCATCGCCCGCACACGAGGAGGCTCGCCGATCGCGACCACGGCGAGACGCCGGAAACGCTTCTCGTCCGAGAGCAGCACCAGCAGCCGGCGAACGGTGTCCTTGGGCGAGAGGTCGCTCGCACGCGCACGCTCGCGCAATGTCTCGAGAATCGCACCGTCCTCAGCCGAGAGCGACGCACGCTGCGCAGAGCGCCCGGTATGGACCACCGCGTCTCGCAACGCCGAGGCGGCCCGGCGGCCGAGGTCGCATACTCCGCACGCCGAGGGTTCTCGTCGTGAGACCGAGCAACTTCGCGCGCTCAACCCAGCCGGATGAAGCGGAGCGTTGAGCGTCTGCGCAGCCGCAGCGCTCGCCCCCGCAATGCTCGGACCAAACGCGCTCGGCGCCGAACGGTAGTAGACACCCTTCGCAGTTCGCTGCAGCACCCCCTCTCGGCGCAAGCCGCGACAAAGCCGTCGCCACAGCCGCAGGCGGCAAACCCGCGAAGTCCGAATGCCTCCAGAACCGCGCGCCCCCTCGCATCACGCGCCCGGACACCACACCAGCCGCACTCCGGCGAGGCTTAGTCGAAAACACCTGCTCAGTCATGCGTTGCAGAGTAGCGCCACATACTCCTTCTGTCAAGTTTTTTTGCCATAAAACTTGGCAGTGGCATTCGCTAACGCGGGCTCTCGCTCTCTTGCTCCGCATGAGTCGCGTCGCGCGCCACCGGTTCTCTCCACATCACTACGGTGAGCGCCACAACCGCGCCCGCCAGGCCTGCCCAGACCGTCTCGTAGTTGCGGGCCTGGGCCTTGTGCGATTGGCCGGGGGTGAGACCGGCGAGGGCGTAGAGGATGCCGACGATGATGACCTCACCCACCAGCCTCGAAGCGCACGCAGCCACGGATCATGCGCCGCCGTGCGTCGTGCCTCGATGACTACCGAGACGAGCAGCAGGCCGAGCAGCGAAGCCGCCGCGCCGAAGAACGAGTCGAGCGAGCCAGACACGGCACGACCAGATGTCGTTTTGGCGACGAAGTATGCGAGGGACGCACATCCCAGCGGTAGGTAGGCGATCAGTGCTCGGCGGTCCGGCACCGCACCGCGGGCGACCTCAAACGTACGCTCGGTCAACACGCCGAATACGCCCCAAAAGCACGCGCTGAAGACGATGTCGATTACACCATTGAACGCGTTCAGCGCAGCGGGGTCCCCGCTGCGATAGATACCACGATCAGCATCCGTCGATTGGGGGTACCCAGAAGCCTGTGGGTAACGCCTGAGATCGACATCCCAATCAATTCGATCAATCCGACTTATTCCTTTAGGTGGCAGCTCCTGCACCAACGAAAGGACAGGCACGAACAGGTCGCGGCGCTCGGCCACCCGCCGGAGCGCCCCCCGCTGATCGCGTTCTGTATTCGTTCACGGGATAGAGCGTGCTCCGAGATATCCCCGGTTCGGGGTACCGATCAGATCCGTGTGCGCACAAAACCCGTGGCGCCGACTTGAAGTACGGTCGGAGGATGGCCTTCACTCCCTATGACGCTGCCACACATGGGCTGAAGAGAGCACGTGCCCTTCTCGCAAGCACCGCGCTGACCAAACGCACCCGCATCGTGAGAGTCAAAGGGCGGACTCGGGCAAGACCCTGGCTTCCGGTCACGGTCGCAACGGACATGCGTCGCCAAAGTGTCTCATGGCGGTTGCCGCCCTTGACACATACATGCACAGTCTCGTGATCACCCGGGCCTATACCCATGGCCAACTCCCGGGCGGGCTGGCACGGCTAGAGGTTCCGTTCGAAGCGCTATTGGTGCAAGCAGATGATGCCAAGGAGGCCGCACGCAAACCATCACACAGGTCTCGTCAGCGGGTAGGCGTCAAGCGCCAACTGCGCGACCGCCTCCTTCAAGAGACCTTCCAGAACTCAGCCGGGGTTTCGCGCGCCTTGGGTATGGCGGGGCTAAGCGGCAAATGGAAGGAGATAGGAGTAGCGATGACGCCAGCGATGCAACCTGAAGCCATCAAGACGCGTCTAGACGAAATCGTCAGGCGGCGAAACCAGATTGTCCACGAGGGCGACTACGAGCGCAAAGAGCGACCTCGCAAAGCCAAATTGACCCCCATGACGCAGAGCCAGGCCATAGCTGACATCGACTTCATTGCAAAACTCGTCGACGCCATCCACGTCGTGATCTAGCTTCGGTACAGCCCCAGCGGGCGGGCAGCCACCGAGGCTCGCTGCCCGCCCGATGGTGGTGCTCACAGATCAAGGGTGTCGATGATGGCTGCACGCAGGTTGCGGGCCGTCGGGTGCTCGGCAACGTGATCCAAGCGCCTGCAGCGATCGCCGCGAGCAGCAGCATTTCTAGTTCTTTGGGCATACCTCCTCCTTTCTTCTAGCTCGTCCCAACATGGGACCACAGCGCTAATCTGAAGAGACATTGTTTCGCGTACCCCTGATCCGTGATGGGCGCCACCGAGCAGGATCTCCTGTCGATAGCTGAGCTATCAGCCCATCTGAGACACGGGCATCGATCTCAGTCCACCACAGCTGAAGCGACTTCGACGCGAGGGGCTTCTGCCGTGCGAAGGTCAGGAACAACTCCGCGGACTACGAGGATCCATGAGCCTCTACCCGGCGTGGGCAGTAGATCAAGTCCAGCTGGTCCACAAGCTCGGGTTACGCGAGCGGCGGTTCGGTCAGCGCCGAATTCTCGTTCGGTGGCACGAAGGCTGGGTCGATCCCAGTAAGCTTCGCGAGTCGCTCACCGGGATCCTCGCAGGGGTCTCGAGCAAGGTCAATAACATGGCGACCGGTCCCGGAGGCACCTGGATGCCGCCGACCGAGTCGTCCAACAGCTCGGCGGCGCCCATGGCAACCTGCCGGTGAATCATCTGATGCGGAGCGGCTCGGCGGAAAGAACACCGACCGACTCGCATTCGCATTCGTAGCAATCGGCCTGGGAGGAGCGTCCGAGCTCGAATGGGACAACCATGATCCGAACTCCGAGGAGCCATCGCTGCTGTCCGTGTTCGAGCAGGCCGTAGGCCGGACCGTGCTCGTCAAGACCAAATCGCCGGTAATCCCTCAATCTTTTTCCGCCAATCAGCCCACACCAGCGCTGATCGAGGAGATCACCGCCACAGGCAGCATGGACCTGACGGATCGAGCACGCGCCTTTCGCGACGCCAGCAACACCGAGATCGACCAAGGCTTCGCGGACGCACACACCTTCGCGTCATTCATGCTCTTCGCCGAAGCAGCGCAGGCTATGTACGGAAAGGACGTAGGCGGCCTGGCCTCCCTACAAGCCCTCCTCGAGGACAACTACGACACTGTCGGGATCACACTGCTGGTGCGCCAAGCGATCCTGATCGTCGCCAGCTTCCCGAGGACCGGCTAGAGGAAATCGACCAAGTCCTCAAAGACGCAGCACCCCAATTCGAAGCGGTCCTACGACGCGTCGAAGCAACCAGTGCAACAGCGACTGCGACCACTACTTAGCTTCCACACGGATCCCGATAGGTCTGCAGCCGTGATGCGTGCGGCGACGGGCGCCCTGAGCGACCGGTTTACCCGCTCAGAGGTGGTCTTAGTAGTAGACGCCTTGCCAGTCGACATTCTCTTGATCAAGACGCCTGGGCAACTGATCGCGAACTTCTTCGCGAACACGGCATCCAGGCTCCAGAAGCGTGGCTCGCCGCCTCCGATCGCCAGCATATTGAGCGCTTGAAGTCCCGCCGTCATCGGCCGTAGGGTCGGATCCGTGTACGAAAGGCTCCTCAGGAGATCGTTGATGAAGCTCGCGACGGGCGTCGGAGAAAGCTCAGGATGGGCGGCAATGCGCGCCGTGTAGACGTTCGGGGACGCTCCCCCATCTCTATGAACGGAGATCGAGACAACGCCCAGGTGCCAAGGTCGGCGACGCAGATCAGGTCGAGGCTCTCTCGCGGATGTTGGGCCAGGTCAGCTTCGTGCTTCGTCGCCGCCGCGGTCACATTCGTAGTCGGCGTCGAACTCTCCCCTCGCCAAGCATGTGAATGCGCGAGGAGTCCGACGGGAAACGGACCTGCAGCTCGCCCGGATGGTTCCGTAGCGCGGCTTGATGTGGCGCCGTAGCTCAGCTGCCCGGCTGGTCGCATCGCGAATCCCGTCGGCGTCGAGCGTCAGCCGAACGCTGAACGCCGCCGCGACCCCACCTGCGATCACCTCCTCCTTGTCCCTCAGGGCCTGCGGGTAACCGGGACTGAAGACGACAATGTCGGTCTCGCTCGGCTCCGGCGCATCCTCTGTCTCGGGCAGGATGTACTTGCGGGTCGCAACCTCGTAGCTGCTCGGCAGCCATTTCTCGAGCAGTTTGGCCCATGTGGCCTCGCCACCATGCCCTGCTCTCTGAGGGTCCTTGAGTGCGGCTGCATGCAGACGGTCCCAGTCGGCCTGGACCTCCTGAGCAACCTCCTGAAACCAGTCGTCAACACGATGCGTCCTACTCATCGGCGGCGACTTTACCGTCCGCGCTTGCTAAGCGGAGAGCGCCATGTGCAAGCAGCGTGAGCGGTGGGAGGACGCTCAGGCTGCGATGTCCTGCAGGGACAGGTCATGTACCGGTCCCAGTCCTGCCCGGTGCAGTGTCACGTTTTTCTGAGGGTGAGGTCGGCTTCGGAGCGATTTATGAGGCGGTCCAGTGCTTCTGTGTCGAGTTCCGGCAACCGGTCGCAAGCTAGCGAGCACCGGTCTAGGAAGGTCGCGGCGTCGGTGTGCGCGGTGTCGAGGTCGGTGGGGAGCCCGACCGCGTCAGCGGCGCTGGCGTAGGGCGTCCCCCACCAAGCCGGGGGTGCAGGGAGCGCGGAGGGAGGGGCTGGCGCGCGCGGTTGCGGAACGTCGCGTCGAGGCTATCGCGTAGCTGGTCTACGTTGGGCGTGGTGAGGTCGGCGATCAGGAGGAGGTCGATCAGGTCCTTGGTCCTTGTGCTCGGCTGTTCTTGTGGTCCGTAGGTCGCGGTGTTGTCTGGAGCTTCTCGGCGATGTGCTGCTCCAGGGCGATCACGGGCATCTCGGTCGGCTGGATGTCAGCGAAGTCCAGGAGGCTCGGGATTCCGACCCGCTCAGACGGGGCGGTTGGCTGCTCGCTGAGCGCCACGTCGACGGGGATTCGTCGAAGCGGCGAGGAAGCGCTCGAACGCGACGTGCTTGCGCAGCCGCATTACCGGTACGCCGCTGGCGGCTGCCTCATTACGGATGCGCTGATCCAGCCCGGCGCGGAACGCCTCGGGGGTGGCGTACTTCACGCGGCTTGGGTTCTTTGATCGTGCGACGCACGAGGGCGGCGCCCTGGCCGCCGTGGCGTTCTGCCTGGCCGGCAAGCTGGCGGGGTGTCGTGCGACCCTGCTCGAGGGCCTGGCGGATTGCCATCTGGATCTGCTCGGGCGCCGTGCCCGAACCGGCAGCGTCAGGATCGCCCTCGATGGGGTACTCACGCGGATGCCGTGACGAATCGTGATCTCCTCGTCCGGGATGGTCATAGTCGCGGTGTGGAGGCTCACTCCGGCGGCGGCCGGATTCCGCGGTGCTCGCGCGAGACGAGCAGGTGCACCGTGTCTGGCAGGACATCGGAGAGTCCGTGCAGCGCAAGCGCACTCTCGTGCGAGACGACGGCCCATCCATTCCGAGAGCCAGCCAGGCGGCGCGTATCTCCTCGTGCTCTCCCGCGGGATAGTCGCTCAGGCGATAGAGCCCGCGCCGTACGCGTGCGAACCGTCCCGTGCGCGCGTGGTGGGCGAGCAGCTGCGCGCTGTAGCCCCGCTCCTGGGCCTGCTGGGCTGTGAACAGGCCTTCCTGGGAGTAGGCGAGGCGGTGCAGCGCCGAAGTGTCAGGATCACGGGAAATGTAAGCTATATATAAAGCGAGACTATAGTAGAAGCTGACTTACCTGCCAAGACCGTCTGGTCAGGGTGAAATCTTTCTGGCAAGTTTTTTCGCCATAAAACTTGGCACGCTCGCCCACGCACATAGCCGCGAACAGCGGATGCCATGCCTCGATCTCAGCGGGTCGACCTCACTACGAGCTGCAGGGGGGTGAGGCCGTGCCGGTCTGTCGATGAGCACAAGCACCTCGCACCAGCGGACCGAACCAAGCAATCCCGATCCCGCCAGGCATGTTTGCACTTTTGTTTGCACCCTACCTCTTTCGGCCTCGGCCAAACGTCCCCCGACAGCAAGGAGCCCGTAATTCAGGCTCCTTTGCATATGCCCCCGGCTGGATTCGAACCAGCGACCTGCGGATTAGAAGTCCGCTGCTCTATCCAGCTGAGCTACGGGGGCGGGCGATCCGGCGACGCCACTTAGGCGTCGAGGCCCGCGACATACCCGGAACGCTGAATCGTCGCATGCCCGAGCCACGAAGAACACTCGCGCGTGACACTTAGACAGGCTTGAGCAAAAACGTGTAGAAAGTGGCCTGATGAGTTCGGGAGTGGGAGATGACGAGGGGGACCTCACGCGCAAGCAGCGTCGTGAGCAGGCGCGCGGCGAACGCAAGGCGCTGGAGCAGGCCGAGGCCGCCCGCGCGAAGCGGCGCACGCGCCTGACGCAGCTCGGGCAGTCGTCGTCGCGATCGTGGTCGTCGTCGATCGTCGGCATCGCGATCGCCACCGGTGGTGGCGGCAGCAAAAGCAGTCAAGACCGGCAGCCAGCAGGCCAACGCGAACGTCGCCGAAGTCAAGCACGCTGATCGACGGGATCCCCCAGAACGGCAACACGCTCGGCGACCCGAACGCGCCGGTGACGCTGAAGTACTTCGGCGATCTGGAGTGCCCGATCTGCAAGGAGTTCACGCTCGGGGTGCTGCCGACGCTGATCCAGAAGTACGTGCGCACCGGCAAGCTGAAGATCGAATACCACTCGCTGGAGACCGCCACGCGCGAACCGGAAATCTTCAAAACCCAGCAGGTCGCGGCCTACGCCGCCGGCAAGCAGAACCTCGCCTGGGACTTCATCGAGCTCTTCTACCACGAGCAGGGCGAAGAGGACTCGGGCTACGTCACGAAAGCTACATCCAGGGTCTCGCCTCGCAGGTCCCCGGCCTGAACCTCGCCGACTGGACCGCCGCGCGCAGCGAACCGACGTACGCCAACGAGGTCACCGCCGACGCGCAGGCCGCCAACCAGGCCGGCTTCACCGGCACGCCGTCCTTCGAACTCGGCAAGACCGGCGGTACGCTGCAGAAGCTCGAACCGGGCACGTTCACCGAAGCCGCGCCCTACGAAGCAGCCATCGAAAAGCTGCTGCAGAGCTAGCTCGGACTGGCTCGGACTCAGGCCGGCGTGAGCACGAGCGCCCTCAGGAAGACGATGCTCGTCCTGACGGCGATCGGCCTCTGCCTGGCCGGCTATCTCACCTACGTCCACTACTCCGGCGACCACGCCGCTCTGCTCGATCAAGGGCAACCCCTGCAGTCAGGTGCAGAAATCGCAGTACTCGCTGCTGCTCGGCGTTCCCGTCGCGCTGATCGGGCTGCTCGGCTACATCGCGATCCTCGGCTCGCTGCTTGCTCCCGAAGGCGAACGGCGCCAGGTTCGTGACGACGGCGCTGACGCTCGGCGGCTTTGGCTTCAGCGCCTATCTGACCTACCGCGAGCTGTTCACGCTGCACAAAATCTGCGAGTGAGTGCGTCTCCAGCGCGGTGCTCATGACGGTGCTCATGTGCCTGTCGATCTGGCGCTTCCTGCGCGGCGAGGATCAGCTCCCCGCGGGACGCCCCGCGAGCACGCCGTCAGACGACGCGCCTGAGCCCTCGCGCCGCTCGGCGCCACACCTTCCTGAGCAGCGCTGAGATGCACCACGCTGACTGGCGTGGCAAGCACCGGCGGATAGCCCTCTCGGCGCCGAAATAGCGGATTCGCGTAGTAGATCCGTCCAGTGACGGGTGGGCCGCCCGAGCAAGCGACCGGGGGTCGCCGAGTGATGGAGCAGGATCATGCGCTCGCACCCAACGACGACCGATCTCGCGGCCGCCCGATCGAGGAGGTCCCGTCATCGGTCCGGCGACCGGCGCCGCCGTCAACCCAGGACAGCCGTCACTATCCCGCGCTGCGCGGCGAGGCGCAGATCGGGCGGCTGTTCGAGATGACCAGCGACCTGCTCGCGGCGATCTCGCTCGACGGGCGCTTCACGCTGCTGAACCCCGCCTGGGAGCAGCTGCTGGGCTGGAGCATCGAGGAGCTGAAAGCGCATCCGATGCAGGAGCTCGTGCACCCGGACGACCTCGAGCAGACGCTCGCGCTGACGCTCGCGGGCCACCACCGGCCCGCCCAGTTCGTGAACTTCACCAACCGCTACCGCCACCGCGACGGCTCCTGGCGCTGGCTGCTTGTGGAGCGCGCGCTGCGACGGCGAGGCCTGGTATGCGGCCGCGAAGGACGTGACCGACCGCATGTGGCTGGAGCGCCAGGCGCTGCACGACCCGCTGACGAAGCTGCCCAACCGCCTGCTGCTGATGGACCGCGCGCGCCAGGCGATCGCGCGCCTGCGCCGCTCCAACGGGCCGATCGCGCTGCTGTTCATCGACCTCGACCGGTTCAAGGCGATCAACGACAACCTCGGCCACGCCGTCGGCGACCACCTGCTGATCTCCGTCTCCGAGCGCCTGGCGGAGATGCTGCGCGACAGCGACACGGTCGCGCGGCTGGGCGGCGACGAGTTCGTGATCCTCGCCGAGGACCTCGACTCCGACGCCGAGGCGCTCGCCGTCGCCGAGCGCGTGCTGCACGCCCTGGAGGAGCCGTTCCAGGTGGGCTCGGCCGAGGTCTCGATGCTCGCCAGCGTGGGCGTCTCGATCTCCCACGACCCCGAGGCCGAGCCCGAGGACCTGCTGCGCGAGGCCGACGTGGCGATGTACCGCGCGAAGGGCTCCGGCGGGCACAACCTCGAGCTGTTCAACGAGGACCTGCGCCGCGAGGCCAGCCGCGCGGCTGGAGCTCGAGGACCGCCTCGACCACGCCCTGCCCCGCCACGAGCTGCTGCTCGAGTACCAGCCGCTGCTGCCGCTCAGCGGCGGCAGGCCGGTCGGCTGTGAGGCGCTCGTGCGCTGGCACCCCCACGGCGCCGAGCCGATGCCGCCGTCGGAGCTTCCTCTCGCTGGCCGAGGAGAGCGAGCTGATCGTGCAGATCGGCGACTGGGTGCTCCATGCCGCCTGCGCCCAGGCGGCCGCGTGGCGCCGCGAGGGGATCGAGATGCCGATCTCGGTCAACATCTCCGCGCGCGAGCTGACCGGGGTCGACCTCGCCGAGCGGGTCCAGGAGGCGCTGCTGTACTGCCGGCTGCCCGGGCAGCGCGCTGTGCCTGGAGGTGAGCGAGGAGGTCATCCTGCGCGACCCGGCGCGCGCGCGCGCGGCGCTGAAGGACGTCAGGCGCCTCGGCGTGGCGGTCGCACTCGACAACTTCGGCGCCGCGCCAGTCGACGCTCAGCCTGCCGGGGAGCCTACCGCTGAGCATGCTGAAGCTCGACCGCACGCTGATCCAGGGCTTCGAGCGCGACAAGGACCGGCGCGCGATGGTCGTCGCGGCGCTCGCGCTCGCCCGCGAGAGCGGCCTGACGGCGGTCGCCGTGGGGATCGAGACCAACCGCCAGCTGGCGCTCGCGCGCGAACTGAACTGCTCGGTCGGACAGGGCTTCCTGCTGCACCGCCCGGATGCGCCCGAGCGGCTGCGCCTCAGAGAGCCGGCCGGGGCGGTAAGCTCGCCCGCCACCATGGCGCCCGATCGTGCGACTGCGCGGCACCAGCCGCCACTATGAGGAGCACCCCGGGGCGGTCGCCGGAGCTGAGCGCGACCAAGCGCGCGGCCGCCGCAGGCGGCCGCGCGATGGTGGAGACGGCATGCGCGTCGGGCTGGGAACCGGATCGACGGTCGCGTATCTGCTGCCGGCGCTGGCCGAGCGGAACCTGCGCGGCCTGCGCTGCGTGGCGACCTCGCCGGCGACCGAGCAGGCGGCGCGGGCGCTGGGATTGACCGTGGAAGACCTCGACGCGCTCGGCGAGCTGGACATCGCGATCGACGGCGCCGACCAGGTCGAGCCGAGCGCGGATGGCTGGTGAAGGGCGGCGGGCGCCGCGCAGACACGCGAGAAGATCGTCGCGGCGGCGGCGCGGCGGTTCGTGGTGATCGTCTCGGCCGAGAAGGTCGTCGCGCGCGCTGCGCCCACCGGTGCCGCTGGAGGTGCTGCGCTTCGGCGTCGAGCGCACGCTGGCGGAGCTGGGCGACGCGCGGCTGCGCGGAGCGGCTGGAAAGCCCGGACGGCAACCTGATCGCCGACTACTCTCGGCCCGATCGAGCGACCCGGCGAGCCTGGCGGCGCGGCTCAGCGCGACCCCGGGCGTCGTCGAGCACGGCCTGTTCGCGCCGGAGATGGTCAGCTGCGTCCTGATCGCCGGCGCCGATGGCGTCGAGCGCCGCGTGGGCGCCAAGCGGACCCGAGCGCCGTCCCGGCCCTGCGTGAGCAGGGAGCGACCGGGATCGCGCGAGCCGGTCTAGGGAACGGCGGGCGGAGGCGGACAGAAGCGGCGGAGCTCCTCCTCGGGCGCGACCGAGTGACGCTCGAGCACGCCGTCCTCGCCCACCACGTAGGCGCCCATCCGCGACAGCGGCGGGCGAGTAGACGTGCAGCGTGACGGCCGGATCGCCGCCCGTGTGGCGCACACGGTGGATGTCGGCGGCGGAGAAGTGAAAGCTCTGGGTGGGCCCAAAAATACGATCGCGAGGCGGTCCGTCGATCGCCAGGCGCTCCTCGCGCACGCGCCCGCCGACCACGGCGACCGCGCCCGCGGAGACGTCGTGGTCGTGAAAGCCGGTGTCGTGGTCGTCCATCCAGCAGATCAGCCAAGCGGTCAGGTGCGCGTCGGAGAGCAGCTCCTCGTAGACGCGCTGGGTGTGGTCGTGGTGGACGCGGCCGATCCACAGCTCCGGCCGCTGGGAGAGCTCGGTGACGAAGGCTCTGCAGCTCCGGGCCAGTCAGGTCACGGCCGCGCGGGCGCGGAACAAGGCGAGCGGGGGTCTCATCGGAGAGCCTCCACGCTTGCCGGACGTTGCCAGCCGAAGGCGCGCGCGGTGGCGTCGGCGAGCAGATCCCAGTCGAGCGGCTCGGACGTGCCCAGCAGCGCGGGCTCGACGACGGGGCGATCGGAGCCATAGAGCAGCTGCCCCGGCCCGCCGATCGCGTCCGCCAGGGCGCCGATCGCGGCGAGCCCGTAGGAGGAGGTGTCGTAGAAGACGAGCGGGTCGGGCTCGGGCGGGTGGCTCGAGCGATCGGGGCCGCCGCGTGCGGCCAGGCGCTCTGCGTGCAGCGGCGCGAGGCCGGCGAGCATCGAGAAGACGATCCGCAGCTCGGGATGCTCGAGGCGCCCGGCGCTGAGGAACGCGAGCCAGGCCGCTTGCATCTCGGCGACGTAGCGGGTCAGCGCCGGCCACCAGAGCGGGTCGCTCCAGCGACGCCTCGCCCACGACCCGCGGGCGGCTACCGGGCCGGGGCCGGGTGGACGAGCAGCGGCCGCCCCGCCGCTCCAGCCGCGCGAGCACCGGGCGCAGACGCGCGAGCCGCTCGCACGCCGGCGAGCGCGCCCGCAGGCAGCGAGATGCCGATGCAGCCGCGATCGAGCGCTTCCGATCCACGTCGTCGGGATCGGGACGATCGAGCGCGATCGCGCCCCACACGCCGAAGGGATCGCCGAGCGCGAGCGCGCCCTCGTGGTAGGCGTCGAGCAGAGGCAGCGCCTGCGCGCGGGGCAACGACTCGATCCCCAGCGGGCTCGACAGGCACAGCAGCGCGCGGTCGAGGCCGTCGCGCTCGACCAGCGCGGCACGACGCGCGGGCGCCTCGGTCGTCGAGATCGATCACGTAGGGCCGCTCGCCCGCGAGGAACAGCACCGTCAGCCCGTGCTCGTGACGCACGAACGGCAGCTCCCTGCGCTCGGCGAGCGCCTCACCAGCGGCTCGGTCCAGAGGTGTTGGTGGATATCGATCTTCATCGTGCTCTCTTCATCGCTATCGGCATATTCTACAGATTCTTTATCGATTTTATGGACTTTACCATACGGCGCGCCTGAAAGCCGCAACTGGACGCTGGGCTGACCGATCCGATCCAGACCTCGACAGATCGATCCGATTTGGGTTTCGAGCTGGCGATCCCCTGGGCCTCGACGGGCCTATCCAAGCCTCGAGCTACGTGTGTGCGTGCAGCCAGGCGACGATGTCCGCGAGCACGCGCGCACGATCCTCTGCCAGCTCGTTGAGCACCTCGTGGAACAGGCCGTCGTAGATCTTCGAGCGTCTTCTCCGCGGAGCTCGCGCGTTCGTAGACCATGTGACTGCCCTGGACCGAGACCAGTCGATCCTCGGATCCGTGCACCAGCAGCAGGGGCAGCGTGAGGCTTCCGACCTGCCCGGGGAACGCTTCGGTCGCGGCGGCGATCTCAGCGACCGTCCGCACGGGCAACTTGCCGTGATGGACGAGCGGATCGGTCCGATAGGCCTCGACCTCCGCGGTATCGCGACTGATCGTCGCCGGATCGACGCTCAGGGCGGGCATCCAGGGAGCGATCGCCGAGAGCGCCCTGGCCGCGAGTCCCACCGGCGCCGGTGGAGGATCGATCACCGCCAATGCGCCCGAGAGGATCAACCCGTCCAGCTTGTCCTGGTGGCCCAGCGCGTAGCGCAGGGCGATCGTCGCCCCCAGGCTGTGGCCGAGCAGGAACAGCGGAGTATCCGGATGCTCGCGCCTGGCGCGCTCGACAACACATCGAGGTCGGCCGCGGCGTTATCGAGACGATCGACGAGCGCGCGAGGGCCCCCGGAGCGACCATGACCACGGTGATCGAGCGCATACACCGGATAGCCCAGCTCAGCGAGCTCTAGCGCGGGACGCTCGTAGCGACCGCTGTGCTCGCCCGCGCCATGCGAGATGACAACCACACCACGTGGCGGGGCGTCGCCTTGCCAGGACTGCCAGAAGATCTCGAGCCCCCTGACTCCCGCGAACCGCCCCTCCGCATGCTCCACCTGAACCTGCTCCACCTGAACCCTCCTAACAGCCTGTTGCAGGGAAGGCCTGCAAACCTCGAACGGGGGACCGAGGAGTCGAACCTCGCGTTGCGGTTTTGGAGACCGCCGTGTTACCGATACACCAGTCCCCCGGGCGGCCCCGGATTGTAGGCGCTCTGCTGCGGCTGAGACATAGATCCGCGCACCGGCCTTGGCGCTAAAGGCAGGGCTCTGGAATGCCGAAACTGGATGTAGCTCCTACACCTTCTTGTGATGATGCGCACTTTCTCTGCCAGGCTCCGGGCCCTGGGCCGATCTTCGATCGGTCCTCGTCGGATCGCTGGCCTCGCAGAGAGGCGACACGCTGATCGAGGTGCTGATCAGCGCCGTGCTGGTCGGGCTGATCGTCGTCGGCACGCTCACCGGCCTCAACAGCACCAACAAGGCCACCTCGACGCGACCGGGCCCGCTCCCAGGCCGACGCGCTGGCCCAGCAGGACGAGGAGCAGCTGCGCAGCGAACCGATCAAAAAGCTCTCCGAACTCAGAAAGTCACCCGCTTGAAAGAACAGTGACCGAGAGCGGCAGTACAAATACACGATCACATCGACCGCCAAGTACATCTCGGACACGACCGCCACCTCGAGCTGCACCTCGAGCGCCGCGAAAGCCGACTACATGCAGACGACCTCCACGGTCACCTGGCCGTCGCTCGGCGAAGGCAAGCCGGTCGTAGAGACCGGCATCGTCAGCCCGCCGGCCGGCTCCGCGCTGATCGTGCAGGTCCAGGAATCCGGCGACGCCCTACCAGGCGCTACGTGGTCGCCAAGCGGACCATCGCCGGCGACCAGCACCTCACGAACTCGACAACATCCGCCAACGGCTGCGCGATCCTGGCGGTCTCGCCGGGCGAATACAACATCTACGTCAGCAAGCCGGGCTACGTGGATCCAAACGGCTACGACGAACATCCAACGAAGATCCGAGCACGACGCGCAGCGTGTACATGCCGGCCGAGAACACCGTCAAGGAGGCTACAACATCGGGCCAGGCGGGTGAACTGGCCGTCAAGTTTCTCACCGGCGCGAAGCCCAGCCGAAGGCGACTCGTTCGTCGCCTACAACACGGGGATGACCACGTTCCGCCCGTTCCCCACACCATTCGACACCGCGGCAGCTACAGCACAACGGTCACATCGCCCACAAAGATCTTCCCCTTCAAATCGAAGTACACGGTCTACGCCGGCACCTGCGAAGCCGATCGCTCCCGAGCGCGAACAGCGTGTCACTCGAAGCCAACCGAAGAAACGGAAGTCACTCCAGCCGGCAGCACAGCGACCAGCCACCGTGCGGCTCGGACCAGTCAAAATCAAGGTCATGAGTGGCAAGGCCCGGACCCACGAAGGACTGTTGTCACAACCGCCACCGGAAGCACCACCGATGGCTGTGGCGTCAAGCGTTCGTTTATAAGCACGCCGGTGGTGCGCTGCCGCATCCCGGCCTGCCGTTCGGCAAATACGCGATGTGCGTGAGTAACGGTGAACGCAAATGGGAAGGTAAATTCGAAAACAACAGTACGTCTGGCCCTTCCTCCACGATATGGACCAACGGCCACACCGAGCGAAGGCATCGCAACCATCTACCTGGGTACGAGCCCAAGTTCCCCGGAACCCGCCGAAACCAGCTCAGGAACGTGCCCATGAGCCCGGTAGACATTCCACACATCCGCATCTGCCGGCGAGCATGGCTTCACACTGATCGAGCTACTGGTCGCGATGGTGATCGGACTGGTCGTGAGCCTGGGCGCCTTCTCGCTCCTCGAATTCACCACGAGCGATGTCTCGCGCGTCACCGCGCGCGCGCACGTCGACCAGACGGGTCGCGTCGCGCTGGAGAAGATCATGCTGCAGCTGCACTCCGCTTGCGTGGCGGTCACGATCAACCCCATCATGCCAAAAAGCAACGGACAAACGCGATCAAATTCATCAGCGAAACCAGCCCGTTGAACAGCAAAGGCGAACCCATATCCTCACTCTCGACCGTGAAGCTACATGAAATCATCTTACAACAAAGCGGAAGGTACCCTCACCGAAAAGTCATGGTTGAGTACCGGGACGCCTCCCGCATATAGCTTCACCGAAGCCGAAACCAAAAACGAATCACCGAACATCGGCTGCTCACAGAATGTCACACAGACTGTTAACGAAACCACAAGAAAAGAACTTCCAATCTTTCAATACTATCGCTATTACTTTCAGGCGATACTAAGATCAAACTCGGTGAAGCCAAGCTCGGCGAACTAGATCCGACCCCAATGTCTAATACAGAAATGGCAAAAGAAGAAGTAAAAGAAAAAGTAAAGGTGACCGAAGCCGAAAAGGTAGCCAAGGTGACCGTGAGCTTCACGCTGGCGCCCGAAGGCAAAGAAAGCCTCCTTGCCAAAGGCGATCAGCCCGTGGCGCTCGAAGACTCGGCGATTCTCCGTCTCGCTCCGTCCTCCGAAGAAGCCACCAACACCAATCGACCTGCGCCGAAATATGATGACACTCCCACCCACACTCTCTGTGCCGTACTGCAAACCTACGTAGACAGGACGGCTTCACGCTGATCATCGTGCTCGGCGTGATGTTCGTCACCTCGCTGCTGCTCGTCGCCGCGTTCACCGCGCCAAACGGCGAAATCCACCTGACAAACACCGACACGCGCGCAGAAGAAGGCCTACTACGCCGCCGAGGCGGGGATCGAGGACTACGAGTACCACCTCACCCAGGACGGCAACTACCTGAGCTACTGCACCATCCCCGCCGAGCGCCAACCCGGCGCTGAACCAGGTCGGGTCTACCGCCAACCGAGCCACCGTGCCCGACCGCCAAAGACGGGGAATCCACGCAACGAGCAATACGCGATCCAGCTGCTGCCGGCGGAAAGCGACCCAGCCGCAGACCATGAAATGCGATCCCCATCAACCTCGTGGAAACGATGGTCGAAGAGGAAGGCGCCGCGACGGGCACCTTCCGCATCGAGTCGACCGGCTACTCCGGAGGCGAGGAACGCACGCTTGTCGCGACGTTCAGGAACGCCAACTTCGTCAGCTACGTCTGGTACACGAAGTACGAAACCGGCGATCCGGCGATCTACGGCGAACCACCCTCCGGGAAACCGAACTACTTCACCGAATGTGCCAACTTCTACGAAGAACGCCCGGCCAGGGCGGAAACCCCATCCGCTGCGCCAACAACTTCTTCATAAACGGAGAATCGGTCAACGGCCCGATGCACACCGCGGACCACGCGGCGTATGCGGCTCGCCAGTCTTTGGTCGCAACGAAAACGATCGAATCGAATTCGGCAACGGCGGCAAACCCGCAGACGAAGGCTACTCCAATGAGGATGCTGCGGCGAAGCGTCAACGCCCGACTTCAAGGGCAAACACATCCTACCAAAAGAAGTCCTGTCGATCGAACCGCCGCCGGGCGACGAAGAACTGAAACACATCGTCGAACCAGCCTATCTCTACGAAGGACAAGACGGAAATCATTCTTGGAAGGAAGCACGATGACCGTCAAGACGCACTGGGCAGCAAAGTCCCTACGCAAAGGAAGCAAGAAAACGCAGCCGGGACTCGCATATCCGCCCAACGGCGATGATCTACGTTGCCGGGGGCTGCTCAGAAGCCCTATTCGCCGTTCGGCCCGAAGCCCAGGTACGCCGGAACGAACTGGGCGCTGCATCCGATACAACATGCGGCAATGTGTACGTGCACGGCGAATACACCAAGTCGCTGACGATCGCCGCCGAAAACGACGTCATCATCAACGGCAACATCACCACCCGACGAACTCACAGGCCGAAGGCACGCCAACGACCAACGCCTTGCTCGGCCTGATCGCCAACAACTTCGTGCGCATCTACCATCCGGTGGTGGAAGCATACGAAGGCACAGGCCCCGAACTCGAAACGACCGGAGTCCAGCTGGAAGGCGCCGGCCACAAAGAAATCATCAGGGCGGAACCGCTCGAAAGCGGCTTGCGAATGGAAGTCAAGAACACGGGCAGCGAATATGAAGTCGTGATAACGAACTCGAAATCTGAAGTCCTGGAAAAAACGGGCATGCTTACAGCAGCAAGCCAACTTCTCAGTTTGATCCCGACACCGAAATACATGAAATATACTGAAGGAACGAAATATGCTGAAGGGGCAGCTGAAAAACTGAGCAAATTTGGCGTCCGTTCGTTTGGAGTTGTCAAAATCTCTCCAGAAAAACCCAATCTCGGTAAAGCACTGCAGGTCGAAGTCGAAGAAGGTGCCGTGCCTACTAAGAGCAAGGTCAAGATCAAGAACGCTGAAGGTGCGGTGCTCGAAACAAAAGAAGTCGAAAAGGCAAGTCAGCTCACGGGTACGACATCGAGCGTGAAAAATGAACAGAATGGGGCGAGCCACGCTCAGGGAGAAAACGAAAAACTGAAGACGAGCGCTGGAAAATGGCTCGACGAAGGGTGCAAATGGTATCAAAGTGAACTCGAGACGTTCAACTCCGCTGTAAAAATGTGTGAATACGCCGACAGGGCACTCTTTGCATGCGACGCCCCCAACAACCTCAGCAAAGATCTGAATGAACCGACGATCTATGCCGCGATGCTGGCCGTAAAACACGGCGTGATCGTTGACAACTTCAGCTGTGGCAAATCCGAACTGGGCTCACTCAAGGTTTACGGCGCGGTGGCGGGCCTTTACACCAATGGATATTCGGGTTCGGAATATGAAGGCAAATTCCACGGTTATCCGTACAACGCCAACTACGACAACCGCCTGCAGGTCGAGGAGCCGCCCCACTTCCTCAACCCAATCCAGGCCGCCTGGTACGTCCAGCGCCAGACGATCGCGCCCAACCCGTAGCGCGCATTACGTCTCCTCTCAACCACGCCTCGCCTCAACAGCACGCCCACGCCTACCTCCACGGGCGGCGACAGGACTCCTCTCACACCACACCGTCAAGCCGCCGGACGGTGCTGGACCGCCGCCAGACGATACGGACGAAGCGATGCGGGCGAAGGGACTCGAACCCCCAAGGGCTTACGCCCACTGGCTCCTAAGGCCAGCGTGTCTACCAATTCCACCACGCCCGCATTCGTCCCGCGCTACGCCCCTTGCGCACAGAAACGCCCTTTGCGCGCGGCGCACACGGAGGCCGCTCGAGATTGTATGGTTTCCCACGATGTCCTCCACCCTTCGTGACCGCGAGCTGGCGGATCGCCGCGCGCGCGGCGTGATCATCACCCACCCCAACCGCGACAAGCCGGTCGTGCAGGCCACGCGCGTCACCGTCGTGCTGCTGTTGCTCGTGAGCGCCGCGCTGATGCTGATCAACACGGTCGGCGGCTGGAGCCTGCTGGAGGGCGCCCTGCCGATCCAGCTCGCCTTTATCCTCGTCTACCTGCTGATGGCCTACTACGCCAGCCGCTGGAGCCGGGGCGTGCTGCCCATCGCGGCCGGGCTCGCCGTGCTGCTGGGCTTCTTTGCGCTCGTGGCGGGACCGGGCTGGTTCGCGCGCGACAAAGTCCGGCTTCGCGCAGGCCGGCCTCAACTCCGGACTGCTCGGCGTGATCACGCTGCTGATCGTCCCCGTGCAAATCCTGCTCGTGGTCGTTCGCGATGCGCGGCTTCAAACAGGGCTGGAACGTCGAGGTCGAGCGGCGCGATCCGGCCGCGGGAGCGGGCGTGAGCCCCGGCCCGGGCGACTATCCCGACGCCGCACCGTTCCCAGCCTGAGCGGCTCGGATACGGTCCGGGACACGGCTCGGGCCACGTCCTCGGAATACGGCCCGGATATCCTCCTCACAGAGGGTTCACGAACCCTTATGCGGCGGTGGCGGAACGGTAGACGCGGAGGCCTCAAAAGCCTCTGTCCGTAAGGGCGTGTGGGTTCGAATCCCACCCGCCGCATCGATGGCTCGACCTCCGCAGGGGCGGGCTCAACCTACGCGGCGCCCCCGACCAGCTCCAGCAGCGGCTCCGCCAGGGCGGGTGGAGCGGCGAGGATCCCCCAGGGGAGGTCCTCGTGGACTGGACAGCTCCAGCACGCGCAACCCCGCGCGTTCGCAGATCAGTGCCCCGGCCGCGATGTCCCACGGCTTGACCGTGCGCTCGAAGTAGGCGTCGTAGCGCCCCGCCGCCGTCCACGCCAGATCGAGCGCGGCGCTGCCGAAGCGGCGGATGTCGCGCACCTCTCGGGACCACCCGCGCGAGCACCCGCGCCTGCGCCGCGCGCACCCGCGCGTCGTAGGCCAGGCCGGTCGCGACCATCGCGGTTGCCAGATCCTCACGCGGTGAACCCGTCAGCTCGGTCGCCTGCTCTCCCTCCGCGTCCCCGCCGAAGCGAGGAAACCGCGCGGATCGGCCGCTCAACCTCGCGCCGCCGTCGCGCGTCGCGGCAAACAGCTCCTCGCGGTTCGGGTCGTACACCGCGCCCGCCAGCGTTCCCTCGCCATCTCGCACCGCCACGCTCACGCACCACTGCGGGATGCCGAACAAGAAGTTGATCGTCCCGTCGAGCGGATCGACCACCCAGCTCAAGCCGCTCGTGCCCTGCTCCTCGCCGCCCTCCTCCCCCACGAAGCCGTCGCCGGGGCGGCGTTCGGCGAGCAGCTCCTTGATCGCTCGCTCGGACGCCAGGTCCGCCTCGCTGACGAGGTCGGTCGGCGTGCTCTTGCTGCTCACCTCCGCTCGCGTCCGGCTGCGCACCCGCTCCAACAGCAATTCCCCGGCCATCGGTGCGGCCTCGATCGCCAGCTCGAGCAGTTCCGCGTCGGCCTGCGCCTCACCTCCGCTCGGCGTCTCCCCGCCTGCTCCCGCGACTCGGCGTTCGCCGTCCGCGCTCACGAGAAGCCGGGCGGGCGCTGCTGCGCCCAGGGACGCTCGGCCTCGATCTGCGCGGCCAGCGACAGCAGCGTCGCCTCGTCGTTCGGCCGCCCGACGAGCTGCACCGCGCGCGGCAGTCCGTCCGCGGCGAAGCCGGCGGGCACCGAGCAGGCGGGCTGGCCGGTGACGTTCCAGATCGCGTTGTAGGGGACCATGCCGATCACCGCGTTGAGCGTCCACAGCGGCTCCGCGACCCTCGTAGCTGTCCGATCCGCGGCGCGCGGCGTAGCGGTGGCCGGCGTCAGCAGCACGTCGTGGTCGTCGAGCGACTCGGTTCAATCTCGCGCCTCAGCTCCCCCTCGGCGGCGCGTGAGCGCTGCAGCAGCGCCGGCGGGATCAGCCCGCCCAGACGGGCCGTTGCCGCGTGCGCCGTTCCAGTCGCTCGGGATGGGGAACGTGGCCGCGCCTCCTCGTGGATGCCGCGCAGGTAGCGGATGACCGGAACGCCGGCAGCGTCGCCGAGCGGGCCGTAGTCGGGCTCGCGCTCGTGAACCTCGTGCCCCAGCGACCGCAGCAGCTCAGCGTCTCTCGAGCGCAGCGCGGTGCTCCCGGTGCATCGTCCAGCCGGCGAATCACACCCGGCGGCAGCGTGTGGACAGCGCGATGCGCACCGTCCGGGCGCGCGTGCGCGCAGAGCGTCGGCAGAAACGAGATCTCGGGCGGCCGGACGCGGGCGAGCATCGACCGCCGGGCCGCCCGAGGCCACGTCGTAGAACAGAGCGCCGTGTCGCGCACCGAGCGCGTCAGCACGCCGTAGACCACCAGGCCGTGCCAGGCGCTCCGCCGTGCGGCGCCAGCGGACACGCGCCACGCTGGGGCTTCAGCCCGAACAGGCCGCACTATGCCGACGGTATGCGGATCGATCCCGCCGCCATCGCCGGCCAGCGCGGCGCCCACCAGGCCGGCGGCGACCGCCGCCGCGCTGCCGCCGCTCGAGCCGCCCGGGCGCGCTGGAGCTCCCACGGGTTGCGCGTCGCGCCCCAGGTGGCGGTCTCGGTGAAGGGCCAGATGCACAGCTCGGGCACGTTGCGTCTTGCCGATGACCACCGCGCCCGCCTCGCGCAGGCGGCGCACGATCTCCGCGTCCGCCTGCGCGGGCTCGCCGTAGGCGTTCGTGCCCAGCGCCGTCACCTCGCCGGCCACGTCGATCTCGTCCTTGACCGCGATCGGCACGCCGAGCAGAGGGCGCTGACTCGACTCGCCGCCCGCGCCGCGGCGGGCGTCGGCCTGGTCGGCCTCCATCCGCGCGCGCTCCTCGAACACGACGCGGAACGCGTTCAGCTTCGGGTCCAAGCGCGCGATCCGCTCCAGGTAGAGCTCGACCAGCTCGCGCGAGGAGACCTCTCCGGCGGCGATCAGCTCGGCCTGCCTGGCGATGCCGGCGAAGGCGAGGTCGGTTGCGTCCATCAGCCTTGAATCTAGTCGAAAGAAAAAATCGACACGGACGTCGCGGGCCGCCTTAGGATGAGCCGAGAGGAGCGTCATCGCACTCTACAAGGGGGAGCAACTCGTGTCCTATCCCGTCACCTTCGAAGCCGACTACGTCGAGCGGCGCAGCCGGCTGACCACCTTCTTCCGCCTGATCCTGCGATCCCGCTGGTGATCTGGGTCTACTCTCTACGCGATCGCCGCCGGCTTCGCGCTCCTGTTCGCCTGGTTTGCGATCGTCTTCACCGGCCACTACCCGCGTGGCCTGTACGACTTCGTCGCCGGCTACACGCGCTTCGATCACGCGCCTGTTACCGCCTACGGCGCTACCTGCTTTGCGATCCCTACCCGTCGTTCGGCGGCTCCGACGATCCCGCCTATCCGGTGCGGATGGAGTTCGCGCCGCTCGAGCGCTACAGCCGGCTGAAGACGCTGTTTCGCATCATCCTCGCGATCCCGATCGTGATCCTGCGCTACGTCATGGGCCTGCTGCTGGAGATCGGCGCGTTCGCGGCCTGGTTCGTGATCCTGTTCACCGGCAAGATGCCGCGTGGCCTGTTCGACCTGATGGTGCTCGCCAACTCCTACACCGCGCGCTGCGACGCCTACCTCTTCCTGCTGACCGAGACCTACCCGCCCGTTCCAGGACGAGCAGACGCGCGCCGCCGGCACACAGGGGCCTCTTGCTCCACCACCTTCGCCGAGGCCGTCCTGCTCCACCGGCTTCGGAGTACCCGTCGGCCTCCTAGGCCCGCGTATATCGGCCTCTAGGCCGGCGTCCATCGCCTCTTTAGACGGGCGTCACGGGGTTGCGCTTGGCCGGCCAGTCGCGCCGCTTGGACGCGGCATGGGCGAAGCGGCGGATCAGCTCGCCGCGCAGGTTCTCCGGCTCGATCACCGCGTCGATCACCAGTTCCGAGGCGAGGTGCAGGATGTCGATGTCCTCGGCGTACTCCTCGCGCAGCTCCTCCGTCTTCGCCGCGCGCTCGGACTCGTCCTCGATCGCCTGCAGCTGGTTGTAGATAGACGGCGTTGATCGCCGCCTGCGGGCCCATCACCGCGATCGACGCGCTCGGCAGCGCGATGGCAGCAGTCGGGCTCGAACGCCGGGCCGGCCATCGCGTACAGCCCAGCGCCGTATGCCTTGCGCACGACGACCGAGATCTTCGGCACGGTCGCCTCGCTGACGGCGCTGATCATCTTCGCGCCGTGGCGGATGATCCCCTGACGCTCGACCTGCGTGCCGATCATGAAGCCCGGCACGTCCGCGAGGAACAGCAGCGGGACGTTGAACGCGTTGCACGTCCAGATGAAGCGCGCGGCCTTGTCGGCGGAGTCGCCGAACAGCACGCCGCCCTTGTGCTTCGGCTGGTTGGCGACGATCCCCAGCGCGCGCCCGTCCAGGCGCGCGTAGCCGACGACCAGCTCCTTCGCCCAGCGCGGGTGGATCTCCAGGAACGACTCGCCGTCCACGAGCGCGTCGATCAGCAGCTTCATGTCGAACGGCTTGTTCTCGTCCTCCGGGATCAGCTCGGCGATCGAGGTCTGCGAGGCGGGCTCGGCGGCCGGCGCTACGGGCCCAGCGCGCGGCGATCCCTGCGCGGGGGTATTGGCTGTGGGTGGGTGGGATGTGGGCGGGTGGGATGTGGGTGGGTGGGATTCCCAATTGCTCGGCATATACGAGAGGTAGCGCCGGGCAGTCCGATGCCGTCCTCGTCCGTCTTCACGAGCTGATGCCCGCACCCAGAGACGCCCGTGTGCATCCGCGCGCCGCCCATCTCCTCGAGCGTCACCTGCTCGCCGATCACCATCTCGGCCATCCGCGGCGAGCCGAGGTACATCGAGGCGTTGCCCTCGCGCATGATCACGATGTCGCAGAACGCCGGTATGTAGGCGCCGCCGGCGGCGCTCGGGCCGAACAGCACGCAGACCTGCGGCACGACGCCCGACATGCGCACCTGGTTGTGGAAGATCCGCCCGGCGCCGCGCCGGCCCGGGAACATCTGCACCTGCTCGGTGATCCGCGCGCCCGCCGAGTCGACGAGGTAGACCATCGGGATCCGCAGGCTCAGCGCGCGTTCCTGGATGCGCAGGATCTTCTCCACGGTCTTCGGACCCCACGAGCCGGCCTTCACCGTCGGGTCGTTGGCCATCAGCGCCACCGGGCGCCCCGTCGATCTCTCCCACGCCGGTCACGACGCCGTCGGCGCCGAGACCGTCCCCCTCCCAGTTCGCCAGCAGCCCCTCCTCGGCGAAGCTGAGTCCTTCGTTCGAGCAGCAGCGCCACGCGCTCGCGCACCGGGAGCTTGCCCTGCTCGCGCGCCTTCTCGTGGTGGCGCTCCGGGCCACCGCGCGCGCGCGCCTGCCGCCTCGCGAGGTCGGTCCCCGCGGCGCCCGGTCGGTGGCGGGGCGAGAGGAGGTGCGCTTCGGTCGGCTTCGTCGGATGCCGGCCGAGCAGCGCCAGCGTCGCGCCACAGGCAGCAGCGTAGCCGATCACCCAGCCGGCCAGAACTGCCGTCGGCCCGCTGGCGCCATCGCCACCAGAGGTGCGAGAGCCGTCAACCCCCCGGTCCAGCAACCCGCGCTGTCAGCACTCACCGAGTCGGCTGACCGCTGCCCGTCGGTCAGCCCGCACGCGTAACCCCTCGCGTCCGCGACCCCCCCGGTCCGTCGGCGCGCGACCGTGCTCGCAGCTCGGTCACCAGCCTCGCATCGCGTCCGGACACGCGGTCATCGCTCATACCTGGGGCGCAGCGCGCCCTCAGATCCCGAGTTCTCGCGGCGCCTCGCCCGAGTAGTCGTAGAAGCCGATCCCCGACTTGCGCCCGAACCAGCCGGCGCGAGCATCTTGCGCAGCATCGGCGGCCGGGCAAAGCGCCGCTCGCGGAACTCGTCGAACAGCACGTCGCAGATCGAGCCGAGCGTGTCCAGCCCGACGAAGTCGCGAGCGTCAGCGGCCCATCGGGTGCCCCGCGCCGGCCTTCATCGCCTCGTCGATCTCGCTCACCGAGCCGACACCCTCTTCGTAGGCGCGCATCGCGTCGAGCATGTACGGAACGAGCAGCCGGTTGACGATGAACCCCGCCCTGTCCTTTGTCGGGATCGCCAGCTTGCCCTCCGACTTCGCGAACTGCCAGAGCCGTGTCGAACGCCTCTTCGGAGGTGGTCACGCAGCGCACGACCTCGACCAGCTTCATCACCTGCGCGGGGTTGAAGTAGTGCAGGCCGACGAACTGCTCCGGGCGGCCCGTGGATGCGGCCTGGTCGATCACCGACAAGCGAGGAGGTGTTGGTCGCGAACACCGCCTCTGCCTTGACGATCTGGTCGACCTCTTGCCACATCTCGAGCTTCAGGGGCAGGCTCTCGGTGATCGCCTCGATCACCAGATCGCAGTCGGCCAGCTCGCCGTAGTCGCCGGTGCCGTGGATACGCGCGCGCACCGCGTCTGCATCCTCCTGGCTGGACTTGCCCTTCTCGACGGCGCGCGCGAGCTGCTTCTCGATCTTGCCGACACCCTTCGCCAGAGTCGCGTCGTCGACCTCGCGCAATACCACCTCGTAGCCGGCCTGCGCCGCCACCTGCGCGATGCCGTGGCCCATCAGCCCCGCTCCGAGCACGCCCACCTTCTTGATCTCGGCCATCGTCCTCCTCAATCGTTGTTGATTTGGCCCGGAGCCTACTAGGGACCAACTGCAGGGGTAGCCTGCGAGTCATGCGCCGCCGAGGAGAACCTCGACATCGACCTTCCGGCTGCTGCCCTGCGCGCCGACGGGGCAGACCTGGATATCTCGATCGAGGCGCTGGCAACCGGCCTCGAGCAGGCGCTGCCCGGGATCGCCGCCGTCGAGCGCCACAAGGTCGGTGGCTTTCGCTCCAAGCGCCGGGAGGTACGGCGGATCGCCGTGCCGCTCGGCGAGGAGCAGTTCGAGTTGCTGCGCGAGAGCCAGGGCATCCGCTGCACGCGCCACAAGGTCGTGCGCGGCATCACCCTCAGCCGCCAAGAGCTACCGATGGCCGACTGGATCGCGGCGCTCGTCGACGGCGTCACTCGCGGGGCCGAGGTCTCAGAGCGCGACCGGATCGCACTGGAAGGGATGCTGCGATGAGCCCGCTCTGCGGCGCTGCCAACCTCCTCGCACGGGAGGATGGGCGCCCGCGATGAGCCCGCTGTTTCACAAAAAGAGCGAGGAGGAAAAGGAGACCGAGCAGGCCGCCAAGCAAGCGCGAGCGGAGGCCACGGAGCGCTCGGAGCAGCGCGCCGCCCAGTCGCTCGAGCTGATCGAAGCGGGCCACATCCCCGTCGCCGCCGCCGAGCGGCTGGCGCGGTTTGCGGGGACCGAAACCGGCGCGCAAGGATCTGAGGGGACAAAGGGGACAGCCTCCGGGACGAGCGGACCGGCGGGCGCAACCGTGTTCAGCAGCGACCTGGCGGTGAGCGAATGGAGCGCGCTCGCGCGGCTCGGCGTCACGCCGATCACACAGGTGATGGGCTCCTCGATCTACCACGTCGGCTGGCAGCCGACGTACTACAACGTCCCGACCGAGGTGCGCGTGCTGTCCGACGCCTACAACGAGAGCCGCCGCCTGGCGCTCGGGCGTCTGCTGGAGGAGGCCCAGGCGTGCCGCGCCGACGCCGTCGTCGCGGTGCAGATCACCACGGGCGCCCACGATTGGGCGCCCGGCTCGATCGAGTTCATCGCCGTCGGCACGGCCGTGCGCCTGCCCGAGGCGATGCGCGACCCCAGCCGGCAGACCGCCCTGAGCGACCTCGCCGGCCAGGAGTTCGCGCTGCTCTGCGAAGCGGGCGTGCGTCCAGTGGGAATCGCCGCCCACACCAGCGTGCACTACGTCCCAGCCTCGGGCCAGACGCAGATGGCCCAGAGCGGCTTCGGCGGGGGCCTGTTGGGCGGCGGAGGCGGCTTGGCGGGCGGCGGAGGCGGCTCGTGGGCCAACCAGGAGCTCGTCGACTTCAGCCAGGGCGTCTACGAAGCGCGTGAGAAGGCGATGGGCTTCGTCAGCGCGCAGGTACACGAGCTCGGTGGCGACGGGGTGATCGGCGTCGAGATCTCAGAGCACAGCCGTACCCACGAGGTCAAACGGGGAATGTACGAGTGCAAAGACCTAGAGGTGACCTTCCACGTGATGGGCACCGTCGTTCGCGAGGAGTCGGCACTCGCTTCCAAGACGACTGAAGCGCCACCATTGAAAATCCTCTCGCTGAGTTGAATCTCCCTCTCTCTTCCTCTCCCTCTCTCTCCCTCTCCCTCTCCCCTCTCTCTCCCTCTCTCTCCCTTTCTCTCCCTCTCCCTTTCTCCCCCTCTCCCTCTCCCCCTCCTCCTCCCTCTCCCTCTCCCTCTTCCACTCTCCCTCTCCAACATCAGCCAAAGGACACAACAACATGGCCTATGACCCCAGTAGCACAGAGGGTGTGCCCGAGGCAGGCACCGCGCGTCTGCAACAGAATCGCTCGGGCCTGTTCACGAGCGATCTGTCAGTCAACGAGTTCCTGCTAGTCCGCCAAGCCGGGTTTCAACCCCTGGGACTCGTTATTGGTAGTTCGATTTACCACATCGGCTATCAACAGGCGCAATGGAAGCAAAGCCAGGAGATGGAGGTTCTCTCGCAGGCGATGTACGAGGCGCGCGAGCTCGCGATGACGCGTATGGAGGAGGAGGCCGAGCAGCTCGGCGCCGATGGAGTGGTCGGGGTGCGCCTGGAGATCGGCCGTTATGACTGGGGCGAGAGCATGGCCGAGTTCATCGCGATGGGCACCGCCGTCAAGCACCGTGCCGGCGAGCTGCACCGCGCGCCCTCGGGTCGTCCCTTCACCAGCGACCTCTCGGGCCAGGAGTTCTGGACGCTGCTGCAAACGGGACACCGCCCGGTGGGGATGGTGATGGGCTCCTGCGTCTACCACGTCGCCCACCAGGGCTGGCGCCAGTCGATCGGCAACACGGGTAAGAACGTGGAGCTGCCCAACTTCACCCAGGCGCTGTATGACGCGCGTGAGCTCGCGATGGAGCGGATGCAGGCCGAGGCGCTGCAGGCCAAGGCCGAGGGCATCGTCGGCGTGCACATCAGCGAGAAGTCCCACGGCTGGGGCTCTCACGTGATCGAGTTCTTCGCTCTCGGCACGGCGATCATTCCCTCAGAGGGGATCGAGGATCACGTGATCCCCACGCCCCAGACCGTGCTCGACCTGAGCTGAGGCGGCCACCGATCCGGAGATCGGCTAGCGGCACAGCAGCCACCCACGAACCCACACTTTCAGGAAGGACGTCCACATGAGCCTCGTCACCACCGAAGACCGCGGCGCAGTCCGCCATGTCGTGCTGAACCGCCCGGAGAAGCGCAACGCGATGAACCAGGCGCTGCTCCTGGAGCTCGGGGATGCGCTGCGGGTTGCGGGTGACGACGCCTCCGTGCATTGCGTCGTGCTGCGTGGCGAGGGGCCCGTCTTCTCCGCCGGCGTCGACCTCGGCGAGCTCGCCTCCTTCGCCGGCGACCCGAGCGTGTTGCGGCCTTTCCGCAACGTCTTCCTCGACTGCGCGAACCTCTGCGAAGCGATGCTCAAGCCCGTCATCTGTCAGATCCACCGCGCCTGCTTCGGCGGCGCGCTCGAGGTCGCGCTCGGCTGCGATCTGCGGATCGCCTCCGATGACGCCCAGCTCGGCCTGCCCGAGGTCAAGTTCGGGATCATCCCCGACGTCGGCGGCTCCACCCGGCTGCCCGCGGTCGTCGGGCTCGGGCGCGCGAAGGAGCTGATCATGACCGCGCGGACGATCGACGCCGCCGAGGCGCACCGCATCGGCCTGCTCAACCGCGTCGTAACCCCGGCGGAGCTCGAGCAGGCCACGCAGGCACTGGTGGACGAGCTCTTGGCGAACTCGCACGTCGCGGTCGGCCGCGCCAAGCGCGTGATGGATGCCTCCGCCCGCCCCACGCTCGCCCAGACGCTCGAGCTGGAGGTCTCGGTACAGGAGTACTGCGTCGCGGCGATGCGCGAGAGCGCTCGCGAGGCCGACGGAGCAGCGCAGACCGAGACGGTCGCGGCGGGCTAGCGCCAGTCGATCGGACCGGCCAGGAGTGTGTGACTGCCCAGCGGGCGGCCGAGAATCTCCCGCACGCGGCCAGCGCACGCGAGCAACGCGGACAAATCGATGCCGGTCTCGATCCCCATCTCCTCCAACATCGAGACGAGATCCTCGGTCGCGATGTTGCCGGTTGCGCCGGGCGGAACTGGACAGCCGCCCAGCTCGCCGAAGCTCGACTCGAAGCTGTCCACCCCCACCTCCAGCGCCGCGAGCACGTTTGCAAGGCCCTGCCCGCGCGTGTTGTGGAAGTGAGCGGTCAGCTGTACGCGATCCTTTCCGGGCCTCAGATGCTGGCGAATTGCCGTGAAGAACTCGCCGACCTGGCGCGGGTTGGCCATCCCAGTGGTGTCGCCGAAGCCGATCTCCTGCGCGCCGGCCGCGTGCAGACGCCGGGCGATCTCCAGCACCCGCTCGGGCGCAACGCGACCCTCGTAGGGACAGCCGAACGACGTGGAGATCACTCCCTCACAGCGCAATCCCGCCTCGCGCGCGCGTCCGAGAACGCTCTCCAGACCGTCGAGTGACTCCTCGATCGAGCGGTTCACGTTCTTCTGGTTGTGCGTCTCTGAAGCGGACATGAACACGTTGATCTCATCGAACGCCTGCCTGCCGCCCCGCGCGCGTGACTCATCCAGCAGCGCGAGCGCGTTCTCCAGCCCACGCTCGTTCGGCACGAGCACGCTGACCGCCACGTCCTCGGGGACCTCGATCCGCGCCAGCACCTCGCCCGCGTCGGCGAGCTGCGGGATCACGTCGGCGCGCACGAAGCTCGTGACCTCCAAACGCTTGCAGCCAGTGCGCGCGAGCGCATCAATCAGCTCGACCTTGCGCGCGGTCGGGATCGTCTCGGGCTCGTTCTGAAAGCCGTCGCGCGGGCCGACCTCCCTGATCCTCACGGCCTTCGGCGTCATCCCCTGAAGCCTATACTCGCCGCCATGTCATCCCCAGCCGACGACCCGATCGCCATCGTCGGAGCCTCGGGCGCGTTGGGGTTCGGTCTCGCGGTGCGCCTCGCCGGCGCCGGGGTGCCGATCGCGATCGGCTCGCGCGACGCCGCACGTGCCCAGGAAACCGCCGAGCGCGCGCGGGCCATCGTGCCGGGCGGCTCCTTCACTGCGTACGACAACGCGGGCGCCGTACGCGCGGCGGACACGGTGATCCTGAGCGTGCCGTTCCGCAACCAATCCGAGACGCTCGCCAACCTAAAGGACGCGCTCACCCCCGGTCAGCTGCTGATCGACGCCACCGTGCCCCTTGCGGCGGCGGTTAGCGGTAAGGCGACGCGCATGCTTGGTGTCTGGCAGGGCTCCGCCGCCCAGCAGGCATTGGAGATGGCGCCCAAGGGCGTACGCGTCGTCTCCGCGCTGCACACGGTCAGCGCCGCCTCGCTCAGCGACTCTGGCCACCCCCTCGACCAAGACGTGCTCCTGTGCGGCGACTCCCGCGAGGACAAGCGCGCGGCGGCCCTCGTGATCGAGCGGATCGCGGGCCTGCGCTGTGTGGACTGCGGCAAGCTGGAGATGGCGCGCATCACCGAGTCGCTCACCGCGATGCTGATCGCGGTGAACTCTCGCTACAAGGCGCACGCCGGTATCCGCCTCACGGGCCTGCCGGACATACTCTGGGAGTGATGTCTGGAGACGCGGCAGCGATGGACGGAGACATTGTGATCCTCGCCGGGGGCACCGGCGGCGCCAAGCTCGCGCGGGGCATGGCGGACATCGTCGATCCCGAGCGGCTGACGGTGATCGCGAACACAGGCGATGACATCGAGATCTACGGTGCCCACGTCTCACCCGATCCGGACCTCATCTCGTTTTGGCTGGCCGATCAGATCGACGAGCGCGGCTGGGGACTGCGGGGCGACACGTTCGCGGTGATGGACGCACTCAGGGAACTCGGCCTGGAGGTGTGGTTCAACCTCGGCGACCGCGACCTGGCCTGGTGTCTGGAGCGCGCGCGCTTGGTCGCCGAGGATGGCCTCTCCCCGACCGCAGCGCTCGCGCGGCTGAACGAAGCGCTCGGCGTGCGTGCGCGCGTGCTGCCGATGAGCGATGACCCTGTACGCACATGGGTACGCACGACCGCCGGCTGGCGCTCGTTCCAGGAGTTCATGATCCGCCAGCGCGCCGCGGGCATCGTCGAGGGCTTGGAGTTCCGTGGCGCTGAGCAGGCGCGGCCGAGCGCCGCGGTGATCGCGTCGCTCGAGCGTGCCCAGGCGATCGTGATCGGGCCCTCCAACCCGCTCGCCTCGATCGCCCCGATCCTCGCCGTCCCCGGCATCCGCGAGGCGCTCCTCGCCGCGCCCGCGCCCGTCCTCGCCGTCAGCCCGATCGTCGGCGGCGAGATCCTGAAGGGGCCGACGGCCGCGTTCATGGCGTTCGCCGCGCTGGAGTGCAGTGCCGACGGGGTCGCCGACTTCTACGGCGAGCTGCTCGACGGGATCGTCGCGGACGAAAACGTCGCCCGCCTGCCGGCGCTGCAGATCGACACCCGCATGGACGACGCCGCCGCCCGCAAGCTCCTGGCCGAGCAGGTGCTCGGCTTCGCCGCGGCGCTTGGCGGCTGAACCCAATCCCAGCGCCGGCGTCAGGTCGCCGTGCCCGCCTTGCTGGTCTGCCAGGCATGCAGCGCGCCGATCGCGCCTTCGGTGACACGCGCGAGGAACGTATCGCGATCGTTCGCGTGGGGCAGCGGCCCGTCGGGGACGTCCACTCCGAGGAACTCGCAGAGCGGCTCCCATCCGTCGGTGACCTCCCAGACGAGCAGCCGCTCCGGCGGGACGGTTTGCTCGACCTGCTCGTTGTGGGCGACCATCTGCTCGATTAGCTCCGCCGGGGAGTGGCCCGCGGCGAACGTGCCCTGCGCGCCCCAGAACATGCGGTCCACCAACGCCAGGTAGCGCCGCCAGCGCGGGTCCACCTCGCCGCGCGCGCGGGAGAGCAGAGGCATCAGTGACTCCCCGAAGCACATCGTCCAGATCGTCTCCCGGAAGCTGCGCTCCCAGGCCTGCCCCTCGCGCACGCTAAGTAGGACCTTCGCATCCGGGTAAGCGTCAGCGAGCTCGCGGTAGAAATACCCGCCGGGCCAGTCCACCGTGCAGCCGCGACCGTCGAACACCTCCCCCCAGGGAGTCTCGCCGTCCAATGCGCGGTCCCACAGCTCGACCTCTCGGTCGAGGTCTGCCAGGACATCGACCCAGTGGTAGCAGGACCCCAAGCCGAGCTGTTCCAGCGCCAGCTTCTGCGTCAGCGTGCCAGTGCGGGGCAGACCCGCTCCAATCACCCTCATGCGCGTTGCTCCTCCGATCGTTGGAAGGAGGGATAACTCCCTCCCGGATGGCGACGCCATCGCAGCAGATCGCGAGCGTACCACGTGAAAAAGTGCATAAGTACGCCATACCTTCGCCGGTTCTCGCCGGCTTTCCAGCTAGGCTCACGTCAGACTTCACGGCTTTTCTCGCGGGTCAGGTCGAGCCACGTATCGGCTACGCATCGCAGCTTCGCGACAGACCAGCTCGACTTGCCTCAACGCCCCCAACAGCCAGGGATTCTCGACCGTGCCCACCACGCTAGCCAACCGGAGCTCGACCGCGCAGCTACGGAGACATATAGCCACCTCTGAGCGCGTCGGCACGCGGATCGCTGGGATCACGGTCTCCGATCCCGCGAGCTCCTACTCGCAGGAGCAGGTCCTGGAGCGCCTGGGGCTGAAGGGGGATGAGTTCGCCGAGGGCATCTTCGAACGCTGCGGGGTGCGGCGCCGCCACCTAGACCTCAGCGATGACTTCATGGCAGACACCCTGCAGGGCCGAACCACACGAATCGAGCAGGCGCTGCTGGCGCACTCGATCCATGCCGTCGACGCGCTCCAGCTCGACCCTAACGAGATCGGCACCGTCCTCAGCGCGAGCCTGTACTCGCTCGGCTGTCCGACGCTCGCTCACCGCCTCGTCGACCACTACGAGATGGACCCCACGACGGACAAGTACCACGTGACCGGCGTGGGCTGCGCGAGCGGCGTGCCCCTGATGAAACTTGCGGCCCAGTCGCTACACGGGCACCCGGGCAAGCAGGCGCTGATCGTAGCTGCGGAGAGCATGAGCGGCACCCTGATGCAGGCCACACCGGAGGACTCGCGGGCGAAGACCGTCGGCTCGGCGATCTTCGGCGATGGCTGCGCGGCGGCGCTGTTGTCGAGCGACCCGGGCGCGGCGGGACCGATGATCCTGGCCTCCCAGGTGCACCAGATCGGCGGCACGCTCGACGCGGTCAGCCTAGATCTGACGTCCACCGACGGCCACCTGCACCTCGCCCGCGAGCTGCCGGACGTGGCAGGCACCGCGCTGGGCGGGATCGTGGATGGATTCCTGCGCCGCAACCATCTCGAGCGCTCCGAGATCGACTACTGGATCGTCCATCCAGGCGGCCGCCGGATCATCGAGAACGTGCAGAGCGCGCTCGGGCTCTCAGACGAGGACGCAGCGGTGAGCTGGGACGCGCTGGCCAATCACGGCAATGTCGGCACCCCATCGATCCTGTACGTGCTCGCGGACACAATCGAGCTGCGCGAGCCCACACCAGGCCAGCGTGGCCTGATGGTGACGATCGGACCCGGGGTCACCGTCGGCCTGATGCTCCTCGGCTGGTAAGCCGGCGCGCCCGGCCGGCCAGTCGCGTCGCTCCCGAGCACCGGAGGCTTCGAGGTAGGCAGACGGCTGGATACGCTCTTGCGATGCGCACCGTCGCGATTCTGCCCGTCAAGCGCTTCGCCCAAGCCAAGCAGCGCCTCGGGGAGAGCGTCGCCGATCCCCTGCGACTGGAGCTGGCACGTGCGATGGTCGGCGATGTGCTCGCGGCGCTCAGCGAAACCGCTGGGATCGAGCGCACGATCGTCGTCACCGCTGAGCCGTCAGTGGCCGAGGTGGCGCACGCACAGGGAGCGATCGTGATCGACGACACTGCGGGGGACGGTCAAAGCGCCGCCGTGAACCTCGGCATCGAGCGTGCCCTCATCGAGGGAATCGAGCGTGCCCTCTGCGTCCCTGGCGACTGTCCCACGCTCGATCCCGATGAGCTCGCGGCGCTGCTGAGCTCACCGGCAAGCCAGGCGTCCGAGGTCGTGATCGTTCCCGACCGACACGGAACCGGCACCAATGGCCTGCTGCTCGCCCCCCCCGGCGCGATCGCCCCGAGCTTTGGGCTTGACAGCTGTGAGCGCCACCGCGCACTTGCGATTGCCGCTGAGGTGCCCTGGCGCATCGAGCGGCCGGCGTCGCTGCTGTTGGACATCGACACCGGCGAGGACCTCGCCGCGCTACGCGCGCGACTCTCCGCAGAGCACCTCGGAGCCCCCCGCACTCGCACGGTGCTCGACCGGACCGCGGCCAACGAACGACCCCCAATCACGACCCCCGCCTGAGACGAAACAGATCGTGGCGAGCCTCTCCGCGCGTGCGCTCAACGACCTACCCGAGGTGCGCGCCGGTGACGATCTCGCGGTGCTGATCGTGAACGCGCTGGATGAGGAGCGCGAGCTATCTTCGCGGTCCCTATACGACGGCCAGGTCGTGGCGATCGCACACAAGGTCGTATCGAAGGCTGAGGGCGCGGTCGTCGTCCTTGCCGACGTGACACCTAGCGCGCGCGCCCGAGAGCTGGCTATCGAACAGGACAAGGACCCACGCGCGGTCCAAGTCGTGCTCGACCAATCAGCGGAGATCCTCCGCGCCTCGGGCGGTGTACTGATCAGCCGCACCCATCACGGCTTTGTCTGCGCCAACGCCGGGGTCGACGCCTCCAACACCAGCAGGGCGGCCGAGAACCGCTCGGAGGAGACCGAGACGCTGATCGTGCTCCCCCGGAACCCCGATGCCTCCGCCCGAGTCCTGCGCAATCGCCTGCAGGAGCTGACCGGGGCCCATCCCGCAGTGCTGATCACTGACAGCTTCGGCCGCGCCTGGCGTCACGGGCAGTGCGACATTGCACTCGGCTGCGCGGGCATCTCGCCTTTGGAGGACTGGCGCGGACGTCGCGACAGCGTTGGCCAGGAACTGCGCGCCACCTGGATAGCCGTCGCCGACGCCGCGGCCGCCACCGCAGACCTCGCTCGCGCCAAGGACTCGCGCGAGCCGGTCGTGCTGATCGACGGCCTCGAGCGGTTCGTCACCGCGGCGAATGGCCCCGGAGCCGCAGCGCTGCTACGACCGCTGGATGAAGACCTGTTCCGCTAGCTCGCAACGACGACCGGCAGCTCGTAGCGGCGCCTAATCTCATACAGCGTTGTGCGCTCGGCCGCCGGCCTGCCCGCCTCGTGCGCGGCGGCGGCGAGCTGCTCGGGGTCGAGGCGGGTGCCGTGGTAGGAGCCGGCGAGTCGGCTGATCGACTCCTCCATCAGCGTCCCCCCGAGGTCGTTGACACCCCAGCGCAACGACTCGCTCGCCGCGTCGAGGCCCATCTTCACCCATGAGGCCTGGAGACTTCTCACGGTGGGACCGAGCGCCAACCGGAAGACGGCGGTGTGCTTGAGGTTCTCCTCGCGAGAGATCTCCTGCACCCCGTGCGTACGCCCAAGCAGCGTCTGAAAAGGGATGAACGACAGCGGCACGAACTCGGTGATTCCGCCGGTACGTTCCTGTAGCTCACGCACCACGCGCATGTGCTCGGCCAGCTCCCACGGCTCCTCGATGTGGCCGAACATCACCGTCGCGGTCGAGTGCAGACCAGCGTTGTGCGATGCCTCGATGATCTCCACCCAACGAGCCACCGGTAGCTTGTTCGGCGAGATCCGCTCGCGCACGCCGTCGTGCAGCACCTCTGCCGCGGTCCCCGGCGTCGAGCCGAGCCCCGCCTCCTTCAGCTGGGCGAAGACCTCGCTCGGCGGCAGACCCGAGATGTCGCACATGTGGGCGATCTCCATCGGGCTGTACGCGTGCAGGTGCAGTTCGGCTCCAGCCCCGGCCGCTGTGGCCTTGGCCAAGCGTAGCCAGCCCAGGTAATCCTCGAGATCCCAATCCGGATGGATACCCGACTGGATGCAGAGCTCGCTCGCGCCATAGTCGATCGCCTCGATCACCCGGCGGGCAAACTCCTGCGCATCGTGCTCGTAGGCGTCCGGCGAACGCTTGCCCTGCCCGAACCCGCAGAACGCGCAGCCGACCGTGCAGACGTTCGAGACATTGATGTTGCGGTTCACCACGAAGGTCACCGTCTCCCCCGCGAGATCCTCGCGCAGCTCATCCGCGGCTTGGCGAATCTCCTCGATCGCCTCCGGCCTGGTCTCGGCGAACATGGCGGTCAGCTCATCCGCGCTCAACGCAAGCCCATCGCGGCCCTTCTCGATCGCGCCGGCGACCAATTCCGGACGGAGCGGCGCCGGGGGGTCGGTGCGTCCGGACCCGCTACGCGGGATGAAGCTCCAGTACTTCAGCTTGATCGTGTCCATCACGCCCTGCGCGACCCACTCCCGGTCGGTGTACTGCGGGTAGACGCACAGCCGCTCGGTCAATGCCACGCCGTCGGCCTGCAACTGCTTGCGCACCTGGTGCGGCGAGGGGAAGGGGTGCTCGGGGGAGATGTGATCGCCGTTCGCGCTGAGACCGCCGAGGTCGGTCGCGCCCGCCCGGACGAGCTCGCCCCACCAGTCGGCGAGGTTCGGCGGGATCTGGATGCCCACATCGGGCATCAGTCGCCTGGTTTCCGCGATCAACCTCTTCATGTCCTCGATGCTCACGGCGCAGGCCCAGTCGGGCAGCGGCAGTTCCGGCCTCGCGCGCGCGGCGGCCAGACCGTCCCCGGAGTCCCCGTCGACGCCCGTGCGCCAGTACTCGCGCGCGGCCCGGTCGGCGATCTCGGCCGGCTCTTCCCCGTAGTAGCTCTGATGCGGGACGAAGTTCTGGAGGATCACCTCCTGGATGTGGCCGTACTCGCCGTGAACCGCGGCCAGCGCCTCCAGCGACTCGATGCGCTCGTCCTCGGTCTCGCCGATCCCCACGAGGATCCCGCTCGTGAACGGGATCCGCAGCTCTCCGGCGGCCCGGATCGTCTCCAGGCGCCTGGCGGGGTGCTTCGTCGGCGAGCCCGCGTGGACGGTCTGCATCAGCCGCTCCGACACCGACTCGAGCATCAGCCCCTGCGAGGCTGTCACCTCGCGCAGGCGCGCGAGATCCTCGCGGGAGAGCACGCCGAGGTTCGTGTGCGGCAACAGCCCCCGCTCGAGCGCCCTTTCGCACGTCCACACCACATAGGCGGTGAAGTCCTCATGCCCGTACTCGACCAACCGGGCTCGGACCGCGGGGTTGACCTCCGGGCGCTCACCGGTCAGCACGAGCAGCTCCTTCACCTGCCGCTTGACCGCGCCGTCGAGGATCCCGAGCACCTCGTCGGGCGCGTACAGGTGCGCCCTATGCGTCGCGAACGCGCAGTACTTGCAGTAGCAGCGGCACGTCCGCGACAGTGACAGCGTCAGGTTGCGACTGAACGTGACTCTGCGACGCATTTGCATGAGTCTATGACGTCGATCATGTGATTCCTGGGGGCGCATGCGCCCCCAAGGCCTGACGGTGCATGCACCCTCAGGGGGACCCGCACATGGTCGGGTCCCGGGGAGGGCCGCATGCGGCCCTCCCCCCACGGCGCATGCGCCGTGGAAACTCCATCGATCCGTCCGACCGGACTCCTAGATTGCCACCATGTCCGAAGATACCTTGCGTCGCGCCGTCGCCGAGATGATCGGCGCCTTCACGCTCACCTTCGTCGGCGCCGGAGCGGCCGCGGCCGCAGGCGTCGCCCACGACAGCACTCTGATCGGCGTGGCGATCGCCAACGGGCTCGCGATCGGCGTGATGGTCTGCGCGCTCGGGTACATCTCGGGCGGGCACTTCAACCCCGCGATCACGTTCGGCTTCCTGATCACCCGCCGGATCAAGCCGGCGCTCGCGGGCGTTTACTGGATCGCGCAGTTCGGTGGCGCCGCGCTCGCCGCGCTGCTCGTCAAGGAGCTGCTCCCGCGCTCTGCAACCGAAGCGGTCAACCTGGGCGTACCCGCGCTCGGTCACGGCGTGGACGCCGGCTCGGGCTTTCTGCTCGAGGCGATATTTACGTTCTTCTTGGTGCTCGTCGTGTTCGGCGCGGCCGTCGACACACGCGGCCCGTTCAACGCCGTCGCCGGACTGGCGATCGGCCTGACGATCTCGATCGACGTGCTGTTCGGCGGCCCGTTCACAGGGGCCGCGATGAACCCTTCGCGTGCCTTCGGACCGCAGCTCGTCGGCGACCACTGGGCCAACGGCTGGGTCTGGTACGTGGGGCCGGTGCTGGGGGCCGTGATCGCGGCCCTGCTCTACGAGTTCCTTTATCTGCGCCCATCCGCATCTGAGCCGGTCGGTCCGCCCGAGGTGGGCGTGCTCGAGCCCGGCGTCAGTGGCTCCGCGACGAGCTGAGGCGCACAGCGCACACGTACACAACGCGCAGCTCACACGCACGGCGCGTGGGATAAGAAGACTGGAGGGCTTATTCTCCGCCGCGATGAGATCCGCAGCCAGCATCTTCCTCGCCCGTCACGGCCAGACCGCCTACAACCTCGAGGGTCGCTTCCAGGGTCAACAGCCGATACCGCTCGACAACACCGGCCGCGCCCAGGCCGCCGAGCTGGCTGAGGCCGCCGCCGCCCACAGCTTTGCGAAGCTGTGGTGCAGCCCGTTGCCGCGCGCTCGCGAAACCGCGGACATCGTCGCGGCACGGATCGGCTTGGAGCCTCACGGAGACTCGAGACTGATGGAGACAGATGCCGGCGACTGGACCGACCGAAGCTTTGCCCAGGTGCAGGGCGAAGCACCGGACGCCTTTGCGGCGTTTGTGGATGGCGAGCCAGACTTCGCCTTTCCCGGCGGGGAGTCCTTCGCCCAGCAGGGCATTCGCGTCGCCGCGGCGCTCGCCGACATCGAACAGGGAGCACTGCCAGCACTCGCCGTCTGCCACGGCGGCGTGATCCGCATCGCGATCTTCCAGCGCGTCGGCCGGGGTGTGGCGATGGGCGAGCGGGTGCCGAACGGCGCGCTGATCCCGCTCAACCCCGGGGCCGAGCACGACGATCTCAGCGAAGCCCCAGCCAGCCCGGCTAGGGGTTCGCGGCCAGACGTGTGATCAGCGCCGGGCCCTCGCGGGCCATGCGCGAACGGGGAACCACCATGTCGAAGCCCGCCCGCTCGGCGCGCTCGCGCGCTCGCGCGTCCACGTGCGAGTAGAAGCCCAGCGTGCGCGTCTGCCCCAATGAACCCTCCCGCGCCAGGGATTCGACCAGCGCGGCGCCGTTGAGATTCTCGTCCACGAGATCCACCACGAGCACCGCTGGCGCATCTGCCAGTCGCTCACGTGTGCGGTCCCCATCACTCACCAACTCGACTTCGTGACCGGCCGCCACAAGCGTGCCCTTCACCTGAGAGCCAAAAAGCAAGTCCGGCACCAGCGCAACCACGCGCGCCACAGCGAGGCCTGCCTACTGCGCGCGCAGGCGACGGAATTCGTCGCGCACGGACTGGGGGCGGCCCCACATCTGTGTGACCTCGGCGCGTCCTGCGCGCACCTCACGCACCACCAACTCGCCCTCCAAGCCGGCGTCGTCCAGCAGACCGAGCGTCCCGTGGACCGTAGGCGCCGAGGCGGCGTGACCGAAGCGATGGGCAACGGCTAGACGCCAGTGCCAGTCGTTGTGGGAGTAGGGCTTTGCGTTGCACGTCGTCAGGTACACCGCGGCGTCCACGTAGCGCGACTCGTCCGCGATTCGCAGATCGAGCTCCAGATCAGTCCAGTCGTCAGGCAGTGAGCCGACGATCGTCTGAAATGTGTCCGCGAGGCCCACCACCGAAAGCCTACCGGGCCGGTCGCCCGCGCCCCGTTGCGCGGGGCAGCGGCACTCGTCCACCACGCAGGCGTGGCTATCCTCGAATCGATGGCCGCTACCGACGCCACCGGCATCTCCCGTCTGGACGCCGAGTATCTGGCGCTCACCGAGGATTGCGGCCTGCTCGATCGCTCGGAGCGGGGCAAGCTCGCCCTGACCGGCCCTGGCGCGAAGGAGTTTCTCGCCGGACAGGTGACCAACGACACCGAGGCCCTTACCCCGGGCAGCGGCTGCTACGCGGCATTTCTCACTCCCAAGGGCAAGATGCTCGGCGACCTGCGCATCCTCGACGTGGGCGAGGAGCTACTCCTGGACACCGAGCGCGTGGCGCTGCAGGCCCTGTTCGACATGATCCGCCGCTTCAAGATCGGCTACGACGTCCAGCTCCACAAGCGCACGCTCGAGTGCGCCATGCTCTCGCTGATCGGGCCCACGGCAACGCGGATCATCGATGCTGAGGAGCTTTCAGCCACCGAGCACGCAAACGCGCGTACGGAGCTCGAGGGCATCGCGGCCATCCTCGTCCGCACTGACCTCGGTGCGGACGTCATCTGCGACGCCTCTGACCGCGACACGGTGCACGAGGCTCTGCTGAGTGCCGGAGCCCGACCCGTGAGCGCAGAAGCGGTGGAGATCGTCCGCGTCGAGCGTGGTCGTCCCCGTTACGGGATCGACCTCGACGAGACCGTCATCCCCCAAGAGGCTGGCCTCAACGAGCGCGCCGTGAGCTTCACCAAGGGCTGCTACGTCGGGCAGGAGACGGTCGCCCGCCTGCACTACAAGGGCAAGCCCAATCGCCACCTGCGCGGTCTGCGCCTGTCCGCACCGGTAGCGCCGGGCGCGGAGCTGCGCCTCGGCGAGCGCCCCGTCGGGCATCTCTCGAGCTCCGTCCTCTCCCCCGCCCACGGCCCGATCGGCCTGGCGCTCGTGCGCCGTGAGGCCGAGCCGGGGAGCACCGTCTCCGTCGGTGAACACGGGGCGAGCGCCGAAGTCATCGAACCGCCATTTCAGGCCCGGTAAGAGTCCCGGTAAGCCCTCCGGCGCCAGCCCCAGATAGGATTACCGACGCATCCGTCCCCGACACGCGAGGTCAAAATCACCGTGGCAACCGATCTGCAACGAGTCTCCGAGGTCCTCGTCGAGCCGGGTGAGCTGCCCAAGACGATGGCCGCCTGGGTGATCCGCGAGGAGCGCTTCGGCGAACCGAAGGACGCCTTCCAGATCGAGGAGATCGAGGTGCCCGAGCCCGGCGCGTTCGAGGTGATCGTGCGGGTGATGGCCGCGGGCGTGAACTACAACAACGTGTGGGCGGCGCTCGGCGAGCCCGTGTCGGTGATGCGCTACGGTGACCATCCCGAGTTCGGCCACCACATCGGCGGCTCGGACGCGTCTGGGATCGTCTGGAAGGTCGGCGCCGGCGTCACGCGCTGGAAGGTCGGCGACGAGGTCGTCGTGCACTGCAACCAGGCCTCCTACGAGGACCCTGAGGTGCACGGCCTCGACCCGATGGCCGCGCCCTCGCAGAAGATCTGGGGCTATGAGACGACCTGGGGCTCGTTCGCCCAGTTCACGAAGGTCCAGGCCCAGCAGCTGCTGCCCAAGCCCAGGGCGCTGAACTGGGAGGAGTCGGCCTCCTACGGCCTCGTCTACTTCACCGCCTACCGCATGCTGCTCACCCGCTGTCAGATGCAGGCGGGCGCGAACGTGCTGATCTGGGGCGCGGCCGGCGGCCTGGGCGTGTTCGCGACGCAGCTGTGCGCCGCGGCCGGCGCCAACTGCGTGGGCGTCGTCTCCTCGGAGGAGAAGGGCGAGCTGGTCAAGCGCCTCGGCGCCGTGGACTACATCAACCGCGACGAGTTCGCGGGGATGATGCGCAAGGGCGGCGAGTCAGCGGAGGAGGAGGCCGCGCGCTTCAAGGTCTCCCGCGCCTTTGCCAAGCGCGTCAAGGAGCTCCTCGGCGACGCCCCCGACATCGTCTTCGAGCACGTCGGCAAAGCAACCTTCCCGACATCGGTATTCACCGCCAAGACCTTCGGAAAAATCGTGATCTGCGCCGGCACCACGGGCATCGACCTCGACTTCAACGTCGCCTACCTGTGGATGCGCCAGAAGGAGATCCTCGGCTCGCACTTCGCCAACGCGTACGAGTGCACGAAGGCCAACGAGCTGATCGAGTCCGGCCAGATCCGTCCTGTGCTGTGGCGCACGCTGGGCTTCGAGGGTGTCGCCGAAGCGCACCAGCTGATGCTCGAAAACAAGCACCTCGGCAAGATCTCGATCCTCGTCGGCGCGACCGAGGAGGGACATGGCAAGACAGCCGATGGCCCCGGCGCGATCCATGCGGAGGTTGGCGCCTGATGGCCGGCACGGTGATCATGCCCTGGTACGCCACGGGCTTTCGCGGCGAGGACTTCGAGGCCGCGCTCAACGAGCTCGCCGCCACTGCGCTGCGCTACGGCGCAAACTCCTATGCGGTCTATCGCGCACGCGATGACCGCTACAAGTTCCAGCAGCTCGCCGCCTTCGACGAGAATCTCGACTGGGAACGCTACTGGAGCGGTCCGGAGATGACCGACTTCCGCGTGACCCACTCCAGCTGGTACCAGGTCCCAGTGCTCTACAGCTGGTGGGATCTGACCGCCGGCGGCGGCCTGCTCGTCAACGAGGCCTGCCGCGACCGAACGGCCACGACGGCAACGGCACTGGGAATGGATCTCACCACCCCGTCGAGGGGCGAGAGCGCTTAGCCTTGCTCCAGCGGCGCCATCGTCAGTCCGGCGCCCTTCAGCTGTTCCCAGTAGTGCTCCGCCGTCTCCTGATGGCCGCTGTACACGATCGCCTGGCCAGCAGCTGTGGATCACGTTCGCGAGCTCATGCCCGCGCTCCAGAGTAGTCGCAGGGATATACCGCGCGAGCGTGCGGGCGACATGGGCGAAGGTGTTGTGGTCGTCGTTGCGCACGATCACCCGCCACGAGTCGCCCAGGCCGCTTCCCGGCGATCCGATCCGTGGCAACTCAGTCGTTTGGCCGCTCATCACGCGCCAGGATAATGCCTCAGCCGTACAATTGACGGCATGAGCGGCGATCAAACCCCCCGCGTCTGGCGAAGCCCGACCGGCCATGGATGATGCGCACCTACGCCGGGCATTCGACGGCGAAGGCGTCCAACGAGCTGTATCGGGGCAACCTCGCGAAGGGACAGACGGGGCTGTCGGTCGCCTTCGATCTACCGACCCAGACCGGCTACGACCCCGACGACGAGCTCGCCCGCGGGGAGGTCGGCAAGGTCGGCGTGCCGGTCGTCCACCGCGGCGACATGGCCACCCTGATGGAGGGCATCCCGCTCGGCGAGATGAACACCTCGATGACGATCAACGCCACCGCCGCATGGCTGCTGGCGCTGTACATCGTCGCCGCCGAAAACCAGGACGCCCGCCCAAGAGCAGCCTCCAGGGCACGACCCAGAACGACATCATCAAGGAGTTCCTCGCGCGCGGCACCTACGCCTTCCCGCCCGCGCCCTCGATGCGCCTGATCGCCGACATGATCGCCTACACGGTCGAGCACGTCCCCAAGTGGAACCCGATCAACATCTGCTCCTACCACCTGCAGGAGGCCGGGGCCACCCCGGTGCAGGAGATCGCCTACGCGATGAGCAACGCGATCGCCGTGCTCGACGCCGCGCGCGAGCGCGTCCAGGCCGCCCACGCAGGCGACGAGGCGGCCGCGCAGGAGCTGATGGGCCAGGTGTTCGGGCGGATCTCCTTCTTCGTCAACGCCGGCGTGCGCTTCGTCGAGGAGCACGCCAAGCTGCGCGCGATGGGCATCCTCTGGGAGGAGCTCGGCCGCGAGCGCTACGGCGTCACCGACCCCAAGCACCTGCGCTTCCGCTACGGCGTCCAGGTCAACTCGCTCGGCTCTGACCGAGGCCCAGCCGGAGAACAACGTCCAGCGCATCGTGCTCGAGACGCTCGCCGTCACGCTCGGGCGCGACGCCCGCGCGCGCGCGATCCAGCTGCCGGCCTGGAACGAGGCGCTCGGCCTTCCCCGCCCCTGGGATCAGCAGTGGTCGCTGCGCATCCAGCAGGTGATGGCCTACGAGACCGACCTGCTCGAGTACCCCGACATCTTCGAGGGCTCTCACGTGATGGACGGCCTCGTCGCCGAGCTGCTGGAGGGCGCGCGCGCCGAGATGGCCGTCGTCGCCGAGCACGGCGGCGCCGTCGAGGCGGTGCCCTACATGAAGGGCGCCCTGGTGGACTCCCATCGCCAGCGTATCCACCGGATCGAGTCCGGCGAGCAGACGGTCGTCGGGCAGAACCGCTTCGCCGAGACGGCCGTCTCGCCACTGACCGACGACGCCGAGGGCGGGATCCTCGTGGTCGACCCCGCCGTCGAGGCCGAGCAGATCGAGGCGGTGCGCCGCTGGCGCTCCGAGCGCGATCAGGCCGCCGTGGACGCGCGCCCTCTCGGACCTGGCCCGAGTCGCCGGCGAGGAGGAGCTCCCGAGAGAACCTGATGATCCCGACGATCGCCGCCGCGCGCGCGGGAGCCACCACGGGCGAGTGGGCTCAGCACGCTGCGCGAGGTGTTCGGCAGCTATCGCGCCCCCACCGGCGTCGGCGAGGCCAGCGGGCACGAAACGCCGGATGCGTGATCTCGACAGAGCTGCGCGAGGAGGTCTCAAGGCTGCAGGAGCAACTCGGCCGTCGACCGAAGATCCTCGTCGGCAAGCCCGGTCTCGACGGCCACTCAAACGGCGCCGAGCAGATCGCCGTGCGCGCCCGGGACTCGGGCATGGACGTGGTCTACGAAGGGATCCGCCTGACGCCCGCCCAGATCGCCGCCTCAGCGCTGCAGGAGGGCGTGCACGTGATCGGCCTGTCGATCCTCTCCGGCTCGCATCGCGAGCTGATCCCCGCCGTGATCGACGCGCTGCGCGAGGCCGGCGTGCAGGCGCCCGTGGTCGTCGGCGGGATCATCCCCGACCAGGACGTCGCGCCGCTGAAGCGCGCCGGCGTGGCCTGCGTGTACACGCCCAAGGACTTCGACCTCACGCGCATCATGCGCGACATCGTGGAGCTGGTCGGCATCAGCAACGGCGCCACCCGCCGCCAACGGCAACGGCTCGTCCCCGAACGGCTCGGCGCTCGAGGCGTGAGCGACGACGGGGCGGCCCTCGGCGCGCGCCTGCGCGAGCGCGACCTGAGCGCGGCGCCCGCCGCCCTGAACCTGCTGGAGAGCGCCACCGCCGGCCGATCGCGAGCAATCCGCGGCGCTGCTGCGCGAGGTCTCGCCCCAGGCGCTCGGCGGCGAGGCACCCGGGCACGTGATCGGGATCACCGGACCGCCGGGCGCCGGCAAGTCGACGCTGCTCTCGGCGCTGCTGCACGCATGGCGCATGCAGGACCGCCCAGACGGTGGCGATGCTGGCCGTCGACCCGAGCTCGCGCCGCTCCGGCGGCGCGCTGCTGGGCGACCGCGCGCGGATCGAGTTCGACGCCGCCGACCGCGGTGTGCTGATCCGCTCGACCGCCGCCGGCGAGCGCCTCGGCGGACTGGCCTGGCCGACCCGCGCGGCGGCCCACGCGCTGGCGGCGGCGTTCGACGTGGTGGTGATCGAGACGGTCGGCGTCGGCCAGGCCGAGACGGAGATCGTCGACGTCGCCGACACCGTCGCCGTGGTCGTGCAGCCCGGCAGCGGCGACGCCCTGCAGTTCCTCAAGTCCGGCATCATGGAGATCCCCGACGTGCTCGTCGTCACGAAGGCCGACCTCGGCCAGCTGGCAGTACGCACCCGGCGCGATCTGAGCGCCTCCCTGCGCTCGCTCGGCTCGCGCTCCACGCCCGTGCTCGCGGTCTCCTCGCTGCCACCGCCGCAGGGCATCGACGAGCTGATCGCGGCGCTTGCGGAGCACCGCGCCGGTATCGACCTCGCCGGGCGGCGACTGCGGCGCGCCGCGCAAGCGCGCTGGCGGACTACACGCCGAGCACGGCGAGCGCGGATTGCGCGCCCTGGGCGGCCGTCACGCCGCCGAGGCGCTGCTGGCCGAGCAGGAGCCGGGCCTGGACGTACCAGCGCTCGTGGCGGCCCTGGAGCGAAGCGAGCGAGGCCGCAGATGGCGCGTGACCTGCTGATGATCCTCGGCAGCGTTCGTCCTCGCGAGCCTGCTCGCCGGCGCGCTCGGCGCGACCAACCTCGGCACCGCGCTCGCCTTCGGGCAGATCGCGCTCGCGGCGACGACGGTCTACGTGCTGCTCAAGCGCTGACGCCCGACAGTCGACGCCTCGGGAATGCCGGGCATCCGTGCGGCGTCATAGAACGTTAAGCAAGCTGCACTAGCTTCTATTCGCCTCCAGGAAGCTGCGCTAGCTTCATCGCACCGCTGCCCACACGCCCATGCTGATCCTGATCCTCTTTGCCATCCTCGCCGGCGCGGGCACCGCCCTGTCCCCATGCGTGCTCCCGGTGCTGCCCGCGCTGCTCGCCTCCGGCGGCGTCGGCGGCGGCGGCGGCCGCTGGGGTGGTGATCGGGCTGACGGTCACCTTCACCGTCACGATCGTCGGGATCGCCAAGGTCGTCGGCGGCGTCGGCCTCGGCTCGGACCCGCTGCGCGACATCGCCGTGGTCGTGCTGCTCGCCACCGGCGTGGTGCTGCTCGTGCCGGCAGTCGGCGACCGCCTGGAGGCGCGCCTCTCGCGACTGGCCGCGTTCGGGGCCGCGCTCGACGCGGGGACGGCTTTCGCTCGGGTCTGCTCGTCGGCGCCGCGCTCGGGTTCGTCTACACGCCCTGCGCGGGCCCGATCCTCGCCGCCGTGATCTCGGTGAGCGCCGCCAGCGGACGCACCGTGGCGGTGGCGATCGCCTACGCGTTCGGTTCCGCGGTCGTGCTGCTCGGGTTGACGCTCGGCGGCCGCGCGCTGTTCGACCGCGTGCGCCGGGCCGGCCGCGGGCCGCTGCTGCAGCGCACGCTCGGCGTGATCATGATCCTCACGGCGCTCGCGATCGTCACCAACCTCGACGTCCGCTTCGACCAGCAGGTGGCCGAACGCATCCCCGACGTCAACCTCACCGCGAGCCTCGAGAAATCCCATGCGGTGGAAAGCCGCCTGCACGAGATCACCGGCCACGAAGCCAAGTTCAAGCCGAGCGCCTCGACCCCCTCCGCGCCGCACGGCGCCAGCCAGGCGAGCCTGCTCGCGATCGCCCGCCGGCCTGAGAGACGTCGGCACCGCGCCCGAATTCACCGACACCGAGGACTGGTTCAACACCGCGCGGGCAATCAGCACCCGCTCACGCTCGCCTCGCTGCGCGGGCGCGTCGTGCTCGTCGACTTCTGGACCTACACCTGCATCAACTGCATCCGCACGCTCCCCTACCTGAAGGCCTGGGACGCGACCTATCGCGGCCAGGGGCTGACGATCGTCGGCGTCGAGACGCCCGAGTTCTCCTTCGAGCGCGACGCCTCCAACGTCGCCGACGCGATCGGCGCAGTTCGGGATCAACTACCCGGTCGTCCAGGACAACGAAATGGGCACCTGGAACGCCTACGGCAACCAGTACTGGCCGGCCGACTACCTGATCGACGCCAAGGGCCAGGTCCGCTACGCGACGTTCGGCGAGGGCGACTACGACAAGACCGAAACCGCGATCCGCGCGCTGCTCGCCGAAGCCGGACACGACGTCGCCGGCGCACACGCCATCCGACCGACGTGATCGTGCCCCTCCAGGAAGCCACGCCGGAGACCTACCTGGGGACCGCGCGCGGGCAGGGCTGGGTCACCGGCCCCGTCGCCGGCGTACACGACTACGGCGCCGGCCATCGCGGGCACCATCCTGGCAAGTCAACGAACTTCGCCTTCAGCGGCACCTGGAACACCGCCGCCCAGCCCGTCACCGCGGTCGCGGGATCGGATGCCCACCCACGCCGGGATCGACGTCGAGTTCCAGGCCAAGAACGTGTACCTCGTGCTGAGCTCCGCCGGGAACATCCCGCGGACCGTGCAGGTGCTGCTCGACGGCCGGCCGATCCCCGCCGCGGACGCCGGAGCCGACGTCCACAACGGCCTCGTCACCGTCACGGGCGAGCGCCTCTACACGCTCGCCTCGCTGCCCCGCAACGAACGCCACCGCCTGAGCCTGCGCTTCGCACCCGGGGTCACGGGGTACGCGTTCACGTTTGGGTAGCAGACACGCGCGGGGCGGCCCACTCCCGGATCGCCGGGTCACGCGCATACAATGAGCCCGATGGAGGGCTCAATGGCCGAGACGAGCGCGCGTAGCTGGCTGCGGTGCTACCGCTGCTGGTCGCAGGATCTGGAGGTCCAGGTCCACTACGAGGGGATCCACAAAATCGATCCCGACACCGGCGAGCGCTCGGAGGTCGTCGACGAGCTCCAGGAGGCGGTCGTGCAGTGCCTGGACTGCATGCACGACCAGCCCCACCTCGGCTTCGCCAACGGCCGCGTCGAGCCGATCGAGGATCGCTGGGAACGGATGATCGCCGGGACCCCCTGGGTCGCCTCGTGCACCGTCTCCGTCGACGCCGAAGACGTCGAGAGCTGCTCCGGCCCCGAGGCCGGCGACGCGCTCTCCTATGCCGCCTTCGGCGACCACGGCGTGCGCGAGTTCTTCACCCACGTGCGCTTCCACAAGCACGAAGACGACACCTCGATCATCGTCCACCTGCTCGTCGAGCTCTACGCGCGCTCGCTCGAGGAGGCCACCGAGGTGCTCGAGTCATCCGCGCGCGGCCTCTTGACGATCACCTCGCTCGCCGAGGAGTCACGCCCGCCGGCAGCTGCCGGCGAGTCCCACGGCCTGCACGACTAACAATCACCTCACTAGAGGGCCGCTGGGCAAGCGAGGCAAGGACGCAGGAAGCGTGGCGAGCTACACACGCGAGCGACCGAGGACGCCGCGTCGCGCCGCTCAGCGGCCAGACGGGCTTCGAGCGCGTCGAGCTGCGCGTTCAGCTCCGTCGGCAGGTTGCTCGAATTTGCGCCAGGTGCGCGCGGAACTGCGGCAGCTGGGTCTTCCACTCCTCGACGTCCACGCGCAGCAGCTCGGCCATGTCCTCGTCGGAGACGTCCAGCCCGCGCGTGTCGATGCCCTCGCCGCCGACCGGCGGGATCAGGCCGATCGGGGTCTCGGTCGCGGCGCCGTGGCCGGCGCAGCGCGCGAACACCCAGCTCAGCACGCGCGAGTTCTCGCCGAAGCCGGGCCACAAAAAGCGCCCGTCCTCGTCCTTGCGGAACCAGTTGACGTAGAAGATCTTCGGCAGCTTCGCCGCGTCCGCCTTGCGGCCGATCTCCAGCCAGTGGGCGAAGTAGTCGGCCATGTTGTAGCCGCAGAACGGCAGCATCGCGAACGGGTCGAAGCGCAGTTCGCCGACCGTGCCGGCGGCCGCGGCGGTCTTCTCCGAGCTCATCACCGCGCCGAGGAACACGCCGTGCTCCCAGTCCAGCGCCTCGGTGACGAGCGGCACGACCGTCGAGCGCCGTCCGCCGAACAGCATCGCGTCGATCGGCACGCCCGTCGGGTCCTCCCACTCCGCCGCGATCGCCGGGTCCTGCGAGGCCGGGGTCGTGAAGCGCGCGTTCGGATGCGCCGCGGGCGGGGTGCGCGGACGTCGGGCGTCCAGTCGTTGCCGTGCCAGTCGATCAGGTGCGCGGGCGCCTCCTTGGTCAGGCCCTCCCACCAGACGTCGCCGTCGTCGGTCTTCGCGCAGTTCGTGAAGATCGAGTTGCGTCTCGATCGTGTGGATCGCGTTCGGGTTCGTGTCCTCGCCCGTCCCCGGCGCCACGCCGAAGAAGCCGTACTCGGGGTTGATCGCGTACAGCCGCCCGTCCTCGCCGAACTTCATCCAGGCGATGTCGTCGCCGATCGTCTCCACCGTCCAGCCCTCGAGCGTCGGGATCAGCATCGCCAGGTTCGTCTTCCCGCACGCGCTCGGGAACGCGCCGGTGATGTACTTGACCTCGCCCTCGCGGGGACGTGAGCTTGAGGATCAGCATGTGCTCGGCCATCCAGCCCTCGTCGCGCGCCATCACCGAGGCGATCCGCAGCGCAAAGCACTTCTTGCCCAGCAGCGCGTTGCCGCCGTAGCCCGAGCCGTAGGAGATGATCTCGCGCGTCTGCGGGGAAGTGCACGATGTACTTGTTATCCGCATTACACGGCCACGGCACGTCCTCCACGCCGCTCGTCTAGCGGCATGCCCACCGAGTGCAGGCAGGGCACGAACTCGCCTTCGGAGCCCAGCGCGTCCAGCGCGCCCTGGCCCATCCGCGTCATGATCCGCATGCTCACCGCGACGTAGGTGGAGTCGGTCAGCTGCACGCCGATGTGGCTCTTGTCGGAGCCCAGCGGCCCCATCGAGAACGGCACGACGTACATCGTGCGGCCCTTCATAGCAGCCGGCGAACAGCTCGTTCAGCTGCTCGCGCATCTCCTGCGGGTCGCGCCAGTTGTTCGTCGGCCCGGCTTCCTCCTCGCGTCGCCGAGCAGATGTACGTCCTGTCCTCCACTCGCGCCACGTCGCCGGGGTCCGACAGCGCCAGGTAGGAGTTCGGCCGCTTCGCCTCGCACAGCTTCTCGAACGTCCCGGCCTCGACGAGCTCGCCGCACAGCCGGTCGTACTCCTCGCGCCGACCCGTCACACCAGACGATCTTCTCCGGCTCGGTCAGAGCCGCGACCTCGTCGACCCAGGCCAGCAGACGCTCGTTCTTGGTGGGGGCGGGAGCGGTGGTGCTCATGGCGTCGAAGCAACTCCTTCGTGTCGCGGTCGTGATCGTCAAGCGCGCGTCGTGCGCAGCGCTTCCGGGGCCGAGATTGGCTCCGGAAATGGAAAAGCGCCCATCCGGGGCGGTCCTGAGAGCGTATCGCACCCCCGATTTACTCGACGTTGCCCTCCGCCGTCTCGATCGCGCCGGGATTTTTCCGCGGCACCAGCACCAGGCGCTTGAACTCGGCCACGAGCACCCCATCCTGGTTGAGCACGCGCGTGTGCACCTTCACGGTCCCTCGGTCGGGCTTTGTCTTCGACTCCTTCTTCTCCAGCACCTCGGACTCGCAGATACAGCGTGTCGCCGTGGAACACCGGCGCGGGGTGCTTGAGCTCTTCGGTGGCGAGGTTGGCGATCGCCTTGCCGCTCACGTCGCTGACCGACATGCCCAGCGCCAGCGAGTAGACCAGCGGACCCACGACGACGTTGCGCCCCTGCTGGGATTTGCTCGCGTAGACGTCGTTCAGGTGCAGCGGGTGGTGGTTCATCGTGATCAGGCAGAACAGGTGGTCGTCTGACTCGGTCACGGTCTTCGCGGGCCAGTGCTTGTACACGGCGCCGACCTCGAACTCCTCGAGATAGCGGCCGTATGGGTGGGCGCCGCTGGCCTCGCGGGCGGCCTGATCGGTCTCGACGGTCTGGGTGGCGGTCTCGCTCATGGGTGGCGGTCTCCTGTAGCTCTGCTCGACGTTGACGTTGCCCTGAACATTAGTGACCCGGTGACGAGCGCTCAGCTAGTCACCAGCGCTCAGGCGATACCGTTTAGACCCCAACGACGATCCCCCCGACAGGAGACGAGCCCGACTTGCGCAACCCCCGAGACTTCTTCAAGCCCCTCGCGATCGACGCCCCCGAGCCGGCGCGGGAGATCCCGTTCAAGCCGTCCCGGATGATCCACTTCATGGACTTCTCCAACCCGAAAATGGTCGAGAAGACGCCTGACCTCGCGCCGAAGGTCGACATCCTGCTCGGCAACCTCGAGGACGCGGTCCCGCTGGAAAAGAAGGAGGCGGCGCGCGCCGGCCTGATCAAGGTCGGCAAGGAGATGGACCTCGGCGACACGGCGCTGTGGACGCGCGTCAACGAGCTCGCCTCGCCCTACGTGCTCGACGACCTGACCCAGCTCGTCGGCGAGATCGGCAACAAGCTCGAGGTGATCATGATCCCCAAGGTCGAGGGCCCGTGGGACATCCACTACGCCGACCGTCTGCTCGCCCAGCTCGAGGCCAAGGCCGGGATCGAGCGCCCGATCCTGATCCACTGCGTGCTCGAGACCGCCCAGGGCGTGGCCAACCTCGAGGAGATCGCCTGCGCCTCACCGCGCATCCAGGGCATGTCCTTCGGTCCCGCCGACCTCGCCGCCTCGCGCCGGATGAAGACCACCCGCGTCGGCGGCGGGCACCCCGGCTACCGCACGATCGCCGATCCCGACCCCGATAACCCGGACGCGCCGCGCGCCAGCTACCAGCAGGACCCCTGGCACTACTCGATCGCGCGGATGGTCGACGCCTGCACCTCGGTCGGGGCGCTGCCCTTCTACGGCCCCTACGGCGACATCTCTGACTCCGAGGGCTGCGAGACCCAGTTCCGCGCCTCCTTTCTGCTCGGCTGCGTCGGCGCCTGGTCGCTGCACCCGGGCCAGATCGCGATCGCGAAGAAGGTCTACTCACCCGACCCCGACGAGGTTGCGTTCGCGAAAAAGGTGATCGCGGCGATCCCCGACGGGCGCGGCGTGCACATGATCGACGGCAAGATGCAGGACGACGCCACCTGGAAGCAGTGCAAGGTGATGGTCAACCTCGCCGAAATGCTCGCCAAGAAGGACCCGGAGCTAGCGAGACGCATACGGGTTTCGCCGCTCGGACGTATAGGCTTCCGCGCCGCATGAGATTCTTCGAGTACGAGGCGCGCGAGATCGTCAAGCGCGCCGGCATCCCCGTCACCGACTACGGCTTCACGACCGATCCGGCCGAGGCGGCGACGATCGCCGCGCGGATCGGCGGCCCGACCGTGATCAAGTCGCAGGTGCTCTCCGGCGGGCGGATGAAGGCCGGCGGCGTCAAGTTCGCCGACACGCCCGAGGAAGCCGAGGCCTACGCGCGGGACATCCTCCAGCTGGAGATCGGCGGCCACATGCCGCGCGGTGTGCTCGTCGACCCGAAGGCCGAGGTCAAGCAGGAGTACTACGCGGGCGTCGTCTGGGACGGCAGCGCCAAGAAGCCACTGATGCTCTTCAGCGACATGGGCGGCATCGACATCGAGCAGGTCGCCGAAGAGCACCCCGACCACGTCGGCCGCGGCCACTTCTCCACGCTCGCAGCCGTTCTCCGACTTCCAGGCCAAGCAGGTCATCGCCGCCGCCGGCGTCACCGGCAAGGCTCTGCAGCGCGCCACCCCGGTGCTCGCGCGCCTGGCCCAGCTATTCCTCGACAACGACATGACGCTCGCGGAGATCAACCCGCTGGCGGAGCTGACAGGACGGCTCGTTCGTCGCGCTCGACGCGCACATGGAGATGGAGAACGAGGGCATGCCGCGCCAGCGGGGCTTGATCGAGGCACTCGGCATCGGCGAGGACGAGGGCACCCGCGAGGGCCACACTCCGACCTCCTTCGAGGAGGCCGTCAAGGCGATCGACGCCGCCGATCACCGCGGCGTCATCCAGGGCAAGGACACTGGCTTCAACGGCAACATCGGCCTGGTGATCGGCGCCGGCGGCGGCTCGCTGACGCTCACCGACGCCGTGCGCCAGCAGGGCGGTCAGCCCGCCAACTACTCCGAGATCGGCGGCAACCCGTCGGTCGCCAAGGCCTGCGGCCTGGCCAAGGAGGTCCTCCAGCAAAGACGGCGTCGAGAAGATCGCCGTGATGATGTCGATCGTCTCCAACACGCGCGTGGATATCGTCGCGCGCGGCGTGATCAAGGCCTGCCTGGATCTCGGCAAGGACCCCGGCGAGACGATCGCGATCTTCCGCATCCCTGGCGCATGGGAGGAGGAGGGCTTCAAGATCCTCGACAAGTACGGGATCGAGTACTGCGACCGCTCGGTGTCGTTGTGGGAGGCCGCCGGTCGCGCGGTCGCCAAGATTGAACCCCACCCGCCTGCGGCGGCCTAGCCATGTCCATCCTGATCGACCAGGACACGACGTTCATCATCCAGGGCATCACCGGGCGCGAGGCGGTCAACCTCACACGCGAGTGTCTCGACTACGGCTCGAAGATCGTCGGCGGCGTCACCCCCGGCCGCAAGGGCCGTGAGGTCCACGGCGTGCCGGTGTTCGACACGGTCGAGCAGGTCGTCGAGCACAACCACGGCGTCGTGCCCGACGGCTCGGTCGTCACGGTCCCGCCCGCGGGCACGCGCGACGCCGTATTCGAGGCGCTGCATGCCGGCATCAAGACGATCGTGATCGTCACCGAGCGCATCCCACGCCGCGATGTCGCGATGATGGTCGAGTTGGCCGACGCCAAGGGCGCGCGGATCATCGGGCCCAACTGCCTCGGCTGATCGTCCCGGGCGTCGCCAAGATGGGCGGTATCGGTGGCCCGGCGCGCAACGCCGCTGTGGCCTACCAGCCCGGCGCGGTCGGCGTGATGAGCCGCTCCGGTGGCATGACGACGGAGATCTCCTCCACGCTCACGGCCGCGGGACTGGGTGTCTCCACCGCCGTCTCGATCGGCGGCGACGCGATCATCGGCTCCACCTACGCCGAGCTGATGCCCTACTTCGAGGCCGACGAGCAAACCCAGGCGATCGTCATCTACACCGAGCCCGGCGGGCGCATGGAGGCCCAGCTGGCGCAGTGGGTCAAGCGAGCACAACTCGCGCCTGCCGATCATCGCCTTCATGGCGGGCAAGTTCATGGACGACGAGGAGATGCAGGGCATGTCCTTCGGGCACGCCGGCACGATCGTCGAGGGCATCCAGGACAGCGCGAGCGAGAAGATCGCCCGTCTGGAGGCGGCCGGTATCCCGGTCGTGCAGCGGATCGACGAGATTCCCGACCTGGTCAAGGCCAAGATCGCGGAGCGGAGCGCCGCATGAGGGCCGAGGCAACATTCATCGCGGTCGAGGTCGAGGACCAGGTCGCCGGCGACCGCGAGCTGGCGCGTCAAGCTGAACGACGCCTGCCCCGTTGACATCTTCGCCCAGCGGCGCGATGCTGGCTTGAGATCGTCGAGCAGAACCTCGACGAGTGCGTGCTGTGCCGGCTGTGCCTCGACGCATCGCCGCCCGGGACCGTCAAGGTCATAAAGCTCTACGACAACGACGCCATCCTCGCCTGATCCTCGGCTGCTCGCTGAGCGCCACGGGTCCAGCTGCCGACCAGCCATCCTCGGCCGCCAGGTGGACTATGGTAGGGGTGAGCCCATGAACGAAAACTTCTCTCTGGTCGTGATGTGCTTCTTCCTGCTCGCCTCCCTGGTGTTCCTGGCCCAGCAGATCACCGCATATCACTAGACGGACACGATCGAAGATCGGCCAGTGACGCGAGACCGCGGCGCGCGACTGAGCCCTACTCGTCGTGTTTGCGCGCGTGGCGCAGGTTCTGGCGTTCCTGCTGGCGCTCGACGACGTTCCTGATCAGCTTCAGAAACTGATCGGGGCCCGAGGCCTTCGCCTGGCCGTAGGTGAAGGCCTCGATCCAGTCGGGCACCTTGGCCTCGTGGGCCATCACGTTGAAGAACTCGCGGCGCATTTCCACGCGCACGCGAGCGTCGTCGGGGGGCGTCTTGGTGACCTTCACGCCGGGCATCTCCAAGCGGAAGTGCTGCACGTCGCCGCGCCCGCGCAGCTCGACCGCCACCACGAGCTTCATCGGCTCGAGCGCCGGCACCTCCTCGAGGAACCTGCTCACCGCGAGCTCGATCAGGGTCTTCGCGTCCTCGGACATCAGATCTTGTGCCGCTGCAACAGCTTCTTGCCGATCACCATGCGCTGGATCTCCGAGGTGCCCTCGCCGATCAACAGCAGCGGCGCGTCGCGGTAGAGGCGCTCGATCTCATACTCCTTCGAGTACCCGTACCCGCCATGGATGCGGAAGGACTCCTCGACGCAGAAGCGCCCCGCCTCGGAAGCGAACAGCTTGGCCATCCCCGCCTCCAGGTCCGAGCGCTCGCCGGCGTCCTTCAGGCGCGCGGCGCGGAGCGTCAGCAGGCGCGCGGCCTCGACCTGGGTGGCCATGTCGGCGAGCTTGAACTGGATCGCCTGGTGCTCGGCGATCGGCTTGCCGAAGGTCTTGCGCTCCTGCGAATATTTGCAGCGCCAGCTCGAGCGCGCGCTGGGCGATGCCGACGCCGCGCGCGGCAACATTGACGCGACCCACCTCGAGCGCGTCCATCATCTGCACGAAGCCCTTGTTCAGGCCGGCGTCCTCGCCGCCGAGGATGTTCTCGGCCGGGCAGCGGTAGCCGTCGAACACCAGCTCGGTCGACTCGACACCCTTGTAGCCCATCTTCTTAGCTGCGGTGGGACCGTCAGGCCGGCATAGTCGCCGCGTGTTCTCGCTGACGCCGCCTTCCTTCTCGGCGATGAAGCAGGTCATGCCCTTGTGCGCCTTCTCGGCGTTCGGGTCGGTCTTCACGAGCACGAACACGAGATCCGAGCGCAGGCCGTTCGTGACCCACATCTTCTGACCGTTGATCTCCTAGGAGCCGTCCTCGCCCTTCTTCGCCCGAGTTTTGATCGCCTGCACGTCGGATCCGAGCTCGGGCTCGGACAGCGAGAACGCGGCGCGGATCTCGCCCGTGGCCATGCGCGGCAGGTACTTCTGCTTCTGCTCCTCCGAGCCGAACTTCATCAGCAGATAGGAGCCGATGAAGTGCGTGTTGATCACGCCCGAGATCGAGATCCAGCCGCGCGAGAGCTCCTCGACGATCATCGCGTAGGTCGTCAGGTCCAGCCCCATGCCGCCGTACTCCTCGGGGATCGTCACCCCGAACAGACCGAGCTCCTTCATCTGCTCGACGATGTCCTCGGGGAACTCGTCCTCGTGGTCGAAGTGCTCGGCGTTCGGCAGGATCTGCTCGTCGGCGAACTGGCGCACCATCTCGGTGATCGCCTGCTGCTCGTCGGTCTTCTCGGTGTACGGGCGTCGTCGCTACGGCCATGCTGTTAGCGCTCCAAAGGTCGTTTTCGGGCTGTCCATGGAGAATACCGGCATGAACTTCGCCCGCGAGGTACTCGACCGGCTGCCCCCGTCGGGGCTCGCGCTGCGTGGAGCTCGCGCGCGACGGCTCACGGCGTGAGTGGACGTTCGCCGAGGTCTGCGAGCGCAGCGCCGCGTCTGGCGGGCGCGCTGCGAGCGCAGCGGGATCGGCAGAGGCGATGTCGTGATGACGCTGATCGGCAACCGCCCCGAGTGGGTCTTCACGATGTGCGCCTGCTTTCGCATCGGCGCGGTCGTGCTGCCGTGCACCGAGCAGCTGCGGGCGAAAGACCTGCGCCTGCGCCTCGCCGTCGCTCGGCCCCGCTGATCGTCGCCGACGAGCGCAACCGCGCCGAGCTGGAGGCGGCGCTCGCCGGCCGAGCGCTCGCGCGACCCGGCACGGCGACGTCGGCAGCGGCGGTCGGGCGACGGTCGCGGAGTCCTGTACGTGCCCGACGAGGCGCTGTTCGAGGCCGAGCCCGCCCCCGCGGTCGAGCTGGCGCCGAGGACCCCTGCCTGATCACGTTCACCAGCGGCACCTCGGGCGAGCCGAAGGCGGTGCTGCACGGACAGCGCTACCTGACGGCCAGCGCCTGCAAGCCGAGCACTGGCTGGGCGCGCGGCGCCGGCGAGCTCGTGTGGTGCACGGCCGCCTCGGGCTGGTCGAAGTCGCGCGCGCAACGTGTTCATCGCGCCTTGGCTCTCGGGCGCGAGCGCGCTGCTGCACGACGCGCGCTTCGACCCCGCCGAGCGCCTCGAGCTGCTCGCGCGAGAGCACGTGAACGTGCTGTGCATGGCGCCGACCGAGTACCGCGTGATCGCCAAGCGCGCGACCCTCGCGTCCGCTGAGGGATCTGCGCGGGATGCTCGCCGCGGGTGAGGCGCTCAACCCAGAGGTCCTACATGCCTGGCGAGAGGCCACGGGCCTGGAGATCCGCGATGGATACGGACAGACCGAGACCGGGCAGCTGACGGGGATGCCACGTGGCGAGCGGGTGCGGCCAGGCTCGATGGGACGAGCGCTGCCCGGCGTGGAGCTGATCATCGAGGATGGCGAGCTGACGGCCACACCGACAAGCGTGCCGACCTTCTTCCTCGGCTATCTCGGCGAGGGTGTAGGGCGGCGCGAGGATGGAACATGGCAGAGCGAGGATCGCCGCGCGGCAGGCGTGTGGCGAACTGGCGACCGCGTGCGCAAGACGAGCGGGGGCTACCTGTGGTTCGAGGGCCGCTCCGACGACGTGATCGTCTCGGCGGGCTACCGGATCGGCCCCTTCGAGGTCGAGTCCGCGCTCGTCGCCCATCCCGCCGTGGCCGAGGCCGCCGCTGTCGCCGCGCCCGACCCCGAGCGCGGCGCGGTCGTGCGCGCGGTCGTCGTACTGCGCGAGGGCTTCTCCCCCTCCCCCGCGCTGGCGAAGGAATTGCAGGAGCACGTCAAGGGAGAGACCGCGCCCTACAAGTACCCGCGGATCGTGGACTTCGCGCCGGAGTTGCCGAAGACCGCGAGCGGGAAGGTCAGGCGGGCCGCGCTACGCGGGGAGGCGTAGCGCGGCCCGCTCCCGAGCGGCGCCGACGGTCAGGCCGGTACGGGCTGAGGGGTCATACCCGCGTGCTCGAGCTCGTACTCGACCTCCTCGGTCGCCTGCGGGAGCTTCCCCGCCGGCGGGCGCAGGATCAAGAACGCCGCGAGGATCCCGAGCCCGACGCAGCTCGCGGCGACGATGTAGGCGAGGTGATAGCCACCCGTGAGCGCGCTCGGCAGCGCGTTCCCGGCCGCGGCGAGCGTCTTGGTGTGGTCGGTCGCGATCGCGCCGAGCGCCGCCAGGCCGATCGCGCCGAACAGCTGCACCGAGACGTTGATGATCCCCGAGGCCAGTCCGGCGTCCTGGGGCGGCGCGTCGGCCATCCCCATCGTCAGCAGCGGCAGGAACGAGGCGCCGGCGCCGATCCCGATCAGCAGGAACGCGGCGAACAAGCCGGGGAAATAGCTCGCGTGCACGCCCGCCGTCGCCAGCAGCAAGAGGCCGGCGGCGATCGCGGCGAGACCGGCCGCGAGCGTCCTCAGCGCGCCGAAGCGGCCGACCGCGAGCGCCGAGATCCCCATCGAGAAGGCGGCGATCGCGATCGTCAGCGGCATGAACGCGAGGCCCGTGTCGATCGCGTCATAGCCGAGCACGCGCTCGAGATACAGCGCGCCGAGGAAGAAGGCCGAGAACATCCCCGTCACGAGCAGCCCGCGCACGAGGCTCGAGCCCATCAGCATTCGCAGCCGCAGGATCCGCAGCGGCATGATCGGGTTGGAGATGCGCGACTCCAGCACGAAGAAGCCACCGAGCAGCACCAGCGCGGCCCCGCCGACGCCGAGCGTGCGCGTCGACAGCAGGCCGTATTCGGTCGACTTGACGATCGCGAAGGCGCCGAGCATCGTCGCGAGCGTGATCAGCACCGAGCCGGCGACGTCGACGCCACCGGCGAGGCCGATGCCCCGGTTCTCGACGATCAGCGCCGAGCCGAGCACGAAAGTGACGATCCCGATCGGCACGTTCACGAAGAAGATCCAGTGCCAGCTCAGCGACTGCGTGAGCACGCCCCCGGCGAGCAGCCCGATCGAGCCGCCGCCGGCGGAGACGAACGCGTACATGCCCATCGCCTTCGCCTGCTCGACTTTCTCCGGGAACTCGGTGACGATGATCGCTAGGATCACCGCCGAGGCGACGGCGCCGCCGATCCCTTGGACGAAGCGGCCGGCGATCAGCATCGCCTGGCTCGAGGAGGCGCCGCAAAACACCGAGGCGGCGATGAACAGGACGAGCCCGGCGAGGAACACTTTCTTGCGCCCGACGAGGTCACCCATCCGGCCCGCAAGCAGCAGGAAGCCGCCAAAGGTGATCAAGTAGGCGTCGATCACCCACGTCAGGTTGCCCTGAGAGAAGTGCAGATCGCGCTGAATCGAGGGCAGCGCGACGTTCACGATCGTCGCGTCGAGAACCATCATCAGCTGGCCGAGGCACAGCACCCCGAGCGCGATCCAGCGGCGACGCTCGCGTTTGTGCTGGGCATCTGTCCTGGTGGGGGTAGTGGTCTGCTCGGTTTGCTCGGCGACGGCGATCTGACTCATGGTGCTCCTTCCGGATGGCGAAGTAGCACACCATAGCAACTATCATCCATATAACAAGGATGATCTATATAAAATTAACGATCGCTGCTAATGTGATGGTTGGTGCTTTGATGATGTATAGACTTCGAGACATGGCTGATCAGCTGGACTGTGCCCCCGGCTCGGCGGTGCTGTTGAGCCGGCTGGCCAAGCAGGTGTACCGGCGCTCCAACGAGGAGCAGCTGGGAATGCACCTGCGCCACCTGGTCGCGCTCAGCTACGTCTCAGACCACGACGGATGCCCCCAGCAGGATCTCGCTGACGCCTTCTGCATGGACGCCAACAACGTGGTCCTGCTCCTGAACGAGCTCGAGCAGCTCGGCTACTCCACCCGCCTGCGCGATCCCAGCGACCGGCGGCGCCATCTCGTCCAGATCACGCGCTCCGGCCGCGAGGCCCTGAAGCTAGCCGAACGCGCCCAGGTGACGATCGAGGACGATGTGCTCGCGGCGCTCGACGCTGATGAGCGCAGGACCCTGCGCGAGCTGCTCAACCGCGCCCTGCGCAGCGTGGAGCCGACCGACGAGACCCTCTACAGCGCGACGACCGCGTCGATCTCGACCTGAGCGCCCTTCGGCAGCTGCGCCACGCCGACCGCCACCCTCGCGGGAGGCTCCTTTTCAAAGAAAGATGCGTAGAGCTCGTTGACCTCGGCGAAGGCGGAAAGATCGGTCATGTAGACGGTCATGCGCACGGCGCGCTCGAGCGTCCCGCCCGCCGCGTCACAGACAGCGCGCAGGTTCTCGAGGCAGCGACAGGCCTGCTCGGCGGGTGTCTTTCCCACCAGCTCGCCTGTGAGCGGATCGAGCGGAATCTGACCCGAGCAGAACAGCAGCCCGCCGGCGGACACCGCGTGGCTGTAGGGGCCGATCGCCGCGGGGGCGCCAGCGGCCTGCACGATCTCGCGGGAGTCGGTCATCTTCGCGAGCCTACCGCGCCCCCGGCCACGGCGTCCAACGGCGCATCCAATGACACCTTCGATGGCGCGTCCGCGAACCACGGCCGGTAGATTCCGAGAAATGCAACTCCCCAGACTCGCCGGCATGCTTTTCGGCGTACTCCTGACGGCGTGTATCTGCACGGGGATGTCAGCCGTGCAAGCCCAAGCCCAGATCGCTTTCGCGCCCTGCGGGGGGAGTAATGACTTTGCCTGCGGCCACCTCACCGTGCCGCTCGATCCGAGCGGCGCCACGCCGGGAGCAATCACCCTGGCGATCCGCCGCCATCGCGCCCCCGTCGGCGAAGCGAAGGACGCGATCCTCGCGCTCGCGGGCGGCCCCGGGCAGGCGGCAATCCCGTTCACCGAACAGTTCGCCCAGCTGCTCGGTCCAATCGCGGACACACGCGACCTGATTGTGTTCGACCAACGCGGAATCGGCCTCTCCCATCCGCTCTCCTGCCACCGCTTCGAAATCAGCGCCAATACATCGCCGGGTCCGGCGATCGCCGAATGCGCGGCGCAGCTCGGACCGATGCGCACCTTCTACGCGACCACCGACACCGTCGCCGACATCGAGGCGATTCGTGTGGCTGGCGGCTACGAAAAGCTCGTCCTGTACGGCACCTCCTACGGCACGAAGGTCGCCGAGGAGTATGCGCAGGACTACCCGAGCCATGTCGAGGCGCTGATCCTCGACTCGGTCGTCCCCCCCAACGGCCCCGACCCGCTCGACCGAGCCACGTTCGCCGCGATTCCCCGCATCCTCCACCAGCTCTGTGCCGCGCGAGCCTGCTCCCAGATCACCCCCAACCCCGTCGGCGATCTCGCGCGGCTCGTGCGGCGGCTGGCCCGTGGAGCGCTGCGCGGCCGTGTGATCGACGACCGTGGCATCGCCCATCCGGTGCGAATCAACTCCGACGATCTACTTGCGATCCTGCTCGAGGGCGATCTAGAACCGACCCTGCGCAGTGAAGTCCCCGCGGCGATCCGCGCAGCGGCGGATCACGATACGGCGCCGCTGGCGCAGCTCCAAGCACGAGCGGACAGCGGTGAAGAAAGCGAAGCGGAAAGTCCCAGCGAGAGCTTTGACAACCCGCTCTACTTCGCGACGAGCTGTGAAGACGAGGAGTTCCCATGGAATCGTGCGGCCACCCCGCGGACACGCCTGGCAGAAGCAAACGCCCAAATCCGCGCGCTGGGAGAGAGCGCGCTCGCACCGTTTCAGCCGGCGAACGTGTTGGAGCTCAGCGACATGCAGGCATGCGCCTTCTGGCCGTTCACCACGCCCGCGCCGACGGCCGACGAGGCACCCTTCCCGAGCGTCCCGACGCTGATCCTGAGCGGCGCCGACGACCTGCGAACGCCGACTGCGAACGCACGCGAAGTCGCGGCTCAGATCCCCGGATCGCATCTGTTGGTGCTACCCAACACCGGGCACTCGGTGCTCGGCTCCGACCCCACCCACTGCGCGAGCTATGCCCTCCAGAACCTGTTCGCGGACAGACCGATCAGGCCCTGCGCCGCCGCGCCGCCACCACCTGTCCTGCGTCCGACACCCCTCCCTCCGGCGCGCCTATCGGACGTCGCGCTGGCGCGAGGGTAACCGCGGACTACCAGGACGCACGCTCGAGGCTGTGGTCCTCACGCTGGAGAATTTCGACCATCAATTGGCGCTGCGGCTCATCAAGGCGCTCGCGTCAGACGAACTGGGGAGCTCCCTCTCGCTGCGCGTCGGCGGTCTGCGTGCGGGCTGGGCGGGACTCGCCGATGAAGCCGTGAGCCTCCATGGCTACTCCTACGTGCCAGGCGTGACCGTCTCCGGCAAGCTCACTCCACACGCGATCGAGTTGCACATCGGGGGGTCGATGGCCGCACACGGAAACCTGCTGATCCGCATCGACGGGCCCCCACAAGACCTTGGGCGGAGCCCTGGGAGGCCGGCGCGTCGACCTGCAGGGCGCCGGACCGGGAGCGCTCGGCGCACAGATGGCGCTGGCCGATCTCGGATGATCGGCCGGCGCCAGCGACCGCTAACGTCTGCGGGCATGCTCAAGCGCGCACCGACACTCCTGCTCGCAATGGCGCTGCTGCAGTGCGTGCTCAGCCATCCTCGGCGTCGCGCCAGCCGGCGCGCTGACGTTTGTCCCGTGCGCAAGCAGCGCCACCTTCTCGTGCACCACGGTCCCCGTGCCACTCACCCGAACCGGCTTGGCGAGCGGCACGATCTCATTGAGCGTCGAGCGCCTTGATTCAAGTCCCACCCACCCCGCCCAGTCAAAGACAGCGGTCCTCGCGCTGGCCGGTGGACCAGGCCAAGCGGCCCTGCCACTCGGCGAATTCATCGCCAAGACGCTTGCCCCCGCGCTCAGTGCGCGCGACCTGCTCGTCTTCGACCAGCGCGGCACCGGCGCGTCGGATCCGCTGAGCTGCGGCGCGCTGAGCAGCTTCAGCGGCGAACGCGGGCAAGCGAGACCTTCGAACACTGCGCACTTGAAATCGGCCTGGCTCGCGGCGGATACACCACCCAAGAATCGGTAGAAGACATCGAGGCCATCCGCCAAGCCACTGGCTATGAAAAGCTCGTCCTGTACGGCACCTCCTACGGCACGAAGGTCGCCGAGGAGTACGCCGAACGCTATCCCCAGCACGTGGAATCGCTGGTGCTCGACTCGGTTGTGCTCCCGAATGGCCCGGAACCTTTCTCGATCCCGACCTTCCAGGCGATCGAGTCGGTGCTTGGTGAGCTGTGCGCCAACAATGCCTGCGCTGGGATCACGTCCAACCCAGTGGCGGACATTGCGAGCCTGGCGGCGCATTTGCGCAAACACTCCCTGAGCGGCTCTGTGTACGACGGCTCTGGCTCACCGCCACAACGCCACGTTGAACGAGTCCGGCCTGTTCGGCGTTCTCGAGGCCGGCGACCTGAACCCCGCGCTGCGCGCGCTGTTGCCAGCCGCGGTGCGCTCGGCCCTGCGCAACTACCCCGATCCGCTGCTGCGTCTGCAGTCCCTTGCCGAGGGATTGATCCCCAACGTGCCAGGCGGTCACCCCGTCGAAGAAAGCTCCGAGGAGATCGACGAAGCGCTGTTCGTGACGACGACCTGCGAGGAAGCGCCATTTCCCTGGCAGCGCTCCGCGCCGGCGGCAACACGACTAGCGGAAGCGCTCGGCGCCCTGCATGCGCTGCCGATCACCGACTTCTACCCATTCGACGCCGACACCGCGCTCGAACAGCAGCTTGATCTCGGACTGCGCCGGCTGGCCAGACGCCTCCGCGGCGAGCGTCGTGCCAGGCGTGCTGCCGAATGTGCCAACGCTGATCCTCTCCGGCGCTCAGGACTTGAGAACTCCAACGTCGAACGCGCGGAGCCTCGCGGCGCTGATCCCCGATGCGCAACTGCTCGTCGTTCCGTTCACGGGCCACTCGGTCCTCGGCAGCGACTTCAGCGGCTGTGCCGAGGCCGCTGTGACCGCGTTTTTTGCCGGCGGCGCAGGCGGGCATCCAATCCGCCCCTGCACAACCAGCGGCGATCTATTCGCGCCCACGCCGCTCACGCCTACGAAGCTCGACTACGTACACCCGGTGCCCGGTTTGAGCGGCAAGCCAGCCTGACGCTCACCGCCGTGCTCGACACGATCATCGACCTCAACCGTCAAGTGATCGGAGCCACGCTGCAGGCCGACTCGCAGCTTCCCAGCGGAGTCGAGCTTTGGCGGACTGCGCGGCGGAGACGCCAAGCTCAGCTCCTCCAGCTTGGCGCTGAATCGCTTCACGTTCGTACCGGGCGTCGAACTGAGCGGCACTTTCCCGGTGAGCAAAGGACAGCTGCAGACGACGACGCTGCAAATCATCCGGCACCGCCGCCGCGGCAGGCACGGTGCGCGTGGGCGCGGGCAAGCAGGTCACGGGCACTCTGGGGGCAAGCGCTTCAACATCAATCTCGCCAAGGTCAAGCTCTCCCGCGCCGGCACCAGAACTCGGGCACGGCGGGCGCAGGCGCAGACACCTCCGGATGGTCCATCGGCCGATCGTTGATCAGTCCCGTCGCCTCACCGCTGCCAGGACCAATCGTCCGGGATCAGCCAGCGCGCCTACGCTGAGGAGGGATCGATTCAGCGTCCTAATCGCAAGCGGTGAGTACGCTGGCCTGAATGTCGAACGCGCTCGCCGCCGAGACCTCGCCCTACCTGCGCCAGCACGCGCATAATCCGGTCGATTGGCTGCCCTGGGGACCCGCTCGCGCTGGCACGCGCGCGCGCGCAGGACAAGCCGCTGCTGGTGTCGATCGGCTACTCCTCCTGCCACTGGTGCCACGTGATGGAGCGCGAGTCCTTCGAGGACGAGCGCACGGCCGCGCTGATGAACGAGGGCTTCGTGTGCGTGAAGGTCGACCGCGAGGAGCGCCCCGACGTCGATGCGCTGTACATGGAGGCCGTGCAGAGCGATGACCGGCCGTGGCGGCTGGCCGCTGAACGTGTTCCTCACCCCCGAGCAGCTGCCTTTCTATGGCGGCACATACTTTCCGCCGGAGCCTCGCCATGGAATGCCGGCATGGACGCAGGTGCTGCAGGCGATCGGCGAGGCCTGGTCAGAGCGACGCGAGGAGATTCGCGCGGGCGGTGAGGGTCTACGCGAGCGGCTGTCCGGTGGCGCGCGATTGAAGCCTTCCTCCGAGCCGATCGAGGTGAGCGCGCTCGAGGCGGCCGTGGCGAGACTGCGAGAGTTCTTCGACCCGGTCAACGGGGGATTTGCAGGCCCGGCCGAATTCCCAGGCGCGCATCGAAGTTCCCGCCGCGCGGCCTCGGTCATCGAGTTTGCCTCGCCTCTGTGCCGGGGATGAGCTACCGCGGAGGCATCCGACGGGGCCGAGCATGGCTTTGCAAACCCTGCGCGCCATGGCAGCGGGCGGCATCCATGACCAGGTGGGCGGTGGCTTTGCGCGATACAGCGTCGACGCGACCTGGACGGTGCCGCACTTCGAGAAGATGCTCTACGACAACGCGCTGCTCGCCCGCGCCTACCTGCATGGGTGGCAGGTCTCCGGCGAGGAGCGCTTGCAGGAGGTCTGTCGCGACACGCTCGACTGGGCGTTGCGCGAGATGCGCGGCCCAGAGGGCGGCTTCTACTCCGCACTCGACGCCGATTCCGAGGGCGTCGAGGGGCGCTTCTACGTGTGGACTCTTGCCGAGTTGCGCGACGCGCTCGGCGAGGATGCGCAGGCGGCAATCGCGTGGTTCGGCGCCACCGAGACAGGGCAACTTCGAGGACCCTCATCCATCCGCAACTCGGGCTGAACGTCCTGCAGGATCGCGGCACGGCGCGGCGGGCGGGCACCTGATCAGGAGACCCGCGAGCGTATCCGTACGCGCCTGCTGGAGACGCGCGAACGCCGCATGCGACCCGAGCTGGACGACAAGCGCTTGACCTCCTGGAACGCGCTGATGATCTGCCGCCTCGCCGAGGCCGGAGCCGCGTTGGCGACGCCGCGCTACACCGAGGCCGCCATCGCCTGCGCGGAGTTCGTCCTGCGCGACCTGCGTGATTCAGATGGGCGGCTGTTGCGCACGTACAACGACGGCCGCGCCAAGATCGACGGCTACCTCGAGGACCACGCCTTCCTGCTGGAGGCGCTGCTCGCGCTGTTCGAATCCACCTGCGAAGAGCGCTGGTTCACGGAGGCGATCACGCTCGCGAAGGACCTGATCGCGCGCTTCGCCGACCCCGAGAACGGCGGCTTCTACTCGACCGCCTCAGATGGCGAAGCGCTGATCGCCCGGCGTAAGGACCTGGAGGACTCGCCGATCCCGGCCGGTGGCTCCAGCGCGGCGATCGGGTTGCTGCGTCTTGCGCAGCTCACGGGCGAAGGCGAGTACGAACGTCAAGGGCTCAGCGTACTGGCCCTGATTGGCGATATCGCCCCGCGCCATCCGACGGCGTTTGGCCATCTACTGCAGGCGCTGCACTGGCATCTGACGCCGGCGCGTCCGATCGCCTGCGCGATTCCGCCGGATCCCGAAGACCGACCCACCGAGCTGTAGCCCAGCAGAGCTGAGGCTCATCGATAGATCGCCTACAGGATCGACAGGTAGCGGTCGAGCTCCCACTGGGTCACATGCACGCGATAGTCGTCCCACTCCTGGCGCTTGATCTCGACGTAGCGGTTGAACATGTGCTCACCGAGCGTCCTCAACACCAGCTCGGACTCCGCCGTCATCTCGATCGCCTCGCCCAGGCTCTCCGGCAACTGCTCGACACCCAGGCGCCTGCGCTCCTCGCCTGATAGGTGGTAGAGGTTCTTCTCCATCGGCTCCGGCAGCTCATACCCCTTCTCGATCCCCTCCAGCCCAGCCTGCAGCAGCACCGCAAACGTCAGATACGGATTGCACGCCGGGTCTGGGCAGCGCAGCTCCATGCGCGTTGCCTTCTCGCGCCCCGGGTGATACAGCGGCACGCGCACCAGCGCCGAGCGGTTGCGGCGCGACCACGCGACATACACCGGCGCCTCGAAGCCCGGAACCAGCCGCTTGTAGGAGTTGACCCACTGCGCAAAGATCGAGCAGATCTCGCGCGCGTGCTTGAGCTGGCCGGCGATGAACGCCTTGCCGACATCTGACAGGAAGTACTGGTCGTCGGGGTCGTAGAACGCGTTCTTTCCGCCTGAGAACAGCGACTGGTGGGTGTGCATGCCCGAGCCGTTCTCGCCGAACAGCGGCTTCGGCATGAACGTCGCGTGCCAGCCGTACTTCATCGCGTACTCCTTCACCGTGATCCTGTACGTCATGCAGTCATCGGCCATCTTCATCGCGTCCGCATAGCGCATATCGATCTCGTGCTGGCTGGGTCCGACCTCGTGGTGGGTGTACTCCACGTGAATCCCCAGCTGCTCTAACGCCAACACCGTCTCGCGGCGCACGTCCGAGCCCGCGTCGAGCGTCGTCAGGTCGAAGTAGCCCCCTTTGTCGAGCACCTCCGTCGAACGGGAGTCTTTGAACAGGAAGTACTCGAGCTCGGGCCCAACGTTGAACGTGTCGAAGCCCATCCCTTGCGCGCGCTCAAGCGCCCGCCGCAGCACGTGCCGCGGGTCGCCCTCATACGGCGTGCGCTCAGGCGTGACGACGTCGCAGAACATCCTCCCCACACCCTGCTCCTCCGGGCGCCACGGCAGCACCGCGAACGTGCTCGGATCGGGCATCGCGATCATGTCGGACTCCTCGATCGCGTTGAAGCCGGTGATCGAGCTGCCGTCGAAGCCCATCCCCGCCTCGAACGCGTCGTCCAGCTCGGCCGCGTTGATCGAGAACGACTTCAGCTGACCCAGGATGTCGGTGAACCAGAAGCGGATGAAGCGGATCTCGTGCTCGGCGACGAGCGCCTTCACGTCCTCCGCGGTCTTCGGCTGCTCCGGTTTCGGCTGCGCGGCCATCGCGGCGGACCTTAGTCGATGGCCTCTCCGGCCGGTATCGACTGTTGGCTAAACCGGGCTTTCGGCTGCTCGCGGCGCGTCAGGCTCAGTGGCCCGCTACAGCAGCCACGAACGCGGCGACCTCTTCCGCTTCCTTGCCCTGGTACAGCTCGGCCGGCATGTTGCCGAGGCCGCGCGCGCGGCCTTCGGCGATCGCGTTTTCGACCAGCGCCTTGCGCCCGGCCGGGGTCGAGATGTCCTCACCGACCCGCACGTCCAGATCCGGGCCGATCCGGCCGACCGACTTGACCGCGGCGAGCGTGTGGCAGACCGTGCAGGTGTGGGAGAACAGTTCGCGGCCCTTCACCTCTTCGGCGTTCAGCTGCACCCCACCGATCGCCGCGCTCGCCTTGTGTTCGGCGTTGTGCGCCAGCACGAGCGCCGGGCACGACCAGTCCGAAGGCGAACACCAGCACGACCCCGAGTGTGATCAGCGCGCTGGCTGGCCTTCGATTCGGTGTGCAGCGACTCGCGCGCGCCGCGCGGGCCGCCACGCATCGCGACGAAGAACACCGCGAGGGCGAGAACGACCCAGAACAGGACGAAGCCCATAACCATGCGGCGGGAAAATATCGGGTGTCGCCGCCGGACGATCCCTCGAGCGCCTGGACTCGATCCTCGAGCGTCTCCTGGTCGCTCCCGAACGTCTGGATGAGAGCTTCCTTACCTTTAGGAGCGCCGAAGCTATCGCGCTACTCTGATGTGGGAGTCCAGTGAGCTAATCTCCTCCGCCGTCTCCCCCTCTCGCGCCTGCTGCTCCTCTGTGGGCTCGTCGTCGTGACTCGGCATCTCCGCCACCGCGCTCGCGTCGGCGCTCGGCACCGGGCCGACGCCACCGCCGAAGCCACTGCGCGAACGCCATCCACGACGCGCTCACCGCGGGGCAGGCGGGGGTCAAATCCAAGGGGTCAGCGCGAACATCCAGCTGACCGACCACCTGCTCGAAGGCGCCAACCTCGCCGGCGGTGGCGACGGCAGCGGCGGGCGGGCCAGCTCGCCTCCAGCCCGCTCGTGACCGGCGGCTCCGGCCGCATGTGGGTCGCCAAGGACGGCCATGTGCGCCTGGAACTGCAGTCCGAAAAGGGCGACACCCAGGTGCTCTACGACGGGCACACCGTGTCGATCTATGACGCGTCCTCGAACACGCTCTACCGCTATACGGTGCCGACTCCTACGAGGTGAGCGCGGCCGGCGAGCTTCCGGCTCGGACAGCCTGCCCCACCGGACGTCCCAGGCCACGCACGAAGTCCCGTCGGTCGCGAAGATCGAAGAAGCGATCTCCCACCTCAACCACGTGAACGTCTCCGGCGCGACGCCGACCGATGTCGCCGGCCAGGCCGCCTACACGGTGCGCGTCTCCCCCAAGGAACAGGGCAGCCTGATCGGCGGCGGCGAGCTCTCCTGGGACGCCGCCAACGGCGTCCCCCTGCGCGCGGCGATCTACTCCTCGACCAGCTCCTCACCGACGATCGAACTGGCCGCCACCTCGATCTCCTACGGTCCCGGTCGCGGCGTCGGTGTTCGAATTCACGCCGCCGTCGAACGCGAAGGTCGAAGAAATCGTGCTTCCCGAGAAGGACGTCCGCAAGCCGACCGTCCTCGACGCATAGCGGCGATCACCCTCACGTCACCACCCATGGCCAGGGCATCACGTCTGTAGCCGTCCTCGAAAGCAAGGCCAAGGAAGGCGCCCAACAGTCCTCGACGCACCGAAGAAGGCCTGCAGAAGGTCAAGATCGACGGCATCGAAGCGTCCGAGCTGCCCACCGAGCTCGGCACGCTGCTCAGCTTCGAGCGCTCCGGCGTGCGCTACCTGCTCGCCGGCGCGGTAAGCCCCGCGGCGGTCGAAGCGGTCGCCAAGGGCCTGTAGCGTGGCCGACGACGGCGCCGCCAGTCAGGGCGCAGAGGCTCGTCAAGCGCTACAAGGAGGTCCTGGCGGTCGACCACATCGACCTGAACGTCGACGTCGGCGACGTCTACGGCTTCCTCGGACCGAACGGCGCCGGCAAGACGACGACGCTGCGGATGGCGCTCGGGCTGATCGTCCCCACCGAGGGCACCGTCGAGCTGTTCGGGCGCGATCCGCTGCGCGAGGGCGCGCGGGCGCTCGAGGGCGTCGCCGGGTTCGTCGAGGCGCCGCGCTTCTATCCATACCTCACCGCGCGCAAGAACCTCGAACTGCTCGCCGCGCTCGACGGAGACGGCGCGCAGGAGCGTATCGACGAGGTTCTCGAGATCGTCGAGCTGACCCCGCGCGCCGGCCACCGCGTGGGCGGCTTCTCGCACGGGATGCGCCAGCGGCTGGGGATCGCCGCGGCGCTGCTGCGCCGGCCCGCGCCTGTTGATACTCGACGAGCCCGCGACCGGCCTCGACCCGGCCGGTATGCGCGACATGCGCACGCTGATCCGCCGGCTAGCCGACGAAGGGATCACCGTGCTGCTCTCCAGCCACCAGCTGCCCGAGGTGCAGGAGCTCTGCGACCGCGTGGCGATCGTCGATCGCGGGCGTGTCGTCTACGAGGGCGCGCTCGCCGATCTGCGCCGCCAAGGCGGGGCTGGCTACCGGCTGCGCACGACCGACGACGCGCGCGCGCTGCAGATCGTGCGCGCCCAGGCCGGGCGTCGAGCACGCGGCACAGCGGCGCGCACGGCCTTGGCTTTCAGGCCGACGAGCAGCACGTCGGCGCGCTGTCGCTCGCGCTCGGCGCAGGCGGGCATCGGGCATCCTCGCGCTGACCCCCGAGCTGGCGACGCTCGAGGATCTGTTCTTCCGGCTGACCGAGGGCGAGCACGACGCGCACGGCCCTGCAGCCAGCGAGTCGAGTCTCCACGACGTCCTGTCGAGAAGTCCGTTGGAGGCTGCGGCGTCCGGCCTGAGCCGCCAGCCGCTCGAGCGCTCAAGGAGACCCGGTGAGCACGGCCGTCGGCGCCGCACCCGCGACCCCGATCGGCGGGGCGGGCGGGCCCTCATTCAGACGCCCCTCAACCGCGACCGCCTACCGCTGGGAGCTACGCAAGCTGGTCTCGCAGAAGCGCACCTATCTCGGCCTCGGCCTGGCCGTGATCCTGCCGCTGATCTTCGTGCTCGTCCAGAACCTGCACACCCGCCACGGGTCACGATCGGGGCAACATCTTCGCCTCGCACATCACCCAGTCGGGCCTCGCGACGCCGGTGCTGATGCTGCTATTCCTGTCCGTCTTCATGCTGCCGCTGATCGCCGCCCTGGTAGCCGGGGACATCGTCGCGGCCGAGGACGGCAACGGCACGCTGAAGACGATCCTCACGCGCTCGGTCGACCGCGGCCAGGTGTTCGCCGCGAAGACGCTCGCGGCGATGACCTACGCGACGATCGCGGTATTCCTCTCGGCGGCCGTGGCGACCGTCGCCGGCGTCGCCTCGTGGGGTTTCAACCACGTGGTCACCTTCTCGGGCACGGTCGTCTCGGCGCCCGAAGGCCTGCTGCTGGTGTTCGCCGCCAACGCCGTCTACCTGATCCCGCTGCTGACCGTCACCGCGCTCGGCGTGCTGCTGTCCACCACGACCCGCAACAGCGCCGCCGCCGTCGTGGGCACGGTCGGCTTCACGATCCTGCTGTTCATCATCGCGCAGATCCCGGGCATCGAAGGCATCAAGCCCTACCTGCTCACCGAACAGTTCGAGAACTGGCACGGCCTGCTGCGCACCCCGACCGACTGGGCGCCGATCTGGCACTCGGCCTGGGTCTGCGCGCTGTATGCGGTCCCTTCGCTGTTCGCGGCCTACCTCGTCTTTCTGCGGCGGGACGTCGCGGGGGGCTGAGCTCAAACCTCCGCCGGAAGCTCGATCTCAGTGAGCTCGACATCGCCCATCAGCCGCCGTGCCTCGCGCGGGTCGATCAGGCCGGCTCCCAGCCTGGCGGTGGACTCCGCGCCGCAGGCCACACCGAAGCGCAGGCACTGGTCGGGCGAGCGACCCTCGTAGCGGGCCGCGATGTAGCCGGCCAGGAAGGCGTCGCCGGAGCCGCGCTTGGCGATCGACTCGCGCGGCTGCACGCTCACGCGCCGCATACATGGCTGCCCGTCGACGAGCACCTGGGCGAAGCAGCCGTCGGGCAGCGTCATGATCGCCTCGCGGGGACCGAGCGCGGCGATCTCGCGCACCGCCAGCGAGCGCTCCTCCTCGCTGGCGAACTCGTGACCGACGAGCTCCTCGGCCTCGATCACGTTCGGCGAGACGACGTCGGGCTCGGCGCGGACCGCCTGGCGCAGAGGCTCGCCATCGGTGTCGATCACGGTCGTCACCCCCGTCCGCTCCAGCTCGCGAATCAGCACCGCGTAGATATCGGGCTCGAGGCCGCGCGGGAGCGAGCCGGCGAACACGACGATCGCGGCCCCGCGGGCGAGGTAGAGAAGCTTGTCGCGAAACAGCTCGACCTCCTGCTCGGAGACCGACGGGCCGCGTTCGTTGATCTCCGTCTGCTCCCCGGTCGTCGGATCGAGCACCGAGGTGTTCGTGCGCGACTCCTCGCGGATGCGCACGAAGTCGTTCAGGATCGACTCCTCGGTGAGCTGCTCGACGATGTGCGTGCCCGTGATGCCGCCCGCGAAGCCGGTGGCGATCACCGGCTGGCCGAGCGTCTTCAGCGTGCGGGCGATGTTCACGCCCTTGCCGCCGGCCATCGTGCGCTGCTCGACGGTGCGATGACGCCGCCCCAGCCGGAAGTTCGGCACCGAGAGCGACTTGTCGATCGCCGCGTTCAGCGTGACCGTGATGATCATCTCGGTCTCTGTACCCGCATTCCGGCGCTCCGAACGGCGGGTGATGCCGTGAAGCGCACACCCAGAGGCTAGCGAACCTGCCTGAAACGGCGGGAGCTCCTCGTGGAGATCCCCTCTACGGCTACGCAGCAACCGTCAGGGGGCGCGAGCCTATCCGAACGCCCACGCAGCCTCGCGCAAACGCTCGGCCTCGGCCCGGGCGGCCGCGGCGGGATCCCCGCCGTGCACCCAAGTGTGCGCCCGCGATGCTCCGCGAGGCCGTTATCAGCCCGCCCGCACGGCCCGGCGACGAACGCGGGGGCGAGATCCTCCACGCGGCCACCCTGCGCGCCGACCCCGGGCAGCAGGAACGTCGCGTGCGGCATCAGCTCACGGGCCCGCGCGAGGTGACCCGGGACGGTGGCCCCGACGACCGCGCCCACGTCGCTGCATCCGGACTCGCCCACGCCGGGCGCGCCGAGCTCCTCGACGATCACCGCCAGACGCTCCCACACCGCTGCCGCCGCCGGCCAGCTCGAGGTCCTCGACGTCCGCGGCGCCCGGGTTCGAGGTGCGCACGAGCACCAGCACGCCGGCGCCGGCGGCACGCGCCGCCGCCACGAACGGCTCGAGCGCATCCGGCCCATCAGCGGGTTGACCGTCACCATGTCCGCACCGAGCCCCGCCGACCTCTCCGAACGGCGTCTGCGACCCCGCCGATCAGCGCCTGCGCGTAGGCGGAGGCGCTGACCGAGATGTCGCCGCGCTTGCCGTCGGCGATCACGAGCAGGCCACGCGCGCGCGCGTGCTCGGCGACCGCCGCCAGCGCGCTCCAGCCGGGGGCGCCCAGCCGCTCGAAGCAGGCGAGCTGGGGCTTGACCGCCACGCACGCCTCCGCGGTCGCGTCGATCAACGCCCGGCAGTGACCGACCACCGCGCGTCGCGGCGCGCTCCGCGGCGGAGCTCCCCGGAGATCGCCGGCCCCGTGAGCCGGCTCACTCGCGGCCGGCCACAGCGCGTTCGGATCCGGATCGAGGCCGAGCACGATCTGCGACCGGCGCGTCTCCTACACGCGCCGCAAGGGTGTCTCCGAAGCTCAGCGGCAGCGTCAGCGGCCCTTCACCGCGCTCTTCAACCCGCTCCCCGCGGTGAAGCGAGGAACGCGCGAGGCGGCGATCTGGATGCGCTCGCCCGTGCGCGGGTTGACACCCTGGCGCGCGCCGCGCTCGCCGACGTGGAACTTGCCGAACCCCGACACCGTCACCTCGCTGCCCCGGCGCAATGCGTCCTCCACGGTGGCCAGCACCGCGTCCACCGCGCGCGCCGCATCCTGCTTGGTCAGATCGGCGCGATCCGCCACCTGGTCGACCAACTCGGACTTCGTCACTTCGCCCTCCTCGCTCGTAAAACGTTGCCATCGAAGCTAACACCGCGCGCGGACAGTCGCCTCCGCCACGACATCCGCCACAATGGCGAGATGACCTTCGAACGCGTCGCCTGGAGCCTAACCGTGCTCGTCGCGCTGATCACCGCGCTGCTGCTGCTGCTCTCCGGCTACAACGGCTACGCCGGCCTCGGTCTCGCGGTCGCGATCTCCGCCGCGATCAACCTTCGTCTGAGCCACTCCAGCAGCGCGCGCGCCGCGCGTCCGCGGTGGCTGATCGCGTCCTTCTGCTCGTCGCTCAGCTCCGCCATCGTGAGGGCGGGCGGGCCACCAAATCTCTCGTCCATCCGGCAGGAACGCGGGGTCGTAGCCAAACCCACCCCTCCCCGCGGCATGCGCCGCCAGGCGTGCCCGTGCAGCGAGCCTCGAACACGCGCTCCACGCCCGGCCTGCGGATCGACGTAGACGAGCGCGCACACGTACGCCAGCGCGCTGCCCGCCGGCGCCTCGCGCAGCAGCTTCGCCAGGTTCTCCTCGTCGGTCGCATCGCTCGCCCGCGTAGCGCGCCGAGCGCACCCCTGGCGCGCCGCCGAGCGCCGCGGCCTCGATGCCCGAGTCGTCGGCGATGCGTCACCCGTCCCGGTCGCCCGGCGGCGGCCCGCGCCTTGCCGAGCGCGTTCTCCGCGAATGTCTCCCCGTCCTCCGGCGGCAGCTCACCTCGGCGGCAGCACGTCGACCTCGTGGCCGACGAGCAGACGCGCGAACTCGCGGCGCTTGTGCTCGTTGTGGGTGGCCAGCAGCAGCCTCTCACGACGCCGCGATCGCCTGCTCCTGGGCCGCCCGCAGCCGCTCGATCCCCTGCGCCCGCGAGCGCCAGCAGCTCGTCCAGGTGCGCGCGCGAGAGCGGCGTGCGCTCGGCCGTCGCCTGCACCTCGATCAGACCGCCCTCGCCGGTCATCACCACGTTCGCGTCGACCTCCGCGGTCGAGTCCTCGGAGTAGTCGAGATCCAGCAGCGCGACCCCCTCGACCATCCCGCAGGAGACCGCCGCGACCGAGCCGGTCAGCGGCGAGCCCTCCAGCTTGCCGTCGGCCTGCAGACGCGCGCACGCCAGCGCCAGCGCGACGTAGGCACCCGTGATCGAGGCGCAGCGCGTGCCGCCGTCGGCCTGCAGCACGTCGCAGTCGAGGTAGATCGTGCGTTCGCCGAGCTGCGCTCAGATCGATCACGCCGCGCAGCGAGCGTCCGATCAGGCGCTGGATCTCGACCGAGCGGCCATCGAGGCGTCCCTTCGTCGCGTCGCGCTGCTTGCGATCGCCGGTGGACGCCGGCAGCATCCCGTACTCGGCCGTCAGCCAGCCCCTTCCCTTGCCCGCCATCCAGCGCGGGACGCTCTCCTGCGCGGAGGCGGTGCAGATCACGCGCGTCTCCCCGGCCGAGATCAACGCCGAGCCGGTGGCGGTGCGCATGAACCCCGGCTCGATCTCGATCGGCCGCAGCTCGCCCGGCCCGCGCCCGTAGCTGCGCTCGGCGCTCATGGACAACCTCGTGTGGGGATGCGCCGCTCACGCCGTCACCTCGACCGGCGCGAGCTCGACGCGCTCGACCGGACCCAGCGGCATCTGCAGAAAGCGCGTCCCCGCCTGCTCGAACGCCTCCATGTCGCCCGTGCAAAGAAAGCGGTACTCGCCCTCGTCCTGCTGTGGGTTCTGCAGGTTGCGCGTGCTCAGCGCATGCTCCACCTGGCGCGCGAGCGCCGCTCCGGAGCTGACGAGCTTCACGCCCGGACCGAGCATCCGCTGGAGCATCGGCTGGATCAGCGGATAGTGGGTGCAGCCGAGGATCACCGTGTCGACGTCCGCCCGCTTCAGCGGCGCGCAGACCTCGCGCACGGTCTGCACGGCGCGCTCGTCGAACTGCTCACCCGCCTGGATGATCGACGCCAGCGTCGGGCACGGCACCGCGTGCAGCGTCACGTGCGGGTCGATCGCGCTCGACCGCCTCCTCGTAGGCGCGGCTGGCGACCGTCGTCGGGGTCGCCAGCAACCCGATCCGGCCGCTGCGCGTGGCCGCCACCGCGCGCAGCGCCTCCGGCCGCACGACCGCCAAGCACGTCGATCCCGAGCGTCGTCTCCATCATCCGCCGGCGCAGCGCCGGCAGCGCGGCCGCGGTCGCCGAGTTGCAGGCGACCACCAGCAGCTTCGCGCCGCGCCCGGCGAGCTCCTCGGTCACCTCCGCGGCGAACCGCTCAGCTCCTCGGGCGTGCGTTCGCCGTAGGGAAAGCGCGCTGTGTCGCCCAGATACAGGAAGTCCTCCCGCGGCAGCCGCACGAGCAGCTCGTGCAGCACCGTCAGCCCGCCGACGCCCGAGTCGAACACGCCGATCGGCCGTGCCGCGCGGATCGCGTCTGGATCGCTCGGCTGTCATTCGCTGGGCGCGCTCGACATGCAGGCCATCATCCCAGAGCCCGGAGCGCTACGGTCGGAGGATCGTGCGCGCGCTCGTGCTCTCAAACATGCTGCCCGACGCCGCGCATCCCGAGCGCGGCACCTTCGTCCGCGACCAGGTCGCCGATCTGCGCCGCCTCGAGCCGGCCTCGAGATCGAGCTCTACGAGTTCCCCCCGGCGCCCGCGGCGCTCGCGCAGCGCGGCCCTCGACCTGCGCCGCCGCTACGGCGGCCCCTCGACGCTCACCCGCCGGCCCGCGCGCGCGCCGTTCGACGTCGTCCACGCCCACTACGGCCTCACCGCCTGGCCGGCGTTCGCGGTCCCCGCACGCGTACGCGCGCTGACCGTCCACGGCAACGACATGCGCCACCCCCGCACGCGGATGATCACCGGCGCCGCGCTCGGCCGGATCGACCTGCTGGCGGCCGTCTCGAGCTCGCTCGGCGCAGGAACTGCCGAGCCGCCGCGCGCGCGCGCCAGGGCGCAGGTGCTGCCCTGCGGCGTCGACCTCGAGCGCTTCCACCCGATCCCCCGCGCGCAGGCGCGCGAGCGAGCTGGGGCTCGACCCCGAGCGGCCCTACCTGCTGTTCGCGGCCGACCCCGCCCGCGCGATCAAGCGCTACGACCTCGCGCTCGGCGCTCGCGCGCGAGGTCGACGTCGAGCTGCTCGTCCTCGGCGGCGTCGATCCCGCGCGCGCGCCGCTGTGGTTCAACGCCGTCAACGCGGTTCTGATGCCCTCCGGGCACGAGGGCTTCGGGCTGGCCGTGCTCGAGGCGCTCGCCTGCGACGTGCCGGTGCTCACCACCCCGTCGGCATCCACCCCGAGGCGCTGCGCGGCGTCGCGGGGACGCTGTGCGCGCCGTTTGAGCTCGAGACCTGGCGCGCGGCGCTCGAGCCCCACCTGGGCGCGACGGAGTCCGCGGATCCAGGGACGCGCCCACGCCGAGCCGTTCTCCGGTCCGCGCATGGCCGAGCGCGTCGCCGCCGCCTGGCGCGAGGCGCTGGAGCGAGCCGTGAAGCTCGAGAGCGGTCACGGACGGCAGCCGCCACTGTGGAAAAGGTCCTGAGTAGCGGGTAGCATGGAGCGACGGTGGAGCAAAGCGCACCAGCAACGGCCTCGATGGACCGCCGCCTGCCCAGACGCCGCGACGAGCACCCGGCGGTGGACGTGCCCACATGCCGCGCCCGCCCGGCTTCAGCGAGCGCGGGCGCATGCGCCGCCGCGCGCGCTTCCTGCGCAAGGCGCGCGAGCTCGCCTACCGCGACCTCGGCGGCCTGGTCTACAACCTGCACCGCTTCGGCCAGCGCAACGACGCGCTCGTGCTCGCCAAGCTCGCGCACGCTCGGCCAGATCGACGTCGAGCTGCGCACGCTCGAAGGCGCCCTCGCCGAGCACCAGCCGGTGACCGTGCTGCGCGACGCCGGCATCGCCGCCTGCCCGCGCTGCGCGGCGATCCACGGCAGCGAGGACCGCTTCTGCCCCAACTGCGGGCTCGCGATGGACCGCCACGCCGAGCGTCCCGTGGCCGGACCGCCGCAGCGTCGGCCCCCGCGCCGACCTGCCGCCCGCGCCCGCTCCGATCCCCGCGCCCGCGACCCGCCGCCCGGCTACCGCCTGCCCGGCGAGCCCGCCGCCCGCACTCCCGCGCCCGTCGCTCCGACGATCGATCGACCCCGTCCACGCCGCAGACGTCGGCCGCCCGTCATCGCCTGCCTCGGGCCGCCCCGCAGCTCGAGCCCACCGACCGACGGACCAGCCCACCGTGATCGTCCGTCCCTCCGGCCCGGACGCGTGAGCGTCGCCACTCCCCCCGCCGCTCCAGCTCACCCACCGCAGCTCCGCCGCCCGCGGACGAGGCGTGCCCGCTGTGCGGCGCGCAGCTCGATCCCGAGCAGGAGTGGTGCCTGCGCTGCGGCGCCGCCGCGCGCACGCGCCTGGCGGCATCCCCCGCCTGGAAGGCGCCCGTGATCGCGCTCGCGGTCGCTGGTCGCGCTCTCGCTCGGCGTGCTCGCCGCCGCGCTCGTCACGCTCGCCGGCGGCTCCGGTCACGCCACGACGGCTGCCCGACGACGATCACCGTCACGACGGCGCCCCAGCCACGACGTCCCGACCGCGACCGTGCGCCCACCGCGACCGTCGCCCCACGCACGACGCGCCGCAACCCCCGGGACGAGCACCGCCGAGCACCGCCCTCTCCGCGCGCGACCGCCGCCCGGCGCAACACCGCGCACGGGCACACCGGCCGTCCACGGCGCCCACGCACCGAGCACGAGGGCCCACTCCGCCTCGACCGCCCCCACGACGCGGCCCGACCCCGAAACCACCACGACTCCAGCCACGACCACACGAGCAACGCCCCGCCGACCTCCAACCCGCTCGTCGCCCCGGAACCTCCGAAAAAGTGAGCTCCGCTCAGGCCGGTCCGGTGCTCGAGACCGACATCGTGGTGGTGGGCGCGGGCGCCGCGGGGCTCTACGCGGCGCTCTGCGCCGCGCGCGAGGGCGCGAGGGTCGTGCTGATCTCGGCCACGCCGCTGGCCCAGACGGCCTCCTACTGGGCGCAGGGCGGCCTCGCCGCGGCGCTCGCCGCCGACGACAGCTTCGAGCTGCACCTCGCCGACACCGAGCGCGCCGGACGCGCGCTCGTCAGACGCTCGGCGGCCGAGATCCTCGTGCGCGAGGCGCCCGCGCGCGTGGAGGACCTGCAGGCGCTGGGCGTCCACTTCGACGGCGACCGCTCCGGGGGCCTGGCGCTCGGCCTGGAGGGCGGCCACTCGGTCAGGCGCGTCGTCCACGCCGGCGGCTCGGCCACCGGCCGCCGCGTGGTGCGCCAGCTCTCGGCGCTCGTCGCCGAGGAGCCGCTGATCACCGTGTTCGAGGGCGCGCGGGCGCGGGCGCTCTGGACCGACGACGGAGCGCAGCACCCACCCCACGCTGAGAACCCCGCCCACCCCCGCTGTCGCGGCCTGATCTGCGACGACGGACGGATCGTCTCCGCGCGCGCGGTCGTGCTCGGCACCGGCGGCGCCGCGGCGCTGTGGGCGCGCACCACCAACCCGCCCGGCTCGCAGGGCTTCGGCCTGCTGCTCGCCCACGCCGCCGGCGCGTCGCTGGCGGACCTCGAGCTGCTGCAGTTCCACCCCACCGCCGTGATCGGGCTCGCCGGGCGCGAGGGCTTTCTGATCACCGAGGCGATCCGCGGCGAGGGCGCGACCCTGCACGACGCCGCCGGCGAGCGCTTCGTCGACGAGCTCGCCCCGCGCGACGAGGTCTCCCGCGCGATCGCGCTGCGCCTGCAGGAGACCGGCGAGCGCTCGGTCGGCCTCGACATGCGCGCGATCGACCCCGCCCACTTCCCCAACGTCGTCGCCGCGCTGCGCGAGGCCGGGCCTCGACCCGACGCGCGAGCTGGTCCCGGTCGCCCCGGCGGCCCACTACATGATGGGCGGAATCGTCGCCGACCTGCACGCGCGCTCGACCCTGCCCGGGCTGTATGCGGTCGGCGAGTCCTCCTGCACCGGCCTGCACGGCGCCAACCGCCTCGCCTCGAACTCGCTCAGCGAGTGCTTCGTCTTCGCCCGCCGCGCCATTCTGCACGCGCTCTCCGAGCCCGCGCCCGCCATCACATCCGCCTCGCCGGCGCGAGATCGAGGCGCTCCGCGGCGCTCCCCTCGCCTCCGCTCGCCGGCCCCGCGACCCGCGAGGCGCTGTGGCGGGACGCCGGCATCGTCCGCTCCGCCGAGGGCCTGCAGCGCGCTGCTCGAGGATCCCCACCCGCTGGCCCGGCTGCTCGCGCGCGGCGCGCTCGCGCGCACCGAGAGCCGCGGCGCCCACCAGCGCTCGGACCATCCGCGAGCGCGATCCCGCGCTCGATCAGCATCATTTCGTCCTCGCCGGCGACGGGAGACGGCTGCCTGGCAGACCTGGGTCTGAGCTTCGATCTCCGAACGGCGCCGGGCGTCTGGTACGCACGGCGATACGGCCCGGAGGGGCCTTTATAAAGATACTTCAATCTTCCCACCTCGCGAAAATCTCGATCCTTTCTCGCCGATCGCGTGTTTTCGTTCGTGGAATGTCTTTTCACGGCCGGGTCTTCGGGTACGGCGGATGTGCCCGCAAGACCGGTTCGATCGAGAAAGAGGGTGAGGGGTCGCCATGTATCAATTCAGTCGGGCCATCTACCGGGAGTTGGCGCCCCATCTCTTGGCCCCCAAGCCGGACCTCGCCGCGAACGCCAACCACGAGCACCTGCTGCAGGCCTGTGAGGCGGTCGTCGAGCGGATGGCCGTCGAACGTCTCTACTTCGCGCGTCCCGAGCGCACGCTGTTCTGCGACATCCGCTCGCTGCTTCCCGATGAGCGAGCAGGGCCACGTGCATCGTGTCGTCGCCCGCTATATCGCGCTCGCCCAGCAGTTCCTGATCGAGAACCCGCTCGCGGGCTACGCCTCGATCAGCGGCGAGCCGCCCGCAGTGTCGCGCGACCACGCGCAAAGGCGCCGCCTGCCAGCGCGTGCCGCTGCCGCACAACGGCTACTGCCCCTCGCATCAGCACCTCGCCGACACCGAGGACCGGGAGCTCGCGGCGGCCTGAGACCCGGCCGGAGCGCCCGCTGAGGTGACTCGAAGTCGTATGCTCGGGCGATGCCTGAGCGAAAGTTGGCTTTCTCGGCCTCGGGATCATGGGCTCGCGGATGGCCGCGCGCGTCGCCGCGGCCGGCTTTCCGCTGACCGTCTGGACGCACACGCCCGGCAAGGCCGCCGCCTGGGCAGCCGAGCACGAGTCGGCGTCGGTCGTCGCGGCCGACACGCCCGCCGAGGTCGCGCGCGCGAGCGACATCGTCGTCAGCATGGTCGTCGACGGCGCGCAGGTCGCCTCGGTGCTGCTCGGCGAGGATGGCGTGATCGAGGCCGCGCGCGAGGGGCTGCTGTGCGTCGACATGTCCACGATCTCGCCCGTCGACAGCCGCCGGATCGCGGCGGCGCTGGCCGAGCGGGGCGTGCGGATGCTCGACGCGCCCGTGACCGGCTCCTCGCCGCGCGCAGAGGCGGGCACGCTCACGATCATGGCCGGCGGCGGCGCCGAGGACTTCGCCCGCGCGCGGCCGCTCTTCGAGGCGATGGGCGAGGTGATCGTGCACGTCGGCGAGCTCGGCCAGGGCGAGATGCTGAAGCTGATCAACAACTCCCTCGGCGCCGCCAACGCGGCGGCGCTGGCCGAGGCGCTGCTGCTCGCGCAGGCGACAGGCGTCGACCTCGACGCGTTCGTGCAGGTCACCTCCGCCGGATCGGGCGCCTCGGCCCAGCTGGCGTTGAAGTCGACGCCGATGCGCGAGCACGACTTCACGACGCTGTTCAAGACCGAGCACATGCTCAAGGACGTACGCCTCTGCCTCGAGGAAGCCCAGGCGGCGGGCATCCCCTTCCCCTCCGCCGCGCACGCGCGCGACCTGCTCACCGCCACGCTCGGCCGCGGCCACGGCGAGGACGACTACGCCGCGATCATCGAGGCCGCCGAGGGGCTCGCCGGACGGCGCTTGTAGCGATTTTGCCTCAAAAAACACGCTTCGATTTGCAGGGGATTTGGGATTTCCGCCAGGGTTTCGTATCTTTAAGCGGTCGGGCTTGTCGTTCGGTCGCTTCGGAGGGCACCTAGGGCCCGAGGTTTTACCGAGACTTTCGCTTCACTCTGTCTTTCGTCCTTCTTATGCCAATTGCTTTCAAAGAATGGGCGGTCACCGTCCGCGCTCTCGCCGAAGGCGAGCAGCTCATAACCCTGCGCAAGGGCGGCATCCGCGAACCCGGCAAGCCCTTCCGGCTCGCCCACGAGCGCTTCTTCCTCTACCCCACCTTCGACCACCAGCCGGGCGACCTCGTGCGCGAATCCCATCAGCCCGAGCTGCGCCGCGCGCTCGAGGAGGGCGTCTGGAGCGACGGCGAGCCGCCGCTGCACGCCTTCGCCACCGGCGGCATCCAGCAGCCCGACCGGGTGCGCATCCGCGCCTGGGCCGAAGTCGCCGGTCACTTCACGATCGCCGACCCGCGCTGCGTCGACGCGCTCTCCCCCTTCTACGTGTGGACGACCGACTACGCCGAGAAGCGCCTCGGCTGGCGCCGCCACCAGCCGCTGCACGTCCTGCTCCTGCGCACCTACCGCATCCCGCGGCCGGTCACCGTGAAGGTCAAGGACGAGTACTCCGCCGCCCAGGCGTGGGTCGAGCTGCAGCGCGAACTTCCGTTCGAGGGCACCCCCGTGCTCTCCGACGCCGAGTTCGAGCGCGCCTCCGAAGAGATCGACGCGATCACGCGCGAAGCCGGCGCAGCCGGTGCTGGTCTAGACGGTCGCTAGGCCTCCCAGGCGAGCGCTTCGCGAGCCGCCTCGGCTCCCGACTCGGGAACGAGGATGTCACGGCGCCCGGCGACCAGGAAGTCCGGGCACATCGGCGCCCGGCGCACGCTGCGCCATGCTCGGGATCCCCTCCTCGAGCAGCAGCCCCTGGATCATCTCCGCCTCGACGCCGTTCTGCGCGGCCGCGATCTTCACGAGCTTGCCTTCGCTGTACTGCGGCTTGATCTTCCGCGCTCGCTGCTGACGCTCGCTCAGCACCGCCTCGGCGGCACCGGTCATCTGCACGAGCGGCATCCCACATGTCTGGCAGAAGCGCTCGCTCGGCGGATGCTCGCGAGCGCAACCCGGACAGATCAGCGGCTGCTCGTCCTCCGCCCCCGCCCTTGACACCGATGGGGGTTCCTCGCCCGCCACTACTCCACCTCCAGCGCTACCTCCCGGACCTGGCCGTCCTCGATCAGGTAGGAGCGCACCTCCGGCGCCTCGCCCGTCAGCCAAGCCGACGATGATCCACTCCACCCCGGGCCAATTTGCCGCGAAGCCGATGTCGGTCTGAGATGGATAGGGCGCGCTGCGCACGTGCGAGTGATAGATCGCGCCCAACTCGCATCCCGCTCGTCTCGATCGAGTTGTAGAGCTCGAGCAGTTCCGTCGGATCGATCTCGAACTTCAGCGGGCTCGCGTGCACGTTGACCGCGCGATGCACGTCGACCGCGCGATGGCGTCGACCCGACCCTCCGCCTGCGCATTGGCCCGCCTGTCGACCGCAACGACTCCGCAGACCTCGTTCTTCGGGTCCTCCAGCGCGTGCGCGACCACCTCGTCGAGAAGCTCGGAGGCGATCTTCATGCTCGGTCCAGAGCTCCGGCGGAGCACTCGCGGCGTGGAGTCGGCCTACCACCAGACGGTGGAGTCGAGGTTCTCGACCTCGTCGACCGGCAGCGTGTAGATGCCGCTCGACAGGTACTTCCAGCCGTCGTCGCAGACGACGAACACGACGTTCCCCTCGTCGAGCTCCCCCGCGATCCGCACGGCGATGCTGCGCGATCGCGCCGCTGGAGACGCCCGCGAACAGGCCCTCCTCGTCGAGCAGCTTGCGCGTCCAGACGATCGCGTCGTGGTTGGTCACGAAGATCTTCCGGTCGAGCAGCGAGATGTCGATGATCGGCGGGATGAAGCCGTCGTCGAGCGAGCGCAGGCCCTGCACCGGCTCGCCCTGCATCGGCTCCGCGGCGACGATCTTGCACGGCGTCGCCGAAGGTCTCCTTCAGCCGCCGCCCGTTGCCCATCAGCGTGCCTCCGGTGCCGAGCCCCGCGACGAACGCGCTCACCTCCTCGAGCTCCTCGAGGATCTCCAGCGCCGTGCCGTTGTAGTGGGCGTTCGGGTTCGCCTGGTTGCCGTACTGGTAGGGCATGTAGACCGAGGAGTCCTCCGCCGCCATCGCCAGGGCCTTCTCGACCGCCCCGTTTGAGCCGAGCGAGCCCTCGGAGTAGACGATCTCCGCGCCGTACATCTTCAACAGCTGCGTGCGCTCGGGCGTCACGTTCTCCGGCATCACGACCTTCAGCCTGTAGCCCTTCAGCGGCAGATCATCGCCAGCGAGATTCCCGGTGTTGCCCGAGGTCGGTTCGAGGATCGTCTGCCCGGGCGCGATCGCGCCTTTCTCCTCGGCGTCCTCGATCAGCGCCTTCGCCACGCGGTCCTTGACCGAGCCCGTCGGGTTGCGCGACTCGAGCTTCGCCCAGATCCGCACGCCGGGCTTCGGCGACAGCCGGGGCAGCTCGACCAGCGGCGTGTTGCCGATCGACTGCACGATGTCCCCGTAGCGACCCCCGCAGGGCCTGTTCCTCAGCGGCTGGACAGCCATTACTTCACGGAATATAGCGACCCTCGCTGGCGATCCGCTACCCGTCGGCTCAGCACTCCCCAGAGTCGCGCGACTCCGGTCGCGGCGGTGTAGGATGGCGGGACATGGAGGGCGACTTCGACTTCGACTGGCTGGTGATCGGCTCCGGCTTTGGCGGCAGCGTCTCGGCGCTGCGCCTCTCCGAGAAAGGCCACTCCGTCGGCGTGCTCGAGTGCGGGCGGCGCTTTGCCGACAGCGAGCTGCCGAGCTCGACGGCCGACATGAAACGCTACTTCTGGAGACCCTTCGCTTGGGGATGAAGGGGATCTTCCGGCTGACCACGTTCAAGGACGTCTCCGTCGTCTCCGGCTGCGGCGTCGGCGGCGGCAGCCTCGGCTACGCGAACACTCTCTACGTACCCCCGAAGAAGTTCTTCGAGGATCGCCAGTGGGCGGAGATGAACGACTGGGAGTCGGCGCTCGCGCCCCACTACGCCGAGGCGCAGCGGATGCTCGGCGTCGTGCAGACCCCGAACGACGACCCCGCCGACCAGCTGTTGCGCGAGCTCGGCGAGGAGCTCGGCGTCGGCGACACCTACAAAAAGACGCCCGTCGGCGTCTACTTCGGTGAGCCGCGGCGTAACCGTCCCTGACCCGTTCTTCGGCGGCGAGGGGCCCGAGCGCACCGGCTGCCGGCAGTGCGGGCGCTGCATGGTCGGCTGCCCGCACGGATCGAAGAACACGCTCGTCAAGAACTACCTCTACCTCGCCGAGAAGCGCGGCGCGCGCGTGATGCCCGAACGCACGGTCGTGGATGTCCGCCCGCTCGGCGACGGCTCCGGCAAGGACGGCTATGAGGTCGAAAGCGTCCGCTCCGGGCGCGTGGCTGCGCAAGGAACGCCAGGTTCAGCGCGCGCGCGGCGTCGTCGTCTCGGCCGGGCCGCTCGGCACGAACAAGCTGCTCCAGCGCTGCCGCCTGAACGGCTCGCTCGGGCGGATCTCCGCGCGCCTGGGCGAGCTCGTGCGGACGAACAGCGAGTCGATCCTCACCGTCACCGTCCCCGAGGACTATCCCGGACGACCTGATCGAACGCGTCGCGATCACCTCCTCGATCTATCCCGATCCGAACACCCACATCGAGACCGTCACCTACGGCGACGACGGCGACTCGATGCACCGCCTCTACACGCTGCTCGTCGGCGACGGCACGCGCCTCACGCGTCCGCTGAAGTGGCTCCTCCAGGTCCTGCTGCACCCGCGGAACGGCTGGCGCAGGTGCTGTTCCCGAAGCACTATTCGCGACGCACGATCATCATGCTCGTGATGCAGACGCTCGACAACGCGATCGCGCTGCGTCCCCGCCAGGGGCCGTTCGGCACGTTGTGGCTGAAGACCGAACAGGACCCCGAGAAACCCAACCCGACCTTCATCCCGGTCGCCAACCAGGCGGCCGAATGGTTCGCCAAGCGCACCGGCGGGATCGCCCAGAGCTCGACCACCGAGGCGCTGTTCAACATCCCCACGACCGCCCACATCCTCGGCGGCGCGGTGATCGCCCCCGACCCCTCCACGCGGCGTGATCGACGCCCGCCAGCGCGTGTATCGGCTACGAGAACCTGCTCGTCTGCGACGGCTCGGCGATCCCCGCGAACGTCGGCGTCAACCCATCCTTGACGATCACTGCGCTGGCCGAGCACGCGATGAGCCACATTGCGCCCGCCGGCGCGTCCGATGCCTCAGCTCGCCGGATGCGGCATACAGCGAGCCCGCCGGCGCGGCCCTATAGCGCGCTCGCGACTGGGACTGGGCTTGGGGTCGATCCCTCTACGCCCTGTAGGGGTCGATCACCTTGTGATCGCAGCCCACGAGCTTCCAGGGCCGGTTCTGCGGCAGGTAGCGCATCACCAGTGTCTTCAAGCCCGGGCCCGTTGCAGAACACGGTGCCGTGGCCGTAGACGAGCGCGATGTGGTCGTTGCCGGCGCCGGTCCAGATCGTGTTTTCGCCGTAGCTCGCGTAGATCCAGTCTTCACCCGCGCCGCCGTGTAGGAAGTCGCGCTGGCTCGTGGGCTGTCCGCCGGGTGGGAGTCGCCCCAGATCACGTCGCCGTCGTTGCCGGCGTAGATCGTGTCGTTGCCGCCCCCGCCGAGCAGGTAGTTGTGCACGCCTTCCTGGCCGCGCATCACGCCGCTTTCGTTGTTCGGGTGTCCCTCGTGATGTTCTTGGTGCGGCCAGCCCGTGTGGTTGGCCTCGGCGAGCGCGGTCCCGGCGCAGGCGAGCAGCGCACAGAGAAAGACTGCAGGCGAGTACGTGAGTCGGCGTGCTTGGCGTGATGATCTCATCTGCCGGACCACTCTATCGGCAGGCCATCGCCGCGGTGGCAGCCGAGGAACATCTCAGTGGACGATCGGCTCAGCCGCCGGCCATCGCCGGGAGAATCACCAGCGTGTCGCTCTCCCCCACCGCGGTGTCCAGCCCATCCAGAACGCGCACGTCCTCATCGTTGAGGTAGACGTTGACGTAGCGGTTGAGCGTGCCGTCGGCGCCGAACAGCTGGTCCTGGGTGGCCGGGTGGTTCGCGGCGAGGTCGCGGAGGACCTCGCCGATGTTCGCGCCGGAGGCCTGAGGAGCTTCTCGCCGCCGACCGAGGCGCGCAGAACCGGGGGGATCTTGATCGTGGCCATGACGGGAGGCTACCCGGCGGCGGCGCAGAACGCCTCGTAGTCGGGAAACACACCGAGCTCCTCGTCGGTGATCTCCTCGGGCGGGCGCGAGCAGATCGGGCACTCGGGGTCGCGGTGGACCTTCACCTCGGTCAGGGTCGCGCCGAGCGCGTCGTACAGAAGCAGCCTGCCGATCGCGGGCTCGCCGATGTCGAGGATCAGCTTGATCACCTCGGTCGCCTGCAACAGACCCATCGTCCCCGGCAGCACGCCGAGCACGCCGTTGGCGCCGCACGAGGGCGCCAGCTCGGCCGGGGGCGGCTCGCGGAACAGGCAGCGGTAGCAGGGACCGTCGTACGGTTTGAATACCGACAGCTGTCCGTCGAAGCCGAGGATCGAGGCGGACACGACGGGGATCTTCAACCGCACGGTCGCGTCATTCAGCAGATATCTGGTCGGGAAGTTGTCGACCCCGTCGACGATCACGTCATAGCCGGAGATGATCTCGACGATGTTCGACGCGTCGATCCGCACGGGGTACTTGACGACGTTCACGTCGGGGTTCAGCGCCTTGATCGTCTCCTCGGCGGAGTCCACCTTCGGCACGCCGACGCGGTCGGTGGTGTGAATCACCTGACGCTGCAGGTTCGACAGGTCGACCACGTCGTCGTCGACGATCCCCAGCGTGCCCACGCCGGCTGCCGCGAGATAGAGCGCGGTCGGCGATCCAAGGCCGCCGGCGCCGAGCAGCAAGACCTTCGCGTCGAGCAGCTTCTGCTGGCCATCCGCGCCGATCTCTCGGATCAGCGTGTGGCGCGAGTAGCGCTCGCGCTGCTCGGGGGTGAGCGTGCGCGGCATCTTTACCTCGTAGCCACGGTCCTTCCACAGCGTGATGCCGCCGGTCATCGAGGAGACGTGCGTGTAGCCGAGATCCTCCTCGAGCGTGCGCGCAGCGTAGGCGGAGCGATTACCGGAGGCGCAGTAGAGAATCACGTGCGCATCGCGGTCGGGCACGACACCCTCGATCCGCGACTCCAAGTAGCCCCTGGGCACGTGCTTGGCCCCAGGCAGGTGGCCCGAGGCGAACTCGTCGGTCTCGCGCACGTCGATCAGCGCGACACCCTCGTCGATCAGCTCGTTGACCTCTGATGGATCGACCTCGTCGATCTGGGACTTGACTTGGCGGAGAAGCTCCGCCGAAGAGCGGCTCATCGTGAAACTCCTAAATCGGGGTCGACATTCAGGGAGACTTCACAAAGTATAGCGCCCGCTCCGACCGTTCCTGCCCTCAGGAGACAAGCAGATACGAGAAGCCCACCGCGCTGGGACTGGAAGTGCGCGAGCCCTCATAGCTCGCCTTCGCACGCCACCGCCCCACCGCGGGTGGGACGAACGGCACACTCGCCGACCCTTCGCTGACCAAAGCGATTTCCTGCCGATAGAACTGCCAGCCAAAGACGGGATCGAAGCGTTCGATCTCGACGACGACGGGGCCGGAGGCGGCGGGCGAGACCTTCACGTCGATGCCGATCCCTTCGCCGGGCGAGGCCTTCGATGAGGAGAACGACAGCGAGGTCGAGGTGATCGTGCGCGACTCGCGCACGAGCGTGAAGTTGCCGGAGCTGCCGTTGCGCACGGATACGACCGCGTAGTAGGTGCCCGGCTGCAGCTGATGCTGCAGCGTTTGCGAGCCGCTGCCTTCGCAGTCGCATTCGATCACGTTGCCGTTCCGATTGCGCAGCTGGAGCTTGAATTCGGCGGAGTCGGGCGCACTCAACTTGAGCGTGAGGTTGGAGTGGCTCGTGACTTCCATGCGGTACAGGCGCAGCACGCGCACGCTGCGTCCGCTGAGATAGCCACGCGCACGGGCGTAATTGCCGAGCGCCAGCCCAGGCGCCGTTTCGGCTGCTCCAGCGGGGGCGACCTGCAGGTGGAAGCGCTGGATGCCGCGGAAGGAGTGGTGCGGGGTGATGTCGAGGCTGTAGCGACCGCCCTGGCCGGGACCGGGGGTGAACAGCTTGTAGCCGCCGCAGTTGATCTGCAGCAGCGCGGAGCCGGAGCCCGATTCTTCTTCTTCGCCTCCGAAGGAGCGCGTGCCGGGCGCGTACAGCGCGCCGCTGACGCACGCGTGTTCGGTCTCGTTGGCGAGACTGATCAGGTAGCTGACGCCCGCGTGCATCGTGAACGAGTAGGCCGCGTTGATGTTCTGGATGCGATCGACCCGGCCGCTGACCCCGCCGGATGGCAGCGGCGCGCCCGGCGGCCCGATCGCGGGCGTCGGGAGGAAGACTTCGAGCGAGAAGCTCGCGAGCTGCGAGCTCGCCAGCGCGGCCACGCGAATCAGATAGAGACCGTTCTTCGAGGCCTTGAACGAGAGCGAGGCCTTGCCGTGACCTTCGGTCTGCTGACAACCCACCGAATCGAGTTGCGAACGCACCGCGTGGTAGACGTCGATCGTGGCGTCGAGCTCGCCGCCGGCCGCCAGGTCGAGTGCGATCCGCTCCGCGCTTGATGCACGCAGGCTGTACCAGACGGAGCTCGCCGTCGCGACACCGCAGGCGGATTCGCGTTCGCCCGGTTCGATCGTGGCGCCGACCGTCGTGCCGTTGATCGCGGCGGGCAGGCCGTGGATGACCTGAGCGTTGGCCCGTTCGTCGTTGGCTGGAGCGGGCACGGTGGGGCTGGCCGGCGTGCCCGGCGCGGCCTGGGCAATCAAAGGCAGGGGTGACGCGAAGGTTGCAGCGGAGGCCGCGGAAACCATCGCCATCACGACCGCCACAACGATCCCCAGCGCAAGAGCCATTGCTCCTGCGCTCCGTACGAGCCTTAGGTAGCGAGGCATCGGCTTCTAAGTACGCCGTCTCAGTCGAGATTTCCTTCATGCGCATCCAGCCCTACCGAGCTTCTGAGCCAACCGGGTGTCCTCCCTCCCCTACCCTGAGCCAGGATGAATCAGCGTCCTCGGATCATCATGCCCACCATCGCGACCGTGGTCGTGATCGCGTTTTCCCTGGCGGTAATCCTCGACCAGCCAGCTACACGATCGGCTGGGAGAACCTCGACCAACGACACAGGCTCATCGGTAGCTGAAAACGCCCGCTCCTCCTCAGGCTTCGACGGCGCCCTGCTGCCCGCCAGCGGGGCGAGGAACTTCAGGCTCACCGACCAGCTGGGCGGACACGTCTCCCTGAGGCAATATCGCGGTCGGGTCACGATCCTGACCTTTCTCTCCTCGACCTGTCAGCCGACCTGTCCGCTGATCGCCCAGCAGATCCGTGGCGCGCTCGACGAACTCGGCCATCCGGTCCCTACGCTGATCGTGAGCGCCGACCCCACCGCCGATACGCCAGCGGCCGTACGTCACTTTCTCAGCGAAGCCGCGCTCAACGGACGTGTCGAGTATCTAACCGGTACCCGCGCCGAGCTGCGACCGATCTGGCGCGCCTACGACATCGTCCCCGCCCAGCTGGGCGACGCCAACTCCCTTCACGCTGCCTCGGTCCTGCTGATCGACCGCACCGGCCAAAAGCGAGACCTCTTCCAGGTGGAACAACTCACCCCCGAAGCCCTGGCGCATGACATCCGGAAGCTCGACGGAGATCCCACTCACCCCTGATACCCTAGCTGGCAGGTAGGAAATGCTCAGATGATGTTCTCAACCAAGGCCGAGTACGGCGTACGCGTGATGGTCGAGCTTGCTCGGCGCTCCGGCGAGGATCCGATCCCGCTGGCGGAGATCGCTGCTCACGACGGCCTTCCACTGGCCTATCTCGAGCATCTCGTGGCGCGTCTGCGCAAGGCGGCCCTGGTCGACTCCCGGCGCGGCTCGCGCGGTGGCTACATGCTCGCGCGTCCCTCGAGCGAGATCACGATGGCCGAGGTCGTCGAGGCACTCGAGGGCTCGATCGCCCCGATCGAGTGCATCTCGCAAAGCGCGGACGGCTCGATCGTCTGCTCGCGCGAGTCAGCTCAGACGGGATCCGGGCGGGCGGGAACCGAGTCCCACGTCTGCCCCACCAAGCTGCTGTGGACGCGCGTGCGCTTTGCGATCGTGCGCACGCTGCAGGAAACCACGCTCGCCGACCTCGTCCTCGAACCCGAGCTCTTACCTCCGACCCCTCTCCCAACAAGCCAGAGCATCTCGACCAGCGCCTCACGCAAATCCATCGACCGCGAACCACTCACAACCGGAGCCTGACCACAGAACATGGCCGACCTAGAGATCAAAGACCTGCACGTGCGCATCGAGGAGCGCGAGATCCTCAGAGGTGTCGACTTGGAGATCAACCGGGGCGAGATCCACGCCCTGATGGGCCCTAACGGCTCGGGCAAGTCGACGCTCGCCAACACGCTCCTCGGGCATCCCTCCTATGAGATCACCGAGGGGACAATCGTTTTCAAGGGCGAGGACATCACCGAGGCAGAGCCCCACGAGCGCGCCAACGCCGGCCTGTTCCTGGCCTTTCAGTACCCCGTTTCGATTCCGGGTGTCTCGGTCGCCAACTTCCTGCGTATGGCGATCAATGCCAAGCGCGAGGAGCCGATCCAGGTCAAGGAGTTCCGCACCCAGCTACAGCACGCGATCGAGCTGCTCGACGTCGACAAAGCGTTCACCTCGCGTCACCTCAACGACGGCTTCTCCGGCGGCGAGAAGAAGCGTGCGGAGATCCTGCAGATGGCGATGCTCGCCCCTGACGTGGCGATTCTCGACGAGACCGACTCCGGTCTGGACATCGACGCGCTGCGAACCGTCGCCGAGGGCGTGCAGCGATTGCACGAGGAGCAGGGCTTGGGCGCGCTGATCATCACCCATTACCAGCGCATCCTGCACTACATAAAGCCCCAATTCGTACACATCCTGATGGACGGTCGCATCGTCCTTCAGGGCGGCGTCGAGCTGGTCGAACGCTTGGAGCGCGAGGGCTATGACCAGATCCGCCAAGAGGTCGGCGCCAGCGCGGCTGGTGTGCTCGCGGCTGGTGACGACAGTGTCTGAGATCGGGCAGGAGATCACCAAGCGCGCGAACGGCGATGGCGCGGCACCGGTGCAGATGAAGGCCGGTCGACATCGCGAGGCGAGCCTGTACCACGCCCTAGCCGGCGCGGGGGCTGGCAATGGACGCACGCTCGAGCAGTTGCGCGAGGCGGCGCTGAGAACTTACGAGACCTCTGAGCTGCCGGTGTGGCGCCGCTCGGGGTTCTGGACCACGAGCCTACGCGAGCTCGATCTCGACGCCCTGGCAACACCCGAGCACGAGCAAGGCTCGCTGCCGGAGATCATCGAGCACACACTCCCTGATCGGGCTCGCGCCGGGCGGATCGTGCAGCGCGACGGGTCGATCGTCCACGTCGAGCTCGACCCCGAGCTGAAACAGCGCGGCGTGATCCTCTGCTCACTGGAAGACGCCTTTCGCGATCATCGCGAGCTGGTCGAGCGCTGGTATTCCAAGCGCCTGACGATCGACCGCCACAAGCTGGAGGCGGCCAACGCGGCGTTCTGGACCGGTGGCGCCTTTCTGCACGTTCCAGAAGACGTCGTCGTGAAGGAGCCATTTGAGATCGTGTACGCGATCGACGGCCCCGGCGTCGCGCAGTACGCACGTACGCTCGTGATCGGTGGCCAGCGCAGCGAGTTCCGGGTGCACGAGTACGACCTCGCTGAGGACTTCAGCGATGGCCAGTCGCTACACGCGGGGGCCTTCGAGCTGTACTTGGAAGACGGCGCGCGCTGCCGGCTGGCCCAGGTGCAGGACTGGGGTCGCGGCGAGGTGTACGACTCTTCGACACGCTTCGTTGGCGTCGGACGTGACGCCTACTGCCACTGGCTCCCAGCGCTGCTCGGCGGACATCTGGTGCGTCAGCACCTGGAGCTGGCAGTCTCGGAGCCCGGCGGCGACATGGCCTTCCGGGGCCTGTTCTTCACCGAGGAGCACGAGCACCTGGACGTATTCGCGGTCGACCTGCACGAGACCGGACCCTCCGGGGGAGACGTGCACTGGCGCGGCGCCGCGACCGGTGAGAGCAGGGCGAGCTTCGAGGGCCTGATCCAGATCGACCCGGGCGCCCAGCAGACGCACACCTATCTGCAGATCCACTCAATGATGCTCTCGCCGAAGGCGCGTGTGGATGCGATCCCCTCGGTGCTCGTGTCCGCCGACGACGTCTCGGCCTCGCATGGCGGCACTGTCGGCGAGCTGGACGAGGCCGCGATCTTCTACATGCAGTCGCGCGGCCTGGATCGCCCGGCGGCCGTGAGAGTGATCGTGGAGGGCTTCTTCGAGCCGCTGATCACTGAGCTGGCCGATGAGGCGCTGGAGGAGCTCGTGCGCGCGAAGATCGCCGCCAAGCTGGCGGCCGCGCGCAACGACATCGAGGCCTATGCCACCAGTCGTTGAGAGTTCCCTGCGGGTAAAGGCCGACTTCCCGATCTTCGCGCGCAGATCGAGTGCCCGCCCACCCCGCGAGCTCGTCTACCTCGACTCGGGGGCCACCTCGCAGAAGCCGCAGGTCGTGATCGACGCGCAGGCCGAACACCTGAGCCAGCACAACGCGAACGTCCACCGCGGCGTCTACGCGCTCGCCCAAGAGGCCGACGCAGCCTACGACGGGGCGCGTAGACGGATCGCCGCCTTCGTCGGCGCTCAGCCACAGACGACGATCTTCACAAAGAACGTCACCGAGGCGATCAACCTCGTCGCCTACTCGTGGGGCCGCGCCAACATCAACCCCGGCGACGCGGTGCTGATCACTCAGATGGAGCACCACGCCAACATCGTGCCCTGGCAGGTGCTGTGCCGCGAGCGCTCGGCCGAGCTGCGCTACCTCGAGGTCGACGAGCACGGCGAGCTGTCCCTGGACGCGCTCGAGGGCGAGCTCGAGCGCGGCGACGTCAAGCTGGTGGCCTTCGCACACATGTCAAACGTGCTCGGCACGATCAACCCGGTCGCCGAGATGACCGCGCGCATCCGCGCGGCGGGCGCGACCTCGCTCGTGGACGGTGCGCAGGCGGTACCGCAGATGCCCGTTGACCTGGCCGGCCTCGGCGCCGACTTCTACGCGTGGACCGGCCACAAGGCGCTCGGGCCGACCGGCGTCGGCGTGTTACACGGCCGGCGGGAGATCCTCGAGCAAATGGAGCCGTTCCTGACCGGTGGCGACATGATCGCCTCGGTCGACTTCCAGTCGGCCACCTGGAACGAGCTTCCCTACAAGTTCGAGGCCGGCACGCCGCCGATCGCCGAGGCCGTCGGGCTGGGCGCCGCGGTGGAGTACCTGGGTCAGCTCGGGATGGATCGCGTACGAGCGCACGAGCGCGCGTTGACGGGCTACATGCTCGAGCGTTTGGAGGATGTGCCCGGGCTGCGCGTCGTCGGCCCACGGGAGGCCGAGGCACGCGGTGGATTGGCGTCGTTCACGATCGAGGGAATGCACCCCCACGACATCGCCGAGCTCGCCGACCGCGGCGGCGTCTGTATCCGCGCTGGGCACCACTGTGCGCAGCCGCTGATGCGCTGCCTGGGCGTGAGCGCAACCGCCCGGGCATCGATCGGCGTTTACAACGAGCCTGGCGATATCGACGCGCTCGTGGACGCTCTACTCGCCGGGCGAGAGGTGTTCGGACTCTGATGGACGACCTCTACCGCGACTACATCCTCGACCACTACAAGCAGCCAAGGAACTTCGGCGAGTTGGACCCTCACGACCTCGAGGCGCTGGAGCACAACCCGCTCTGCGGCGATGAGCTCGGCGTGCACATCCGGGTGAAGGACGGCAAGATCGCGGATCTCCGCTTCCACGGCCATGGCTGTGCGATCTCCCAGGCATCGGCGTCGATTGCCTCCGAGGAGCTCAAGGGCATGTCACTGGAGGAGGTCGGGACACTCGGCGCGGACTGGATGATCGATCTGCTCGGCATCCCGGTCTCGGCCACCAGACGCAAGTGTGCGCTGCTCAATCTCAAGGTCGTGCGCGGCGCTGTGACGAACGATCACAGCTGGCCGACCGACGCTGAGTGAGTCGACGTTCCGGGCCGGCTCGTCGTCTCGGTACAATTCCTACTTCAGAGCCCAGGGTTCCCAGAGCAACCGCAGCGAGGAGTCAGATGGCCACGACAGACAGCACCAGGATCACCAAGCCAAGCCCGATCGTCGAGGACGAGCAGGGTCAGCTGCGCGCCCGCCAGGGCATCTCCCGCGAGGTCGTGAGCGAGCTGTCGAAGATCAAGGGCGAGCCCGACTGGATGGCCGAGAAACGCATCAAGTCACTGGAGATCTTTGAACGCAAGCCCGTTCCCACATGGGGACCGGATCTGAGTGGGCTGAACCTCGACGATCTCGTGCTCTACTCGCCCCCGACGGCGGGACGCTTCAACAGCTGGGATGACGTCCCGGCTGAGATGAAGCAGACCTATGAGGATCTGGGCATCCCCCAGGCCGAGCGCGAGCACCTCGCCGGCGTCGTCGGCGTGTGGCGCCAGGAGCCCGTCTATGAGGGCCTGAAGGAGGAGTACGCCAAGCAGGGCATCCTCTTTTGCTCGATGGACACCGCCATCACCGAGTACCCCGAGCTGGTGCAGAAGTACTTCATGAACAAATGCGTGCCGCCGCAGGACAACAAGTTCTCCGCGCTGCACGGCGCCGTCTGGTCGGGTGGTGCGTTCTGCTACATCCCCAAGGGCGTCAAGTGCGACCTGCCGCTGCAGTCCTACTTCCGCATGGAGGGAGCTGGGGAGGGCACCTTCGAGCACACGCTGATCGTGGCCGACGAGGGCTCTGAGGTGAACTACATCGAGGGCTGCACCGCGCAGACCTACACGTCAACTCGATGCACTCCGCGGTCGTCGAGATCTTCGTCCACGAGGGCGCCAAGGCGCGCTACACGACCGTGCAGAACTGGTCCAAGGACGTCTACAACCTCAACACCAAGCGCGCCGTCGTCGACGCCAACGGCACGGTCGAGTGGGTCGGCGGCTCGATGGGCGCCAAGTACGTGATGCTCTACCCTGGCTCGTTTTTGATGGGCGAGGGCGCACGCGCCGATCACCTCAACGTCGGCGTGGCCGGCAAAGGCGTGCACAAGGACACCGGCGCGAAGGTCGTGCACCTCGCGCCGAACACGACCTCGAACATCCTCGCCAAGTCGATCTCCAAGGACGGCGGGATCATGGGTTACCGCGGACTGGTCAAGATGGGCCAGCACTCGGCCGGCTCCAAATCCCGCGTGCAGTGCGACGGGCTGATGATGGACGGCGAATCGAAATCCGACACCTGGCCCGACATCCAGATCCAGAACCCGCATGTCACGGTCGCACACGAGGCGACCGTCGGGCGCATCTCCGATGATCAGCTCTTCTACATGGGCTCGCGCGGCTTCACCGAGGACGAGGCCGCGGCGATGATCGTCAACGGCTTCATCGAGCCTGTCACCAAGGAGCTGCCGATGGAGTACGCGGTCGAGCTCAACCGGCTGATTCAGCTGGAGATGGTCGGCAGCATAGGCTGAGGCGTGCGATGGGCGGCACCTGGCTCGATGGGCGGCACCTGGCTGCCTCCTCAGCCGCTCATGTGCAGAGCACACTTCGCGGGGTGGGCGGGTATTTTGATTTTTGCCATGCTTGCCCCTCGCACGTCTCAGGAGCGCAGTGGCTAAATGAGAGCGCCCGTCGACACGATCGTTGCTCCGCTGTTCCCCACCGGCCTGCCGTGGACAAACGTGGTGGGGCGGCAGGCGAGCATCATTCAGCGCGGAAAGCCGATGCTGGTGGAGTTCTGGGACTTCTGCCGCCCCAACTCGCTGCGCACGCTGCCCTACTTGAAGGCCTGGCACGAGCGCTACTCACAGCTGGGTTTGCGCACGATCGGCGTGCACTCCCCGGGTTTTACGCCAGCGCGCGATGAGGAGACGGTCCGGGAGGCCATCACGCGCTTGGGGATCCAGTACCCGGTGCTGATCGACCGCGAGCTGGAGGTCTGGCGCGAGTACGAGAACCAGGGATGGCCGGCGCGCTACCTGTTCGATGGCCGCGCGCGGCTGTTCGAGTACCACTACGGCGAGGGCGCCTACGTTGAAACCGAGCTGGCGATCCAGGAGCTGCTGGGAGTGGCGCGTGAGCCGCTGCAGCCAATACGTCCGGAGGATGCCCCCGACGCCCAGCTGCTTCCCCAGACCCAAGACCAAGAGGGCGCCTATTCGGGTCCCTACGAGGCGGGCGGCGTGTGGGCGGTGCTCGAGGGGTGCGGAAAGTTGAAGGTCAGCGTGACTGGCACCAATGGCGATATGGCGAAGCAGTCCGAGTCGAGCATCCTGAGAGAGCTGACGGTCTCACACCCGGGCGCCTATCCGCTGATCGAGCACGAGCGCCACACGACGGCCGCGCTCGCCCTGGAGCTCGATACGGGCGTGCGGTGTCTGGCGACCTGCTTCACACCGGGCTTGGCGTAGAACCCTCAGCAGGCGCCAGCTCGGCGTGAGAGCGATCCAGCAGCAGGCGCTTCAGCAGCGGTGAAGTTGACAAGTCCTCCTCGACGAGCACGCAGCTTCCCGGCCAGTAGGGGGTCTCACCGGCGCCGCGGCCGAGAAACACGAGGTCGTACGTCCAGCAGCCGCAGTTCATCAGCCGCGCGCCGCCGCGCCCGAGCCACTCGGACTCGCTGTCGCCCGGGAGCGGCCCGGCGCGATGCGTGTGGCCGAAGATCACATACGCGCTCGCCCAGGCCGAGGCGCTCGGCCACCTCGCCCATCGCGCGCAACCCCGCGCGGCGCAGCTCCTCGGTGGAGATGTCGGTGCGCAGCGGCCCCAGCCCGGCGCGGTTGAGTGCCGCCACGGCGAGCGGGAACGCGCCCGCGAGCGCGAGCCCACGCAGCTTGCGAACTCGCGAAGAGCCGCCCCCGTTACCCGCGAGCGCTCGCCACGCGCGAATCGTGTCGACGCGATTCAGGGCGTTGCCCATACGGGCTTCCCTGGCAACGGTGTCCCGCCACGCGAACACCGGTGCCCCCACCGCCTCGTAGTCCTCGACTCGACTGAAGGACGCGGCCGGGCGCCCCAGCACGCGGCCCATCGCGGCAACGCTCAGGCGCTCGATCGTGGGCACGGTCAGATGGCAGTCGAGGTAGTGGCCGTGGGTGGCGTATACGTCGGGGCGCACCCACAGGCCCGGATAGGCGACGCTCACGCGCGCCGGCGCCGCCCATTCGGCGAGCCTGCGCGAGCATCGGCGAGGCCTGCTCCGGGAGCAGGCGCTGTTCGAGTCCGAGCGGCTCCGGCGCCTGCAGCGCGCGCTCGCCCAGCCACGACTCGACCAGCAGATGGTCGTGGTTGCCGGCGCTCACCACGATCTCGCGGCCGGCGAGCACCTGCCCGAGATCTTCGAAGAACGGCCGCGCGGCGGCCATCGCGTAGCGCGGCGGGCGGTGGCGCAGCTCGAGCACGTCGCCGAGCAGCACCAGACGATCGACGTCCTCCAGAGCCTCCAGCAACGCCGCGCGCGGCGCGGGACGACTCAGCACATCCGAGCCCAGACCGCTGCCGAGGTGCAGGTCGGAGACGATCAGTGTGCTCAGGAGACCCCGCCGGCGACGACGACGGCTTCGCGCACCTGCTTGGGCAGCATGAAGCGCACGTCCTCGCGGACCGCGTCGACCTCGGAGATGTCCTGTACTCCTCGCGCGCGGAAGAAGCCGACCAGCTCGCCGACCAGGTTCTCCGGCGCGCTGGCGCCCGAGGAGATGCCCACCACGCGCTTGCCCGTGAGCCACTCCTCGCGTACCTCGCTCGCACTGTCGATCAGGTGCGCGTCGGTGCCGAAGTCGCGCGCGACCTCGACGAGCCGCACCGAGTTCGAGGAGTTGCGTGAGCCGATCACGAGCATCAGATCGCAGCTGCCGGCCAGCTGCTTGACGGCCGTCTGGCGGTTGGTGGTGGCGTAGCAGATGTCATCGGTGCGGGGGCCGACCAGGCTCGGGAAGCGCTCTTTCAGGCGGGCGAGGATCGAGCTGGTCTCATCGACGGAGAGCGTCGTCTGCGTGACGTAGGCGATCCGCTCGGGATCCTCGACCTCCAGCTCGTCGACGTCCTGCTCGGACTGCACGAGCACGATCCGCTCCGGCGCCTCGCCCATCGTGCCTTCGACCTCCTCGTGGCCGTCGTGGCCGATCAGCACGATCGTGTAGCCGTCCTCGGCGAAGCGCAGCGCCTCGCGTGGACCTTCGTCACGAGCGGACAGGTCGCGTCGATCGTCCGCAGCTCGCGCGCTCTGCGCGTTGGCGTGCACGCTGGGAGCGACGCCGTGCGCGGAGAACACGCACACCGACCCCTCCGGCACTCGGTCTCGCTCTCGACGAAGATCACGCCGCGCTCGCGCAGTCGCTTCACGACGTGCTTGTTGTGCACGATCTCCTTGCGCACATACACCGGCGGACCGTGAATCTCGAGCGCCCGTTCGACCGTCTGCACGGCGCGATCGACCCCCGCGCAATATCCGCGCGGCGCCGCGAGCAGCACCTTTTCGACGGTGTTGGCGACATTGACAGCTCCATTGTAGAGAGCCTCCAGGTACGCTAAGCGCGATGGCGCAACGTCACCTCGACAGGCTCACCCCGGTCGACGCCTCCTTCCTGCACCAGGAGGGACCGACCTCGCACATGCACGTCGGCGGGCTGACGATCGTCGAAGGGCCGCCGCCCTCGATGGAGGAGTTCCTCGAGCAGATCCGCCGGCGGCTGCACCTGGTCCCGCGCTACCGCCACAAGCTCGCCCACACGGCGCTCGACAGCGGACGGCCAGTGTGGGTCGACGACCCGAGCTTCAACCTCGAGTACCACATCCGCCACGCCGCGCTGCCGACCCCGGGGGGCTGGGAGCAGCTGCAGAGCCTGACCGCGTGGATCTTCTCCCAGCAGCTCGACCGCTCCAAGCCGCTGTGGGAGATGTGGCTGATCGAGGGACTGCAGGACGACCGCTTCGCGCTGATCTCAAAGAGCCACCACGCGCTGATCGACGGCATCGCCGGTATCGATCTCGCGACGGTGCTGTTCGACCTCTCCCCAGACCCGCCGCCGCTGCAGACACTCAGGGCGCGCGTGGCAGCCACACTCGCGAGCCCGGTGTCGCCGAGCTCCTGGCCGCCGGCCTGCTTGGCGCCGTGCGGCCGGGATCGCGCTCGCGGAGGGCGCGCTCGACGCGCTATCGCATCCCGATCACGCCTTTGCCCGCGCGCGCGAGGCCGCCGAGGGCATCGGCGAGATCGTCTGGGCCGGCCTGAACCCCGCGCCGGAGACACCGCTGAACGTCGACATCGGCCCGCACCGGCGCTTCGTCGGCGTCGGCAGCTCGCTCCAGGACTTCAAGCTCGTCAAGAACGCCTTCGGCGGAACCGTCAACGACGTCGTGCTCACGGTCGTCGCGGGCGCGCTGCGCTCGTTCCTGATCTCCCGCGGGGTGCGCACCGAGGGCATGGAGATGCGCGCGCTCGTGCCCGTCTCGGTCCGCAGCCGAGGACGAGCACGCATCAGGGCGGCAACCGCATCGTCGTGATGCGCGGGCCTCTGCCCGTCTACATCGCCGACCCGCATCCAGCGCCTGCGCTTCGTCTCGGACGCGATGGACGGCCTGAAGGAGTCAAAGCAGGCGTTGGGCGCCGAGGTGATCGCGGGGGTGCAGAACTTCGCCCCGCCGACGATCCTCGCGCAGGCCTCGCGCCTGAACTTCTCCACGCGCCTGTTCAACCTGCTCGTGACGAACGTGCCCGGCCCGCAGTTCCCACTGTACGTGCTCGGACGCGAGATGCTCGAGGCCTACCCGGTGGCCTTCCTCCCCCAGCATCACGCACTGGCGATCGCGATCATGTCCTACAACGGCCAGATGAACTTCGGCCTGCTCGGCGACTTCGACGCTCTGCCGGACATCGACTCGATCGGCGAGAACATCGCCGAGGAGTTGGCAAGCGCTCGTCTCGCTCGCCCGCGAGGTCGTAGCGGCGCCGATCTAGCCTCGCTTGGACCCAGGCCGCTCCTTAGACCCAGGCCGGGGGCCGAGCTCTAGACCCAGGCCGGCTCCAGACCTCAGGCCGGCTCAGTAGCCGAGGGCGAACTTCGCGTCCTCGGTCATCTTCTCCGGCGACCACGGCGGCGTGAAGACCATCTCCGACTCGATCGTCCGCACGTCGTCCAGTTCGCCCACGAACTCCTCGATCTGCTCGGTCACCTGCGGGCCGATCGGGCAGCCGGGCGTGGTCAGCGTGAAGGTGACGTGCACGTTCCCGTCGTCAACCTCCACGCCATAGATCAAACCCAGCTCGACGAAATCCAAGCCCAAGCTCGGGGTCGATCACGTTCGACAGGGCATCCATCACATCATCAACTGTGGGGGCGGGCATGCACTGAGTCTATCGGCGGCGAAGCGCGGTTCCGCTGCTAATTGTCACAGCCCAGGCGATCCCACATATACAGCTGGATGCACTCGGTCGCCAGCTCGATCGCCCGCTCGCGCGACAGGCGGGGCAGCACGGTGTCCAGGGCCTGCTCCTCGGAGACGCCCGCCTGAAAGGCTTCCTCGCCGCGGAAGCCCGCCGCGATCTTCAACGCCTCGCGCCGATTCTCACCCAGGCTCGCGAACACCCCGACGAGGAACTCCGTGTTGGGAATCGGCTGACCGACCTCGAGCGAGGCGTGCCAGGCGGCCAGCAGGTGCAGATCGTCCTCATCGAGGTCGGCGATCGCCTTGGCGTAGTGAACCGAGAGCTCCTGATCGGGAATGTCGTCTACCCATGCGCGCACGACCTCGCCCACCAGCTGACGACGAGCCTCACGGCCGACCGACTCGGCGATCACGCGAATGGCATCCTGAGGCTCGATAAAGCAGAGCGGCATCACGCAGACTGTAGGTGGCGGTGTGGACGGCACTTTTCGCGATTCGACCCGTCTCGGCGCTCCAGCGGACGAACAGCGTCGCCGCGCCGCACCTCAGAGCTCCAGCGCCGCCCGCCTGCGCTCGAGTGCCGGTCGATCGCAGGTCTCGCTTCGAACCCCGAGCGTTGCCCGGCCCGCTGAGCCCCAATTGGCGAGCGCCAGGTCGAGTGTCTCAACTGGGACCGAGATCGCCTCGGCGAGCGCTCGGGCACGGCGCTCGAGGAGCAGCGAATCGCCGATCGCGAACACCCGCTTAGCGGCCAACGTGGTGAGATCACCGGACTGTGGCTCGCTTGCGCTGGTGAAATGCAGGGAGTCGGCACGCATCTCGTAGAGGCCCGAGACATCCCAGCGTGACGAGCAGGTCATAGCGCCCCATCCGGCCGAAGCCGGGCAGCGCGAGGCGCTCGAAGCACCGCTCGAAGCGCCGCTGCGGGCTCCACGCAGGATCGCCCTCGAACGCATGCGCCTGGTTGCCGGCGCGCTCAGCCCAATGACGGTAGGCCAGCAACGTGCTCGCTCCCGCGCGCGGGATCGTGGGAGCTGCGAGGACCGAGCGGGATCCGATCGAGGTCTCCGAGCGCTTCACCCTCGCCGCTTCGGCCATCACTGGTGGCAGTCAGGGCCAAGCGGATGCCGGCGAAGGGATCCTCGCCATCCAGCGGCGAGAGGTAGGCGATCAGGAAGCACATCCATGTCGCCTGCTCGATGTCGCCTTCGGCCAGCGCGCGGACCTCGCCATACAGGTCGGGGGGCGCCGCCTGGAGCGCCAGCAGACGACCGTGGGCGAAGGCGATCTCCTGCGCCAGCGCCTCGGCATCGCCGGAAGCGCGCAGGCCCGGTAGCAGCGCCGAGCGATAGCCGTCGTCCCCGCGCGCGACTCTCACGCTGGACGCGCACCTCCCTATCACCGGCGCGCAAACGCGGGTTGCGTGGTCGGACCGGAGCGCCTGTTGTGGAGGCACGTCTTGGTTTCGTTCGCGGTTTCGTTCTCGACTGCGCGGTGCCGACTGGTCCACCAGAGTCTTGCTACAGATCGGACAGCGCTCGACGAAGCGATTGTGGCGGCAGAAGGTGGGCACTCGGAGCCCAGTCTAGGAAGCTGTGGCAACCGGTGCTTCGCCCGCGAGAGCGGCTACCGGAGGGAGAAATCCCCTGGCTCGCGCCCGCGCGGCTCCCGCGCGGCGCTCCTTGGTCAAGGCGTGAAGATAATCGTCGAAGTCGACCTGGATCGTATGTCGCTTAGAGGCGACGTAGCGCTTGCGCATGCCAGCCTGGTCGGCCTCGATGTCGGCGCGCAGATCTGTCGCGGAGGGAAGCGCGTAGTCGCCCAGCAGATAGTCGCCGACCCATTCTCCCTGGGCCTCGGCAAGCGGCATGATCGCGCCGATCGGCTGCAGCAGCCCGACGAAGAACAGGTTGGGAAGCTCCGGCGCAAAGACGCGCCTAAATAGCTCGATGTGGTTCTCCGGCGCCGCGATGAAGTCCTCATCGAAGAACGGAAAAGTGATCTTGTAGCCCGTGCAGTAGACGACGATATCGGCGTGCACGGTGCTGCCATCGGTGAAGCGCACCTGTGAGCTATCCAGAGAGGCGATATTGGGCTTCGGCGTGATCGTACCGTGCTGGATACGGTCGAGGATACGCCCGGAGATCGTCGGATGGGCCTCCCCGACCTTGTGGTCGGGCTTCGGCAGTCCGTAGCGCTCGGGGCGGCCCGTGTAGGCCTTGACCAGCTGGTGGGTTATGTGCTGGCGGATCTTGAACGGCACACGCGGATCGTTGGGAAACTGATCGACCGGCCTGCCAAAGACGTACTTCGGGATGATCCACGCGCCACGGCGCGCAGCGAGATAGGTGCGTGCAGCCACATAGGAAGACTCAACGGCGATATCAACCGCGGAATTGCCGATGCCGAGCACCACCACACGCTTGCCGGCGAAGATCGAATTCTCGATGTATGAGTGGGCGTGGAGCTGTAATCCCGCAAAGGTGCCCGTCCCGGCAAAGGCGGGCTCAGGCCAGCGCGGATTCCAGTGATGGCCGTTGGCCACGAGCAGCGCGTCGTAGAGGCGTCGCTCGCCGCCCTCCAACGTGATCTCCCACAGGCCGTCCGACCGCCGGAACGCATGCTCGACAGAGGTCTCGAAGGCGATCCTGTCACGGAAGCCGAAGCGCTCGACGTAGGCGTCGAAGTAGGCCGCGATCTGTGTGTGGTGGGGAAAGTCGGGGTAGGACTCGGGCATCGGGAAATCCGAGTACGCCATCCGCTGGCGCGAGGTATCGATGAACAGATCACGGTAGGCGGCCGACATGCCGTTGCGATTGCCGAACACCCAGTTGCCGCCGACCCGGTCAGACTTCTCGAAACAGTCGAATGCAATCCCCCGCGCGTGCAGCGCCTTGGCAGCGGCGATCCCCGAGGAGCCCGCGCCGATGATGCACACCCTGAGCGCAGGCTCGCGACCACTGTCGCCGCTCTGCATCAGGCTACCCAGCTTCGATCCCAGGGCCCACGTGCTGTGGCGGGCCCTCGGGGCCTGCATCGGCGTCCGCGTGTCCGGCTAAGCCCGCGTCGTCAGGCAAAATCCCGGCGGACGGGGCAGCGGAAGGGCCATTTCCGTTCAGCCGTCCCATCAGGTAGCGGTCGACCATGCGCGCGCACTGGCGACCCTCGTTGATCGCCCACACGATCAGCGACTGTCCCCGGCGGGCGTCTCCGGCGGCAAATACGCCCTCAACCGAGCTCGTGTATGGCTTCACCGCCTTCACGTTCCCGCGCGCGTCGCGCTCCACACCCAGCTGCTCGAGCAGACCCTGCTCGGGTCCGAGGAAGCCCATCGCGAGCAACACCAGCTGTGCTGGCAGCTCTCTCTCGGTGCCAGGCACCGGCGCGAACGGAGGCGCAGGCTCGGCCTGGGCTATCTGCAACGCCGCAACGGCCCCATTGTCCTCGTCGCTGAAGCGAACCGTCGTAACCGAGTAGTCCTGCTCGCCCAGATCGAGCTGCCTGGCCTCCTCCATGGCATAGCTGAGCCGGTACTTCTGCGGCCACTCCGGCCACGGGGTACGGTCATCCGGGCGCTTGGGCGGCGGCTCGGGGAGTAGCTCCAGCTGGACGATCGAGCGCGCGCCCTCACGCAGCGCGTTACCGACGCAGTCCGCGCCGGTGTCGCCGCCACCGATCACCACCACGTCCTTGTCCTTCGCCGTGATCTCTCGCGCTGATCGAGGGTTGGGCGACGGTCGGCTCGGGGCCGAACTCGACGCGCCACCCAGCGATTGCGCTGATAGAGGTAGTCCATCGCGAAATGCACGCCGTCCAGCTCCCGGCCTGGTACCGGAAGGTCGCGCGGCACGCGCGAGCCGGTTGCCAGCACGACCGCGTCGAAGCTCCCCCGCAGCTCCTCGACGGTGATGTCGCGGCCGACCTCCACCCCGCAGCGCAGCTCGACGCCCTCCGCGATCAACTGCTCGACGCGCCGTTGCACGACTGTCTTCTCGATCTTGAAGTCGGGCACTCCAAAGCGCACCAGCCCCCCCGCCGCCTCGTCGCGCTCGAACAACGTCACGCGATGGCCCGCCCGGCGCAACTGCTGGGCGGCGGCCATGCCGGCGGGGCCGGAACCGACCACGGCGACCCCCTGTCCGGTCTCGCGCCGCGGTGGGCGGGGCGTGACCCAGCCCTCCTCCCAGGCACGGCCGATGATCGCGTGCTCGATCTGTTTGATCGTCACCGCATCGCCCTCGCGAATCTCCAGCACGCACGCGGCCTCGCAGGGGGCCGGGCAGAGGCGGCCGGTGAACTCGGGGAAGTTGTTCGTCGCGTGCAACTCGACGATCGCATCCTCGAAGCTTGTCCTCGTAGACGAGGTCGTTCCAGTCGGGAATCAGGTTGCCGAGGGGGCATCCGTTGTGACAGAACGGCACGCCGCAGTCCATGCAGCGGCCACCCTGCTCGCGCAGCTCCTCCACCGGCCGCGTGAGCAGGAACTCCTTGTAGTCGTGTGCGCGCTCGCGCGGGTCCCGTTGAGGTATCCCCTGGCGCTCGATCTGCAGAAACCCCCCCAGCTTGCCCATCAGGCCGCACTCCCTCGACCTGCTTCGGCCAGCTCACGCAGAACCCGCTTGTAGTCGTGGGGCATCACCTTCACGAACGCCCCGCGCTCCAGCAACGCCATCCCAATCGCCCGAGCACCCGCGCCGCAACCGGTGAGCCGGTGCGCTGCCCGTGCTCCTCGATCAGCGTGCGCAGCTCGATCGCGTCTGCCTGGTCGAGCTCGTCGAAGCCGACCATGCCCATGTTGCAGCGCTCAGCGAAGGCGCCATCCTCGTCGAGCACGTAGGCCACGCCGCCGCTCATCCCGGCCGCGAAGTTGCGCCCGGTCGGCCCGAGCACCACCACGCGCCCACCGGTCATGTACTCGCAGCCGTGGTCGCCCACGCCCTCCACAACGGTGCTGGCACCCGAGTTGCGCACCGCGAAGCGCTCGCCCGCCAGGCCACGAAAAAACGCTCTGCCGGCGGTCGCTCCATACAGCACGGTGTTGCCGACGATCACGTTCCGCTCGGCGAGGAAATCTGCGCGCATGCCCGCCCGCGGGCTGACGGCGAGCACTCCGCCCGAGAGCCCCTTGCCGGCATAGTCGTTCGCGTCTCCGCGCAACGCGAAGTTCACGCCTGGCGCGAGCCAGCCGCCGAAGCTCTGCCCGGCGGAGCCTTCGAAGTCGACCATGATCGAGTCTGCCGGCAGACCCTCCGCTCCATGTGCGCGTGCGATGTGGCTGGAGAGGATGCCCCCAACGCAGCGGTTGCGGTTGCGGATCTCGAGGGCGATGTGCACCTGCTCCTCGCCGCCGGGAGCCGCATCCTCTACCATCGCCGCTGGCGGCGCCCTGGCGCTCCAACAGCGGGCGCGCCAGCTCGACCAGCTGCCAGTCCAGCGCGTCCTCGAGCACCTCCGGTGGCGCTTCGATGCGATGAAGCGGCCCGCCGTCGGTGATCTCGATCGGCCGCAGCAGGTGGGTCAGGTCGACGCCGCGCGCCTTCCAGTGGTCGATCGCCGTGCGCGTGCCGAGCAAGTCGACGCGGCCGATCGCTTCGTCAAGCGTCCGCAGCCCCAGCGAGGCGAGGATTTCGCGCACCTCCTCGGCGACAAAGAAAAAGAAGTTGACGACGTGCTCGGGTGTGCCTTTGAAGCGCTTGCGCAGCTCCGGGTCCTGTGTGGCGATTCCCACCGGACAGGTGTTCAAGTGGCAGGCACGCATCATGATGCAACCAGTGGCGATCAGCGGCCCTGTGGAGAAGCCCATCTCATCCGCGCCGAGCATCGCCGCGATCATCGACGTCACGGCCGGTCTTCAGCTGGCCGTCGGTCTGCACGACGATCCGCGAACGTAGGTCATTCAGCAGGAGCGTCTGCTGGGTCTCGGCTAGGCCGATCTCCCAAGGCACGCCCGCAGACTGGATCGACGACAGCGGCGAGGCGCCTGTGCCACCGTCGTGACCCGCGATCAGCACACGGTCGGCGTTTGCCTTCGACACGCCCGCCGCAACCGTGCCGACCCCGACCTCGGAAACGAGCTTGACCGACACCTGCGCCTGCGGGTTGGCGCAACGCAGATCGTAGATCAGCTGCTTGAGATCCTCAATTGAATAGATGTCGTGATGCGGCGGCGGGGAGATCAGGCCCACGCCGGGAGTGGTGTGGCGGATCGAGCCGATGTACTCGTCGACCTTGTGCCCCGGCAGCTGTCCACCCTCGCCGGGCTTGGCGCCCTGGGCCATCTTGATCTGCAGCTCATCGGCGTTCACGAGGTAGTGGATCGTCACGCCGAAGCGCCCGGAGGCGACCTGCTTGATCGCCGAGCGCCGGCGGTCGCCGTTTGCGTCGGGCTCAAAGCGCGCCGGATCCTCCCCGCCCTCGCCCGTATTCGAGCGGCCGCCGAGCCGGTTCATCGCGATCGCGAGCGTCTCGTGAGCCTCACGGGAGATCGAGCCGAGGCTCATCGCCCCGGTACAGAAGCGCCTGACGATCTCCTTTGCCGGCTCGACCTGCTCGAGCGGGATCGCTCGCGAGGCCGATCCCTGACCATCGCTCGCATCGGGCTCACCATCGCCCGAGAGAGACTCTGCGGCCTCCCCGCCGATCCGCAGCAGTCCCCGCAACGTCGCTTTGCGCGCGGCGTCCTCGTTCACGGTCCGTGCGTACTCGCGGTACTGCTCGAATGCCGCACTGCCGCGCACCGTCGCGAGTGCCTCGGCGTCGCCCTGCAGCGCCGCACCGACATTGCCGTTGGCCGCGCGCACGGCATGCTGGACAAGCGCGATCGTCTCGGGATTCCAGATGTGATGCTCACCATCGCGCCGCCACGCGTAGACGCCGCCGACTGGGAGCAGCCCGCTCGTATCGACACCGTTGCCGGAGGTGGGCGTCGGCCAGGCACGCGCGTGGCGCTCCAGCGCCTCGGTGGCCAACACCTCGAGGCCGACCCCGCCAATCCGCGAGGCCGTGCCGGTGAAATGCCTGTCGATCAACGCCGGCTCCAGGCCGACGGCCTCGAATATCTGCGCACCGCAGTAGGACTGGATCGTGGAGATGCCCATCTTCGAGATCGTCTTCAGCAGCCCTTTCCCGATCGCCTTGATCGTGTTCTGGGCGGCCTGCTCGGGTGTCAGCGAGACCTCGCGGCCGTCCTGGCCGGGACGCGTGATGCGCCCGTCGAAGACCAGCCAGTCGAGCGTCTCGAGCATCAGATACGGGTTGATCGCGCTCGCGCCATAGCCGAGCAGCGTGGCGAAGTGATGCACCTCGCGGGGCTCGCCCGACTCGAGGATGATCCCGGCGCGCAGGCGCGTGCCCTCACGCACGAGGTGGTGATGGACAGACGCGACCGCCAGCAGCGACGGGATCGGCGCGCGACTCGGTCCCATCACCCGGTCGGATAGGACGATGATGTTGACGCCCTCAGCGATTGCGTCGTGCGCTTCCGCGCATACGCGTGCGAGCGCGTCCTCGATCCCCGCGGCCCCATGCGCGACCGGCCAGGTGATGTCGATCGTACGCGCCTTGAACTCCTCATAGGAGACGTGGCGCAGCGTCTCCAGTTCGCGGTTGAGCAAGATCGGCTGGTCGAGCGCCAGCTTGTGCGCGTGCTCGGGCGTCTCGCCGAACAGGTTGCGCTCTGTGCCGAGGCTCGTTGCCAGGCTCATCACGACTTCCTCGCGGATCGGGTCGATCGGCGGGTTGGTGACCTGGGCGAACAGCTGCTTGAAGTAGGAGAACAGCGGCGGCGCCTGGTCGGAGAGCACAGCCAGAGAGAGGTCGTTACCCATCGAGCCGATCGGCTCGGCCCCCTCGCGCGCCATCGGCGTGAGCAGCACGCGGAGGTCCTCCAGCGAGTAGCCGAATGCTCGCTGTCGCAGTTGTATGGGTTGTTCAGAGAGTGTCACCTGATCGGATGCAGGCAGCCTCGAGAAGGGA
>CAWGIH010000008.1:0-67051 GCA_963822625.1 uncultured Solirubrobacterales bacterium | reverse complement strand
GAGTTCTTCCAGGATTCCGGGGTTGCGGCCGCGACCGCTGGTTCTGGAAGCTTCATCATCGCCGACGCAAGCTCGGACGTAATGCTGGGAAAGATCACGCTCGATCGTCGCGACGCGAGTCTCCCCGGCCATGTGGCTGCCGACGGCAATGAGCTTGAGCTGCTCAACATTCTCCTGCCCGACGCCTGGGGTCGGGGATACGTGAGCAAGGCCGCGTCCGCGCTCCTACACGCGGCCGCCTCGGTGCTGCCAGATCAGCCGGTGCTGATCGTGACCCAGTCCGCCAATCTTCGCTCGCTCGCGGTCGCAAAGCGCTTGGGGTTCCACGTTGCTCCAGGAGTTCGAGCAATTCGAGGCCGTGCAGTCTCTGCTGGTGGCAGGCCTCAAATTGTTCGTCGACGAGGTCGCCACAGCCCGGCCGCGCGCCGAAGGGCACGGAGACGACGGGCACATGATTGGGCCCGAAGTCGCGCACGCCCCCCGCGGGCGCTCGCTGTGCGGGCTCGATTCACGTCAGCTCGCGTGCTCGGTCCGCGACGCGAGCAGGTTTGGGCTCCAAACGGTCTATAGATTCGGCGGATGAGCGATCTGGCCTTGGTTCGCCACGCGGTGCGTGTGCTCATCGTCGATGATGACGATCGCGTGCTTCTTTTCCGCGCGGTGAACCCGGCGTCCGGGTTGTCTTCTGGTTTCCGCCCGGCGGTGGGCTTGAGCCTGGTGAGGACGTCCAGACCGCGGCCCAGCGGGACCTGCGAGAGGAGACAGGTCGGGCGGACATCGAGCTCGGCGCTGAGATCTGGCAGCGCCGTCACGTCTTTAGCTGGCGCGATATCCGCTATGACCAGCGAGAGCGATGGTTCATCGCACAGACCACGAGGTTCGATCCGGACCTTGGTGGTGTGACCGAGAACGAAAAGGCCGATCTGGCTGGCTGGCGATGGTGGACGCTGCGCGAGCTGCAGCGCACGACCGATCAGCTCACTCCCCGCGAGCTGCCCAGGCATCTTGGCGACCTGCTCCGAAACGGTCCTCCTCTTACGCCGATACTCGTCGGCGTCGACCCGGCCGCGCGATCGCTTTCATCGATCCGAACCGGGTGATCTTGGCGCTCGCCTTGCGACGCCAGCGGTCGTCCGGCGCCGGAGGTCGCCTCCTCCGCTTCCTCCTGAGGCCGGCGCTCCAGCTCCGAGGATCCGGCCTCGCGGACTTCTGGATTAAGCGGCGACTTGCCTCGCAGACTTGTTTGGCGACACCAGTAGCGTGCGAGTGTGCAGCATTTCGTCCGCGATGGAACCCGATTGGCTCTGCATACCTCGGTGGTGATGGATCGCCGCTGCTGTTGGTGCATGGGCTGGCCGGCTATGCCGGGGAGTGGGAGCGCAGCGCTCGGTGGCTGGGCGGGGAGTATCGGGTGTTCGCGCTTGATCAACGTGGCCACGGCGACAGTGCCCGGCGCCCGCGATGTCTTGCGCGACGCCTTCGTGGCGGATTGCGCGGAAGCGATCAGGCAGATCGGGCGCGGGCCGGTCACGTTTGTCGGGCAATCGATGGGTGCCAACACCGCGATGCTTGTGGCGGCCGCGCACCCAGACCTCGTGCGCAGCCTGGTGTTGATCGAGGGCTCCCCGGACGGACCAGGCACTTAGATGCAGGACTGAGCTTGCGGAATCGATCCCGGCGGTCGTTGTCAGCCTGGCCGGTCCCGTTCGCCGATGAGCGGGCGGCTGAGGCCTTTTTTCGCAGCAGAGGCTTTGACCCGGCGGTCTGGACCGGGGGTCTTGAGCGCCGCGAGGACGGCCTGTGGCCGAAGTGGGATCTCGAGGCGATGGTGGCCTGCGCGGCCGATCTGGACTCTCGCAACTTCTGGGCGCAATGGCGCAGCATCCGATGCCCCACCCTGGTCGTTCTCGGCGAGCGCGGCATCTTTCCCTCGGGACACGGCGCCGGATCGATCGCGCAGCTACCCAGCGCGTCGCTGACGCGATCCCCGAGCCGGCCAGACGTTCACCTCGACGCACCTGAAGCCTGGGTTGCCGCGCTGCGCAGCTCGCCGCCGGCTGCGCCCCTCGGTATCTACTGGAGGCCCGTAAACCAGAGCTGTCCGACCCTCGCTTCTGATGCACAAAACCGACCCGACCAGGCGCTCGCAAAGCGACGGACAGGGGTCCCTCAAGTCAGGGGCCGTCGTCGATCTGGACTGCGCCTTCTGCGGCTGCCTATCCGTTCTGTTCGAGGATCGTGCTCCGGGCTTGCCACGCCGCGGGCCAGTCCTCGCGCCAGGGTCGGATCGATGCGCCCGACCCGTATAGCGGGTGCGGTGGGTAGGTGGCAAGGCGCGCCGCCGCCAGTTCTTTCTGGCGCTCGCTGTCCACGAAGAAGATCCCGGAGTTCAGTTGCTCGTAGCCGCCGGTGCGGACGTTTTCGATGAGCGTGATCAACCAGTCCTCGATCGAGCGGTATCGCAGGACGAACGGCTGGTCAGGATCGATTCGGTCGAGGGCTCATTGAAGTAGACAGCCGCCTTCCCAATCAGGGCCGTGCAGCTCGACCGACATGACGTTGTGGCTGGTGTAGAAGACGTTGAACAGGTGGGCCGGGATCAGAGCGGGATCGATCAGGCTCCTGGTCTCAAGGCTGAACTCGGGATCCGACAAGGCAGGCGAGCAGCGCAGCGTGTTCGCCAACGCGTGCCCGTCCACCAGCTCCCACAGCTGGCGCACGGATGCGGGCAGTTGGCATGGCGCGACCGCCTCATCCAGCCGCCCCAGGATGGCGCTCCTGCTCCCGGCGCGGCTGGCAGCTCCGCGCCGATGTGCTCGCAAACGGCCAAGAGTTCCGCGACTAGCTCATCCATCACGCGGCACCCCGGAGGGCGCGGTCACTCAGAGAACGGTCGGATCACGTCGGAGCGGCTACCTGATCTGAGGCGACCGGGCCAGAGCCGGGCTGAACGGGGCAAAGCACACGATGGGGGCGATCGCTTCCTCCTCCGGCCGCGCCGTGGCGCTGCATGCTCTGAATCCAGTCAGAGCCGGCAGGACGGCCGTTGCGCGACTGGCTCTTAGACAAGAGTGCGCGACCAGCCCGAGATCAGGATCCCGCACAGGAGCACGATGAACCCGATCAGCCGCGAGAAAGCAATCGCGACCACTGCCCCGCCCACGGCGACGGCAAGACCCGCGTATCTCAGCTGCTGCGCACGCGACATATAGAGGTCCTACCCGAGTCGTCACTGGCCAGACGCACGAATGCCATCGGCTCCTGGCGCGTGCGTCGGGCGCTCGACGCACGCTTCCACGACTCGGCAAGTGGCCCTCGGACTTGCGCGCCGCGACGGTTCCGCGTTCGGCGTGGTCAGGCCGACGGTTCGTCCGGAGCTTCTTGTTCGACGAGCACTCGTACGGCTTCGCGAATCTGTTCGGACTCTGAGTCCGCGAACATGTCGATGAAGCGCTGCGTTGCCTCACGAGCCTTCTCAGGCTGGTCCATCGCCTGCGCGAAGTCTTTTTGCGCGAGCAGGACGGCGACGGCATCGAGCTGTCGGCTGGCGTTGCCGGAGAGCACGCGTTCAAGCGTGCGGTGAGCGTGTGTCAGCTTGTCGGGGACCTCTCCCAGGTCGTTATATGCCGCTTGGAGCGCGGCGGCGTCGCCGACGTGCGAAGCCGCGAGCATGCGATAGGTGACGGCCACAGCCAGCACGAGGCGGTCCTTCGGTGTCTCGCGAGCCGCGACGCGCGTCAAGGGCGCGAGGAGTTCCAGCGCCAGCTGATTCTCTTGTTTGCCGCTCAAGCCGTATCCGACGTTGGCCACGTGCTCCACCGCGTCCCAGCGCAAAGCCTCCCGAGCATCGATCACCGCCATCATCTGGCGCACCAGCTCGGTCGCGCCATTACGGCGCCCTGCGTTGAACGCGATCGCGATGCGATGGTCAAGTGCCCACAGCACCGAGGCAGTCATCTGCGCCATCGGCTCCAACCCGCAAACCGACCGATCAGATCAGCCCACAGCGCATCTGCCTCCTCGGTCCGTCCTAAGCCATACAGCGCATCCCCGGTCAGCGCCAGCGCATCACAGAGCATCGGCTGGGCCTCAGCGGGCGGTTGGTCGCCCAGTTGGGCGAGCAACTCCTCGCCAAGCCGCCGACCCTCTGCATGGTTCCCCTTAGAGCGAAGCTCGGCGAGTTGCGCGACGGCCTTGCGAGCGCGCTGAAGCTCACCCTCATTCATAGGAACCCGCCGCCGAGTCAAAGCACGCGCGGACGGCCTGGACCGCTGCGACATGCACACGGTATTCCCGAATCCATCCTGAATATCCCCGGCTTCACACGCCCGTTTCCTCGTTGCCATCAGGCGGCCGCGGACGCCCGCATCGCGACGCATTCGCGTCCGAGCACGACCGGATGTCTGCACCTCCCGGCTTCGGGCTCACCCCTGGGCATCCATGCAGCTAAGCGGCGTTAGTGAGCGCCCAAGCGAGATGAGATGACGGCGCGGTAGCGCACAGAGGGCCACCCTGATCATCGGTCAGGCGAATCGTCGCCCGGACGCCAACGTCACCCCTCAACGCCTGGCACACGAGGTCGGCGGGCAGCCGGTCCAGCCGGATCTTGAGGGCTCGGAAGATCTCACCATCCTCATCCTCGGTCCAGGCAAGCGCAAGGAAACGCTCGCCTCGCCGACCGCGGACCGCGGGGCCGGTGAAGTCGTAGCCGGGCTTCATCTCCCGGACGCGGATATCGGCCTGCCACCGCGCATCATCAAGATCCGCTGAGACGGGGTTCTCGATCTCGTCCTTAACCCGCAAACCGACCTGGACGCCCTGGCCGTCCTCGAAACGCGCCCCCGGGAGTTCTATCCCGTACACGCTGACTAGTATGGCGCACAGCCTATCGCTCTCTCTAATAGATAACGGGGTCACGACATCGCGGAAGTCCTCGGGCGACCCCCGCCGTCTCACGCTCGCTTTGTTGATCTCGCACGGGCGCATCCAGGCGCTCGCGTTGCGACGAATGGAGCGGGTCAAGGGGCTAGGTGGAAGCTCGTCGGAGGCCGGCTCGACGAGTGCCGCTCCACCTGAGTCGGTTCGAGGCATGGGGCGATTCGGCGCGCGACCGCCGCTTGGGTCTGGTCCGAGAGGATCATCACCGGCGATGACGTCGCCGCCCTCGTCGCGTAGGCGGTCGACCAGTTCGCGACGCAGCGCGTCGATCTCGCTGTGAAGGGTCTGCCGACGCGCCGATACGGTCGACTCCTCCTCGGTCAACCGGTGGAGGCGATCGCGGATTTGCTCCTTCGTCAGGGCCCGGAAGTTCTCAGACGAGCTCATTCCCGACATTCTCCCGCGGCGCCCCCGCTTTTCATGCACGAACCGCATGCTGGGCCGGCGCCTGCTTGGCGACGCTTCCGCTGGTCACGTGCGTGATTGAGTGGCAGGGACTTCAGGTCGTGGCGTCCAGCCGCGGACTGACGCGAATCATCACATTCGGAGACTCGTGCGTGGTCACCGGGAAGCGGGGCCGCGACGTCGGCAAGTACTCCGAGCAGCTCATCGTTGACGCCAACGAGCCCGAAATTTGCGACCAGCTGACCTCCTGACCGGGTCACGCCGATGTCCGTACCTCTGGAAAGGCTCCTCTCCGGCGCCGCAATTGTCGACAAGATCGGCGCGAGGCTGGGGACGTCAAGTTGCGGCCAGGTCTGCTCCTCGTACTCTCCCAGCGCACACTCCCACTGCCCCTCAGGACAGCGCCACCACAAACGACTGTCGACCGAGGCGCCGACGAGCGGATGATCGTGCCGCGGGCAAAGCGGCACCGGGGCACCAAGCGTTTGCGTCAGATGTGCCTGGGCCTGGGTCACCATGGCCTCAATCGAGCGGTCGGAAGCGCAAGATCTGGGAGCTCCAGGCGAAACCGACCTTCCTCGCCTGTCTGGATGACGAACGTCTCCTCGTCGCCATCCTGCGCACGCCGACCAACTGAACTTTCCGGTCCGCACAGCGAGATCAGTCAACACGGCATCAACCAGCCAAAGCTGGGAATCGAGCGCGGCGTCACCCATCCTCGGCATTCTCGCGCTTCCTGCCTCAGCGCGAGAGCGGTCCGGCGCATGCTTTCGTCGCCGACACCGCACACTCGCTGACGCGCGCGTCGCGACCACAATCCTCAGGCTCGGGTCTACCTCCGTTGATGCGACGCGAGCCACGACCGCAGCGCCGCGGGGAGATAGCGACCGTTGTGACGACCGCGCCACCAGGCCATCGCCCACACGGCGACGACGACGACCGCCGGCCCCCAGTCGCCTTGGATGGCGAGGATGACCACGAGCACCGGAAAGGCAACAGCTATGAACACCACCAGCGCGCCGAGTGCTCTGTTTCCGTAGCGCTTCACGACCTACATCTTCCCAGGCGCGGCCCGCTTCCTATCGATCAGAGTTCAGTCGTAAGCGCGCCATGAGGTGTCATCGCGACGCTCGCTTCAAGCACCTACGGAGTGAGACGTCGAACGAGCGCTTGGCGACGGCTGCATGCGCAGCCGCTGGGGGTCGCTCAGCGCGATCGCTGTTCGTCGACTCGCCTCTCGAGCTGCTCGAAGTCCATACCGAATTCTCCGAGGATCGCTTGGGATCCGCTGCGATCGACTTGAGCGGATGCGAGCAGCATGTGTTCGGGTCCGATGTCGGGGTCGTTGCGCTCAAGCATCTGCCGCAGTGAGAGCTCGAGGAGCTTCTTGGCTGGCTGTGTCCAGGGCACAGCTGTCTCAGCGCGTAGGTTCCCCGGCTGCCAGCCGGGCCAGGAGTTGCTCGCGAACCAGCTCTGCAGTGATGCCAGCCTCCGCGAGGATCTGGCTGGAGGACCCGGTACGCGCATCGGCGAGCCCGAGCAGTAGATGCTCGGTGCCGACTGTCTGGTGACCCAGAACGCGAGCCTGGGCCTGGGAATCGACGATGATCGCGCGGGCGTCGTCGGTGAAGCGCTCGAACACCCCATGAGTGTCCCAGAGTCGCCTGGGACGCTCCCCTTTTTCGTCACGTGCGACCGGGCCAGGCGGACGAGCGCTCCGCGACGCTTCCGCCACTCGCTATTGAGGATTCGCGCGGTCGATTAGAGGTACCGCCAGCGGCTCATCCGGTAGCGTTCTACTTGTGAGCCTCAAGGATGAGTCGCGCAGGGTTCGCTGGGTCGATCGCTACGACGCCCGCGGTTTCGGGATTGGCGTTGTCGTCGTCGGCGTTTTGGTGCTGATCGGGATGGACATCTGGCCTGCCCTCGGGATTGGTCTCGCAACTGTCAGCCTCAGCTCGTACGTTTTACGCCGTCGAGCAGGTGTCCCCCAGCTCACCGTGTGGCAGTCCCTTCGCGATTGGACTCGGAGGCGATCCTGAAAGGCGCCGGCTTCGGGAGAACGCTGGCAGATGACGGGTTCGCTAACCCATCGCCGTACCCCCGCACGCTCGCATTCATTTGCTCCGCCAGCGGCCAGCGGACGCTCGCATCGCGACGTGGCTGTCGGAATATCGGTGCCGTCTGGTGGGTTTAACAGACTTCTGGGATGGCTCGAGAATTCGCCGGTGTTCAGCGCGGTCAGTTGTTGTTGATGCCGCCGTCGTTGTCGGAGTGGCTGCCTGAGGATCACTTGGTGTGGACGGTGCTGGGCGCCGTGGAGCAAATGAACCTGGAGCGGTTCCGCGCCGCGTATCGGATGGGTGCTGCGGGGCGCGCGCCGTATGACCCGGCGGTCCTGGTGGCACTGCTCCTCTACGCGTATGCGCGTGGGGTCAGGTCCTCGCGCGCGATCGAGCGGGCGTGCTGGGAGGATGTGGCGTTCAAGCTGATCTGCGGGATGCGGACCCCGGATCACTCCACGGTCGCGGAGTTCCGCCGCCGTCACGAGATCGAGATCGCCGAGCTGTTTGATGACGTGCTGGGGCTGTGCCGGGAGGCGGGGCTGGGCGTCGGTCTGGGTGATCGCGATCGATGACCACAAAGATCAAGGCCAACGCGACGATGGATCAGAACCGCGACTACCGCCAGATCGCCGTGGAGATCCTGCGCGAGGCCGAGGAGGTCGACCGCCAGGAGGATGAGCTCTACGGCGACGCGCGCGGTGATGAGCTGCCGAACAGCTGCGCACCCGTGAGGGCCGCAAGGCCGCGCTGGAGGAGGCCAAGCGCCGCATCCAGGAGCGCGAAGGCCGCGCCGGGGGCGATGAGCCAGAGGAAGAGGTGCAGGTTGATCCGCAGCGGTCGGTGACGCGCAAGGGCGGCCGAGCGGAGTGGGTGCGCGAAGGCCGTCGTGAGCTGGAGCGCCGCCGTGAGCAGCAGCGCCGCGAAGTCCCCAGGGATCGGGCGGATCGGTTGTTTGAGGCGGCGCGGCGATTGGAGCAAAGCGAGGCGGTGGAGCTGGCCTGCCACCGCGCCTATGAGCAGTGGCGACAGACTGCGCGGGACACCACCGGCCGGCGGTTGGGAGGACCGGTCGTTGTGGATGAGCCGCCGCAGTTGCCGGCGGGGAAGGTCAACCTGTCTGATCCTGATTCGCGGGTGATGCGCACAAAGGGCAGCCCGCCGCATCAGTCCTACAACGCCCAGGCGGCGGTCAACGAGCGCCAGATCATCCTTGCGGCGGAGGTGACCGTCGACCCGCCCGACTTCGCGCATCTGGAGCCGATGCTCAATACCGCGCGCGAGCATCTCACTCGGCACGGGGTCAGCCAGTTGCCACAAACCGTGGTCGCGGACGCGGGCTACTGGCACACCGTGCAGATCCAACGGATCGCCGCGGAAGGGATCGAGGTGCTCGTCCTGCTCGACAGCGGCGTGCGCGAGGGCAAACGCCCGGGTTGGGAGCACGGGTTCTATGACCAGATGCGCGACAAGCTGGCCACCGCCGCTGGCCGTGCTGCCTACGCGCTGCGCAAGGTCACCATCGAGCCGGTCTACGGGCAGATCAAATACAACCGCGGCGTGCCACCCGGTTGATGCGACGCGGCAGAGCCGCCGTGCAGTCAGAGTGGCGGCTGGTCGCGGCCACCCACAACCTGCTCAAGCTCCACAGCCACTGGATCGCCAACACCGCCTGACACCAGGCACCAGCAGCAACTCGCCGCGCTCACCGCCCGCGGCACTCCGATCCATCCGCGAGCCCCGAAAGCCGCACGTTCCGCGATTCTCCGACAGCCACCGACGGATGCAGCCGATCCTCGGCTCGCCTCGGGCGGCCGCCGCGTTCAAGCAGGGTGCGTCGCTCGCTACGCTTTAAGCTCGTCGTTTGAAGATCCGCTCGCCGAAGGAGTTCTGACGGCCGGTGTCGGTGAACCCGCAGCGACGCCAGAACCCTTCCGTCCCGCCCTCGACCGGCACGAAACCTACCTCCAGCTGGTCTATCGAGCTTCCTGAAGTTCGTCGACCAGCAGCTCGACCGCCGGCCGACCGATACCGCTTCGCTGTCGCTGCTCGGTGATCATGAACCGCACGAGATACGGCACCCGCCCTTCGGTGTCGACCGCCAAGATGCCAACCGGCTCCTCATCGGCGTAGAACAGCTCGCAGCAGCCCTGCCGGCTCATAGTGCGACTCGGCGATCGTGTAGGCCGACGGCGCCACGAGCTCGTGCTGCCCAGGCCCGAGGCGCAAGTCGCACAGCGCCCGGACGTTCTCACGCGTGACTGGCCTCAGGGAGACCCCCGATCACCCGATCCTATGCGCCCCTAACCTCTGACCGCCGACACGGGAGGCAAAGCCGCCGACGCTCTTGCTTTCCACCGACTTCGGCGGCGACCTGACGGCCGCATCGCGACGAATCCAGGCTCACGAGGCACCGCCTTAGTAGTCGCGGAGCAGGCGTGGGATGATGGCGGCCGTGGAGGAGCGGCTGCGGATGCGCAGGACGTTCGACTCGGTCGTTGAGATCTACGACCGCGTGCGTCCTCGATACCCGTCTGAGCTCTATGACGCTCTGCTCGCGCGGGCTGGCCTGCAGCGTGGCGACCGCGTACTGGAGGTCGGTGCCGGCACAGGGATCGCGACCGAGCAGCTGCGCGGGCGCGGTCTCGAGGTCACGTGCGTGGAGCTTGGGAAGGATCTGGCGAGCTTCAGTCAGGCGAAGTTCGCCGGCGATCCCGGAATCGAGGTCATCCACGCCAACTTCGAAACCTGGACTCCAACCCGCAGGTTTGATGCGGTGCTGTCGGCAACTGCGTGGCATTGGATCGACCCTCAGGTCCGTTACCAGCGGGCTTGGAGCGCGCTGTGTCCGGGCGGTCATCTGTGCTTCTGGGCTGCTGTCCACACCTTCGCCGGGGACGATGATCCGCTGTTCGACGAGCTCCAGGAAATCCACGAGACGATCGGCCGACGACGGCTGGGACTGGCGCCCGACACTCCTCGTCCACAGCCCGGGTGGCTGTTGGATCGACTTGCAGAGATCAAATCCAGCGGCTTGTTCACCGACGCGGTCGCACTGCGGTTCGACTGGCGGTCGGCATACACCGCCGATCAATACATCGACCTACTGACGACCTTCTCCATGCACACCCTCCTTGACCCTGAGGAACGCGACGCGCTCTATGCCGCAATCCGTCGGCGGATCTCCCAGCGCTCGGTCAGACCCAATGGCTCGGGCAGTGCCCCGGCTGCGAGGCCTGGAACACGCTCGTCGAGGAGCGCATTCCGGCGGCACGCGGCGCTGACGGACGTAGCGGTGGCAGGACCGGCGGTCGCGGCCGTGGAGTACACGCGGGCAGCGGGGGCGGCGCTGGGCTGAAAGTCGTGCCCCGCCTGCTGAGCGAGGTCGGCGCGGCCCCGGTGGCGCGCATGAGCACGGGTATCGGCGAGCTCGACCGCGTATTGGGTGGAGGGCTTGTGCCGGGTGCCCTGGTGCTTCTGGGCGGCTCGCCGGGGATCGGCAAGTCGACGCTGACGAACATGGTGCTTGGCAATCTCGCCGGCGCGGGACGGCGAACGCTGTATGTGAGTGGCGAGGAGTCCGCCGAGCAAGTGAGGCTACGCGCCGAGCGGCTGGTCTTGAAGCCCGCCGCCGCGGGCGGCGATCCGGCGCACTTGGCTGAGAACTCGGCACTGAAGGTCCCGATCCTCGCGGAGACCGACCTCGACACCGTCCTCGGCACGCTTGCTGGAGAGGCGCCGGAGGTGTGTGTGATCGATTCCGTGCAGACACTGAACGCCGCCGAGCTGGCCGGTGCGCCGGGCTCTGTGGGGCAGGTGCGAGAGGTCGCGGGCCGGGTCATGGAGCTGGCGAAGGCACGCCAGATCGCGGTGATCCTCGTCGGACACGTGACCAAGGACGGCGCGCTGGCGGGCCCGCGCGTGCTAGAGCACCTGGTCGACTGCGTGCTGCAGTTCGAGGGCGAGCGCGAGCGCCCCTACCGCGAGCTGAGAGCGTTGAAGAACCGCTTCGGCTCGACCAACGAGGCGGGCCTGTTCGAGATGCGCCAGGGCGGTCTGGTGGAGGTGCTGGACGCCTCCGCGCGGTTCGTCGCGGAGGCCACATGCGCGCCAGGCAGCGTCGTGCTGGCGGCGATGGAGGGCTCGCGACCGCTGCTCGTGGAGGTGCAGGCGCTGGTGGCGCCATCGGAGCTCGAGCAGCCGCGGAGGGTCGTCTCGGGCATGGACCGCAACCGTCTGGCGCTGGTGCTGGCGATTCTCGGCCGCCATGGCCGCGTGGGCACGGGCGGGGCGGACGTATTCGTAAACGTTGTCGGCGGCATGCGCGTGGACGAGCCAGGCGTCGATCTCGCGGTCGCGCTGGCGGTCGCGAGCGCGAGTCGTGGGGTGCGTTTGTTGGGAACGCCCCGGGCGTGCTTTGGCGAGCTCGGGCTGACAGGCGAGCTGCGCTGGGTGGGTCATCCCGAGCGTCGCTTGGCCGAGGCAGCAAAGCATGGCCTGGGAGATACGATTGCTCCTGCCGGCAGTGGTGGTGGCGCCTGCGAGGTGAGCACCCTGCGTGATGCTCTCGCGGCCGCCCTGCCGATCGAGGCGAGGCGTTCACCACGGGCTGTGGCGTAGGCATCCCCCAATTGCCGGTCGGTGGCCTAGTGATACACGGGGAGCCGCCTAATAAAGGCTAAATGCCCTAAAATAGGCAGTCGTGCCCTTACGATCCGGCGAAGATTTCGACGCAGAAGCGAGGCCGGAGCCGGGATTGATGAAGGCGCTGGAGATGATCGCGCCAGGGACCGCTTTGCGTGAGGGCATCGAGAGCATCCTCGATTCCCGCACCGGTGGACTGATCGTGATTGGCGAGCCAGAGGACTTGAGCTTCCTGAACTCGGGTGGGATCAAGCTCGACATCGACTACACACCCGCGTTCCTCTACCAGGTGGCGAAGATGGACGGCGCGATCATCCTGAACGCCAACGCGACGAAGATCACGATGGCAAACGTCCAGCTGATGCCCGATCCCACGATCCTCTCGCACGAGACGGGCACCCGCCACCGCACGGCGGAGCGCGTATCCAAGCAGACCGATGCGCTGGTGATCGCCGTCTCGCAACGTCGCGAGGTCGTGTCCGTGTACGTGGACGGGATGAAGTACGTGCTCGAGGACATTCCGGTGGTGCTGGCCAAGGCCAACCAGGCGCTGGCGACACTCGACAAGTACCGCACTCGTCTCGACCAGGTGTCAACGCGGTTGACGGCCTTGGAGTTCGAGGGTGGGGCAATGCTGCACGACGTGCTGACCGTGATGCAGCGCTCGGAGCTCGTCACTCGCATGGCGGTCGAGATCGAGCGCTATATCGTCGAGCTGGGCAGCGAGGGACGGCTGATCGAGATGCAGTTGGAGGAGACGATGGTGGGGACCGCCGCCGAGAAGGCGGCGCTCGTGCGCGACTACCTATCTGGCAACACCGACGAGGTGTTCGCTGCGGCGCTGGAGGAGATCGGACGGCTTGCGCACCAGGACCTGCTCGACTTTGGACGGCTGGCTGAGCTGCTCGGATATGACCGCAAGCTGAACACGCTCGATTACCCGGTCTCGCCGCGCGGCTACCGGGTATTGGGTCGTATCCCGCGGCTGCCACGGCTGGCGGTCACGCAGATCGTGAGCGAGTTTGGGGGCCTGGACGAGCTGCTGGCCGCCAGCGACGCCGACCTGGAGGCGGTCGAGGGTGTGGGGGAGATCAGAGCGAAGGACATCCGCGAGGGTCTGCGCAGGCTGCAGGAGATCAATCTCGTAGACCGCTACCTGCAGACTTGACTTAGACGTGACACCGCAGACGTGACAAAGACTTGACCCAGACGTGAGACACGGGCCGTCCGACGGTCGGCCGCAACGAAGGAGGACACCATTCCGCCACAAGCAACCGCAGATGTAGCGCTGATCGAGGAGCTCGAGGTCACTCGCGAGGTCGAGTACATCGAGTTCGAGCTCGGCGACCAGGTCGTCTATCCCCATCACGGCGCCGGCAAGGTGCTGAAGAAGGAGGAGATGGAGATGCTCGGTGAAACCCGCGAGTATCTGACGATCAAGATCCTGCACAACGACATGACCGTGAGGGTGCCTACCGAGAACGCCGCGATCGCCGGCCTGCGCAGGGTGATTGACGAGGAAACCGTGCAGAAGGTGCTGGACGTGCTCCGCGACACGGTCTCGGAGATGCCGAAGAACTGGAACCGTCGCTTCAAGCACAATCGCGACAAGATCAAGACCGGCGACATCTACGAGCTGGCTGAGGTCGTGCGCAACCTCTCGCTGCGCGAGTCCGAGAAGGGCCTGTCGACCGGCGAGAAGCAGATGTACACGCGCTCCAAGAAGATCCTCGCGTCAGAGCTGATGTATGCGCTCGACAAGGACGAGGAAGAGGCCGAGAACTATCTCGATGAGCTGCTCGCCAACTCGGCCACCAGCCAGATGGCCTTGGCCGCCGAGTAGCGAGGCTTCACGCACGCGGCAGCGATCGCCTTCAGGCGCCTGCCGCGTGCGCGACAGTTCTTTGACATGGCCACAGCTTTGATCCTCGCCGCCGGCAGTGGCGAGCGTCTCGGCGCGGAGAAGCCGAAGGCGCTAGTTGAGCTGGCTGGACGCCCGCTGCTGCAGTGGAGCGTGGATGTACTGCGCGAGGTGGTGGGGATTGAGAGGATCGTGCTCGCGCTGCCGCCAGGCACACCGGCACCATCGACCGCCGCCGGGATGGATGGCGGGACGATTACGGTCGAGGGCGGTGCGGTGCGCTCGGAGTCGGTGCGCATCGCGCTCGCGGCGGCCGGGAGTGGGTCCGACCAGGAGCTGGTGCTGGTCCACGACGCGGCCCGCCCGCTCCTAACTGCCGCGTTGGCGCAGGCGACGATCAAGGCGCTCGAAGAGGACGAGAGGATCGACGGGGCGATCGCCGCGGTGCCGATGACCGACACGGTCAAGCGAGTAACGGACGGACTGGTGAGCGAGACACTGGATCGAAACCACCTCTGGGCTGTGCAGACACCTCAGGTTTTCCGCCGCGCGGCTTTGGAACGGGCGCTGGACGTTCCTGAGGAGGTGCTTGCGCAGGCGACAGATGACGCTTGGTTGGTGCAACGCGCCGGGGGCAGGGTTGGCGTGGTGCGGTCTTCGAACGAGAATCTGAAGGTAACGACGCCGCTGGACCTCCGCATGGCCGAGATGCTGCTTCTCGCGCGGACTGCTTGAATCGCGGGGCGATGCTCACCGACTATCACGTCCACCTGCGGCCCGACGAGCTTCGCGCGAGCGCGGCTGAGTACTTCACGCCAGCGAACGCCGAGCGCTACCGGCAGGCCGCCGAGCAGCGGGAGATCTCAGAGCTCGGCGTCTCCGAGCACATCTACCGCTTCGCCCAAGCGCTCGACGTGTGGGACCACCCGTTCTGGCGAGAATTCGCCGTTGACGACCTCGATCACTACTGCCAGTTCGTGGCGCAAGAGACCGATCTGCGCCTTGGCATCGAGGCGGATTTCGTGCCAGGCACCGAGGGCCGAATGGCAAACCTGCTGGAGCGCTGCGACTTCGACTACGTGGTCGGCTCCGTGCATTTCATCTCAGATCAGGCAGTCGACATGGAGCCCTACGGGATATGGGATGGCCGCCAGAGCCCCGAGCAGATCTGGACGCGCTACTTCCAGATGCTCGGCGAGGCGGCCCGCAGTGGCCTGTTCGACATCCTCGCCCATCCAGATCTCGTGAAGGTCTGGGGATCAGAGCGGCCCCTTCCAGAGGGGGATCTGTGCCGCTTCTACGAGCTCGCCCTCGACGGGATCGCCGAGTCTGGGATTGCCGTTGAGGTATCGACGGCGGGCTTGCGCAAGCGCGCCAAGGAGATCTACCCGGCGCCCGCATTCCTTTCGATGTGCGTTCAGGCCGCCGTCCCGATAGCGCTCTCGAGCGACGCGCACAAACCCGAGGAGATCGGCCGCGACTACGACGCAGCGCTGGCGCTGCTGGAGAGCCTAGGCGTCAGTGAGCTGTGCGTATTCGAAGGACGTCAGCGGCTTCTGCGGCCCACTTGGTGAGACGATCGATGTCACCAGAGACGGTCGATGAGCCCGGTCGGCATCGGATATGACACTCATCGCCTCGTGCGCGGGAGACGCCTGATCCTGGGCGGCGTGGAGATCCCCGGCGAGCTCGGCTTGGAGGGGCACTCTGATGCCGATGTGCTGACCCACGCGGTGATCGACGCGCTGCTCGGCGCGGCCGGTTTGGGCGACATCGGCGAGCACTTCCCCGACACCGACGAGCGCTACCGCGACGCCGACTCGCTGTGCTTGCTTGCCGATGTCCTCGCGGCGCTCGCCGCGGGCCGGCATGGCTGTCGTCAACGTGGACTGCACGATCGTGATGGAGACGCCGAAGCTCGGTCCGTACAAGCAGGCGATCCGTATGTGCCTGAGTGGCGCTCTGGGTCTGCCACCGGAGCGCGTCAACGTCAAGGCGAGCACCGGCGAGGGGATTGGGTTCGTCGGCCGCGGTGAGGGTGTGGCGGCGCTCGCGATCGTAAGCCTCGAGGAGGACTAGGCCGGCGATGAGTAGACCGCAATGAGCAAATCGACAAACCGCGAGATTCGACTGCACGACACCCGCAGCGGTGAGCTGCTGGTACTGCGAGCCGCGCGATCCAGGCAGGGTGGGGATCTATGCATGCGGGCCGACCGTATACAGCCGCATCCACATCGGCAACGCGCGACCGTTTGTCGTGTTCAGCCTGCTCAAGCGCTTTCTTGCACATGACGGCCACGAGGTGACGCTGGTCGTAAACGTGACTGATGTCAACGACAAGATCTATGACGCCGCGCGTGCGCAAGGTCGTCCGAGCGAAGCGCTGGCAACGGAAATGACAGATCTCTACTTTGCCGACACCGACGCTCTCGGGCTCGGCCGCCCCGATCATGAGCCACTGGCCTCGGAGACGATAGGGCCGATTCTCGATTACATCCAGAGGCTGATCGACACCGAGCACGCTTACGCGGCTGAGGGTGATGTCTTCTTCCGGGTGCGCTCGGACTCCGGTTACGGCTCGTTGTCGCATCGACAGATCGACGACATGGATCAGGGCGAGGGGGATGCGGACCCGACCCTCCGCGCGCGCAAGGAGGACTCGCTCGACTTCGCGTTGTGGAAGGGCCGCAAGGAGGGTGAGGACACCTGGTGGGAGGCTCCCTGGGGGCAGGGCCGTCCCGGCTGGCACATCGAGTGCTCGGCGATGGCCGAGCACTCGCTCGGCGTCGGCTTCGATATCCACGGTGGTGGATCGGACCTACTGTTTCCCCACCACGAGAACGAGGCCGCCCAGACCCGCGCCGCGCGTGGGCAGGAGCTGGCGCGGATCTGGATGCACAACGGCATGATCCAGCTCACGGGCGAGAAGATGGCCAAGTCGGCCGGCAACATCGCGCTCTTGCACGAGGTCGTCGCGGAGTACGGACGCGAGGCCATTGTCATGTACCTGATTGGCGGTCACTACCGTCAGCCGCTCGCCTTCTCGCCGTCGGAGCTCGAGGACGCTGACCGTCGTGTCCACCGCATCCGTGATGCCCTGCGTCGCCTGGAGCCTGGCCGACCGAGTCCACCGGACATGGTCCATCATGCCGAGGCATTCTTCGATGCGCTCGCCAACGACTTCAATACCCCGACAGCACTGGCGTCGCTGTTCGAGTGGGTACGGGAGGCCAACCGCCGCGGCACGGAGGTGGGCGACCGCGACCTGCGGGAGATGCTCGAGATCCTCGGATTGGGAGATCTTGCGCCGCTCGACGCGGGAGGGGATGTGGCGGGCATCGACCCCGAGGCGATGGAGCTGCTGGCGCGGCGCGAGGCCGCCCGCGAGCAACGGGACTTCGCAGCCGCCGACTGTCTGCGCGAGGAATTGAGCGCGCGGGGATGGGAGATACGTGATGGACCCGGAGGCTCAGAGCTGATCCCGATCGCCAAGCCGTGATCATCTACGGCCGTAACGCTGTGCGCGAGGCGCTCCGTGGTCGCCGCAAGCATGCGGTGGGTGATATCTGGGCGACAACGGGCGTGGCGCGAGAGACTTGGCTCGAGGGCGCCAGGGTGCGCAGCGCCTCCGTCGAGGAAGTGCAGCAGCGCTGCGGCTCGAGTGGCCACCAAGGGATCTGCGCCGAGGCGGGCGGATACCCGTATACATCGGCCGCGGAGCTACTCGTTGGTGAGAACCCATTGGTGGTGGTGCTCGACCAGGTGCAGGACCCGCAGAACCTGGGATCGATCTGCCGTACAGCTGAGTGCGCGGGCGCTGCTGGCGTGGTGATCGCAGAGCGGCGCGCGGCTGAAGTCACGCCGGCGGTTTGCAAGGCATCGGCAGGCGCCGTGGAGCATCTGAGGGTGGCACGGGTGCGGAACATCGCTGACTTCCTGGCAGATGCCCGCGGCGCGGGATGCTGGTGCTACGGAGCGAGCGGAGAGGCGAAGACGGCCTACGACGCACCCGACTACGGCAGCAGCGGGGTCGTGCTGGTGCTGGGCAGCGAGGGAGAGGGCCTGCGTCCGCGGGTCGCCAAGGCATGCGATGAGCTGATCGCGCTACCGATGAGGGGCGAGGTCGAGTCGCTCGGTGTGAGCGCGGCGGCGGCGGCGGTCCTGTACGAGATCTTGCAGAATCGGCAGCGGGTGTCTTGACAAGGCTCCATAACTGTGAGAGGCTCGCGCTCACATAACGCTGAACCTAAGGTTGATGAAGCCTTAGAACTACATAGCTTTGGCGCCAGGGGAGGAGTGCGCCACTGAGCAATTCGGGCTGCAAGCAGCCCGAGAAAGGATCTGCTCGTGGCACGAATCACCAGCAACAGTAACTCTGAAGTCAAGGTTGAGGATGGGTTCTTGATCGCTCTTGCCAAGCAGGGTGATCGCAATGCGTACGAGCGTCTAGTCAGGCGCTACCACGGCTTCGTGCGGTTGAAGGCTTCGTCGTACTTCCTGGCGGGCGGTGACTCCGAAGACCTGATTCAGGAGGGGCTGGTCGGCCTGTACAAGGCGATCCGCGACTATCGCTTCGATCGTGAGTCGAGCTTTCGTAACTTCGCCGAGCTGTGCATCACGCGACAGATCATCACCGCCGTGAAGACAGCCACGCGCAACAAGCACACGCCGCTGAACCAATACGTCTCTTTCTCCTCGACGCCGGCGGGCGCGGGAGACGATGTTCCGACGCTCGACCAGGTGCTCCCCGGCCCGAGCGTGCACGACCCCGTCAACCAGGTCATCTCCTCCGAGGAGCTGCGTTCGCTGGTGGGATGCCTGTCAACTGCGCTCTCGGAGCTCGAGAGCCGCGTGTTGGGGCTGTATCTAGATGGCTACTCCTACGAGCAGGTGGGAGAGCGCTTGGAGTGCGACACCAAGACCGTGGACAACGCGCTGCAGCGAGTCAAGCGCAAGGTTGGCGCGCACCTGGAGGCCCGTGCGGTGGCCGCTTGAGCGGGCGGGATCACGAAAGCCGGAGAGGGACTCGACACCCTCCTCGACCCCCTGGTGTTACAAGATCATCGGCCGGTCTCACCAGCTGAGCTCTCCGGCGCGAGCGGTAATGGCGTCGTACGAGAGTACGTGACCGATCTGGTAGCGCAGCGATGATCACGGGGGGCGGCGCCGGCGCGACCGGCTGGCTTGCGGCGTTCAGGCGCCGCCTCGAGCTCGCCGAGCAGCACGCCGAAGAGCAGGTGGCGCCAGGTGGACTGGGCAAAGGCGCGCGGGTTTGCGAACACGCTCGGCAGCTCCTTGCGCGCGGGATGCAGACGATCGGTGAGGGCTGTGAGCGGCCAGGTGATGATGTTCTCCGCGCTCGCCGCCACCGGGCCGCGTGCCCATGAGGGCAGAGGCAGGCGCGGCGCGAGATTGGCGTAAACGGCGCCGAACAGACGCTCCGTTCTGCACGTGCAGCGCCCAGCCCGCAACTGGCCAGCGCCTCCCTCGCGTGACGAGCCTTGCCGAGCAGCGCGACGTCGTCGAAGTCCGATCCGAAGGCACGCTTGTCGAGCGGCATCTGCGCCGCCCACACGCCGGCGGCCAGAGCGCCTGCGAGCGCCCCGCGGAGCGTCTTTGAGTCATCGATTTTCATCGTCGGTCAACTGTAACGGGGTCCCAGCGCGCGGGTATCCCAGGGTATGGAGTCTCTGCACGACTGAAGGAGCCCAGCGCCGGGCGAGCGGCAGGTGCAGTCTGACCGGGTCTTCGCGAGCACGCGCTGAGGAGAGGCGTGAACCCGATCCTTTACTGGACGCTGCGGGCGATGCTGGTGCCGTTCTTCCTCGTCTACTTCCGTCTGGCGCGCATCGGCCGCGAGCATCTGCCTCGCACCGGACCGCTGCTGCTGGCCTCCAACCACCGCAGCTTTTTCGACCCGTTCGTGATCGGCACGCTCGTGCGCCGTCCCGTTTACTACATGGCCAAGCGGGAGCTGTTCGAGAAGCGCTGGCAGGCTTGGGTGCTGAATGCTCTCGGCGCCTTTCCGGTCGATCGCGGCGCCGGCGACAGCGACGCGATGGACACCGCCCGCGCGATCCTGCGGCGGGGAGACTGCGTGGTGGTGTTCCCCGAGGGCACGCGCGTTCGCCCAGGCCCGCTGGGCGAACCGCGGCGTGGCGTCGGGCGCCTGGCGCTCGAGACCGGCGCGCCGGTGGCTCCCGTCGCGGTCATCGGTAGCGACGCTGTGCGCAGAGGCTGGCGCATCCGTCCGCGTAAGGTCCGCATCCGCGTCGGCCGACCGCTGCTCTTCCCGACGGCCGAGCACTGCTCGCCCGCGCTTGCGGCGGCCGTGACGGAGCGCATCTGGGCGTGCGTAGCCTGCAGTGGGACTGGCTGGACGGTCCCGAGGCTCGTCCCCCGCGCGCTCATCCACGAGGCCCCACGGCGCGAGATATCGCGCGCCGCCTGGTGGGCGGGCGGGCTCGAGTCGAGCGCGAGGATAGGGTGCGATGAGTGGACGAGCAGGTCAAGCAGAAGTCCAAGGCGCAGCTCGACGCGGAGTTCTCCGATCTCTATCGCGCCCACCTGCGCGACGTGTACAGCTACGCGTACTACCGCGTGGGCAATCATCACGACGCGGAGGATCTGACAGAGCAGACCTTCCTGCAGGCCTACCGCCACTTCGAGCGGGCCGGGCGCGAATCGCGGGGACGGCCGCTGCGCCCGTGGCTGATCCGCATTGCGCACAACCTGGCGGCCAACCTCTACCGCGACCGTTCGCGCAAGCCGGCCACGCCGATCGACGAGTCGAGCACACTGGCCGCGCCCCACACGACCGAGGAACTGGTGGAGGGGCGCGAGGAGTTGACCCGCGTGCTTGGAGGGGTGCGCCGGCTGCCGGAGGATCGCCGCGAGGCGCTGATCATGCGCTTTGCGCTGGGAATGGACAATCGCGAGATCGCCCGGGCGCTGGGTCGCTCAGATGGGGCCACGAAGGTGCTCATCCATCGTGCTGTCAAGCAGCTGGAGGGGCTCGTGAACAGTTCCGGCGAGGAGGACTCCGATGAGTGAGGCGTTGCCAAACTTCGAGGGCCTGCTGCGCGAAGCGCTCGCGCCCGTGGAGCCGCCCGAGGACCTGGCTCGGCGCTTGGAGGGCACGCTCACGAGCATCACCGAGATGGCCGCCGACGAGCTGGAGGCATGGGAGCTGTCGGCGATGCGCGACCCGCGCAACTGGGTCCGGCCGGCTGCGGCGCTCGTGGTGGGCGGGGGCGCGGGGGTCGCGCTGGTGCTCCTGCGCGCTCGCCAGCGGGCGCAAGGCTCCTCCGGGGGTCTCAGCGGCGCGCGTGACGACCGCACGAGCGCACCGCCCGCGACCTCGGTCGCGAGACGCGCAAGCTGCTCGGCGACCGCTGATTGGATGTGCGCAGCTCGGGCATTGCCTTTCTGATCCACGGCACCCACCGCCTGCGTATCAATGTCCGAGATGATCCGATACAAGCGCTCGGCCGAGTCCGCCTCGGCCTCCCTGCGGCGTCTGGCCGACGAGGATCTGATGCAGCTCGTGGCCGAGAACGATGATGCGGCGTTTGCGATCCTGTATGAGCGCCACACGAACGTCGCGTTCTCCCTGGCCTTTCGCATGTGTGGCAAGCGCCAGGTCGCCGAAGAGGTCGTTCAGGAGGCGTTCCTCTCGGCTTGGCGCAGCGGCGCACGTTATGACCGCACGCGCGGCAGCGTGCGCACATGGGTGCTGGGGATCGTTCACAATCGGGCGATCGACGCCCTGCGTCGAGGCTTGGTCCACGACCGTGGCCGGGTCAGCGACGAGGGCATCGAGGAGCGCCTGGAGGCGCCCGAGCGTACCGATGAGGAGGTCGGCGCTCGCGACGAGGCGCGTGAGATTCGCCTGGCTTTGGATGGTCTACCCGCTGAGCAGAGCCATGTGATTGAGCTCGCCTACTATGGCGGCTTCAGCCACAGCGAGATCGCAACCATGCTCGACACGCCGATCGGAACCATCAAGGGTCGTATCCGACTCGGCCTGCAGAAGATGCGACTGCAGCTCGGTCCCATGCAGGTGCTGTCATGAGCTACGAACGAGAATCAGTGCGAGCTGGGCACGGAGGTCGGCGCCTATGCGCTTGGCGCGCTCGACGAGCACGAGGTTGAGCCCTTTCGAGAGCATCTGGCGACCTGCGCAGATTGTCGCGAGGAGCTGGCCCAGCTACAGGGCGTGACCGACTCGCTAGCGATCGCGGTGCCCCGCGCGCAGGCACCGGCTGAGGTGCGCGTGCGGCTGATGGCGGTCGTGCGCGGTGAGGCCGAACTGCTGCGGGCCGCTGGTCACGAGGCTGATCGCCCGATACGGGCGAGATCCCGTGGGCGCTGGCGCGTGCTCCCGGCGCTGGCGGCCACGGGCGCCATGGCCGTGGGGGTGCTGATCGGTGCGCTTGCGCTCAACACTCACTCCAGCCAGCGCACGCAGGTGATCCAGGCGCGGGTCCTTGCGCCTGCCGGTCACGATGCCACGGCGGCGCTGAGCAAAGTGGGCTCGTATGTCCAGCTGCAGGTGACGGGCATGCCCGCGCCGGCGCTCGGGCGCATCTATGAGGTGTGGCTGCAAGACGGCTCTCAGCCGCCCACTCCTACCGATGCGCTGTTCTCGGTCACCGGTCAAGGTAACGGCACGGTCGGTGTGCCAGGTAACTTGAAGGGCGTCAGCAAAGTGATGGTCACCGAAGAGCCGGCCGGCGGCAGCCTCGAGCCGACGCACAGCCCGGTGATAGTCGCTTCTGTGTAAAGGCCGCCTGAAGGCCGGCTGACGAATCTCCTAGACCGACGCCGAGCCGAGCTAGGCTACGTGCTCGGACATGGCCACCTGCTATCGCCATCCCTCGCGCGAGACGGGGGTTTCGTGCTCCAACTGCGGGCGGCCGATCTGTCCAGATTGCATGACCACCACCCCGGTCGGTATGCGCTGTCCGGAGTGCTCGCGCCAGCGCACCGCGGTCAAGACGCTGCGCAACATGGCCACGGTGCCGCGAGTCACCTACGCGCTGATCGCGATAAACGTCGTTGCGTTTCTGGCCGAGCAGGGGCAGTTCACGCTGTTCGGATCGGAAATCCACGGCAAGGTGATCGATGAAGGCGTGCTCTTCCGGGCCGCGATCGCCGAAGGCGCACCAGTACTGGCGCCTGCGTGAGTAGCGCCTTCTTGCACGAGAACTTCATCCACATCGGCTTCAACATGTATCTGCTCTATGTGCTCGGGATGATGCTCGAGCCGGCGATCGGGTCGGTGAGGTTCGCGACGATCTACTGCACCTCGCTCTTGGTCGGATCGTTCGGAGTTGTGTTCGCGACCAACACCGCTAGTCTGGGCGCCTCCGGTGCTGTCTTCGGCTTGATGGGCGCGGCGGTCGTGGAGCTGCGCGCCCGCAACATCAGCGTGATGCAGTCGGGCATCGGTGGCCTGATCATCATCAACCTGGTCCTCAGCTTCAGCCTGGCCAACATCTCGGTCGGCGCTCACATCGGCGGCCTGCTCGGCGGTGCGCTCGCGGGGCTCGCGATCCGGACCGCCGACGCTCGCCGTGTGCCGGCGCTCGGCGCTGATTGCCTGCGTGGTCCTGTCCGTGGGCGCCGTCTTCGCCGCGATCGCGGTTTCCGGCGTGGCCGGCAACGGCCTGGCCTGATCTCTCGCTAGGCCCGCATGGCCGGGAGCTCGACCACGAGCGCCTCGGCACCGAGGGGCGCCTGCGGTAGGCGATCGGGATGCAGCACGTGAGCGAGCAGCTCCAGTCCGTCGATCAGCCGCGGGCCGGGTCGAGAGAAGTATGCAGATGCATTCACGGCCACCACGCGCCGTGCACCCAGCGGGTGAGTTGCTCGGCGTGCTCGAGCGCCTCGAGGCGTGCTCGTGGCGCGTCATATCCACAGGGCATCACGATGACGATCTCGGGCTGCGTCTCAGCGACGGCATCCCAGGGCAGCGAGATCGAATGCTCTCCCGGCAAACCCAAGACGTCCTGACCCCCGGCGAGCTCGATCAGCTGGGGTGTCCAATGGCCGGCCACGAAGACCGGATCGAGCCACTCGAGCGCGGCGACGCGCGGCCTGCGCCGGCCGCGGATGGCGAGCTTCACGCGATCGACGCGAGCCGCGATCTCGCCGACCAGATCGACCCCGCGCTCGCGACGGTTCGTCGCCTCCGCCACGGTGCGTACATCGCCCAGAGTCTCGCCGAAGGTCGTGGGTCCAGCGAGATGACCTTTGGCTTTGAGGGCAGCTTGGCGGCGAGCTTGACGACATCCTCATAGGACACAGCGCAGACCGGGCATAGAGCCTGTGTGACGATCAGATCGGGCTCCAGGGCACTCAGCGAACCCTCGTCGAGCTCGTAGATGGCTTCGCCTCGCTCGGTGCGCTCGCGCACCGCCGCGTCGATCTCGGCGGCGCTCAGTCCTGTGGGCAGCGCGTCCCGCGTGATGTGCGGAAGCTCGAAGGGCTGCCGGTGGATAGTCGCACTCATGAGTCACCGCGATAACCTGATCGCCCAGACCGAGCGCGAACAGCAGCTCGGTGGCGTGAGGAACGAGGCTCACGATGCGCATCCCGTGACTGTATTGCCACTGCTCAGCGACAACGAGATCCAGCGACGGCTCGCCGCGGGTCCGGCAGCGGTGGCATCGTCCGAAGGGCTTACCCTTACCGGATGACAGTGCTAACCGACCAGGAAGTCGAAGAACGTCTCACGGCAGCGGATGGCGCCGTGACGGGCGAGCGATCGTGCGCGAGTGGATGTTCGCCGACTTCGCGCAGGCGATTGCGTTTGTCAACCGGGTGGCAGAGGCCGCCGAGGCTGCGAACCATCATCCGGACATCACGGTGCATGGCTGGAACAAGGTGCGCCTGGAGTTGAGCACCCATTCCGAGGGTGGCCTGACCGAGGCAGACTTCGGCATGGCAGCACGCATCGACCCGCTCGCGTGAACGGCTTGAAGCTCATCTTCGCGGTTGTGCTGGTCGCGGTGAACGCGTTCTTCGTGATCGCCGAGTACGCGCTCGTGCGCTCCCGTCGCGCGCGCTTGGAAGTGATGCAAGAGGAGGGCGCGCGGGGCGCGGCGCTGGCGTTGGAACAGCTGGAGAGCATCAACGACTACATCTCGGCCGTCCAGATCGGTGTCACGATGACCTCGATCGCGATTGGGGCCCTGGGAGCGCCCGCGCTCGCGGAGCTCCTGAAGGAAGCGCTCGGAACCACGATCAGCCATGGTGTGGCTGTCGCGATCTCGGTGATCTTTGCCTATCTGATCGTCACCTCCGTGCAGCTCGTCGCCGGCGAGATGGTCCCGAAGTTCTATGCGATCGACCGCGCCGAGGCCGTGGCGCGGCGGGTGGCACGGCCTCTGCAGGTGTTCAGGGTCTTGTTCCATCCGGTGATCGTCGTGCTCACGGCGCTCTCCAATCGCATTTTGCGACTACTTGGCGTCGACATGACCCGCGAGCGAGGAGGGCGGTTCGCCCGATGAGCTCAAGCGCCTGATCGCCGAGTCGCATGCCGGCGGACATATCGACCCGGGCGAGGCGGGGATGCTGACTGGTGTGTTCCACTTGCATGAGCAGGAGGCTCGTCAGGTGATGACCCCGATCCCGGCGGTGGTCACCGTGGATGTGTCCCAGGATGTGGAGAGCGCCTTGAAACTGTGCATCTCCTCAGGCCACACTCGGCTGGTCGTCACCGAGGAGGAGAATCGCGATCGAGTGCGCGGTCTGGTGCACGCCAACTCGCTTGCTCGCTCGCTGATGGAGGAGGGCCCGCATGCGACGCTCGAGCCGCTGGTGCACGACGCCCCGATCGTGCCCGAGACCAAGCCGCTGGATGATCTGCTCGCCGATTTGCAGCGCCAGCGGACCTCACTCGCGGTGGTGGTGGACGAGTACGGCCGGGTGGTTGGGATCGTGACGGTCGAGGACATCATTGAGGAGGTTGTGGGCGAGATCACCGACGAAACCGACCCTGCTGCCGGTGAGGTTCGCCAGCTCGCGGGCGGCGACTGGTTCGTGCGCGGTCACGTGGCAGTGACCGATCTGGCCGACTATGGCCTGGATCTGCCGGTGGACAGCGACGCGTACAACTCCGTCGGCGGCTTCGTCTTTGCCGAGCTCGGGCGCCTGCCTCAGCGTGGGGATACGGTCAACGCGGACGGCTTCTCGATCCGGGTAGAGTCGGTGCGGGAGAACAGGATCGAGGCGGTGCGCATCCGCGAGCGGAGGCCGCTGCCGCCACGTGAGGCCCGCGAGCGAACCGACTCGTAAACGCCCGCGTCTGCTGTCCTCGCCGTCAGCGTGATCAGCGGCTCGAGCACCCAGAACGCAGACGGACTCAGGCGTATCGGCCCAGGACCAGCAATGTTCAGGCTCAAAAGTCTCCCGCCGACGCCGGTCGAGGGAAACGCGCCCCAAGCACACGCCCGGCCCACGGGGGGAGCGGGCCGGGCGTGCGCACTGGGAGGAGGCGGGTGTGCATGCGACTACTGTGTCGCAGCTACCAGTATCGCGAGCTGGATGAAGGCGAGCTAAAAGTCGCCTGAGTCGAAATAAATTCTCACAAAGAAGCCGATGCCTCGCCCGATAAGGCGCCAAGGGCCGGCTGCGAAGCGCCGCCAGATCAGCAGGCGCGCTCAGTAGGGACAGGCGCACTCAGTAGGCGTGGAAACCCCGTCCACTCTTGCGACCGAGCGCGCCTTCCGCGACCAACCCTTCGATGCGCGCCGGGATCGTCTCGCCGATGGTCTCGCCGATTGCCGCCGATACGTCGAGCCCGACGAGGTCTAGTAAGGCAAGCGGACCCAGCGGATGTGCGGCGCCAAGGCACATGCACGTGTCCACGTCGGCGGGGTCCATGCCGGTCTCTTCGAGTAGACGGACCGCGCTGAACAGATAGGGGAACAGCAGACGGTTGACCACAAAACCAGGAATGTCAGGCACCTCGATGGGCGTCTTCTCGAAGGTCTCGCACAACGCGAGCGCCCGTCGTCGCGTGTCCTTGCTTGCCTCGCCGGGGAAGATCAGCTCGACGAGCCGCATCTTGGTGACCGGGTTGAACACGTGCAGGCCCACAAACCGCTCGGGTCGGCCACTGGCGTCCGCCAAACGCTGGACCGAAAGCGAGGAGGTCGTGCTGGCAAGCAGCGCCTCTGGCCCGACGATCAGGTCCAGCTCGGCCAGCAGCCCGGCCTTGATCTCGTGATCCTCGAGCACCGCCTCGACTACGAAGGTGGCCTCGGCCAGCTCGCCAGGGTCAGTCACGATCTGCACGTGCCCGGGGTCCACGTCGGCGCCGAGACGACCGAGGGTCCGCTCCACGGTGGCACGTGCGCGCTCGGCCGAGTCTTGAGAGCGGGCAAGCAGCAGCACCGGACCGTGATGCGCTGCGGTGGCGGCGAGGCCGCAGGCGATTGCGCCGCTGCCGACGATGGCGAGACGTTCGTTCATCTTGCTGAGTCTCTCTTCATATTGACCGACTGGTTATTGACTGACTGGTCAATCTAGTTCTGGGTGGGCGCGGTAGAGTACGTGATACTCCCATCAACATGCCGCGCAAGACCTTAGGAGGACTTCAGTCATGAGACAAGCAGAGGGCCGCGAGGTCGTGATCGTCGAGGCGGTGCGAACGCCGATCGGCCGTGGGCACAAGGAGAAGGGCTACTACAAGGACACCCATCCAAACGCGTTGCTCGGCAAGGTCTACACGGAGGTCATCGAGCGCTCCGGCATCGACGCGGCCGAGGTCGAGGACGTGATCGCGGGCTGTGTGCAGCAGTTCGGCGAGCAGGGCTTCAACATCGCTCGCAACGCCTGGCTGCAGGAAGGGCTACCGATCGAGACTCCCGGCACCACCGTTGACCGCCAGTGCGGCTCGGCTCAGCAGGCGGTCAACTTCTCCGCGGCGCTGATCGCGGCGGGAGTGCACGATGCGATGATCGGGTCGGGTGTGGAGCACATGGGCCATTTCCCATTTGCCGCAGGGATGAAGACCCAGGAAGACTTTGGCTTTGCCTTCACGCCTGAGCTGATGGCCAAGCACAACATCGTCGGTCAGGGTCTCGGCGCCGAGATGATTGCCGATCAGTGGGAGATCTCCCGCTCTGAGCTCGATGAGCTGGCGGTGCGCTCGCACAAGTTGGCTCACCAAGCCACCGAGGAAGGCCGTTTCGAGCGCGAGATCGTGCCGATGACGGTCGACGGCCATGAGCTCGTCGCCGACCAGGGCATCCGTCCTGAAACCAGCCTGGAGACCCTGTCGCAGCTCAAGCCGGCGTTCAAGCCGGACGGCAAGATCACCGCGGGCAATGCGTCACAGATCTCCGACGGCGCCGCGGCCGTGCTGCTGATGAGCGCGGAGAAGGCTAAAGAGCTCGGTCTGACCCCCCGCGCGCGAATCGTCGACCAGACGACCGTGGGCTGCGACCCGGTGAAAATGCTCGAGGGTCCGATTCCCGCCACGCGCAAGATCCTCGATCGTAACGGGATGAAGATCGACGACATCGACCTGATCGAGATCAACGAGGCCTTCGCCCCAGTGGTGGCAGCCTGGCGGCGTGAGCACAACCCGGACATGGACCGCGTGAACGTCAATGGCGGCGCGATGGCGCTGGGGCATCCGCTCGGCTCCACTGGCGCGCGTCTGATCACCACGCTGCTGCACGAGCTCGAGCGCTCCGACAAGGAGATCGGCTTCGTGACGATGTGTTGCGGCGGCGGTCTCGGCACCGGTACGCTGATTCAACGAGTCTGAGCCGCCAAAGTCTCAACAAGTCTCAGCCGCCGCTGGGTCCCCCGCCGGTCCAATCCACAGCGATCGGCGGGAGGGCCAGCAGCGCGGCCCAGGTGGCGGCGTCGGTAACCCCGCTGGCCGGGATCGCGTGGGCCGTTTGGAAGCTCTCCAGGTTGATTGTCGTCTCAGAGCCGAAGTAGCCGGTGGTTTCCTGCGCGGGGATCGCGCTCGCGAGGTGCTCCTGCATCCACAGCACCTGATCGCCCTTGGCGCCGCTGCTCAGTTCGGGGTAGGAGGTATTCGGGGTGACGCTGGTGAGCGGGGCTAGCGGCGTGGCGAGGGTGCTCCAGCCGCTGGCTGGGGTTTCCTGCCAGTCCCAGAAGGACAGCCCGGCGGCGCCGTAATCGACGGCCTCCTCGCGGAAGCGCAGCAGATCCGAGGAGGAGACGCCGCCATAGGTTTGACCCAGCGGGAAGATCGGGCGCCCGTACATGCGGTTGGCGATGTAGGTGTTCGCATAGACCGTGTCCACCGATACGCCGATGTCCTTCCAGTACATCTGCGGAGCATTGAACTGCGCGCCTTCCGGCCCGAGGAACACCGAATAGGGGAACGAAGGGTGGTAGGAGACATAGGGGAACGAGGCCAGGCCCAGGGGATACGTAGCCCCGATTTTCGCGCGCAGATCAGCGATGTAGGTCTGTGCGGCGGCGTAGTGGCCTTCGTACTCGGCCTCGGCGTCGATCACCAGACAGTCCGCGCCGTTGGCCACCGCCTCGGCGCCAAGGCTCGCCTCCCCGGCGGGGTTGGTCCCATAGACGTACTGCCAGGCGCACACTTTCAGCCCATTGGCGTGCAGTTCCGCCACCAGCGCAGGCGAGAACTGGCTCCAGTAGTTGGTCGAGCCGTCGGAGCTCTTGACGAACACCGTGGTGACGCCGGCCGCATGCGCTTGCGCCACGATCGAGGCGAGGTTGCCGCCGTCTGACTGGCTCACGTACCAGATCCACATGCCCTGTCCTTCGAAGGCCGTTCCACTGGCCGCTGTGGCGGTCGGGGCAGGGGATGGCGTGACCTTCGGCGGCGCGGGCGGGTGCAGCGCGTAACGCACGATGGTGATCGGGCCGTAGGAGCTCGTGTGGCGTCGGTGGCTGAGCAGCACCATGATGTGGCCCGAGTGAGCGTTGCCGGGGACGGTCAGCGCAAGGCCCTGTGCTGTGGTGCGCAGATGCGAGTACGGCGAGGTGGGGCTGATGCGGGCGCCTGGCGTGTGGGGGAAGGCAACGACCATGCCTTTCGTCAACCCTTTGCCGGTCAGCAGCAGGGTCCCGTGGGTGGAGACCTCGTGTGGGTTGCTGGCGCATCTGACGGTGGGCGCGCAGCTGACACTCGTGATGCGCACCGTTTTGACGTGCGGGCTCGAGGCTTGCTTGGAGGTCGCCTTGCGCGGGGTGGCTTTCCGCACGGGGCTCGCCGCGCTGGGGGAGCAGCGCTGCCGCCGGCGTTAGCGGCGTGTGCCTGCGAAGGTTGGCCGATGAGGCAGCACAGCAGCGCGGAAGCGACTGCCGCGAGTGCAAACATGGATCGCTGGGGGGCGCAGTTCGCCAAGAAACTCCCTTCGCGCCGGAAAACCTGATTGCCTCGAACGGGCGGCCACCGACCTTAGCCGCTGTGTCTGCAGAAACCGACCAGCGGGAGAGAAGTTGCGTCAATCCCAGCGGAACCCCAGCGTGGAAGGTGTCGGAGCGAGTGGGCTGGACGGCAGGTCAGCGGGGGGCTCAGGCAGGTTGAAGCCCGCGGGTGCCACATCGTTGGGGGTAGTCGGATGAAACAGCGAGGCTAGATATTGGATCTGCCCGCGTCCCGGGCCGAGCTCTGATTGGCCGCCGCCATAGGTGGAGATGCCCTGCGCGGCACAGTAGTCGTAGGTGTCCAGCAGCGAGCGCAGCCCACCGAGGCGCGAGGGCTTGATGTTGAGTGTGCGCGGTGGGAACGGCAGCGCTTCGATATCCGCGGAGCCGTGGATCGGCGCGTCCCAGGTGATCCGCTGATGATGAGCGCGCAGGATCGGCTCGGTCTGTGGCGTCAGCTTGGGGTCCTCGATCCAGGCGTCCGGAAAGGCATCCACCACGCGCTGATAGAGATCCGGATCGGCTGGATTGTCGACGATCGTGCCCTCGTATTGGCCCTTCAGATCGACTGAGTCCACGGCGTCGAGCGTCACGAGCTCGGCGATCAGGGATGCATCCCAAGATGGCGTCGGGTCGAGCTTGAAGCGAAGCATCGGCGCGATCTCCAGGCGCCGCTTTAGAGGATCGAGCGATGGCGGCTCACCGAGTCGCAGGGACGCGACGAATACGACCGGCTGAGGCTCACGGCCAAGGGCGGCGTGAAGTGTGCTGCCCGCCTGACGCAACGCCAGATCGAGTGCCGCCGAGTCGAATGCCCAGTTGCGATACAGGCGAAACTCCGGACGCTGCGCCGGAAGCGGAAACAGATCGAGCGACCGCAGGTGCTCAGCGAAGGATTGGAGCGTATAGCTACCGGCCAGCGGCAACTCCGTGCCGGAGCGCTGCAGGGCCTCTTGATCCTCGACGGCGTAAGTAACGTCCTCACCGATTCCCTCCTCGCCCGCGCCATGCAGGTGGATGACCGTCGTCTTGCGGACGAACTCGGCGGAGAGGTTCATCTGGAGGGCCTCCAGCGTATAGCTGTCGATCTCCACCGGCAGGTCGGCGAGCAGCTCGTAGGTGCTCATTTGGAAGTCTCTCCTTCCAAGCGCACGACAAGCTCGTCGAGTCGCAGCTCCTCCAGTGCTGCGCCGACCGCCTCCAGCTCGCCGGCGCACAGCTCAATCAGTGTCTTGCCCTCCTGGACCAGGGCAACAGTCTCGCTCAGACTGGCATCGCCAGAGTCCAGCCGGCGGATGATCTCCTCCACGCGGGCGGCGGCGGTCTCATAGGTTTGCGGTTGGGAGTCGGCGACGGGCTGGAGCGTAGCGATGGGCTTGGTGTCGGTCATTCGAGGATCCTTGCGGAGATAGTGGCGTCAGCAAAGCGCAGTCGCACATCATCCACCGGGCGGGCGGCGACGGCTGTCGGAAGCGCCTGGCCAGAGACAGATTGCACGAGCACGTAACCGCGCTCGAGTGTGCGCTGAGGGTCGTGGGCGGCCAGCGTGAGGGCGAGCCGTCCGAGCTCGTGCGGATGTCGTCGGCGGCAGTCCAGGAGCACTGACTGACTCTCGCGCTGCAGTCCAAGTACACCCCGTGCAGTCAAAGTGTGCTCGGACTGAAGGCGCCGGCGTGAGCCGGCGCGGATCTCGCGCAGCTGTTGGTGCAGCCCCGCGCGCTGGCGGGCCAAATGCCCCGCGGGCGCGCGAGAGAGTCCCACAAGCAGACGGGCGCGCGCGAGCACGGCTCGTCGTCCATGCTCGCGTAGACGTGCCGCGGCGGCCGGCAGGCTCCGCTGTGGCAGGACCGCTCGTCGCCCGTGAGCCAGCAGCCGCGCCGCTGCGGCGGCAGTGTCGGAGCGGGCACGCAGGCAGTCGATGCCAACGGCGGCTTCCGCGGCGTGGGTCGGCGTGGAAGCGCTGAGGGCGGCGACGTCATCGAGCAGCGTGCGGTCGGTGTGATGGCCGACTGAGGCGATCACCGGCACCCCAAGCAGGGCGACTGTGCGGCAGAGAGTCTCGTCACAGAAGCACAGCAGGTCGGCCAGGGAGCCGCCGCCGCGGGCCACGATCGCCACCTCGACCTCGCCCACGGTGGCGAGATCTCCCAATGCCCGGACTATCGCGGGGGCGGCGTGGCGATCCTGCACCGGAGCGAAGCCCCATACGAGTCGTCCGGCCCAGCCCCGACGGCGCAGCGCGGCGAGGATGTCATCGCGTGCCTTGCCGCTCTCGCCCGTGATCACGCCGATCGTGCGGGGGAGGGGTGGCAGGTACAGGCGTCGTTGGCGCTCGAGTAGACCCTCGGCGTCGAGGACCTTGCGCAGGCGGTCGATCCGGGCAAGCAGGTCTCCGTCTCCGGCCACGCGCAGGTCAGTCACCGAGAAGGAGAAGCTGGGGAAGAGGTGGCGCTCCCGGAGTAGAAGTCGCAGCCGCCGGCGACCACTACTTGCATGCCATCGATCGCGCTCTCGCTTACCCCGCTGCCGATGCGGGCGAGAATCGAGTCCCAGTCCTTCAGCCACACCGCGCATGGGATCGCACCCGAGGAATCTCGCAGCTCGAAGTAGACGCGTGCGCGGGCGGTGCGCAGGTTTACGAGCTCGCCCACGAGCTGCACGTGGGTGAACGAGCGCAGTTGCCGCCGCAGGGCGGCGGCGTACTCCCCAACAGGGAACGGGCCGGCCAGCCCGCTGCCTGGGATGCCCCGATCGGCGGGTGTTGCTGAATCGACCAGCGGAGTTGGTGTGGACATAAAATTCAGGATAGGCGCTAGCATCGACGGAGATGTCGCGCGGCGAACCCCGGCCTGGCTCCTAACGTCGTGGCGAATCGCAACAGGGGTCGTGGTGGGCGCTCGCGCAAGCGGCGGCCAGCTGCCGTTAGGACAGCAGGGGAGGGCGCGAGGGATGCCGCGGGTGGACTGACACCGCCGGTCGTGAGGGAGGAGAAGCGGGTGCAAAAGTCCTCCCTCCAGACGCAGCGCCAGGGCAAGCGAGTGCGCCCCAGAGGGGCAGCGGGGCGCAGCGCGGGTGCATCTCGGGATCCGCTGTCCGTCGGCGAGCGTCCTCAGGCGCCGTGGCACCCACTGCCGCTGTCGGAGCTGCTGATCATGGTGGGGGCGATCGGCGTCGTGATTGGCCTGTACAGAGGAATTTCACATGGCCTCGCGCCGCTCTCCGCAGGGATCGTGGCGGCGTTGATCGGCACGCTCGAGGTGACACTACGGGAGCAGCTGAGCGGATACCGCTCGCACACCCTGCTCTTGACGCTGCTACCGCTCGTCGTGTTCCACTCGGCCGTGGTCTTGATCGTAGCTTCGCTGACCAAGGTGCCGAATTGGCTGAACATCGGGCTGCTGCCCGTCGACGCGGCGCTGGGAACGCTCATGTTCAAGCTGCTGCGCGCCCGTTATCTGGACAGCAGACGCGAGCGCACGTTTGCAGGTGGGCGCTGAACGGTTTCAGGCGGATGCGACCGAGAGCACGCCGGGCTCGGGGTAAGGGCGCTGGATATCCCGGTCGAGCCGGTTATCGTGGCCGGCGATCACAACTGGATCGCTGCAGATCTCCATCAAGCGTGAGAACGTGCGCTTGCCGATGTGCTCCGCCAGTTCGCGTGGTTCGGGCGCGAGTGGTCCATCGGCGTCGGAGTCGATGTCGGATGTGAACACGATCGAGCGCTGCCCCTCATAACGGGCGTTGACGATCAGATAGAGCTGCTCCAGTACCCACTCAGTGGGACGGACGACGCGCAGGTCCTCGATGTGCAGCAACTCGACGTTCGCGAGCGTCTCGATCACCTCATCGGTGGTTTCGCGGCTGTCGGCGTCGAAGGTCGCTCTGATGCGGTTCAAGAGCGCGACGGCGTTGAAGCTCAGAACCGAGTGTTGCTCGCGGCTCGCGGCGGCGGCGACCATGTAGCCAAGCGTGGTCTTACCGGTGCCCGTGTGGCCCATCAGCCAAAGGCCGTGGCCGGCAGCGAGGTTGCGGTGGATATCGGTGCAGAAGCGCTTGACCCTGCGCACGGAGTCCGCGTTCAAGGGATCTTGGGCGATCTGCGTAAGCGGGTAGCGCTCCCAGGAGAGGTCCATATAGCGCCGGGGCACGCGGTCGCGCAGGCGCCGGGCGCGAGCGTTAGCAATGCGCTGAGCCCGGCACGCGCAGTCCTGGGCGGTGTTTGTCTGCTCATCGATCAGGAAGCCGCTGCCGTCGCAGGTATCGAACACGCAACGGTCCTCGCCGGCTGATCTTGAGTGCGAATCGAACATCCACACCAGTCAAGCAAGCCCTCCGGCGGCCACGAGCGCCAACTGCGCATTCGCCGGGATTTTTCCGATCAGACCAGGTCGAGCGAGGGGAGCGGGCGCTCGCCCAGCTTGCGTCCCTCGCCGCGAGTCTCGCCCTGCAGGCCGAGACGCTGAAGACGCACGATCTCGCGTTCGCCTTCGATTCGAGCCGGGTGCTCAGGCGGGAGGTTCGCGATCAAGGCGGCGATGCGGTTGCGCAACTGCAGCGCGAAATGGGGGGTGGAGGCGCCCATCAGCTGGCGTACGTCCTCGACAGTCACTCCGTGGTTGTCCTCGACGCGGGCCACTCGCTGCGGATCCTCTGCCTGGCTCATGTGGTCATTTGTGTTGTGAGGGTCGATTATTCGGCGAGCGGAAGGGATGGTTCTTCGGTGGCATTCGCGCGGGCTGAGGTCTCGAGCAGCGTGTCGATTTCCGCTTGGGCAACTGTCGAGATCGCCTGTTCGTCGCCGATCAGCCAGCCGTGATTGTAGACACCGCGGACCGGCGGGACCTGCGGGGAATAGGCGGGTTTGATGTTCTTCAGGTATTCGACCAGCGCGAGCGGAATTGAAGTCTGCGGAATCGAGGCCTGGGCGGGCGGGCTCGAATCTTCGAGCAGTAGCAGCGGGCCGAAGTCGCCGCTGGCGGAGAGCAGCGCGACCGCGGGTCCGTCGAGTGGGCGCGAGGCGTTCGCGAAGACGAGGCCGTGGCCGGGTTCGTGAATGCCCCAGCCGAACGCGCCGTCGGCGTAGCGCGCAACAGCGATCGCGTTTTGGATTGGATTCCCGCCCGCCCCGTTCCCGCCCGCCCCGCCTTCGACGCCTGGGCCGCCTCCGATCCGCTTGACCGCTCCGCGGTGAGCGAGTTCTGCAAGCACGTGACTGCTCAAGGCGCTCGGGCCGACCACGTAGATCGTCGGTTGGTGCAGGCTCCTCAGCTCTGTGCTCGTCGCCACCGGGATGGCCGTGTTGCTCACGAGCAGGATTGGCGCGCCGCTCTCGGCGGACAGGCCCGCGGCGGGCATCACGAGCGCTGGGGGAGCGTCGTCGGCGAGCACGATCACCTGATGAGGGGCAACGCCGCGAGCGCGACTCTCCAGGCGCGCCACTTCGACGGCCAGCGCTGCGGGTTCGCTCGCCGTGAGCGTGGATGTGCGATAGGCGGCAGGCGCAGCGGCGGCGGTCCCGATCCGGATCACCTGTGCCCCGCCCACCTGGACAGCTCCAGTGGGATGCATTGCGGCGAGCGCTTGGGCGCTTGCCGCGGGCAGGGTGGAGTCGTCGCTGTACAGCAGGGGCGCACCCAGAGGCGTGCTCGCAAGCGCGGCGGCGGCCAGCGCCGCAGGCCAGTCGTGCTCATCGACCAGTACGACCGCCTGTGGTCGCGTGGCGCTCGTCAGACCGGGATACACCGCACGGGCCACCGCCGCCGCGTCCATGGCTGGATCGGAGCCGCCGAGGCGGGTGGTGTTCTTCGTTGCGAGGCCCGCGGCGCCTTGGGGAATCACCTGGGCGACCGGCTCCCCCGACCCGCCGGCAGAGGACAATGAGACGGACTTGCCGCAGCCTGTGAGCACCGCGCCGGCGAGCACGGCCGCAAGCAAACGGGGTACGGGAACGTTCATCGTGAGGACACTACTGGGCGGGCCAGCGCAGAGCCGGGATTTTGCGGGATAAACCTGCGAAACGATGTGCAACTCGTGCAAGCGTCATTGCACTTTGCTAGTCTGCCGCCCGAACGCCGAATCCTTGACCAGATGTCAAGGAACGGGGGACCCGAGTTGTTGGGGCGAATCCCACGGTGCATCCGTGAGAAGCGCAGGCTCTTTCAGCGCTAGCCCGTCAGCTAACCCCGCAGGCCGACGAAAGAGGAACTGTTTTGCGGGTGCGTACCCTCAGCGTGATTCTGTCCAGCTCGATGGCTTTGGCTGCGGTTGCCGCCACGCCCGCCTTGGCCAGTAAGACCGGTGGAGTGGCCGCCGCTGCGCCCACTCCCGCCGCGAGCGGTGGCTCGACCCCTACTACGCCGAAACCGGCAAAACCGCCGCTGCACACGGACCCCGTCACGGCGCGCACCCCGGTGCTCGCCTACACGGGCCCGGTCTATGAGAAAACCGTGACTGGCCAGCTCGTCCCCTACGTGCCTCCCGCGCCCACGGGTCAGGTCAACGGCACCACCGGCGGTATGCCCGTCGGGGTGGCGGCCGACACGAAGCCGCAGCTGCTCGTGCCGGGCACGATCGCCCGCTACGTCAACGGGCTCGCGGCGGCCCCGATGTCGGTGCCCGCGGCCGTGCAGGAGATCATCTGGGCCGGCAACGAACTGATCGGGCTGCCCTACATCTTCGGCGGCGGCCACGCCTCGTTTACCTCGCCCGGCTACGACTGCTCCGGCACCGTCTCCTTCGCGCTGCACGGCGCGGATCTGCTGAGCACCCCCGAGGACTCCTCCGAATTCGAAGTCTGGGGCTCACATGGCGTCGGGCGCTGGGTTTCGATCTTCGCCAATGGTGGCCACGCCTACATGACCGTCGCGGGGCTGCGTCTGGACACGAGCGCGGCCGATGATCCGACCAATGAGCAGGGTCCGCGCTGGCGTCCTTTGCGCCAGGGCAACGGAGGCTTCGTCATGCGCCACCCGCTCGGCCTCTAGGACGCAGCGCCAGGTCGGCTAGGCTTGAGCCTGGCCCCACCGCCCCGTTCGAAGAACAGCAATAGGAGGATCAGAAGATGGCCGGCTTGACCGGGCGCATGTCCACTGTCGTGAAGGCGAAGGTCTCGAAATTGCTGGATCGCGCCGAAGATCCAGCCGAGACGCTGGACTACAGCTATCAGAAGCAGGTCGAACAGCTGCAGAACGTCAAGAAGGGCATCGCCGACGTGGTGACGGCCAAGAAGCGTTTGCAGATGCAGGAGGCGACGCTCAAGCAGAGCGTGGTCAAGCTCGACACGCAGGCGCGCCAGGCGGTGTCCGGCGGTCAGGAGGACCTGGCAAGGACGGCGCTCGAGCGTAAGAACGTGGCTCAGACTGAGCTTCAGGGGCTAGATACGCAAGTTGCCGAACTCGAAGACCAGCAACAGAAGCTAACCGACTCCGAGCAGAAACTGCGGGCAAAGATCGAAGCGTTTCGCACCAAGAAGGAGGTCATCAAGGCGCAATACTCCGCGGCTGAGGCCCAGGTGAAGATCTCTGAGGCAGCCACCGGCGTGGGCGAGCAGATGGCGGACGTTGGTTTGGCGATGCAACGCGCGGTGGATAAGACCGAAAACATGAAAGCGCGTGCGGACGCTGTGTCTGAGCTGGAAGCGGCGGGCACGTTTGACGACATAACCGCGCTGGGGACTGGTGAAGACGACATCGATCGCCAGCTCAAGCAGCTCTCCAGCCAGCCAGCGGTCGACGAGGAGCTGGCGAAGATGAAGGGCGAACTCGGCTCTGGCTCTGCCCCGGCCGCCGCGCAGATCGAGGAGCACAGCGAGACTCCGGCCGAGAGCGGCGCCCCCGCGCCTGCGGATGGCCAACCGGCAGAGGGTGGCCACGCATGATCGTGCGCGTCTCCACCGAGGGGCAGTACGAGCTGCAGGACGAGGCGCTCGAGCGCCTGCATGAGCTCGACAACGCTTGCCAGGCGGCCGTTGAGGCTGGTGATGGCGAGCGTTTTCACGGCTGCTACGAGAAGTTGCTCGAGCTGATCCGCAGCGAAGGCTCAGAGCTCGAGGACGACGATCTGCGTGGCTCGGATTTGACGCTGCCGCCGCCGGACATAACGCTCGAGGAAGCGCAGAGCGAGTTCTCGGCGCACGGGCTGATCCCGGACTGAGGAGCTCTCCCTCTCCTCCTCCTGTTGTCTCCCTCTCCTCTTTGGAGGACGGCTAGAGAGGTATTCCCCAGAGCGGAAACCAGCGCTCCAGTTCAGGCTCGATCGGCAGTTCGGAGGCCATCTGTGCCTTGAGCTGGAGCTCGCGCTCAGTCGAGCGGGTATTAGCACCGGTGGGGCCGGCGGGATCCGAATCGGGAACGAACGGATACCAGAAGCCGCGCTTGTAGTTGTAGATGAAGTAGATCGGTCGTCTCTGTGCGTCGATGAACGCGAACACGGCGCACAAGAGCCGCTCGCCGTGACCGGCGGTCTCGATCGAGCCCGATACCGCGTTGATTCCGACCGCGAGGTCTTCGATGCTGGGTGTCCCAGTGGGGTTGCGCAGAACCATCCAGCGGTAGCCGAAGGAATCGTCCTGAGTGGAGACGGTCGTGCCGTTCTCGCCGCCGGTGGCGACCACCACTTCTTCCATTTCCTTGATCGTGGCTTCGAACTCGGCGGTGGCGAGCGCCTGAAAAACGATCGCGGCCTTACCGGCCGGTTCGATCTGGTGTTCTGACTGCAGCGCGATATAGGCGGTGGAGATCGCGAACAGGCGGTCGGGCGCCGGGCCCTTGACCTCGTGGCGACCCGTGAGGATGTCGCGCAGGCCCACGTCAGTTGTTGCTCTGAAGCTGGGACTCCAGGCGCTCGAGCGCCGCCAGACGCTGCTCGAGCGGGGGGTGGTCGGCGAAGATGTTCATCAGCGACTTCTTCGTGCGCGCGGGAACGATGAAGAAGGCGCTCATCCCTTCCGCCTTGCGCAGATCCTGGCTCGGCACCCGCTCCATCGTGCCGCTGATCTTCAACAGCGCCGAGGCCAGCGCGCTGGGGCGCCCGGTCAGCACGGCCGAGCCGCGGTCGGCAGCGAACTCGCGGTAGCGCGAGAGCGCGCGCAGTAGCAGGAAGGAGATCGCGTACACGAGCGCGGAGACCAAGAGGACCACCATCAGCGCCTCCTCCTCATCGCGGTCGCGGCCGTAGCCGCCACCGAAGCCGCCGCCAAAGAAGAAGGAGAACTGGATGATCATCGAGGCGAGCGTTGCGAAGAAGCTCGCGAGGGTCATCACCATCACGTCACGGTTGATCACGTGCGTGAGCTCGTGCGCCATCACGCCTTCGAGCTCCGCCGGCGAGAGCATGTCGAGGATGCCACGCGTTGCGCAAACGGTGGTGGACTTCTTGGAGCGGCCCATCGCGAACGCGTTGGGCATCGCGCTCTCCATCACGCAGACGCGTGGCTTGGGCAGGTCGGCCTGCACGCACAGCCGCTCGATGATGCCGTGCAGCTCGGGCTCCTGGGCTGGAGAGACTTCCTTGACGCCCATCGTGGCCATCGCGAGCTTGTCCGAGGTGAACAGCTGCACCAGCAACAGCACGACGGCGACGATCACGATCAGGCCGGCGCCCGCCCCCGCGGCGAACAGCACGCCGACGAACACCGCGTAGACGAGGCCGAGCAGGAACATGGTCAGCAGCATGCGGGCCTGCAGGCCTGTGTCCTTGCCGAAGCTCGATCGTCGCGATGTCATCGGGGTGGATTGTCGCAGAAGCGGGTTGACGTGCCCTAAAGTAGCGGCGAGCGATGCCCGGGCGTGGACAAACACGATGAAGCCCGAAATCCACCTATTGGGCATCTCGATCAAGACCTTCGGGGTGATGTTCGCCCTCGGCTTCCTCGCCTGCGGAGGGCTGGTGGCGCGGAGGCTGCGTGAGCTCGGCAAGCCCGTCGACTGGGCGTATGAGATCGTGTTCGCCGCCTTGATCGGTGGCGTGGTGGGCGCGCGCGGCTACTACGTGATCCAGAACTACTCGCAGGTCAAGCACGACCTGCTCGGCAGCATCTTCTCCGGCTCAGGTCTGGTCTGGTATGGCGGCGCGATCGGCGGCGCGATCGGTGTGCTCGCCTGGATGCGTTGGCGCGAGCACGCTGGAGTTGCGTTTCCTCGACATGACGGCAACGGCGCTTGCGCTGGGATATGCAATCGGGCGGATCGGTTGCCAGGTCTCCGGCGACGGCGACTATGGGATCCGCTCGAAACTTCCGTGGGCGATGGGCTACCCCCATGGCACGCTCCCGACCCCGCCGGGAGTGACGGTACAGCCGACTCCGATCTACGAGACGGTGGCGATGTGTCTGGTTGCCTACCTGCTGTGGCAGCTACGCGATCGTGTGCGCCCAGGGGTGGTGTTCGCGCTGTATCTCGTGCTGAGCGGCCTGGAGCGCTTCCTGGTCGAGTTCATCCGCCGCAACAAGGAGGTGCTCGTGGGTCTGACCGCACCGCAGCTCGAGAGCATCGTATTGCTGCTGCTCGGTTTGGCATGGCTGACGTTGATGGTGCGCGGTAGCGGTTTGCGCAGCCTGCGAGGTGGACGGGATCATCGATCCCAGACTCCTCGCTCGACGACGGCCTGACTCGGGCCGTTGCGTCATGTCCTGAGCCATCAGGCGATAATCACCGGCGATGGCCACCGGTACGAGTCTTTCGCACGTATTCCCGCTTGGCAGCGGGCTGGACGAGCGCGGCCATCTGGTTCTCGGTGGCTGCGACACGATCGAGCTGGCCAAAGAGTTCGGGACCCCCGCCTACGTGGTGGCGGAAGAGGACCTGCGTGCGCGGGCGCGCGCGTTTGTGCAGGCAGGCGAGCAGGTCGGGCACGAGGACTTCCATGTGGTGTTCGCGTCCAAGGCGTTTCCCTGCACCGCCGCCCTGGAGCTGTTCGCCCAGGAGGGCCTGTGGTGTGACGTGGCCTCCGAGGGAGAGCTCCATCTAGCTCTGAATGCTGGGTTTGCTCCCGGGCGGATCGTGCTGCACGGCAACGCCAAGTCTGAGGCCGAGCTCCAGATGGCGCTGAACGCACGCGTGGGACTGATCGTGGTGGACAACTTCGACGAGCTCGAGCGCCTGGCGCGACTGACCGTCGGGAGTCGTGGGGGAGAGGCTCAGTCCGTGCTCATCCGGGTCACGCCCGATGTGCGCGGCGAGACGCACGAGAAGATCTCCACCGGCCAGGCCGACTCCAAGTTCGGCTTCTCGATGGCGGATGCTCCGGCGGCGATCGAGCGGATCGCCGGCATCGATGGGCTGGCGCTCACGGGCCTACATGCCCACATCGGCTCGCAGTTGCTCGAGTTGCAGCCGTTTCGCCGCGAGGTGGCGGAGCTTGCCAAGCTCGGCGACTTTCCCGTCTGGGACCTGGGTGGCGGCCTGGGCGTCTCCTACACCGAGGTTCAGCCCAACCCCCCCGCGATCGAGGAGTACGTCGGGATGCTCGTGCGCACCGCGCGGGAGCACGGCATGGGTGCTCCCGGCAAGCGCCTGTTGATCGAGCCCGGCCGGGCACTGACAGCGAACGCGGGGGTGACGCTCTACACGGTGCAGAGCGTCAAGCGCAACGTCTCCACCTGGGTGGCGGTCGACGGCGGGATGTCCGACAACCTGCGACCAATGCTCTACGGCGCGGTCTACGAAGCGCACGTGGCTGACCGCTTCGGCGGTGCGACGCCGTGCGTGCTCGCCGGCAAGCACTGCGAGTCAGGCGACGTGATCGTCCGGGACGCGTTGCTCGACGACCCGCGCCCGGGCGACGTGATCGTCACGCCGGCGACCGGCGCCTATGGGTTCGCGATGGCGAGCAACTACAACGGGGTACCCCGCCCGCCGGTCGTCTTCTGCCGCGACGGAGACGCGCGGGTGGTCGTGCGGCGCGAGAGCCTCGACGATTTGACGGCGCGCGATGTCCGCTAGCCCGCTGCGCATCGGTTTGCTTGGTCACGGCACCGTCGGCTCGGCGTTCGCCGCGCTGCTCGACGAGCGCTCCGCGGAGATCGAGCGCTTCAACGGCCGCACACCGGTGATCACGGGCGTGCTCACCCGCTCGCGGGGGAACTTCGAGGAGGTGCTCGGCGACGCCGATCTGCTGGTCGAGTTGATGGGCGGAATCGAACCCGCTCGCGAGTACCTGCTCCAGGCGATGCGCGCCGGCAAGGACGTCGTAAGCGCCAACAAGCAACTGCTCTCCCAGCACGGCGAGGAGCTGTTCGAGACGGCTCGCGAGCACGGTGTACGGTTGCGCTTCGAGGCGGCGGTGGCCGGGGCGGTGCCGGTCGTGCGACTGCTCGAGGAGTCGCTGGCCGCCACGCCGATCGAGCGCATCCACGGGATCGTCAACGGCACGACAAACTTCATCCTCTCGGAGATGGCCCGCGGGAGCACCTATGCGCAGGCGCTCGCGGAGGCTCAGCGCCTTGGCTATGCCGAGGCGGACCCAAGCGACGATGTTTCGGGGCGCGACGCGGCGGCGAAGATGGCGATCCTCGCGCGACTGGCGTTCGGCGCTCCGGTGCACCTGGATGACGTTCCATACGAGGGCATCGAGCAGCTGCAGGGCGATGACCTCGAGTATGCCCGTGAGCTGGGTCTTGGTCTGAAGCTGATCGGGACCGCTGAGCGCCGCGATGGCGGCCTATCGGTACGCGTCTATCCCGCGTTTCTCTATGCCGGACACCCGCTCTCCTCGGTATCGGGACCGTTCAACGCGGTTACCGTCGAATCGGAGGCGATCACCGAGATCACGATGTCCGGCCCCGGCGCCGGCGGCCTGCAGACCGCGAGCGCGGTGCTGGGCGACGTGGTGAGCGTGATGACCGGCGGCGCCCGCCCGCCCGCGCCGCCGCTACAGCTGCGCCTGCTCAAGGACGTCCCGAGCGCCTTCTACCTGCACCTCGAGGTCGCCGATCGTCCCGGCGTGCTCGCGGCCGTCACACAGGTGTTGGGAGAGCAGGGAGTATCGATCAAGTCGGTGCTCCAGCGCGGGTTGGGGGAGAACGCGCGCCTGGTGATGGTCACCCATCAGGTGGCCGAGTCGAGCCTAAGCGCGGCGATCGCGCTGCTGGAGGCGGCCGACTTCGTACGCTCGAGCCCCCGCACAATTCGCGTTATCGAAGAGGAGTTTGGATGAACGAGGCGAGCGTGAAGGTTCCCAGGGTGGAGGGCATACCGCCGAGCGGAGCCCACGTGCCGCTGATCGAGCGCTACCGCGAGCGGCTACCGTTTGAACCGGGGGATCCGCTGGTCAGCCTGCAGGAGGGCTCGACGCCGCTGCTGCGCGCGCCGGTGCTATCGGAGCTCGTTGGCGCGACCGTGCGATTGAAGCTCGAGGGCGCCAACCCGACCGGGTCGTTCAAGGATCGCGGCATGACCTGCGCTGTATCAGCGGCTGTGCGAGATGGCGCCAAGGCGGTGATCTGCGCCTCGACCGGCAACACCGCCGCGAGCGCGGCGGCATATGCGGCGCGTGCGGGCATCACCTGCGCGGTGATCGTCCCCGAGGGGAAGATTGCCCAGGGGAAGATGGCCCAGACGCTCGTGCACGGCGCGCGCGTGATAACGCTTCAGGGCAATTTTGACCAGGCGCTGACGCTCGTACGAGAGCTAACAGACACGCACCCGATCGTGCTGGTCAACTCCGTCAACGAGTTTCGCATCGAGGGACAGAAGACAGCGGCCTTCGAGATCCACGAGGGCCTCGAAGGTGGGTTGGAAGCGCTCTGCATCCCGGTCGGCAACGCGGGCAACATCACCTCCTACTGGCGTGGCTTTCGCGAGCTGGGCGCGGCGCCGAAAATGTTCGGCTTCCAGGCGGAGGGCGCGGCGCCGCTCGTGGAGGGCCGGGTGATCGAGCACCCGGAAACCGTGGCCAGCGCGATCAGGATCGGCAACCCAGTGCGCTGGGAGGACGCGATGGCCGCCGCGACGGACTCGCGTGGTGCGATCAGGGTGGTGAGCGACGCGGAGATCCTCGCCGCCTACCGCCTGCTCGCCTCCCGGGAAGGCATGTTCTGCGAGCCGGCCTCCGCGGCATCGGTCGCGGGCCTGCTCAAGTACGGCGCAGGGGGCGCCGAGCAGGTGGCGTGTGTGCTCACCGGTCGCGGCCTGAAGGACCCGGAGACGGCGATTGCCAACAACGACGGCATGGTGATCCAGTGCGCCGCAGAGACGGCCGCGATCGAGGAAGCGGTCCTGGGTGATCCCTAGACGCACATGGAGCGTGCGCCGGTGATTCGTCGAAGGGTCGTGCGCGTGCCGGCGTCCTCGGCCAACCTCGGTCCGGGCTTTGACTGCATGGCGGGCGCCCTGGCGTTGCACCTGGAGCTCGAAGTCGAGGAGACCGGACAGTTCGTCGTCGAGACCGATTTGCCTGTCGCGCATGGACGCGAGAATCTGTGTGTGCGTGCTTTCGAGCGGCTGCACCCGGTAGATGCCTTCGCCTTTCGCATCCGCTCACAGATCCCGCTCGCGGGCGGTCTCGGCTCGAGCGCCGCGGCGATTGTGGCGGGCCTGATGGCCGCCGACCATCTGTTTGAGCTGGACGCCGATCTGCTTGAGGGAGGCGACCGAGCTGGAGGGTCATCCCGACAACGTCGCCGCCGCATTGCGCGGCGGGTTTGTCGTGTGCGCTGACGGACAGGCGGTGCGCTTCGACCCTCCGACCGGCCTGGAAGCGCTGGCCGTCGTGCCGGATCAGGCGGTGCGCACCCACGCGGCACGCGCGGCGTTGCCGGCCGAAGTCCCGCTCGAGGAGGCTGTGTTCAATGTGGCGCACGGTGCGCTGCTGACGCTCGGCCTGGCCAGGGGCGACTGGGACTTGGTGGCGCGCGGACTGCACGACCGCCTACACCAGCCCCGCCGCGCAAGCCTCTTCCCCCGTTCCTATGAATTGGCGATGCGCGCCCGTGATCTGGGCGCGCTGGGCGCCACGATCTCAGGCGCGGGCCCGACGGTGCTCGTGTGGTGCTTCTACGAGCAGACCGGTGCTGTCGTTGAGGCGCTGCGGTCTCAGATCGAGGGTTGGGCCACGCTGTTGCGCACTCCGTTTGAGCCGCAAGGCGCCTACGTGAGAGAGCTTTAGCGCAGGCGGCCGAGTCGCTTGCGCGCGCCCTCGAGCCCCGACAGCCGCTCGAGCACTTCGTCGGCGAGCGCAAGGTAGTCGGCGCCGAGGTCGGGGCGGTGGTCGAGGATCGACTTCGCGCGCTCGGCCGACTCGGCATAGGCGATCGAAGAGCGCACGACTGTGGCGAACACCTGCTCGCCGAAGCGCTCCTGCAGCGATACGAGCGCCTCGCGCGAGTGCACGGTGCGCATGTCGGCGAGATTCAGCAGCACGCCGAGCAACTCCAATTGCGGGTTGAGGCTGTCCCGCGCGAGTTCCACAACCTCCATCGCCTGCTCGACTCCCTGCAGCGCGAAGTACTGGGCCTCGGCGGTCACGAGCGCTCGATCTGCGGCGACGAGCGCGTTGACCGTAAGCAGCCCGAGCGACGGCGGGCAGTCGATCAGGATCACCTCGTAGTCATCCGGGGCCTTGGCGAGCGCACGCCGCAGGGTCATCTCGCGACCCATCTTTCCGCCCAGCATCAACTCGGCCTCGGCGAGGCTCAGGTTGGCGGGGATCAGGTCCTCGTGGATCGCCTCGGCCGCCGTCGCTCCTCCCGCCAGTACATCCGCGATCGTCGGCTCGGCGTCGGGCGCCACGTCGAAGTAATCGGACAGGTTGCCCTGCGGGTCGAGATCGACGGTGAGCGTCTTCACGCCGGCCCGGCGCAACGCGTCGGCGAGGGTGCGCACGGTGGTGGTCTTACCGGTGCCCCCCTTCTGGGAGAGCACGGCGATCGTGTGGGTATTCGCCATCGCAGGCGATACTACGCGGCGGGCTCTCCTGGACGCTATGCCGTCAAGCGGTCAGGTTGAGGAAGCTCAACCGATAGCGACCGACGAGAATCTCATCGCCGTCCTTCAACGTCTTCCCCTCGATCCTCGCGCCGTTCACGAATACGCCGTTGAGGCTGCGATCGTCTAGCACGCGGACGCCGTCGGGCTGGCGCACGATCAGCGCGTGGCGACGCGAGACGGTCGGATCGTCGAAGCGCACGTCAGCCGCGAGCGAGCGCCCGATACGTGTCCACTCGCGGGTGAGTCGCCACCGTGCGCCACTCGCCACTCTCCTCGTAGACGAGGTACTCGCCGGGCTGCTCGACTCGCTCTCTCGCTTCGGCCAGGAGCGCCTCGCGCTCAGACTGGGAGAAGTCTCCCGCCGTTGCGGTCGCCTCTCAGCGTCTCTTCGCTGCCAGGTCGTCTGGCGAGCGTGTCCTCGTGATCCGGGCCTCTGCCGGCATCCAGTCGCCCGGCCCGGAACAGGGAGGCCCGGGCAAAGTCTTCGCCCGCCGCAGCGTGGACAGTCCGTAAGTAGTTTCCGAGCCGATGAGCGTCTGTACGTAATCGCAGTTCTGGCAGCGAAACGAGCCTGCCCCCGTGATCGTCCCCGATGTAAGCGTCTGCATCTCTGCTCCCCTTCTCTGCTCGGCGATTGTCTTTGGGCTTTCGTGGAGAGGCTTCTGACCGATCGCTCGTGGCGATCATAACAAGGTTGTCAACGCTGGTTATCGAAACATGTTCTAGAGAATGGAAATAATTGTGCCGGCTTCCAGACTCGGGTACGAGCCTGACGCCGCGGTCTGCCACCTGCATCTCCCAACGACTCACGATGCCTGCACCCATGATCTCTACCCCCTGTCTCTACCCACCGTCTGCTCGTCGCAAACCGGCAGGAGCTGGCCACGCGACGGCGAATCCTCAGACCATGGCCTCCTCCTCTCGTCATGTCGAACAGCTCGAGCGTGTCCTGCTGCGTCGCGGCGTCGGTGCCCTCGAGGCCGACCGGCATCGCTGCGCTGATTGTGGGCGTACTCCGCTGACAGGCGAGCATGTCCACTGTACGGAAGCCCGCCCGCCCGCGCCGATCGCATCGTCTGCGAGCTCTGCCGCCCGCTGCGCCGCGAGGCTCCAGCGGCAACCGAGATCGTTCGTCACTCAGAGCACGGCCACGCCGTACGTCTCACGGCCCGCGCCGCCTACACAGGCGTGCTCGCCGGCGCCCCGCGCCTGCGAGCGTCGGGGCGCCGTCTAGACTGGCGGTCCCGTGGACCCCGTGACAGTATCGATCATCGTAGGCGCTCCCCGTGAGCAGGTCTTCGATTACCTGCGGACATCGCCAACCATCGCCGAGTTCACCGACCACTATCTGGTCGACTGGCATCTCACGCGGATCGACTCCGTCGGGCTCGGCGCGGGCGCGCGCTTTCGCGTGAAGGCGCCCGCAACCGCTTCAGCTGGGGCGACGTCACGTTCGTCGAGGTCCAGGCTCCGCATCGGATCGTCGAGGCCGGCCGCACCGGCAAGAACAACCGCATTCGCACGCTCGGTGTCTACGAGCTGGCGCCCGGCTCGCCCGGCACCACACGCGTGCGGTTCACGCTTCGAGACCGAGCCCGTGACGTTGTCCGATCGCCTGATGGAGGGGCTCGGCGGGCGGGGCTGGCTGAGGCGCAAGAACAACCGGGCGATGCGCCGCCTGCGCTCGATCATCGAGCGGATGCGGGCGAGAGCTCGCCGGCCGGGCGGCGGCCAGCGCGTTACGGTCGCCGCCGGATAAACTGCCGCGTCGCATGTCCAGCCGCCTGCGCAAGTCCCCCTCGCGCTGTGCTCGCGCTGCTCGCGGTGCTCGCGCTCGGCGCCTGCGGCGACTCCCACACGCGGGTCACGCACTGGCACCTACGCCGGCGAGTCGGGCAAGAACGCCCCCTACCTGAACGTCGGTCCGCTCGTCTACGAGGTCCAGCTCTCGCGCGAGCTCAACCCCGCGAACATCGAAGACGCCGCCTATCTGAAGGGACTCACGCCGGCCGAGGCGCCATCTCGCCCCCGGCGCAGGAGTGGTTCGCGGTGTTCATGCAGGTCTACAACCACACCTCGGCCCCGCTGCCGGCGGCGACGAACCTGACGGTCACCGACACCCAGAACAACATCTACACCCCGATCGTGCCGGACTGCCGACAACGAATTCGCCTACCGCGGCGGCTCGGTGCCGGCCAAGGGCGAACTCCCGTTGCCGGAGTCGGTCGCCAGCCAGGGCGCCACCGGCGGCGCGGTGCTGCTCTACAAGATCCAGGTCGTCTCGCTCGACAACCGTCCGCTCGAGCTGAAGATCGTCGATCCGAGCAACCCCTCGCAGACGGCCTCGGCCGAGCTCGACGTCTAACGCCGGCGGAGCCTCGTCAGTGGGCGCCGCTGAGAGCCCCGCTTCGAGCACCTGGCGGGCGACGGGCGCGGCGGTCGCTCCGCCGGCGCCGTCCTGCACGAGCAGCACGCCGACGACGATCCGCGGCGTGAGCGCCGGCGCGAATGCCGCGAACCAGGCGTCGGTGTTGCTCGCTTCGTTCTGCTCGCGACCCGCAGCTTTCCGAGCTCGATTCTCCTGAGCTCGGTTTCCTTCGAGCCTGCTTCCGAGCTGGCGGAGCAGGTGCTCGCCGTCTTCAGTTCGGCGGTGCCGGTCTTCCCCGCTACCGTCACCCTGGGGATCGCCGCAGAGGTCCCGGTTCCGGAGCGCACGACGCCGATCATCAAGCGCCTGACGGTATGGGCTACCGCCGCGCTGCTCACGGCGCGCCCGCGGTGTGGCGGACCGAGCGGCTGGGTTGAATGTTGGCTGAGGGCGCCGACCGCCGTCGGCGATCGTCGCGGCGACCGTGGCCATCTCCAGCGCGCTGGCCTGCACCTCGCCCTGGCCGATCGCGGTCGAGCCGATGTCGAGTTCGCCCTGGATCTGGGCGGCGCGCGGCAGCGTGCTTTCGACCGCGCCCGGCACTCCGGGGGGATGGTTGAAGCCATAGCGTTCCGCCGTCGCCACCAGGCGTGCCGCGCCGAGCTTGACCCCGAGCGGCGCGAACACGGAGTTGCACGAGACCGCGAACGCGAGTTCGAGCGAGCCGCCGCATTCCTCGCCGTTTGCGTTGCTCAGCTTCACTCCGTCGAGCGTCGCGTAGGTCGCGTAGGGGAAGACGCTGTGCGGGTTGGCGATCCCGGCCTGCAGGACGCCGCGTGAGCGTGATCATCTTGAACGTCGAGCCCGGTGGCTGGAGGTCGTCGAGGCCGATCCCCGCGACGGCCAGGATCTGCCCGGTGGAGGGCGACAGCGCGACGATTCCGCCGAGCTGTCCCCCGAGCGCGGTGACGGCGGCGCGCTGTACCGACGGGGAGATCGTGGTGTGCACCGCGCTCGCCGCCTTTGGCGTCGCGGAGGCGAGCACACGTGCTGCTTCTCCCGTCTGTGCGTTGACGGCGAGCAGCTCGCCGCCGGGGCTGCCCCGCAGGCTCGAGTCAAACGCCAGCTCCAGCCCGCTCACGCCGACGATCGCATTTGCAGGCACGCCTTCGGCTTCCAGCACGCGCAGCCGGGCGGCTGGGATCGGACCGATGGTGCCGAGCACCGCGCTAGCGACCGAGCCAAGCGGCGAGTTGCGCTGCCCGGCTTCAAGCGCGGCGCCTTCGGCCAGGACCGACCCGTCGCGGGCCAGCAGCGTGGCGCGGCGAGGCAGCGTCATGTGACGGCTCAGCCGCTCTCCGATACGCAGGCCGGGGAACGCAAGCGAGCGCGACCAGGCGATCCGCGTGCCGGCGCCGCTGCCTCGAAGTGGCAGAGTAAAGTCGCTCGAGAGCGTTCCGAACAGACGCGTCTGGACGCGCACCGGGACCTCCACGTCGTCGTTGACCTCGCGTGACTTGCCGGTCACATGCATGCCGGTGATCGTCGCGATCCGCGAGGCGCCTTCGTACGCTCCCGCGAATTCGCTCGGCGTCAGCGCACGCTGGGAAGAGGTGTCGATGTCGGCGTACATGTCGCGTAGTCGCGCTTCGCCCACGCCGCGGTGAACCGCGCGGCGAGCGCGTGCGCGTAGGAGGGAGAGTGGTTTGCGCCCGCGATCGCGCCGATCACGAAGGCCACGCTCGCCAGTGCGAGAACCGCTCGCACGCGGCGTCATTCGCAGAGTCTGGGTCTCGAGTCAAGGACGCTTCTCAGTCGAAGGAGCGATAGAACATGGCGGGTGACACAGCTCGACTGGATCATCGTCGTGTTTGCGGCCATCCTGGCCGGGTTTGGTTTCCGCCGGGGCTTCATCGTCGGGGTGCTCTCCTTCGGCGGTTTCGCGCTAGGTGCATTCCTCGGAACTCGTCTGGGTCCTCTTCTGCTTCCACGCGGATCTTCCTCGCCGTACGCCCCCGCCTTCGGACTGGTCGGTGCGCTGATCGCCGGCGCGATCCTCGCGAGCGGGCTGGAGGGCCTCGGGCTTCAAGCTGCGCCGCGCTCTGTTCCTCCCGGGCCTGGGTCTGCTCGACGGCTTGCTCGGTGCGGCGCTCGGCGCGGCGCTCGGCTTGGGCATCGTCTGGATCCTCGCAGCCGTGGCGGCGCAGACTCCCAGTCAGCAGGCACTCCGCGCGGATATCCAGCGCTCGGCGGTCCTGCGCGAGCTCAATCGGCTACTACCGCCGACGGGCTCGATCCTGAATGCGCTTGCGCGGTTGGATCCTCTGCCACAACTCGCCGGCCCGTCACCTGATGTCGCCGCGCCGCTACCCCGTATAGCTCACGCGCCGGGCGTGCGGAGCGCCTCGCGCAGTGTCGTGCGCGTGCTCGGGACCGCCTGTGGCCTGGCGATCGAGGGCTCCGGCTGGGTGGCCCAGCCGGGTATCGTCGTGACCAACGCCCATGTCGTCGCCGGTGAGCAGGACACGACCGTCGAGCTGGGTGGTCATTCGCCCGGACTGCCCGTGCGTACGATCGCGTTCGACCCGAGGAACGACATTGCCGTGCTGCGCGTCCCCGATCTCTCCGCGCCCACACTCAGCCTCGCCCAAGAACCGGCTTCGGGTACCGCCGGAGCGATTCTCGGCTACCCCGAGAATGGGCCCTTCGACGTGCAGCCTGGGCGAATCGGGCGCACGCAGAGCGTGATCACTCAGAATGCCTACGGCGAGGGGCAGCTCTCACGGCTGCTCACCCCGCTGCGTGGCCTGGTGCGTCCGGGCAACTCCGGGGGACCCCTGGTCGATGGTGCTGGACATGTCTTGACCACGGTATTCGCGGGCACCGTCGGCGGCGGTCCCCACGGGGGCTACGGAGTCGCCAATGCAACGGTTCTCCACGAACTGGCTGTAGCGGATGCCGTTGGTCTGAATGCTCGGGTGAGCACGGGGCCGTGCACCGCAGGGTGATTCAGCTGGTTATCCGCGGGTATTCGCTGCTTGCTTGAATGAGTGTTCGCCCGCGCCGCGTCGGTGGCGAAGGTCGTTCAGGGAAGCGCGCATTTGGTCGACATCGTTGATCGAGAGCTCGGCTTCTCGCTCAGGAGAGCGGGTGGGTTTCCAGTCGAGCACCTCGGCGTCGCTGCGGCGAGATAGTAACCCGACGAGTATCGAAAGGAGGACGATCATCAGCGGGAGGCCGAAGATCATCGCCACAAAGTAGAGATCCGCCATCGAGCTCAGGCTCCCGCGGGCGCGGGACGCGTCTTAGCTCGTGGGGGGCCGATCGGAGATCGGCCAGCACCCTTGCTTGTCGTGGCTGCCTGGCGCTTGCCGCGTGGCTCCGCCTGGACGGACGGGTCCTTACGACCGAGCGCGTCGATCGCCGTCTGGACGGCGATCAGGCGGCGCACGAGGGATGTGCGGACCTCCTCCAGCTCGCCGATGCCGAGCAGCCGTGGTCCGGATCCTGCCTGGAGTGAGGTGGATGCGGGCGCCAGACCGGGGTGTGCGGCTTCGAGTTCCCCGAGGGTCCGCTCGAGCCCGGCAATTTGCATACGCAGTAGGCGCCGGCGCTCCGCCGCCTCATCCGCAGGCTGGGCGGGGGACTCGGATGTCACGTAGAGGGCGGCCGCGACCTCGCGCGGGTCGACTCCGGTCGCGTAGGCCTCGCGCGCCGCGTCGGCTGCGATCGTGCCCACCGCCGACGGTCTGTGTCGGGTAGGGGCGACAAACGTGCCGCTGCCCTGCTGGCTATCGATCAAACCCTCGTGCTCGAGGTTCTGGTAAACGGCGCGGACCGTGTTGACGTTCACGCCGATCGCCTCGGCCATCTCACGTAGTCCTGGGAGTCGCTGGCTGGGCTTGAATCTGCCGTCGCGGATGCGCGTGCGCAGCGCCCAGGCGAGCTGCACCCCGATCGGAACCTCGGCATCGCGGTCGATCGTGACATCGAACTCCTGCAGGCCGATCTCCTCGGGTGCTCTGACCACGCCATTACGTTAGCGAGCCAAACAGCGGGTGTACAGTGTGCTGGTCAACTAGTACACTAAGTCTATGCCCCGATCGATCGCTCTCCTCGTTAGCGCCTCAATCGTGCTTGCGCGAGGAAAGGGCTCAATCTGATGGTTCGTAGTGCAGCTGAGCGGGCGTTTCTCCCGGCGAGGACCCTGGTCGAGGAAATCGGGGACATGATGCTGCTCACAGGCAGGACGCTTCTGTCTGCCTTGCGGCCCCCGTATCCCTATGGCGGGGAGTTCATCGCGCAGTTTCTGTTCGCGCTGCGGTTGTGCTGGTTCCCGCTACTGCTATCCATCGTGATGCTCGCCTACGGGCCGGCGGGGTTGGAGGCAGCGGGCTTTCTGAAACTGATCGGCGCGCTCGACCGCTTGGGCGGGTTCTTCGTGGTCGCGGCGGTCCGCCTGATCGCTCCACTCGCCACCGCGGTAGTGCTCGCTGGCGTAGCGGGGACCGCGATTACGGCGGATCTCGGTGCGCGGAAGATCCGCGAGGAGCTGGACGCGCTGCAGGTCCTCGGTGTGGACCCCGTCAAGAACCTGGTGGTGCCGCGTTTCTTGGCGTTGATGATCGTGACTGGCCTGTTCAACATCTACTCGCTGCTGTTCGGGATCTTTGGCGGGATCATCACCGCGGTCACGAAGGGTCAGCCTTTGGGGCCGTTCTGGACGACGCTGCTCGCCAACGTGACGACTACCGACCTGTGGGGCTCGGTGTTGAAGACAACCCTGTTCGGGGCGATCATCGCGATCGTGGCCTGTTACAAGGGCATGTCCGCGTCGGGTGGCGCCGAGGGCGTGGGACGCGCGGTCAACCAGGCGGTCGTGATCACGTTTTTGGCGGTTTTCGCGTTCAACACCGTATTCGAACAGACGCTGCTTGCCACCCACCCCGAGCTCCTGATCATCAAATGAGCAGTCAAGTGCGATCGGGAAGCATCGCCGAGCGCTCTCCGGAGGCTGGACGGATCAGGGACAGACGATGAGCGAATTGTTGGCGATGCCGCGTGAATGGTTGGCGGCGACGGGTGAGATCGGCCGTTTCTTCACCGGTGTCATGCGTCAGGTCTACGGGCTGGGAGTGTTTCGCTTCTTCGGTGAGGCGCTGCGCCAGTCGGGCATCCTGATCGTCTCTTCGACGCTCGTGATCGTCAGCACGGTGTTCATCTTCGGGTTGACGTGTGGGATCGAGGGTGCGTACTTCACGCAGTCCCAGGGCGCGCCGTCGTTCGCTGGTGTGTTCACGGCGTGGTGCAATCTGCGTGAGGCGGCGCCGCTGATCTTCGGCTACATCATGGCCGCGAAGGTCGGCACCGGGATCGTGGCTGAGCTCGGCGCGATGCGGATCTCAGAGGAGATCGACGCGCTCGAGGTGATGGGCGTCGACTCGCTGACTTTCCTCTGTGCGACGCGATCTGTTCGCCGCGTGGATTGTGCTGCCGTTCATCTATATCGTCGCTTTGGGGTCGGCCTATCTCGCCTCGTATATCGCGGTGGTGCACCAGGTCGCGTCGGTCTCCTCGGGTGGGTATCTGCTGGTCTTCTGGCAGTACCAGAACCCGCTGGACTTCTTATACAGCCTGACGAAGGCGATGACGATGGCGACGACGGTCGTGCTCGTGGGCTGCTACTACGGCTACAACGCCAGTGGTGGCCCTGTCGGTGTGGGCCAAGCCACCGCCAAGTCGATGGTGCTCAACCTCGTGCTCGTCAACCTGATCGGGATGGTCGGCACACAGATCTTCTGGGGCACCAACGTACGCGCCCCAATCGGCGGGTGATTCGGCAACGATGACCGTATCTAGCGACCTGACCTACGACAGCCCCGCCTCTGCGGTGAGGGCGCACGCTCCCGCGCCGGTATTCCAGCAACGATCGACGGAGGAGCGCGAGGCGCGGCGCTCCCTCCGGGAACAAATCCTCAGGCTGGAGCGGGCTTCCTCGCGCGTGGTCGCCGAGAGCTTCCCGTACGTCGCTGCACCGGTTGGCGCGAACGCGCCAAGACTATGCCCTCACTTGCTCAACTTCGCCGAGCTAGAGCGACTTCGCGATCGCCTCGTGTGGCAGCTCCACGAGCTACATCACCAAGCAGCCGAGCATGCCGAGCACGTGCGCCGCTCCCGCGAACTGCTCGAGCAGATGCAACTCGAACCGGGCCGCTACAAGTTCATGCGTCTGGCAGTGGCAAACCTCGGTCAGGGTGGTTGCGGGGCCTGGGAGGTGCGTCCGCGTTTGGGCTTGATTGGAATGCTCGCAGGATGGTGGCACGTCAAGCTGTCCTCCGGCTGTCCGTTACCCAGGGGTCGCGCTGCGGCGCGACCCGCTGGACATGAAGCGACTGACTCGGCGGCGCCTCCACCGCGGGCGTGTGGGCGAGCCGTTGAGCGACGGGCGCCGCGCGGGCTGCGCAAACCGGCCCGCGATCCCCCGCTGTCCCCAGCCGCTACGCTGGGCGCCGTGTCGAAGACCCTCCTGATCGCCGAGAAGCCCTCCGTGGGACAGGATTTGGCGCGCGTGTTGAAGGGCCCGTTCAAGAAACAGGAGGGCTTTCTGGAGGGTCCCGAGCACGTGGTTACATGGGCAGTCGGGCATCTCGTGCAGCTCGCCGAACCGGACGAATACGACGCGAAGTACAAGAGCTGGCGGATGGCCGACCTGCCGATCGTGCCTGAGCGGTTCAAATTGGTGGTGCGCGACGAGCGCTCGCGCAAGCAGATGACGGTGGTCACCAAACAGCTCGGTCGTGAGGACGTCGAGGAGATCGTCAACGCCTGCGACGCCGGTCGTGAGGGTGAGCTGATCTTCGCCTATCTCTACGAGAAGGCCAACGGTAAGAAGCCGGTGAAAAGGCTGTGGCTGAACTCGATGACCACCGCGGCGATGAAGAGCGCGCTCGCATCGCTGCGCCCGGCCGAGGAGTTCGAGCGGCTGGAGCAGGCCGCGCGCTCGCGCTCGGAGGCCGACTGGATCGTGGGTATGAACGCGACCCGCGCGGCCACCATCCGCCTGCGCAGCTCCTTCGACGGAGCGGTTTCGCTCGGACGCGTGCAGACGCCGACGCTCGCGATCATCGCCCGCCGGGAGGAGGAGATCAAGGCGTTCGTGCCCGAGCCGTACTGGCTGGTGGACGCGACGTTCGTTGGAGATCCCCTCAATGGCGAGACGACCGGCGAGCGCACCTATGTTGGGCACTTCCAGGCTCCGGCTGGCAGCCCGGGCAAGACCAAAGGTCCCCGGATCGGGACCGAGGCCGAGGCTCGAGCGATCGTCAGTGCGTGCGAAGGCAGGCCGGGAACGATCACAAAGCTAGAGAAGAAAGAGCAGCGCGAGAAAGCGCCGATGCTCTACGACCTGACGACCTTGCAGCGGGAGGCGAACAACCGTTACGGCTTCTCGGCCAGACGCACGCTAGGGGCCGCGCAGCGGCTGTACGAGGAGCACAAGGCGCTCACATATCCGCGAACCAACTCGCGCTACCTGACGACCGACATGGTCGATGAGATCAAGCCGATCGCCGAGCTCGTTGGCGAGCACAAGGAGTACGGCAAGGCCGCGGAGTACGTACTCGGCCTGGACGTGCTGCCGCTCGGACGTGTGGTCAACGACGCGAAGGTCACCGATCACCACGCGATCATTCCCACGCGCTCAGCGCACAACCTCGAGAAAATGGGCTCGGACGACAGGCGCATCTACGACATGGCGGCGAGGCGCTTCCTGGCGGTGTTCCATCCGGAGGCAGTGTTCGAGAACACGCGCGTGGAGACGACCGTGGCGGCGGGCGAGCGCGAGAAGGGCGGGGGATCTGAGGGGGCTTCCTACATCTTCCGGACTCGCGGCAAGCTCCTACCGGTGCCCGGCTGGCGCGGCGTTTACGACGAGGTGGCCGCGGAGGCGAAAGTAGACGGCAACGTTAGCGGCGAGGAGGACGAGGACACCGACCAGCAGCTCCCACGACTGCTGGCCGACGAGCAGGTGCAGACACGCAAGATCGAGAGCGCGCGTAAGGAAACGAAACCGCCGCGGCGCTATAGCGACGCGTCGCTGCTGGGGGCAATGGAGACGGCGGGCAAGCTGGTCGACGACGATGAGCTGCGCGAGGCGATGAAGGACTCAGGGATCGGCACGCCGGCCACCCGCGCGGCGATCATCGAGCGGCTGATCACGGTCGGGTATGTCGAGCGCGACGGGCGCGCGCTGGTGGCAAGCGAGAAGGGCCTGAACGTGATCAGGCTGCTGAACGAGCACGCGCTGACCTCGCCGGGACTGACCGGGAGCTGGGAGCAGCGGCTGGGGAAGATCGAGCGCGGCGAGGACTCACGCAAGGCCTTCATGGGCGACATTGCGGGCTTTGCGCAAGAGACGGTGAAAGAGCTCGACGAGACGCTCAAAGACGTGCGGATCCCCCGCGCGAAGCTCGGGCCGTGCCCGATCTGCGGGCATGAGATCGTGGAGAACCGCAAGGGCTACTCGTGCTGGGCGCGCGAGGATCCGGGCTGCGGGTTCGTGATCTGGAAGAGCAAAGCGGGCAAGACCCTGCCGATCCAGATCGCCCGCGAACTGATCAAGACAGGCTACACCGAGCGCGCGGTTACGGGCTTCAGAGGTCGCAGCGGCCGCTCCTTCCGTGCGCACCTGGCAATGAGCCAGACCGAGGAGGGCAAATGGCGCGTCGAGTTCAACGAGGAGTGGGCGAAGGAGGGCGCAAAGCCTCCCGAGACTGAGACTCCGGAGGCTGGAGCGGAGAGCGGCGACGGCGATGTGTCGGCTCGTAGCGCCGCGTAGCGCCGCATCGTGAAAAGAGCAGGCGGGGAGCGCGTCGGACGCGTGCGCCAGTATGAGCAGCAGTGCCGATCACGCTGATCACTGGACCCGCAAACGCGGGCAAGGCTCGCGAGGTGATGAGGGCGGTGGGCAGGCATGTCGCTCATGGGGTGCAGCCGCTGCTGGTCGTGCCAACGCGTGCCGACGTGGAGCACTATCGGCGCGAGCTGGCGCAGGAGGGGTTGGTGTTGGGTGCACGGGTGGAGCGCTTTGAGGGACTGATCGGAGAGGTGGTGCGTCGCGCGGGGATCGGCGAGGCGGTGTTGGGGGGATTTGCTCGCGAGCAAATGTTGGCGGCGATTGCCTCGAGCGCCGTTGTGCCCGGAGATGGAATCCCGGCACCCGGGAGCGGGGAACGGAGTGCTACGAGCCGAGAACGGAGCACTCCCGGGTTCGTGCGTGCACTGGCGCGGGTCGTTGCGGAGCTGGAGGTTCAGCGTGTGACCCCGGCGCGCCTCGAGGTGGCGCTGCGCGCGTGGGTGGCTGTCGAGGGGACGGACGTGGTGGCTGGCGCGCAGGAACTGGGGCGGTGCTTTAGCGAGTACCAGCGGATGCTGAAGCGAATCAGGCGTACCGATCAGGAGCAACGCGCGGTGCGGGCGCTGGATGCGCTGCGGCGCGAGCGGTCGCTGTGGGGCGCAACGCCGGTGTTGATCTATGGATTCGACGATTTCGGCGCCTTGCAACTCGACGCGATCGAGACGCTCGGCGCGGTGGTGGATGCGCCGGTGACGGTGTCGCTGACGTACGAGCCCGGGCGGATGGCCTTTGCGGGGCGTGCGGGCACGTTCGAGACACTGGCGCCGCTGGTGGCGGAGCACAGGCGCCTGCCGGCACGCGCCGAGTATTACGCTCCCCAGGCGCGCGCGGCGCTGCATCATCTGGAGCGTTCGCTGTTCGAGCCCGGGCCGGCGCGTGTTGCCGCGGGCGGGGCGGTGCGGCTGCTGGAGGGTGGGGGGGAGCGTGCTGAGCTGGAGCTGATGGCGGACGAGGTGCGGAGGCTGCTGGAGGGGGGAATAAAGCCGGAGGAGATCGCGGTGGTTCACCGCTCGCCTAGCCTGGTGGCGGATTTGCTCGGAGAGGTATTCGCGGCGGCCAGGATTCCGTATGCACTGGAGCGCCAGGTGCCGTTCGCAAACACGGCCACCGGTGGGGCGTTGGTGGGGGCGTTGCGCTGCGTGACAGATGGCGGCGAGGCACGAGACCTATTGACCTGGCTACGGGCTCCGGGCTTGTTGGAGCGCCCCGAGCTGGCCGACCGGCTGGAGGCACGAGTTCGGCGCGAGGGGGCACAGAGTGCGGCGCAGGCGCGGGCTCTCTGGGAAGCGGAGCATTGGTCTCTGCAGGCGCTTGATCGCATGAGCGAGGCGGCGGAGCGCGGGGGGGTGGCGCTGATCGAGCGCGCCACGCGTGAGCTCGAGTGGTTATTCGCCGCCCCGCGGCGGGGGATGGCGGCGATGCTGGGGAATGACGAGCTGGACGAGGCAAGCGCTCTGGCGGCGGGAGGGCGCGTGCTGGGAGAGCTGAGCAAATTGGCGCATGTCGCCCCCGAGCTGGGAGTCGATGCCGCCGAGCTGGCGAGCGTATTGGGGAGACTGGAGATCGTAAGCGGTGAGCGGGCGGCTCCAGGGACGGTGGCGGTGGTGAATCCGCTGGCGCTGCGTGCTCGGCGTGTGAGAGCGCTGTTCTTGTGCGGCATGCAGGAAAGCGTCTTCCCGGCGAGTCCTCGAGCCGAGCCGCTGCTGGCGGAAGAGGAGCGCCGGCGGCTGGCAGAAACCTCCGGATTGCGGCTGGGAAGCAAACATGCGGATGCGTTGGCGGTGGAGCGATATCTGCTGTATGCGGCAATTTCGCGGCCGGAGGAGCTGTTGGTGCTGAGCTGGCACGCGGCGAGCGACGATGGTGCGGGAGAGACCAGATCGCTGTTCGTGGACGACGTCGTCGACCTGTTCGAGGAGGGGCTGGAAGAACGCCGGAGGCGAAGGCCGCTGGGGGCGGTGGACCGGCCCGTCCCCAGAGCGGCGCGTCCCCCACGCCCCCTTGCCCCATTGCGCGAGGAGGGGTTGACTGAGGAGCTGCGTGAGCACACGTGGTCGGCCTCCTCATTGGAGGTGTGGGCGAGCTGCCCGGTGAAGTGGTTCGTACAAAGGATGCTGCGCGCGGAGGATCTCGACCCGGATCCCGAGCCGCTCGCGCGTGGCGGGCTGGCGCACGCGGTCCTGAAGGACACGCTCGAGGAGCTGCGTGAGCGGGCCGGCTCGGCGAAGCTGACTCCGGCGCGCCTGGGGCTGGCGCGGGATCTGTTGCGCGAGGCTCTGCAGAGGCGCGCGAAAGAGTTTCCGCTGTCGGCTGCGGAGGAGCGTCGGCCAGGGCTACGCCGTCGGTTGGAGGCGGACCTGGAGCGTTATTTGGAGCACGCTGCCGAGCGCGAAAGTCCGCTGGAGCCCACATATCTCGAGTTGGGGTTCGGCTTCGCCGAGGAGGAGGGTCTGCCGGCGCTGGAGCTTGGTGAAGGACTCAGGCTGCGCGGACGGATCGACCGCGTCGACGTGGGCACGGGAGGCAGGGAGGCGGTCGTTTACGACTACAAGGGACGGAATGCGCCGCCGGCCGCGAAGTGGGTGGAGCAAGGGAACGTGCAAGTGGCGCTATATATGCGCGCCGTAGAGGAGCTGCTGGGGCTGGAGGCCGTGGGCGGCTTTTACCAGCCGTTGAGCGGTGCGGATCTGCGCGCCCGGGGTGTGCTCGACGGTGAGAGCGCAATGGAGATCGGGTGCGTCAGGGGCGACGTGCGCGAGCACGCGGAGGTGGCAGAGTTGCTGGTGCAGGCAGTGGCGCAGGCACGCGAGGCGGCGGCGCAGGCAGGGCGCGGCGAACTCGAGGCGAGACCGAGGACGTGCGCATACAGGGGTGGTTGCATGTATCCGACGATCTGCCGGTGTGAGCTGTGACCATGCGCGTCTTGACGGAGGAGCAGGAGCAGGCGGTGGCGCGCCGGAGAGAGCCACTGTTGCTGGCGGCTGGCGCCGGGAGCGGCAAGACCTCGGTGCTGGTCGAGCGGTTTGTGAGGGCGGTGCGCGAGGACGACATTGCCCCCGGGAGGATCCTGGCGATCACCTTCACCGAGCGCGCGGCGGGCGAGTTGCGCGAGCGCGTGCGCAAGCGCTTTGTGGATCTGGATGAGCGCGAGGCGGCGCGTGACACCGAGGCGGCATTCGTGAGCACGTTTCATGGGTTCTGTGCGCGTCTGCTGCGCGTGCATCCGTTGGCGGCGGGGCTCGATCCGGAGTTCACGATCCTCGAGGAAGGCTTGGCGGGGCGGCTGCGCGGGCAGGCGTGGGCGACCTCGCTTAGAGGGTTTCTGATGGATGAGCGGAGCGAGGCGGTCGACTTGGTGGCGGCGTATGGCGCCGATCGTGTGCGCGCGATGGTGGGGACGACGTACGCGGAGCTGCGCAGCAGGGGCATGCGCTTACCGACGCTTCCGGAGACAGTGCGGACGGCGGGGGCAGACGACGAGATCGATGCGGCGGGTCGCAGGGCGTGTGCGCTGTTGGGTGAGTTGTTGAAGCGGTTTGGCTACGAGTATGAGGCGTGCAAGCGACGGCGCGGAGTGGTGGACTTCGATGATCTGGAGCTCCGGGCGAGGGAGCTGCTGGATGAACACGAGAGTGTGCGCGCCGCTTGGGCGGAGCGGTTCGAGCTGCTGATGGTGGACGAGTTCCAGGACACCAACCCTCGCCAGTTGGCGATCCTGGAGTCACTGGATCGCGGGAACCTGTTTACCGTGGGGGACGAGCTGCAGTCGATCTACGGCTTTAGGCACGCCGACGTGAACCTGTTCCGCGCCCGCCGCGACGAGCTGGTTGAGCATGGCGGTGGTCTGTCGCTCACGAGGAACTTCCGCGGCCGACGGTCGCTCCTGGACGCGGTGAACGTGGTGTTCGCCGAGCGCTTCGGAGACGGGTATACGCCGCTGCAAGCTGGCCGCGAAGACGAGACGGCGCTGGAGGAAGAGCCGATCGTGGAGCTGCTGCTGACCCACAAGCGCGGCTGGGAGGAGGATGAGGAGTTGGCCGAGCGGATCGCCGGCGAGCTCCCTCCCGCCCGTGCTGGCGCGCAGGCCGAGGCCAGGCTGCTGGCTCAGCGCGTGGCGGAGCTAGTGGCGGGTGGGACGGTGGCGGCGGGGGATGTGGCGGTGCTGCTACGTGCCGTCGGTGACCTGGAGGTATACGAGGGAGCGCTGAAGGATCGCGGCCTGAGCACGCTGGCGACGGTGGGTGGCTTCTGGGGTGCGCAGCAGGTGGTTGACCTCGTGGCCTATCTGCGTGCGTTGGCCAACCCACTGGATGAGCTGGCGCTGTACGGCACGCTGGCTTCGCCGCTGGTTGGCGTGTCGAGCGACGGACTGGCGCTGCTGAGCGCAGCCGCGAAAACGAGCAAGCAGGGCGTGTGGGAGACGCTCAGGCACATGGAGGAGAGCCTTTCGGATGGGCTCTCACCCCTCGTGCGCCTACCTGCCGCTGACCGTGACTTGATGAGGGGATTCTGCACGCGCTTTGAAGCCGAGCGCAGTGCGGCGAGGAGACGGACGATCTCTCAGCTGATCGAGCGCGCGCTGGAGCAGACTGGCTATCTGGAGCAGGTGCTGTCGTTGAGCTGGGGCGAGCGACGGCTGGCAAACGTGCACAAGCTGCTGCGCATGGCTCGCCGGTATGAGGCGAGTGAGGGTCGTGATCTGCGCGGCTTTCTCGACCACGTGGCCCATCAGCAGGACGGGATGAGCGGTGCTGAGCCCGACGCGCCTGTGGCAGGCGGTGAGTCTGATGCGGTGCGGTTGATGAGTATCCATGCTGCGAAGGGCTTGGAGTTCGGCGTCGTGTGTGTCGCCGATCTCGGACGTGCGCAGAATTTGGCTGTGCCCGACCTGCTGGTCGATGGAGACCGGGTGGGGCTGCGCCTAGCGCGGCTCGATGGCTCGGAGGCGATGTTGACGCTCGACTTCGATGAGCTGTGCGAGGAGCGCCGGCAGGCGCAGGCCGAAGAGGAGGAACGGATCCTGTACGTAGCGATGACCCGTGCGCGCGAGCGACTGTTACTCAGCGGAGCTGTCGATTTGGAGCACTGGCCAGAGCAGAAGCTGGGAGCGCCGACGATCTCCTGGCTTGGCCCGGCGCTGGTGGCGGAGCTGCCCACGAGCGTACAAACGCTGGAGTCACCTGCACGGGATCTGGCGGTGAGTGCGAGCGATGGGACGCGGCTAGGGGTGGGTTGTCGACTGAACGCCCCGGAGACTGTTGGTGTCGTGCTGCGTCTAGATTGGACAGCGGGCGCCCGCAGCGGCGATGTGTCCTCCTCGCCCCTGATCAGCGCAAATATGATTACTGCTGGAAGCGGGCAGCAGGAGCAACGACATTCGCCATCCCCTGACATCGCACTCGGCAATCTGGCGCCACTCGACACACCCACGCCGCTCGACACGCTCAGTTACACGGCGTTGAGCGAGCTGCAGCGATGCGGCTATCGCTATTACCTAGAACGCGTGCTGGGGATGGCGGAGAGGCATTCTGCACCAAGCGCTGAGGAGCCTCGTGGCGGTGTCGGCCGGGATGGCTTGGACGCGCGCCTGCGCGGCACGATCATTCATCGGCTGTTGGAGACGCTCGACTACGCAAGAGACGGAGCACCGTCAGCTGCGGACGTGGCGATCCTCGCGCGCGAGGAGGGCGTGCGCGTCGATCCACGGGAGCGCGAGGAGATGGCGGCACTGCTGAGCAAGGCGCTCGACACTGAGCTTGCGGCGCGTTTGGCAGCCGCGACGCGCGGTGTGCGCAGAGAGTACCCGTTCGCCTTTTCGCTTGGGCGAGACGAACCGCTCGTGACCGGCGTGATCGATCTCTTCGTGCGCGAACCGGACGGGGGAGTGCTGGTTGTGGATTACAAGAGCGATCGCGTGGGCGCGGAAGATGACCTGGGCGCGGTGGTCGAGCGCGAGTACGCGATCCAGCGCTTGGTGTATGCGCTGGCCGTGTTGGCTGGCGGTGGGCCTCATGTGGAGATCGTCCACTGGTTCTTGCATCGACCGTGGGAGCCGATCGCTGCCCGCTACACCGCGGCCGATAAGCCAGAGCTGGAAGATCGCGTTGCGGAGCTGGCGCGGCGTGCGCGCACACGCGCGTTCACCGTCAGTAGAGAGCCTCATCGCGGTTTGTGCCTGACTTGCCCGGGACGCTCGGGACTGTGCTCTTGGAGCGACTCCGACACGCTGCGTGAGCGCGTGGGAGCATAGGAAGACCTTGACGGAGGACGCCCGGGAAGGGCATTCGGATGAGGATCTGTTTGCCCGCGCTCGCGCAGGCGATGCATGGGCGCGCGAACGGCTGGCCGAGCGCTATCTGCCGCTCGCCCGCCGGCTTGCACGTCGCTACCAGCGCAGCGAAGAGCCGCTCGAGGATCTCGTGCAGGTCGCCTCGCTGGGCCTGCTGAAGGCCATCGACCGATTTGACACCAGCCGCGATGTGGCTTTTTCGAGCTTTGCCGTGCCGACGATCCTTGGTGAGCTCAAGCGCCATTTTCGCGATCGTACGTGGTCGGTACGGGTGCCCCGAGATCTCCAGGAGCTGGCTCTGCGAGTGGATCGCGCGGTCGCAGAGCTGTCTTTGGGCAAGCGCCGTGCGCCGACGGTAGCTGAGCTGGCCGCAGCGCTGGACGTCGATGAGGAGCAGGTCCTCGAGGCGTTGCGGGCAGCGGGCGCTTATCACGCCGGCTCACTGGACGCGCCCCGTCCTGGGGGAGGCGGTGTCGATACGCCTGGGGAAAGCTTGGCCGACGTGCTGGGCGAAGAGGAGGACGGTTTCAGGCGGGCCGAGGAGCGCGCAACCTTGGCGCCACTGCTTGCGCATGTCTCCTCTCGCGAGCGTCTGGTGTTGACGCTGCGCTTCGGCGAGGACTTGACCCAAGCGGAGATCGGCGAGCGGATCGGGGTCTCCCAGATGCAGGTCTCGCGACTCATTCGCCAAGCGCTGATCCGTCTGCGCGCGGACTTAGTGGAGCGCCCGCCGCCTGAGTGAGCGGCCCCCTAGCCGAAGTGCAACGTGAGGATGAGCTCCTCCCGCGAGTGCTCGGAGGAGGAAGACTCGATCCGCAGCTCATCGGAGAGCCGCTCGAGTACGTTGCCGACGCCGGGACAGCCGCATCGGCGAGCAGCTTGGTGGCGCCCTGCTCGGCGAGCTCGCCAACGCGCAGCAGGATCCCACGTCCGTCGATGTCCATAGTGAAGGCAACGTGGCCGTCGCTTGCGTACGCAGGCGCATGCGCGGAGAGCGCGTCGCAGATGATCATCGCGTCGTCCAAGCGATTCATCGGGCAGTCAGCTCTGGCGAGCACCATCGAAACCACGCGACCCAGCACGGGAGCTGCCAAGGGACCATTCGCGAGGCGCAGGGAAACCGAGTTTTCCATCGGTTGGTCGCTCTGCAGCCGCGTATTCGTCATGGGCCCGGCGGGGAGAGCGGGAAGGTCATACGCACCTCGGTACGGTCATCGGCGTCTCGGCCGAGCAGTACGGACTCAGTCAAGGAGACGATCAGCGGTAGTCCGAGACCGAGCCCGGGGCTACCGGGTCGCGGTCCTATGCCCGGACCTTCGTCGCGCACAACCACCTCCAGCTTCTCCTCACGCACCGTCGCAAGGACCTCGAGTGCCCCCTCCTGGCCGTCAGGATAGGCGTGAACGACGACGTTCGTGCACGCCTCAGTGACCGCGAGGCGAATGTTCGAGAGGGTCTGCTCATCGACAGCCAACGCTTCGCCGAGTGCTCCAAAGGCGTGACGCACAACCGCGATATTTGCGGCTCGCGCCGGGAGCGTCAGCTCCATGTCCGGCACTGTGGTGGCCGCGGTCATCATGACTCCTGAGATCCTTGACTTGCGCTTGTCTTCGTTGATGGTGCCCTGCTCGAGCGGTTTTCACACATCGAACATCGATGACCGGCCACGATCTTCGCCCCTGACCCCTTGGAAGCATCCGGGAGACTCGTAAGCCGGGTGTGTCGCTGTGCAGGAGCATACGCCAGAGCTACCTCGGAATCCCAAGGAAAGACCCGTGAGGATCCGCTCGTGAGATCTCTGCGCTGCTACGCTTTCTGGCTCCGCCTCAGGTGCCCGCCTATACCCGTCCGGGGTGTGCCCACCCGCACGGGATGCACGCCCCAAGGGAGCACTTCCATGACTACGCACACCATGCAGCCGCCAAAGGCCGTCGGACTCTACGACCCTCGCTTCGAGCACGATGCGTGCGGCGTGGGCATGGTGGCGCGCTTGGACAACCAACCAACGCATGAGGTCCTCTGTGGCTCTAACCGCGCTCGAGAACCTCGAGCATCGCGGCGCCTCGGGGGCGGACCCGTGTACCGGTGACGGCGCTGGGATCCTGCTGCAGATGCCCGACGAGCTGCTGCGTGCTGTGGTGGACTTCGAGTTGCCGCCACTGGGCGCCTACGGGGTGATGATGTGCTTCCTGCCGAGGGACGACGCGACGCGCGCACGCCTGGAGGGCCTGCTGGAACGGACGGTAGTCGCGGAGGGCCAGCGAGTGCTCGGATGGCGCGAGGTGCCGGTCTGCCCCGAGCATACGGGAGAGGTCGCCGGTGGCTGTCGTCCCATGATCCGTCAGCTGTTCGTCGGCGCCGACGCGGCGGCGGGCATGGGCGTAGGCGTGGGCGAGAGCTTTGACCAAGCTGCGTTCGAGCGCAAGCTGTATCTGATCCGCCGCGTCTGTGAGCTGACCGCCGAGGACCCCGGCCTGTATGTCTGTTCGAGCTCCTCGCGCACGCTCAACTACAAGGGCATGCTGATCAGCTACCAGCTGGCTGCTTTCTACCCGGACCTTCGGGATGAGCGTGCCAAGAGTGCGCTGGCGCTCGTGCACTCGCGCTTCTCGACGAACACGTTCCCGAGCTGGGAGCTTGCGCACCCTTACCGGGTGATCTGCCACAACGGCGAGATCAACACGGTGAAGGGCAACGTCAACTGGATGCGCGCGCGCGAGTCCGAGCTGCAGAGCGAGCTGTTCGGCGAGGATCTACGGAAGATCCTGCCCGTCGTCACGCAGGGCAACTCCGATTCGGCGACGTTCGACAATGTGCTCGAGTTGTTACTGCTCGCGGGGCGCTCGCTGCCGCACGCGGTGATGATGATGATCCCCGAGGCCTATCGCGACCGCGAGGATCTGCCGGAGGAGCTGAAGGGCTTCGATGCCTTCCACTCCTGTCTGATGGAGCCTTGGGACGGCCCGGCGGCGGTCGCGTTCACCGACGGGCGCGTCGTCGGCGCGACGCTCGACCGCAACGGCCTACGGCCGGGGCGCTGGGTGGAGACGACCGACGGGCACGTTGTGCTCGGCTCGGAGTCGGGTCTGCTGGACATCCCTGCCGATCAGGTACGGCGCCTGGGGCGCTTGCAGCCGGGCAAGCTGTTCCTCGTCGACCTCGAGCGGGGTCGCATCGTCGAGGACGGCGAGGTCAAGCGCGAGGTTGCGACCCGTAGACCCTATGGCGAGTGGTACGCGGAGCGCTCGGTT
>CAWGIH010000007.1:0-129321 GCA_963822625.1 uncultured Solirubrobacterales bacterium | reverse complement strand
GTTGAACTCCGGACTGCACATGACCGTTTTCCCGGAAGGGACACGATCGAGCACGGCGGATGAAAGCCATGAAAAAGGGCCGTTCTACCTGGCGGAAGAATCCGGCGTGCCGGTGATTCCTATGACGATCGCGGGGACCTTGAAGGCCTGGCCGAAGCATCGTTTCACGATGAATCCTGGACCGGTGACCCTGACCTTTCACCGCCGATCTCCTTTGCAGAGGCAGGTTGTCGCGAAGGTTTGATGGGCGCAGTGCAGAAGGCGATCGAGAGTGCTTGCCCGAAAGCAGCGAACGCCATAGAGGTGAAGCGAAGCCTAGTTTCGCCCGGAGATCGCTTCTCGGACATTTCCGGGGGCACTTTTTATGTCGTCGAGCGGCCTCCGACTTTGAGCCTTCGCCTGCGCCATGACCAGGGCTGCAGGCACCCATTCGCCAGCCTCTTCGATCGCGAGCGCAGCCTCCTGCGCCCAACCCGGTGATTTGCTGGACAATGCGGATCCCGCGCTCCATCAGCTTTTCATTTTTCAGGTGCAGGTCACCATCAGGTTGCCATAGACATACCGAGGCGAGTGAACGTTCCGGTGGTGATCATGTTGCAGATCATCTTCTGTGCGGTGCCGGCCTTCATGCGGGTCGATCATTACCATTTCGGGTCCGACTTCGACTTCAATGGCAATATCAGCCTCCTGGCGAGGGTGTTCCCGGGTTACAGACGATGGCCACCGTCTTTGCGCCTTTCTTGCGCGCGTATTCGACGGCCGCGGTCGTGTACGGTGTACGGCCGCTGGCGGCGAGTCCGATGACGACATCGTTGCGCCATGGCTTCTTCTTCGCCATCGGCGCGGCCAACTCGCGGAATCTTCGCTGGCTTCCGCGGCATGGCCTACGCTCGTCGCCCCGGCAATGAGGTACTGCACTCGTTCGGGTGGAGGATTAAACGTGGGAGGGCATCACTCGCATCGAGGGCACCGAGGCGGCCACTGGTGCCGGTGCCGACATAAATCAAGCGGCCACCTGCCTCGAAACGATTTTCCACCGCGGCGATGGCTTTCGCCACCTGGGGAAGAACCTTCCGGACGGCGTTTGCGACCTTCTGATCTTCGCGATTGATGATGTCCGCTATTTCCAGCGGTGACTTTAGATCGAGGTCGCTCGAAGCTGGGTTAGGATGCTCGGCGAAGATGGGCGGTGTCGGTGCAGGCTTTGTCTCATGGCTCGTTTAAAGGTTCTCCACGATAGCATCGTGGACCGCGGGACGCAGTTGCTTATCGCCTGCGACTCCTGCGGCGACTTCGGTTGGTGAGCAGGGTGACGGAAAACCGGCGTTCGGGATCAATCCACAGCGAAGTGCCGGTGTACCCCAGATGTCCGTAGGCTCTGAGACAGCAGCTGTCCGGACTGCGACGGTTTCGAAGGCGTGTCCCAGCCACGCGCGAAGCTGGGTGGCACGGGATTGTGTTGGCGTTTGGTGAAGAGCCGGATGGTTTCGGGCAGAAGGATGGGAGAGCCATCCGCGCAGCATACATTCGGCAAAGACACAAGGTCAGAAGCGTTGGCAAAGAGTCCCGCGTGGCCTGCGACGCCACCCATCACGCTGGCGTTTTCATCATCCACTTCGCCTTGGAGACGCGTTTACGGAAGTCGCGATCGTCCTGCGTGGGAGGAATAGCCTTCGCCATTTTAGGACAGGCGGTGGAGTAGCAAGGTGTTGGTCATGCCCAGCGGAGTGCGGTGATCTCGCGGGCAACAAATCGATCAAGCGGCTCTTGCAGGCAATTCGGGAGAGGATCTCACCCAAAAGAATAAAGCCGAGATCGCTGTATTCGGATCGGCTACCCGGTCACAATACGTAAGCGGCGCAGCAGCGGCGGCCCCAATTAATTGGTTCATGGGTCCGGCAGCGCAGGAAGAGCTTTTCGTAAGCAGGCAGTCCGGAGGAGTGGGATAAGAAGGTTGGCGACGAGTGATTTCGCGCTTGCCGCCATCTTCGTATTCGCGGAAGAAATCACGGACCTCTGAGTGCGAGAAGTTTGAGTGCGCCGCGCTCGTAAAAGGAGCATGGCGGCAGTCGTGGTGGCAACGGCTTTGCTGACCGAAGCGACATCGTAAGATAGTCTCGGGCCGCCACCGCAGGCCGAATCCTCGAAGTATATTGGGAAGCGGCCAAACGCTTTCCATGCGATGAGGCGGCCCTTGCAGACGTGACGGCGGTGACCGCGCCCGGCGTTACGTTCTGGCGAATGCCCTTGGTCGATCAACTGGAAGGCGCAGAGCGAACTGGTCGTCCTGCCGGGCGTTAGGCATTCTCCAACCGCGGGGATCGAACATCGTTTTTTTATGTGGGCGTCATGGTGCGCCCCTATAATAAACGTTATTCCGGTTTAGAACGTGAAGGAAATCCCCAGTTGAGCCGAGTCCGCGATTTTTCCTCGACCTTGCCGACCGCTTCCTCCTCATACGTCTTTAATTGTTCGTCCTCGCCCTTGTTGCGGCGGCGCCGACCCGAGCCTGCCGCGATACACGGCTTCGACGTGATCGACGGAGATTCTGAATGACGCCGTACAGAAGCGACCTGGCGCCGGGGGCCGTGGCTATTGTTGGCCACGACGGCAAGATTGTTTACCGCAAAGCCTATGGCATTCGATCCTCGCCGCGAGCCGATGACGCTGGACACGATCTTCGATCTGGCGTCGCTGACCAAGGTGATTGCCACCACGGCCGCGTGATGCAGCTGTTCGAGCAAGGCAAGATCAAGCTGCAGATCCGGTAGAGCAATACATGCCCGAATTTGGACAGAACGGGAAGGAAGATATGACAGTCCGCGACTTGTGACCCATTATTCCGGCCTGGCGCCCGATCTGGAGCTGACGCCTTATTGGTCTGATTGGAAGAAGGCTACCGGCGCGCCTACGCCGGCCCGTTTGAATGATCTCCGGGCTCGCAGTTTCGCTATAGCGACATCAATTTCATCGTGCTCGGCGAGCTGGTCGAGAGTCTCAGGGCGAGCCGCTCGATGGCTACGCGCAGAACACATCTTTGTGCCGCTGAGGATGGTACACACGCGCTTTTTGCCTCCGGCGGCGTGGCGCGAAAATTGCGCCCACGGAATACGACGCAGAAGGGGCACATGTTGCGCGGAATGGTGCATGATCCTACATCGCGTCGGATGGGTGGCGTAGCGGGCCATGCGGGCTTATTTTCGACGGCCGACGATCTGGCGAAGTTCGCGCAGGCGCTGATCGATGGCGACGGGGAAATCTGGTCGCCGCTAACGGTTGAGAAAATGACCGCGCCGGAAAAGCCTCCGACGCATCGGTTTTGCGCGGCTTTGGCTGGGACATCGACTCTCCCTTCGCCTCCAATCGTGGCGAGCTGCTTCCGGTGGGCAGCTTTGGCCACACCGGATTTACCGGGACGTCGATCTGGATCGATCCGACCACGAAGACCTACGTCGTTCTGCTGACCAACGCGGTGAACGCGAGGGAAGGGAATGTCGATCGCCCTGCGCGACAGCTGGCGACCGCAGTTGCGGCCGCTTTGCACCTCGACCGTCGACGAGAAAGAAGCTCTTGGCTGGAGGAGATTACAGGTTACAACGAGGCCAATCCGTCGGGCACGCAGGATGATTGCCCGCAACGGCGCAGTATAAACCGGTATCGACGTGCTTGAGGAGCACGGCTTCGACGTGCTGCGGAAAGCAGCGACGGGAAGATAAGTATCGGGCTGGTCACCAACCAGACTGGCTTCGATGCTGATGGACGCCGCACCATCGATGTACTGGCCCAGGCACCGGGTATTTAACTGGACGCTATCTTCAGTCCCGAACATGGAGTCCAGGGTAGCTGGATACAACCGACATCGAATTCGAAAGATGCGGCGACCGGTGTGCCGGTCTACAGCGTTTACGGAGGGACCGACGCGGAGCGGCGGCCGTCCCCGGAGTGTTCGGGCAACTGGATGCGGTCTCTACGACATTCAGGACGTGGGCGTGCGCTTCTACACCTACGAAACTACACTCGGATATTTTCTCGAAGCTTGCGCGAAGGCCGGAAGCCGCTGATCGTGCTCGACCGTCCGGACCCGATCGGGTACGATGGTGGAAGGCCCCGTTTCCGAAGGGCAAAGAGAGTTTCACCAACTACACGACGCTGCCGGTGCGGGAGGGTATGACGATTGGCGAACTGGCGCGGATGTTCAACGAGACCTCGGCATCCATGCCAAACTCACCGTCGTTCCGATGAAGGGCTGGGAGCGCGGAGATTGGTTCGACTCGACCGGGATTGACCTGGATGAATCCCTCTCCGAATCTGCGCAGCCTGACCGAGGCCATTCTTTATCCCGGCGTCGGACTTATCGAAGGCAGCAATATTTCGGTGGGCCGCGGCACGGATACGCCCTTCGAAGTGATGGGAGCGCCGTGGATCAAGCCCGGGAACTGGCAGCGTACTTGAACGAGGCGGATCGCCGGAGTGCGCTTCGTCCCAATCCAGTTCACCCCGGTCGAGCGCGGTCTACGCGAACCAGCAGGTTGGAGGAGTGAACCTGGTGCTCACCGACCGCGAGGCGCTCGACTCCCCCGAACTTGGCATTGAACTCGCCTCGGCGCTGCACACGCTCTACCCGCAGCAATGGCAGATCGACAAAATAGCCAATTTGCTGGCGAACGATGACGTGATTGCAAAGCTCAAGGATGGCGTGGATCCGCGAACTATCGCAGAGCAATATCGCGAGAAGCGGGAGGAATTTCGAGAAGGTTCGCGCGAAATATCTTCTCTATTGATCGGAATCGTCGCCTTTCCGGCGTCGGCGGATCTCTTCCAATCGATCCTTGATTCGCTTCTCGATGCCCTGCTCGGTCGGGTGATAGTAGACGCGGTCTTTCAGTTTGTCGGGCAGGCACTGCATGTCCGTGATTTTTTCTTCAAAATCGTGGGCATACTTGTAACCGGCACCGTAGCCGAGATCCTTCATCAGCTTGGTCGGGGCATTGCGCAGATGCAGCGGTACAGGATCCGCAGCGGTTTGCTCGACATCGGCTTGCACGTCGCTGTAAGCAGTGTAGAGGGCGTTGGATTTTGGCGCGATGGAAAGATAAACGACTGCCTGGGCCAGCGCAAGGTTGGCCTCCGGCATGCCGAGAAAGTCGATGGCGTCTTTGGCGGCCAGCGTCAAAGCAAGGGCGTTAGGGTCAGCGAGGCCAATGTCTTCCACCGCCATGCGCACCACGCGGCGAACGATGTAGAGCGCATCTTCGCCCGACTCGAGCATCCGAGCGAGCCAGTAGAGCGCGGCGTCGGGGTCGCTGTTGCGGACCGATTTGTGCAAGGCAGAGATGAGGTTGTAATGCTCTTCGCCGGATTTGTCGTAGCGCAGTAGGGAGCTGGTTGGCAAGAAGCCCGTGTGGGGGATCTGCCTCGGCCACCAGCTGCTGTGCCGGGCCTTGGGCCTGCAGACATTCAAGCTGCCCTTCGGCCACCGCGGCGCGAACCACCCGGTCAAGGACCTGCAGACGGGGCGCGTCGAGATCACCTCGCAGAATCATGGCTTCGCGGTGCTCGGCCCGAGTGGTGCGCGCACCCTCGAGAGCTCGCGGCCGGTGCGCTGGCACACCGACTTCGGGGCGGCCCAGCTCTCGCACGTGAACCTCTACGACCACACCGTCGAGGGCTTCGAGCTGCTCGACGTCCAGGGCGGCGCGGTGCAGTACCACCCCGAGGCGGGACCGGGCCCGCACGACAGCCTCTATCTCTTCGACCGCTTCCTCGAACGCATCGCCGAGGTCGCGTGAGCGATGCCCAGGCGCGATGACCTCCACAAGATCCTGATCCTCGGCTCCGGCCCGATCGTGATCGGGCAGGCCGCGGAGTTCGACTACTCCGGCGTGCAGGCCTGCAAGGTGTTGCGCGAGGAGGGCTATGAGGTCGTGCTCGTCAACTCCAACCCGGCGACGATCATGACCGACCCGGAGTTCGCCGACGCGACCTACATCGAGCCGCTGCTGCCGGGTCCGGTGGCTCAGGTGATCGAGCGCGAGCGTCCCGATGCGCTGCTGCCGACGCTCGGCGGGCAGACGGCCCTGAACTTGGCCACGGCGCTCCACGCGGACGGGACGCTCGAGCGCTACGAGGTGGAGTTGATCGGCGCTAACTACGAGGCGATCGCTTGCGCTGAGGACCGTGAGCGCTTCGGCGCCGCGATGGCACGCGCCGGGCTGCGGATGCCCAACAGCGCGATCGCGACGACCGTCGCCCAGGCCGAGGCGGCGCTGCCGAGCTGGGCCTGCCGTGCATCGTGCGCCCGGCCTTCACGCTCGGCGGCCGCGGCGGCGGAATCGCGCGCACCGAGGCGGAGCTGGCGGCCCTCGCGGCGCGCGGGATCGAGGCCTCGCCGATCGGGCAGGTGCTGCTCGACCAGTCCGTGATCGGCTGGGGTGAGTTCGAGTTGGAGGTCATGCGCGACGGCGCCGACAACGTCGTGATCGTCTGCTCGATCGAGAACATCGACCCGATGGGTGTGCACACGGGCGACTCGGTCACCGTCGCGCCCCAGCAGACGCTGACCGACAGCCTCTACCAGCGCCTGCGCGACCAGGCGATCGCGGTGATCCGCGCGGTCGGGGTGGAGACGGGCGGCTCCAATGTGCAGTTCGCGGTCAACCCGCGGACCGAGGAGATCCTCGTGATCGAGATGAACCCGCGCGTATCGCGCTCCTCCGCACTGGCATCGAAGGCGACGGGCTTCCCGATCGCCAAGATCGCCGCCCGTCTGGCGGTCGGCTACCAGCTTGATGAGATCGACAACGACATCACCGGCGTCACTCCCGCGTGCTTCGAGCCGACGATCGATTACGTCGTCGTCAAGTGGCCGCGGTTCGCGTTCGAGAAGTTTCCCGGCACCGATCCGACGTTGACGACGCACATGAAGTCGGTGGGCGAGGCGATGGCGATCGGGCGCACGTTCGGACAGGCCTTTGGCAAGGCGCTGCGCTCGCGCGAGCTGGACAAGCCGCCGTCTCTCGAAGATGTCTCTGATCAAAGCTTGCTCGAGGGCCTGCAGACACCGGGATCCGAGCGCTACGAGGCGATCCTCGAGCTGCTCGGACGGGGCACGACGACTATTCGGGAAATCCAGCAGGCCACCTCGATCGACCCCTGGTTCCTGCACGAGCTGCAGGCGCTGGCGCTCGATCCGCAGTCGCCGTTTACGGGCGAGCGGTCCTTCCGCTCGGTCGACACTTGCGCGGCTGAGTTCCCGGCGCGCACCCCCTACTACTACGCCGGTTGGGATAGAGCCGCGGCCCACTCACCTGACGAGGTGCGCCGCTCCGAGCGCGAGTCGGTCGTGATCCTCGGCTCGGGCCCGAACCGGATCGGGCAGGGGATCGAGTTCGACTACTGCTGCGTGCACGCGGCGATGACCGTGCGCGAGTCCGGCCGCGACGCGGTGATGATCAACTGCAACCCTGAGACCGTCTCGACCGACTACGACACCTCCGACCGGCTGTACTTCGAGCCGCTGACCTTGCAGGACGTGCTCGCGGTCGTGCAAGCCGAGAAACCGGCCGGCGTGATCGTGCAGTTCGGCGGGCAGACTCCGCTGAAGCTGGCTGCGGGCTTGGTGGCCGAGGGTGTGTTGCTGCTGGGCACGAGCGTGGACGCGATCGACCTGGCCGAGGATCGCGCGCGCTTCGGCGCGCTGCTGGCAGAGCTCGGCTTGCAGGCGCCGCCGTACGCGACCGCCGGCTCCGTGGATGAGGCGCTGGCCAAGACCGAGGAGGTCGGCTTCCCGTTGCTCGTGCGCCCCTCCTACGTCCTCGGGGGCCGGGCGATGGAGATCGTCTACTCGCGGGAGGGCCTGCTCGACTATCTCAGCCGCGAGCCGCCCCCGGACGCCGCCCGCGAGACCGCCGCTGGCGGCGATTCTTCCTCCGCCGGGGACTCCTCGTCCGGCTCCTCTCCGAGCATCTTCCTCGACCGCTTCTTGGAGAACGCGATCGAGGTCGACGTCGACGCGCTGTGCGACGGTGAGACCGTCTGGATCGGCGGGATCATGCAGCACGTCGAGGAGGCCGGCGTACACTCGGGCGACAGCGCGTGCGTGCTGCCGCCGCATTCGCTCGGCGAGGAGATGCTCGAGCAGATCAGGGCGGCCACTCGGGAGATCGCGCTGGCGATCGGGGTGGTCGGTTTGCTCAATGTCCAGTACGCCGTGTACGCGGGGCAACTGTTTGTGATCGAGGCCAATCCGCGGGCCTCGCGCACCGTCCCGTTCGTCTCCAAGGCGGTCGGCGTGCCCCTGGCCAAGCTGGCCTGCCGGATCATGCTGGGCGAGCGGGTCGCGGACTTGGGTCTCCCTGCGGGTAGGGAGGGGCTGGGATATGGCGACCATGTCTCGGTCAAGGAGGCGGTCCTGCCCTTCGACCGCTTCGAGGGCTCAGACGCGGTGCTCGGCCCGGAGATGCGCTCGACCGGTGAGGTGATGGGGATCGCACGCGACTTTCCGACCGCGTTCGCCAAGGCGCAGGCCGCCGCCGGCGTGCCGTTGCCGCTGCAGGGCACGGCCTTCATCACGGTCACCGACTCCGACAAGGCGGGCGCGTTCGCGGTCGCCCAGATCCTGCACGACAACGGCTTTCGGATCGTCGCGACGCGTGGCACGGCGGAGGCGATCGCTCGGATGGGCGTGCCTGTCGAGCGCCTGAACAAGCTCGGCGAGGGCTCCCCGCACGTGCTGGATTGGATCGAGCGCGGGGACGTGGATCTCGTGGTCAACACGCCCACGGGCGTCGGCGCGCGGACCGACGGCTGGGAGATCAGGCGTGCCGCGGTGATGCACGGGATTCCCTGCTTGACAACGCTCTCGGCGGGGGTCAGCGCCGCACGCGCGATCTCCCGTGCCCGCCAGGGCGGGGAGCCGGAGGTGCTCTGCCTGCAGGAGCTGCACGGGGACCGAGTTCAGGAGCCGCACGGGGACCGAGCACGAGTTGACCGCGGATCGGTCGATCCCGATGGGGCGCAGGTGCCGGGGTGAGCGACGGCCCAGCGCCCGCCGCTTCGTTGAAGAGCAAGGCGGGCGCACGATGATGGATCCCGCGAGTTGTGGCATCGCCCCCTTGGGCCGCAGGCTGCTGACGGTCACTGGGATGGACGAGCTGGGCGCCTACCGCGTGCTGCGGCTCGCCGACCCCGAGGGATCAAATCTCGCCCCGGGCCAGTTCGCGATGCTCGCGGCCGCGGAGCGTTGGGGCGCAGGGGAGGACGAGCGGCCGTATCTCCCGCGCGCGTTCTCGATCGCCCGTTGGCGAGGACCAGGAGGCCCACTATCTGCTGGAGGACGTGGGCCCCGGCACGAAGCGACTGTGCGAGCTGCGCCCGGGAGAGGGCGTGTGGGCGCTCGGCCCGCTGGGCCAAGGCTTCACGGCGCCGCGGGACGGCCGGCGGGCGCTGTTGGTGGGAGGCGGCGTTGGCATCGCGCCGCTCGCGATTCTCCAAGATGGACTGGCGTGTGAGATGACCGTTCTGCTCGGCTTTCGCGATGGTCCGCGCGCGCAAGGCGCGGCGCTCCTGCGAGGCGCCCGCGTTGCCACCGACGATGGTGCGGTCGGCCACCATGGCCTTGTGACAGATCTGCTCGCCCGAGAGCTGGAGCAGGATGCGCACGCCACCGTGTACTCATGCGGACCCTCGCCGATGCTTGAGGCCGTCAGAGCGATCTGCAAGGCCCAGGAGATACCCGCGCAGCTCGCGCTGGAGGCGGGCATGGCCTGCGGGTTCGGCGCCTGTTACGGGTGCGTCGTGCCACGCCGTGGCGGCGGCTATCTCAGGGTCTGTCTCGATGGCCCGGTGATCGACGCGGCTGAGCTGGATCGGGTCGAGGAGCACGCCGGGGTTCCCGCATGAGCCCGGCGCTCGGGCGGGCAGGCGCGTCATGAGCGTCGAGTTCTGCGGTCTTACCCTGGCGCACCCTGTGATCAACGGCTCTGGCACGTTCGATGCGCTCGCGGCGCGTCGGGCCTTTGGCGCGGCGCTGGACGCTGAGTTCCCGTTCTCGGCCTATGTCTCCAAGACGATCACGCTGCAGCCCCGTCTGGGCAATCCGCCGCCGCGGTTGTGGGAGGCGTCGGGCGGGCTGGTCAACTCGATCGGACTGCCGAACAAGGGCTTGGCGGGTTATCTGGCCGAGGACCTGCCCGAGTTGGCAACCCTGCCCGTGCCGCTGATCACGAATGTGATGGGTTCGACCGCTGCGGAGCTTGCCGAGCTCCTGGAGGCCTGTGACGCACGCCCGGAGATTGCCGGGATCGAGCTGAACGTCTCCTGCCCGAACGTCGAGACCGGGCTGGATATCGGTGCCGATCCTCGTCAGCTGGAGGAGGTGCTGCGAGCGCTGCGCCCGTGCACGGGCAAGCCGCTGATCGTCAAGCTGACGCCGAACGCGGCGGATGTGGCCGCCTGCGCACAGGCGGCGCAGGCCGGCGGCGCGGATGCCGTGTCGCTGATCAACACGCTGCGGGCGCTGGCGCTCACCCCACTATCCCCGGGGGCTTCCTCCGCGTCCCGCTTGCGCCGGCCGTGGTTGGGCGGGGGCACCGGCGGCCTGTCGGGTCCCGCGATTCGCACGGTCGCGCTCGCCCAGGTGGCGGCCGTCGCCGCGCGCGTGGAGCTTCCTGTGGTCGGCATGGGTGGGGTGAGCAGCATGCCGCACGCGCGCAATCTGCTCGACGTGGGGGCGAGGCTCGTGGCGGTCGGCACCGAGAGCTTCCGAGACCCGCTCGCCGGGGCGAGAATCGCCCGTGAGCTCGAGTCCATGACTGGCTGATTCTCCAGAATAGGGCGAGCTAAAAATCCCTGCAAAGAAGCCGTGCGACCATCCACGAGCCTCGACATGCCTGTAGCTCAAGTTGAGCTATAGCTGAATTAGCTCCTTTTTCCTGTATCGCCCGCCGTCGGTGTGTAGACTCGCCGCCCATGGCGACGGGGACCGAGATGGTGGGGGAGACGACCTCCATGACACATGCGATCGCACCGGAGCGATCCCTGAACCAGCGGATGGACGCGCTTGCTCGGGCCAACCAGATTCGCACGCGACGAGCCCAGCTCAAGCGCGATCTGAAGTCGGGCCGTTTGTCGATTCAGTCGCTCCTACAGAGCCCGCCGGAGTACGTCGAGACGGCCAAGGTGTTCGACATGCTGCTGGCGGTTCCCAAGTACGGCAGGGTCAAGGTGAACAAGATCCTCGCCCACTGCCGGATCTCTCCGAGTAAGACGATCGGCGGCCTCTCAGAGCGCCAGCGAAGCGAGCTCGTCTCGCTGCTGCGCCGCTGAGCATCCTCTTCGCGCGTCCGTTCCTCCGGCTCTGCGCCCCTTTCCCTCCGGCTCTACGCCCCTTCGCTCCGCCTCTACGTCCCTTCCCTCCGTCGCTCCGCCTCTACATCCCTTCCCTCCGCCTCTGCGTCCCTTCCCTCCGCCTCTGCGTCCGTTCCCTCCGGCTCTACCTCTCCTCCGCTCCCGGTTCCGCGTTCCCCCGCTCCCGGCTCTAGGGTCCTGCACGTGGCGCGCGTATTCGTTATCACCGGACCCTCCGGCGTCGGCAAGGGGACCCTCATCAGGGGACTGATGGAGCGACTGGGAGAGCTGGAGCTGTCGGTCTCCGCCACCACGCGCGCGCCCCGTCCGGGCGAGCGAGATGGCGTCGACTACCACTTCCTCACGCGCGAGGAGTTCGAGCGCCGGGCGCTGGCGGGGGAGTTCGTCGAGCACGCCGACTACGCCGGTCGTAGCTATGGGACGCTGCGCTCGGAGCTCGAGGAGCGGGTGCGGTCCGGGGCCCCGGTGGTCTTGGAGATCGAGGTCCAGGGCGCTCGCCAGGTGCGCGCCTCGGTGCCGGATGCGGTCCAGGTGTTCATCGCGCCGCCCTCGCTGGATGCATTGCGCACCCGGCTCATCGGCCGGGGAACCGACGATCCAGAGGGCGTGGAGCGCCGGCTGCGCGTCGCCGCGGACGAGCTCACGGCCCAGCCGGAGTTCGCGCACGTGGTTCTCAACGACCGACTGCAGGACGCGCTGGAGCAACTGACTGAGATCGTGCGCGAGGCCCTGAAATGAGGGCGGAGCTCGGGAGGGGGGGAGGGCCCCTTCCCGTTCACACTACACTGGGCGATCAACCAGGAAAGGCAACGACCAAGTGATCTCTCCCCGAATAGACCGTCTGCTGGAGAATGTGGACTCCAACTACGCAAGCGTGCTCGTGGCCGCCAAGCGCGCCCGGCAGATCAACAGCTACTACCACAACCTCGGCGAGGGAACCTTCGATGAGTTCCCACCCCCGATGGTCGAAACGATCTCCAAGAACTACCTCACGATCGCCCTCGAGGAGGTAGCTTCGGGGAAGATCAAGTACCACTACCGCTAGGGCGCCGTCGCCCGCAGCCTGCTAGCTCCCGCCGCGCCCTTGCTCGCAACGCTCCAGCCGCGGCTTGCCAGTTCCCGCCGCGCCCTCTAAAACCAAGCCATGTCCCGAATCCTGCTTGGCGTCAGCGGCGGTATCGCCGCGTACAAGTCGCTCGAGCTGGTGCGCTTGGCGACGGCGGCCGGGCACTCCGTGCGTGTCGTGCAGACGCCCACCAGCCTGCGCTTCGTCGGCGCCGCCTCCTTCGAGGCGCTCACCGGCGCGCCGGTGCTCAGCAGCGAGTTCGAGCGCGATCCCGCGCGCGGCGCCTTTCCCGGAGAACCGTCCCCCACACACGATCCGCTTAGTCACCTGGCGCTGGTGGCCAACGCGGATCTCTTCCTGATCGCTCCCGCCTCGGCGAACACCCTCGCCAAGCTCGCTCACGGGCTGGCCGACAATCTGCTGAGCAGCTGCGCGCTGGCAGCCACTTGCCCAGTTCTCCTCGCGCCGGCGATGAACAACCACATGTATGAGAGCGAGGCCACCCAGGCCAACCTGCGGACCCTGCGCGATCGTGGTGTGGAGATCGTCGAACCGGGCATCGGCCGTTTGGCCTCGAAGGGAGAGCAGGGGGTGGGCCGCGTGGCCGAGCCCGCTCGCCTGTTGGCGGCGTGCGAGGCGGTGCTCGCGGGGCGATCCTCGTTGGGTCTCACCGACGGACGCTCGAGCGAGCCGGCGACAGACAGCTGGCGCGGGCTGAGGGTGCTCGTCACGGCCGGCGGCACGCGCGAGCCGATCGACAGTGTCAGGTTCATCGGCAACAGCTCCTCCGGGCGGATGGGCTTCGCGCTGGCACACGCTGCGCACGCCCGCGGAGCCGAGGTGACGCTGCTGGCCGCAAACGTCGCATTGCCCGATCCTCCCGGCGTCGTGATCCACGAGGTCGCTACCGCCGCCGAGCTGCTGCAGGCCTGTCAGCGAGAGTTCCCAGCGTGCGACGTGCTGCTGATGGTCGCGGCGGTCGCCGACTTCAGACCGCGTGAGCCGGCGCCGGGGAAGATCAAGAAGTCCGGCCGCGCGAGCCTGGAGCTGGAGCTCGAGCCCACCGTGGATGTGCTCGCAAGCCTCTCGGCACGGCGGAGCGACTCTCAGACGCTGGTCGGCTTCGCCGCCGAGCACGGCGAGCGCGCGGTGCAGTGTGCGCGCCGCAAGCTGACCGAGAAGGGCCTCGACGCCGTCGTCGTCAACGACATCTCGCGCGCGGACATCGGCTTCGAGGTCGACGCCAACGAGGTCACGATCCTGGCCATCGACGCCGAGCGGCGGGAGATCCTCCAGCATGTGCCGCGCGCTCCCAAGACGGAGGTCGCCGAGGCTATCCTCGACGCTGTAGAGCGTTTACGCAGCCGCCCCGATGCTATGCTCGATTGAGAGCTTTCGTGCCAGCGTGCAGACGCTGGTAGTCGTACCGAGAGTGGGCGCCCGCCCGCTTTTTTTGCGTAAGGAGTGAGTTGATGACCCCACTACAAGCAGATATCGAGCGGCGTCTCGCCCAGAGCGAGCCTGATGTCGAGGTGCTGCTCGCCGAGGTTCTCGGCGGCAAGTGCCTGCGTGTGTTCATCGATCATCCCGACGGCGTCAGCCTTGCGCTCTGTGAGCGCGTCACCGCGCTGCTCAGCGAGGAGCGTGAGCGCTACTCGTTGGAGGTCTCATCGCCCGGCGCTGAGCGTCCGCTCTCAAAGCCCGCCCACTTTCGCCGCTTCGTCGGCCGCCGCGCGCGGGTGCGTACTCGCCATCCACGCCCAGTCGTTCACCCGACCGGCCAGCGGGCGGCCGATGCGCGGCCGGCAAGCAGCTTTACCGGAGAGCTGGTGGGAGCCTCTGAGGATGAGATAACGCTGGCCGCCGATGGGGGCATCATCGCGATTCCCTACTCGGAGATTCGTCGTTCGAGCCTGGTCGAGGAGTAGCCATGTCACGCGAAATCCTGGAAGCCATGCACGCGCTGGCGCGCGAGAAGGGGATCGAGCCCGAGAAGCTGATGATCGCGCTCGAGGACGCTCTCCTGTCGGCCTATAAGAAGCAGCCCGGGTCAGCCAAGTACGCACGCGTCGAGATGGACCGCGAGACCGCCGACTTTCGCGTCATCGAATTGATCATCCCTGAACGCTTGGAGGCGCACCTGATCGTCGAGACGATCGACGAGGAAACCACCGTCGATCCCGAGACGGGCGAGATGCGTGAGCCTGAGGAACCGGAGATCGACCCCAAGAAGTTCGAGGAATACCGCGATCAGATCGACGAACGCGACGTCACTCCCGACGACTTTGGCCGGATCGCCGCGCAGACCGCCAAGCAGGTGATCCTGCAGCGCATCCGCGAGGCCGAGCGGGACATGATGTTCGAGGAGTACAGCGACCGCGTGGGCGAGCTGATCACCGGCATCGTCCAGCAGTCCGACTCGCGCTACACGCTCGTGCAACTGCGCGAACGCGTCGAGGCGCTGCTGCCCAAGTCCGAGCAGGTCGAGGGCGAGCGCTATGACCACTCCCAACGGATCAAGGCGGTGATCAAGGAGGTTTCGCCATCGACGAAGGGCCCGTCGATCATCGTCTCTCGGCGCGACCCCGAGCTGATCAAGAAGCTCTTCGAGCTGGAGGTCCCGGAGATCGCCGATGGCCTCGTGGAAATTGCCAATGTGGCCCGCGAGCCCGGTTACCGCTCAAAGATCGCCGTCGTCTCCAACACCGACGGCGTCGATCCGGTCGGCGCCTGCGTCGGCCCGCGCGGCTCGCGCGTGCGCATGGTGGTCAGCGAGCTGCGAGGCGAGAAGATCGACATCATTCCCTTCAACGACGAGCCGGCGCGATTCGTCGCCAAGGCGCTTTCTCCGGCGCGCGTGCGTGAGGTCCTCGTCGACGACGAGGCCAAGCAGGCGACCGTGATCGTGCCCGACGATCAACTTTCGCTGGCCATCGGCCGTGAGGGTCAGAATGCCCGGCTGGCAGCGCGCTTGACCGGCTGGCGCGTGGACATCCGCTCGGAGAGCGAGTTCGCCGCCGAGGAGGCCGAGCACGGCTATGAGGAGGAGGAGGTCCAGGGCCGCTGTGCCGCGATCCTCTCCAACGGACGGCGTTGCCCGAACGCGTCGCTGCCAAACTCGCGCTACTGCGGGCTGGACAGCCACCAGGCGCTGGCGAACATCGACAGCGATCAGGTGGGCGACTTGACTCCCGGAGATCAGGCCTCCACGCCGGCAGCCCCGCCGCCGGCCGCGGAGCCCGTCGCGCAAGAAGAGACAACACAAGAAGAGACAACGCACGCAGAGCCAACGGCCGACGCGCTTCCCAACGATGAAGACTCCACGCCACCTGCGGAGTCCTCGCCCTCAGCCCAAGCAGCCGCTGAGCAGCAGACACAGCAAGCAACTGCCGAGGAGCAGACACCATAGGGGCGCACGTGCCCCAGCGGCGTTGCGTTGGATGCGGGCTCCTCGCACCCAAGTCCGAGCTGGTGCGACTGGCAGTCAACGATCAGCGATCGACCGGCGAGAACGGCGGCCGCTCCAGGCTCGCGGTACTCGACAGGACCGGCACGATCCCCGGCCGCGGGGCTTATTTCTGTCGCGATGGCGCCTCCGGCGCACCCTCGACTGACTGCGTTGCTTTGAGCACTCAACGCAGATCCCTTGCCCGGGCGCTGCGTTGCTCGGTGCAGCTCAGCCCTCAGCTCGTAGAATCGCTGAGAGGGTGGCGCAGCCAGCCCCCGGCTGGCGAGCCGGGCCCCTCGACCAATCCAATGAGCCGATGACCAAGAAGCGTGTGCATGAGATCGCCAAGGAGCAGGGTCTTTCCAGCAAAGAGCTGCTCGCGCGGCTGAAGGCAGCCGGAGTGGAGGCGAAGGCGGCGGCATCCTCTGTCGATGAGGCCGTCGCGCTGAAGGCGCTGAGCAGCAACGGAACACAGACGAGCCCTGAGCCGCCGGTGAAAGCCGGTGCCCCGCCTGCTGAAGCGCCGCCGGCGACGCCCGCCGCCGCCGCACCGGACACCGAGACCGAGGCGGCCTCCCAGGCCGCCTCGGAGCGCGTTCGCCCGACACGGGACTCCCGCACCGGCGAGCGCGCGCCCGGGGGTTCTGGTCCCGGCGGGCGCCGGCGCGTGGTGATCGACTCCCAGGCATCCCGTCGCCAGCAGGGAGGCCCGGCCAATCAGCCTCAGCGGCGTCCGCGCCGTGGGCGCCGCCGGCGCGGCACCTACGACGACACGATCGCTCCGATCGACGCTGCGGCGATGGAGGCAACCGATGAGATCCGCGTCAATTCGGGCTCCACGGTGAAGGACGTCGCCGAGTACCTCGGCGTGCCGGTGCCCGAGGTGATCAAGAAGCTGATGATGCTCGGCGAGATGGCGACGCTCACGCAGACGCTGTCCGACGATGCGATCCAGGTGCTGGCCGACGAGTTCGACAAGAAGATCGAGATCCTCCACGCCGCCGACGACATCGAGGTCGAGCCCGTGTTCGAGGATGTCGAGGAGGACCTGGTCGAGCGTCCCCCGGTGGTCACGATCATGGGGCACGTCGATCACGGCAAGACCTCGCTGCTGGACGCGATCCGCGAGACCGAGGTGGCCGCCGGCGAGGCGGGCGGCATCACCCAGCACATCGGCGCCTATCAGGTCCACCACGGCGGCAAGGTGGTCACCTTCTTGGACACTCCGGGCCACGAGGCGTTCACCGCGATGCGCGCCCGTGGCGCGCGCGTGACCGACGTCGTGGTGATCGTGGTCGCGGCCGACGACGGCGTCAAGCCCCAGACCGAGGAGGCGATCGATCACGCTCGCGCCGCGGAAGTGCCGATCGTGGTGGCGGTGAACAAGATCGACAAGGAGGGCGCCCAGCCTGAGCGAGTGCGCACCGAGATGACCCAGCATGGGCTGCAGCCCGCGGAGTGGGGCGGTGAGATCGAGTTCGTCGACGTCAGCGCGAAGACCCGCGAGGGCTTGGATTCCCTGCTCGACACCATCCAGGTGGTGACCGACCTGGAGGAGCTGAAGGCCAACAGCGATACGGAGGCATCGGGCACTGTCATCGAGTCAAAGCTCGACCCCGGCCGCGGACCCGTGGTCAGCGTCCTGATCCAGCGCGGGACGTTGCGCGTGGGCGACGCGCTCGTAGCCGGCGCGCACTTCGGACGGGTCCGCGCGATGCACGACTTCATCGGCACGCGGGTCAAGGGAGCGACGCCGGGCCAACCGGTCGAGGTGCTCGGCTTCGATGGCGTGCCGGAGGCCGGAGAACTGGTGCGCGTGGTCGACAACGAGCGTCGCGCGCGTCAGCTTGCCGGTGAGCGCGCAAACCGCCTGAAGACCGAGGCGCTGGCACGGCGCTCGGGTCGCAAGATGTCCTTGGAGGACGTTTTCAAGCTTGCTCAAGAGGGCCAGGTCAAGGAGCTCAGCCTCGTCGTCAAGGCCGATGTCGCCGGCTCGCTCGAGGCGATCGAGGACGAGATCGCAAAGCTTCCGCAGGGCGAGGTCAAGGTCAACATCATCCACCGCGGCGTCGGTGGGATCAACGAGTCCGATGCGATGCTCGCCGCTGCTTCCAACGGGGTGATCCTGGCATTCAACGTGCGTCCGGTTGGCGATGCTCGCCAGGTGGCCGATCGTGAGGGAGTCGAGATCCGCTCCTACTCCGTGATCTACAAGGCGATCGAGGAGCTGCGTGCCGCGATGCAGGGGATGCTCGAGCCCGCCGAGGTGGAGAGCGCGCTGGGCCAGGCCGAGGTGCGCCAGCTGTTCCGTGCCTCGAAGATCGGGACGATCGCCGGTTCGCACGTCAGCGAGGGCAAGGTCACTCGTGGCGCGAAGGTGCGGGTGGTGCGTGAGGGCACGGTGATCTATGACACGACGATCTCCAGCCTACGACGCTTCAACGAGGACGCACGCGAGGTGGCGGCCGGCTTTGAGTGCGGCATCCTGCTGACGAACTTCCAAGACCTGCGCGAGGGCGATCTCCTGGAGACATACGAGACGCGCCAAGTGGAGCGCGAGCTCAGCTGAACGGGTCCCCGGTAGGATGAGTTCGGGACGTATGCGCCGTGTCGATGAGGCGATTCGCCAGGTGATCGGCGATGCGGTGGCAACGGAGTTGAAGGACCCGCGTGTGGGATTTGTGACTGTGACAGATGTCAGAACAAGCGCCGACCTGCGCCACGCTCGCGTATACGTGAGCGTGCTCGGCGACGTCGAGCAACGCGAGGCCACGATGGCTGGCTTGCGCAGCGCGCATGGCTTCCTCCAGGGGAAGGTGGCCTCGGAGCTGCACTTCAAGCGCACGCCGGCGCTCGAGCTGTACTACGACGACACGACGGACCGCGCGCTGCGCGTCGACGCGTTGATCGAGGAGCTCGATCAGCGATGAGCGAGGGCGAGAGCACCGAGGTCACACGCGAGCGGGTGCTCGAGCGCATCCGCCAGGACTCCCGCTTCGTGCTCGCGGCGCACGAGCGTCCTGACGGCGACGCGCTGGGCTCGCTGGTCGGGATGCAAGGTCTGTTGAGTGCGCTGGGCAAGGACTCGCTGATCTTCATCGCGCCTGATGACCTACCACTGCCTTTGGAGTACCGCTTCTTCGCGCCGCAGGGCATCCAGACACCCCCGGCGGACATCGCCGAGCGCACGGTCGTGTTCCTGGACTGCGGCAACATCGATCGCAATTCGGCGAGCGTGCTGCACGACGGCAGGCACCTGCTGAATATCGACCACCACCACGACAACACCCACTTCGGGACGCTCGATCATGTCGTGCCCGGTGCCTCGTGCACGGCGGAGATCGTCTGGGATTTGATGCGCGGCTTGGATCTGCGCCCGACGCCGGCGGTGGCCCAGGCGCTGTATGTCGGGCTGATCACCGATACCGGGCGCTTCATGTACGAGAACACCGGTCCACGCGCGCACGAGATGGCCGCTGATCTGATCGGGGCCGGCGTCGACGTGCAGGCGGTGTACCGGCGGCTCTACGAGGAGATGCCTGAGGGCAAGCTGTCGCTGCTCGCGCTTGCGCTCGCCCAGGTGCGCCGTTTTGACTCGGGTGAGCTGACGCTCGCGGCGCTCAGCGCCCAGGACTTCGGTAAGGCCGGCGCCGAGGAGAGCTACTCGGAGGGCATCATCGACCATCTGCGGGCGGTCCAGGGCACGAAGGTCGCGGCGCTGGTGCGCGAGCTGAGCAGCGGGAAGCGCAAGGGCCAGCACAAGGTCTCGTTGCGCGCGACCGACGACGATGTGGACGTGTCGCTGATCGCTCGCGCCCAGGGGGGCGGAGGGCACCGGCGCGCGGCGGGCTTCTCCACGACGCTCGAGCTGGATGAGCTGGTCGCGTTTCTGCGGCGCGAGCTCGCCTCCCAGCTGCACGCGAGCTCGAGTGGACACGCCGCCGCGACGCTGGCCTGAGTGGACGGGCTCCTGCTGATTGACAAGCCGGTTGGGATGACCTCCCACGATGTCGTCGCGGTGGTGCGACGGGCGCTGGGCGGGATCAAGACGGGGCACGCGGGCACGCTCGACCCGTTTGCGACCGGCCTACTGATCGTGCTCGTGGGCAAGGCCACGAAAGCCCAGCGCCAGATCATGGAGCTGCGCAAGCGCTATCAGACGGTGGCGGCGCTGGGAGCGATATCGAGCACGGGGGATACCGAGGGCGTGGTCACCGAGACTGGTCGCTTGCCGCCGGATCCGCCGGTGCTGCCCACGGGCGAGATCAGACAGCGCCCGCCGCTGTACTCGGCTGTGAAGATCAACGGCGAGCGCGCCTACCGCCGCGCGCGCCGCGGCGAGCGCTTCCAGATGCCGGAGCGGATTGTCAGCGTCTATCGCTTCGAGCAGCTCTGGCGCGAGGGCGCGCGCGCGGGCTACGAGATTGAATGCTCGGCGGGCACCTACGTGCGCTCGCTGCTCGCCGATCTGCACGACGCCTACTGCCTGGAGCTCAGGCGCACCGCGATCGGACCATTTGACGTACGCGACGCGGTTGCACCGCCGCGCCTCCGAGAGCCATGGCCCGATCCTCCGCTGATTCCGCTTGACCACGCGCTGGCGAGGCTTCCCAAATAGGCTTGTGAACGTGAAAATCACGCGTCTCGGAGATCTCGAGCAGCGAACAGCTGGGCGCAGCGTCGCGGTGGGCACCTTCGACGGCGTGCACCTCGGCCACCGGCAGGTGATCGAGGGCTCCGACAGCGTGCTCACCTTCGATCCCCATCCCGTGTCCGTTGTCGCCCCCCAGCACACCCCGCGGCTGTTGACCTCGCCGGAACGCAAGGCGGAGCTGATCGAGGCGCTGGGCGTGCGGGAGATGATCGTGATTCCCTTCGACGCGGACTTCGCCTCGAAGACTGCCGATGAGTTCGTGGATGACGTGCTCGTGGGCGCGCTCGGGGCCACGCGGGTCGCGATCGGCGAGAACTTTCGCTTCGGCCACAAGGCACAGGGCGATCCGCGCAGGCTCGCCGCGGACGAGCGCTTTGCGACCGTTGTGCATCCCCTCCTGGAGGTGGAGGGGGAGATCGTCTCCTCCAGTCACATTCGGGGTTTGGTGCTTGCCGGCGAGGTGGCTCAGGCGACGGAGCTCCTGGGCTCGCCCTTTCAGCTGTGGGGCGAGGTGGTGCACGGCGATCAGCGGGGACGCGAGCTCGGCTTTCCCACCGCAAACCTGATTCCCGACGAGGCGCTCGTGTGTCCCGGTCACGGTGTCTACGCGTGTCTTGCTCATGAGGATCCCGCCCGCTCCGCCGCCCACCCTCGGCCGGCGGCCGTGAGCATCGGCGTGCGCCCAACCTTTCAGACCGGTAGGGGAGAGCTGATCGAGGCTTACATCCTCGACTTCGACGGCGATCTGTATGGGCGCCAGCTGCGGCTGGATTTCCTCGCGCGTTTGCGCGGCGAGCGCCGCTTCCAGAGCGCAGAGGCGCTGATCGAGCAGATGCACAGCGACGTGGAGCTGACACGCGAGATTGCTCGAAGCACGTTCTAGGTCACTTCGCGCTCGCCTCAAAAACACCTCGGAGCGCTTTCTAAGCCGCTTGAAACCGCGAGTCGTCTGCTACGGTGCCCGCTGATGGCTGCGATAACCACAGAGCGCAAGCGCGAGATCGCCGCGAAGTTCGGCGCCAACGAGCGCGACATGGGCTCCACCAAGGTCCAGGTCGCGCTGCTGACCGAGCGCATCAACCATTTGACCGAGCACTTGCGCGAGCAGTCCAAAGATCATCATTCGCGTCGTGGCCTGCTGATGCTGGTCGGTCGCCGCCGGCGCTTCCTCGACTATCTGCGCCGCCGCGACCTCGAGGGCTACCGCGCCCTCATCAAGGAGCTCGGCCTACGTAAGTAGCGCTGGGACCTAGACGATGAGCGTCATCGCCTCCGGCACACCGGCTCCTAGCTTCAAGCTCGCCGCCGAAGACGGGGGCACCGTCACGCAGAAGGACCTGAAGGGAGAGCGGACCGTGCTCGTCTTTTACCCATTTGCGTTCAGCCCGGTCTGCACCGACCAGTTGCAGCTATACGAGGCGGCGCTCGGCGAGCTGACCGAGGCAGGCCTGACGAAGCTCTACGGCGTCTCCTGCGACTCGAGCTGGTCACAGCGGGCATTTAGGGAGAAGCTCGGCGTGAGCATCGAGCAGCTCTCGGACTTCGAGCCCAAGGGCGCTGCCTGCAAGGCGTTCGGGGTGCTTCACGAAGCCGGCTTTCCCGAGCGCGCGCTCGTCGCCATCGACGCCGAGGGGATTGTGCGCTGGAGCTACCAGGCGCCGATGCCGGGCGAGCTACCCACCGTCGAGCTGCTGCGCGAGGGCGTGGGCATCGCCTTCGGTGGTGCCATCCCCGCCTGACAGCCACCTGACCAGCGCCGTCTGGACCATCCCGCTCGGCTACGCCTCGCGTTGCCCACTGCCAAGCGTCCGCTAAGCTCCGTCCGTTCGGAAAAGAGAAAAAAGAAACGGACCGCCGACCGACGGGCGGAACATGAAAGGCAGTGAATATGAGTAGTGATGCCGTTACACGGGTTTCCGTGGAGATTGCCGGCAGCGAGATTTCCTTTGAGACCGGCAGGATGGCCAAGCAGGCCTCCGGTGCCGTTGTCATCCGCCAGGGTGACACCATGGTCCTTTGCACAGCGGTCGCGGGCAGTCTGCGCGACGTCGACTTCCTCCCGCTGACGGTGGACGTCGAGGAGCGTATGTACGCCTCCGGGAAAATCCCCGGCTCCTTCTTCAAGCGTGAGGGCCGTCCAGGCGAGAAGGGCACGCTGACCGCGCGCATGATCGACCGCCCGATCCGCCCGCTGTTCCCCAAGGAATGGCGCTATGACACGCAGCTGGTGGCGATCCCGCTGTCGATCGACCACGTCCACCCGTATGACATCCTTGCGATGAACGGTGCCTCCACGGCGCTGATGATCTCCGACATCCCGCTGCCAACTCCCGTCGGCGCCGTGCGGATCGGCAAGATCGACGGCAACTTCGTCGTCAATCCACAGGAGGCAGACCTGCTTCCGGACGCCGAGAACCCGACGGACCTCGATCTGATCGTCGCCGGCACCGAGGAGGCCATCCTGATGGTCGAGGCGGGCGCCAACGAGATTCCCGAGGCCGAGATCCTCGATGCGCTCGACATCGCCCACGCGGAGATCAAGAAGCTCTGCGCCTCCCAGCGCGAGTTGGCCGCCAAGGTCGGCAAGGAGAAGAAAGTCTTCGAGGCGATTCAGGTCGATCCGCAGATCCTCGAGCAGATTCGCGCCTCACATGGCTCCGACCTGGAGGCAGCGACACAGGTGGAGGACAAGCTGGAGCGCCAGGACGCCACCAAGGCAGTCGAGGTCGCGATCCTCGAGCAGCATTCGACTCCCGCTCCCGAGGGCGCCTCCGAGGAGCAGCTGAAGCAGGCCAAGAAGCAGCGCGCGGCGGTGCAGATGGCTTTCGACAAGCTCGAGAAGTCGATCATCCGCGAGCGCATCGCCGTCCACAAGAAGCGCCCAGACGGCCGCGGCGAGAACGAGATCCGCGACATCTCGATCGAGGTCGGCGTCACGCCGCGCACGCACGGCTCGGCGCTGTTCACGCGTGGACAGACGCAGGCGCTGAGTGTCGTGGCGATGGGCACGCTCAAGGAGGAGATGCGCCTCGACACGCTCGGCCTGGAGACGAAAAAGTACTACTGGCACCACTACAACTTCCCACCCTTCTCGGTCGGGGAGGCGGGCCGCATGGGTGGCGTCAAGCGTCGTGACATCGGACACGGCGCGCTCGCTGAGCGTGCGCTGGCGCCGATGGTGCCCTCGATCGAGGAGTTCCCCTACTCGATCCGCGTCGTCTCGGACATCCTCGAGTCAAACGGCTCCTCCTCGATGGCTTCGGTCTGCGGTTCCTCGCTGTCGCTGATGGATGCCGGCGTGCCGATCAAGCGCCCCGTCGCCGGAATTGCGATGGGCCTGATCAAGGAGGGCGATGACTACATCGTCCTGACCGACATCGCCGGTGTCGAGGACCACCTCGGAGACATGGACTTCAAGGTGGCCGGCACCGAGCGCGGCATCACCGCGCTGCAGATGGACATCAAGATCACGGGCGTCACCTTCGACATCCTGCGTGACGCGCTCGCGCAGGCCAAAGAGGCCCGCACGTTCATCCTTGGAAAGATGGTCGAGACGATCCAGGCTCCGCGCGCGGAGCTCAGCCAGTTCGCGCCGCGGATCCAGACGATCCAGATCGATCCATCGCAGATCGGGCTGCTGATCGGCAAGGGCGGCGAAACGATCCGCGGTCTCGCGGAGGAGTTCGAGTCCCAGATCGACGTCAACGACGACGGCCAGGTGCTGATCTACTCCGCCAACGGTGAGCTGGGCGACGCCCTGCTCGAGCGGATCAGGATGATGATGAAGGAGGTCGAGGTCGGCGACGAGTACCTCGGCAAGGTCGTCAAGACCACTACCTTCGGCGCGTTCGTCGAGCTGGCGAAGGGCACCGATGGCCTGCTGCACATCTCCAACGTCTCGCCGGGCGAGCGCGTTGAGACCGTCGAGGACGTGCTCAACAAGGGCGATGAGATCAATGTGCGCGTGGTCGAGGTGGACCGTGAGCGCGGCCGCATCGGCCTGCGTCTGGCCGAGGACCCGGATGTCGCGGGCAAGTCGGCGCAGGAGCTCGCCGGTGTCGGCACCGGCGGCGGCGGCGGACGTCGGGAGGGTGGGGCGGCCGGGTCCAGATCCGGCGGTGGTGGACGTAACGGCAGTCGCGACCGTGGTCGCAGCCGCGACGGTGAGCGTGGTTCGGGCCGGCCGCGTCATGGTGGTAGCGACCGTTCCTGAGGCCGAGCATCGCATCACCACGCTGAGCTCCGGCGTGCGAGTGGTCACCGAGCGCGTGCCTGGCGTGCGCTCGGTGGCGCTCGGCTTCTGGATCGGCACTGGCTCCGCGGCCGAGCAGGACAGCCAGGCGGGGATCTCCCATCTGCTCGAGCACATGCTGTTCCGTGGCACCGAGCGCTTTCACTCGGAGGAGATCGACCAGATCTTCGACGCGATGGGCGCGGAGATCAACGCGGGCACCGACAGGGAGACGACCACCCTGTACACACGGGTGCTCGACCGCCATCTGGAGCGTGCCTTCGATGTGATGAGCGACATGCTCTGGCGCTCGCGCCTGCAGGAGCTGGAGGCCGAGCGGGAGGTCGTGCTGGAGGAGATCGCGATGTACGAGGACGATCCCCAGGACAAGGTCTTCGACCTGCTCGGTGAGGCCGTCTTCGGTGAGCACCCGCTCGGGCGTGCCGTGATCGGGCGTGCCGAGGTCGTGCGCGCGGTCGACCCAGAGCAACTGCGAGCCTTTCACGCCGAGCGCTATGTGCCCGGGAATGTCGTGATCGGCGCGGCGGGATCGCTCGATCACGACCGCCTCGTGGAGCTGGCGATCGCGGCCGGAAGCGAGCGCGCTGGACAGCCTCCACCTGAGCAACAGCGAGATGAGCCGGCCTTCGAGCGGCGCGTGCGTTTCTTCGCGAAGGACACCGAGCAATACCACTTCTGTCTGGGTGGACCTGGCTTGGCGCGCGAGGATGAGCGCCGCTTTGCGCTGCGGGTGCTCGAAGGGGTGCTGGGCGGGACGTCCTCCTCCCGGCTCTTTCAGGAGGTGCGCGAGCGCCGGGGGCTTGCCTACTCGGTTTTCTGTTTCTCGAGCCTCTACGCCCATACCGGCGAGGTCGGTTTGTATGTCGGCACGCGGCCGGAGAATCTGACCGAGGCGGTGCAGACGATCGCGACTGAGCTGGAGCGCTTCGTCGAGGATCCCGCGAGCCCGGAGGAGCTGGACCGCTCTCGTGAGAACCTGAAGGGGCGGATGGTGCTCTCGTTGGAGTCCACCGGCGCTCGCATGAGTCGCTTGGGCATCTCGGTGCTGAACGAGTTGCCGATCCTCTCTGTCGACGAGGTGATCGAGCGCATCGACGCCGTCGATCTCGCCGCCCTGGAACAGCTCGCCGGCGAGCTGTTCGTTGCGGATCGCCTGTCGGTTGCCTGCGTCGGCCCCGAGGAGGATGCTTTTCGCGAGGCGCTCACGCCGCTGGCGGGAGTCACGGCATGATCCGGGTGGCGGTTGCCGGCGCGGCCGGGCGAATGGGTCAGACGGTCTGCGCGGCGGTGCAGAGCGCCGCGGATATGGAGCTCGTCGGACGCGCCGATCCGTCGCTCGGCGCCACGCTCGAGGATCTGTTGGTGGGAACCCACCCACCACCCGAGGTCGTCGTCGACTTCACTCAGCCCGACACCGCGCTGAGCAACGCGCTCAGCTGTGTGCGCGCCGGTGTGCACGTCGTGATCGGCACGACCGGCTTTGATCCGGCGCCGCTGAAGCAGGCACGACCCGCGGATGGCAAGCCACACGCGAACGTGCTGATCGCGCCGAATTTCGCGATCGGGGCGATCTTGATGATGCGTTTCGCCCAGGAGGCGGCAAAGCACATGGCCAAGGCCGAGATCATCGAGCTGCACCACGACCAGAAGCTCGATGCTCCCAGCGGCACGGCCATGCGCACCGCCGAGTTGATGGCCGCCGCGACGGGTGAGCGAGCGGGCGAGATTCCAATCCACTCGGTGCGTTTGCCGGGCCTGGTGGCCAATCAAGAGGTCATTTTTGGCGACGTCGGCCAGACGCTGAGCATCCGCCACGACACGATCGGCCGCGAGTCGTTCATGCCGGGGGTGCTGCTCGCGATTCGCGGCGTGGGCGGCCTGGAGCAGTCACCGCTCATTGGCCTCGAGCACCTCCTGTTCTGAGGAATGGCTGGCGTGAGCATGAGATACTCCAGCCGATGAGTGCTCTGGGCACAATCTTGACGGCGATCGTCACTCCCTTCGACACCGAGGGGAAGGTCAACGAGGAGTCCTTCGTGGCGCTGATGGCACACCTGGCGCAGAACGGGTCCGACGGGTTCGTCGTGGCCGGGACGACCGGCGAGGCCTCGACGCTGACCGACGAGGAGCAACTCGGGCTGATCGAGCTGGCCGTGCAAGAGCGTCCCGCGGGAACGACGATCATCGCGGGCACGGGCACCAACGACACTCGCCACGCAATCCACCTCACCGAACGCGCCACCGAGCTCGGCGTCGACGCGGTGCTCTCGGTGACGCCCTACTACAACAGGCCCAGCCCCCTCGGTCTCAAGCGTCACTACGAAGCGATCGCCAAGGCGACCGACAGGCCGATCCTGCTTTACAACATCCCGACCAGAACGGGAACGAACATGCCCACGGAGCTGCTCGAAGAGCTCGCGCAGATCGACGGCATCGCTGGCGTCAAGCAGTCCAATCCCGCGGAACTGCGGCTGATCGACGGTCTCGACCTCTACACCGGTGACGACGCCACATTCGCGCGCACGCTGGATCTGGGCGGCGCCGGGGGGATCCTCGTCGCCAGCCACATCGTCGGTGCCGAGCAGCGGCGCATGGTGGACGAGCCTCAAAATCGCCAGGAGATCGACGCATCGTTGCAGGACGTCTACGCGACGCTGTTCCTCACGGCGAGCCCGACTTGCACGAAGGCCGCGCTGAACCTGCTTGGCCTAAATGCTGGTGGCGTGCGCCTACCGATCGTGGCGGCCACCGAGGAGCAGACGCGGGCCGTCCGGAGCATGTTGGAACGTCATGGTCTCCTATCGCCTCATCCGCCCGAGTACACGCGTGAGCTCTTCGCTGCGCGTCCTTCCCCTGGGTGGGTTGGGAGAGATCGGCAAGAACATGACGGTCGTCGAGCAGGATGGCCGGATCGTCGTGGTGGACGTCGGGCTGCGCTTCCCGACCCCCGAGATGGTCGGCATCGACCTCGTGCTGCCGGATTTCTCCTACCTGCGCGAGCGGGCGAAGGACATCGAGGCGATCGTGATCACCCATGGCCACGAGGATCATCTCGGAGCGTTGCCGTGGGTTCTGCGCGAGCTCGCTGCCGAGGGACACCTGCCGCCCGTGTATGGCGGCGCGCTGACGATCGCGATGGCGCGCTCGAAGCTCGACGAGCACAAGCTGCGCGACATCTCGCTGCATGAGGTGGGCGCTGGCGAGGCGTTCGAGCTCGGGCCATTTGAGCTGGAGTTGGTGCACATGACGCACTCGATCCCCGACGCCAGCGCGGTGGCGCTCGGCACCGAGTTGGGGACGGTGCTGGTGACGGGCGACTACAAGTTCGATCAGACGCCTGTCGATGGCGCGCCGGCCGACGTCTCGCGATTGGCGGAACTTGGCAGAGAGGGGGTGTTGCTCTTGTGTGGGGACTCCACGAACGTCGACCGCCCGGGCTTCTCGCCGTCTGAGTCGGGTGTGGGACCGCACCTTGAGGAGGTGTTTGCCCGCTGTGAGGGGCGGATCGTCGTGACGAGCTTCGCATCGAACATCCACCGCGTGCAGCAGGTCGTGGACGCCGCCGCGGCGCTCGATCGCAAGGTTGTGCTGGTCGGCCGCTCGATGCGCAAGAACGTGAAAATTGGCCGCTCGCTCGGGCACATCGAGGTGCCCGACGGGATTCTCGTGGGACCGCGCGAGATCGAGGACTTCCCCGACGAGCGGATCGTGATCATCTCCACCGGCTCCCAGGGGGAGCCGCTCTCCGCGCTGCGCCGGATGGCCTACCGTGACCACCGTCAAGTGGAGCTGCGTCACGGTGACACGGTCGTGTTCTCCGCCACCCCGATTCCCGGCAACGAGCGCGCGGTGAACGAGACTATCGACCGGCTCTACCACATCGGCTGCGACGTGATCACCACCAGCGACGCTCCGGTGCACGCCTCCGGGCACGGTTACGCCGAGGAGGTCAAGCTGATGCTGAACCTGACCAAGCCGCGCTACGTGATGCCATTTCACGGCGACTTCAAGCGGCTGCGCTTGCACGCCCAACTCGCCGAAGCGGTGGGTGTGCCGCCGCAGGACATCTTCCAGGGCGAGAACGGACTGCCGCTGGAGATCTCAGAGCGCGGCGCGCGCTTCGGCAAGCGTGAGCACGCCGGGATGATCTTCGTCGACGGCGTGGAGATCGGCGACATGGCCGACGTCGCGCTGCGCGACCGCCGGATGCTTTCGGCCGACGGGATCTTCATCGTGGTTGTCACGATCGCCGAGCAGGACGGTAGCTCGGTCGTCGACCCTGAGGTGATCTTCCGTGGTGTGCCATTCCTCGACCAAGCCGACGAGCTCTCAGACGAGATCAAGACGACCATCGACGCAACGCTCGAGCGTGCGGCAAAGGAGCAGATCCGCGAGGTCGACCTGCTCCAGGAGATTCTGCACGATGATCTGGCGAAGCTGGTCTACGACCGTCTCAAGCGGCGGCCGATGGTGCTGCCGGTCGTCGTTGAGGTTTGAGGCTCTCCGCCGCCGCCGGCAGGCGCACGACGAAGCGGGCGCCGTAGGGCGCCCCGTCACGCTCGCCCGTCGACTCGATCGTGACCGAGCCACCGTGCGATTCGGCTACAGCACGGACGATCGCAAGACCCAGGCCGAAGGAGCCGCCGCGGTCACCGGCGCCACGGACGAAGCGCTCGAATAGGGTCTCGCGCAGGTGCTCGGGCACGCCAGGGCCATCGTCCTCGACGAGCAGCAGGGCCTCACCGCCTTTGCTGAGCTGCGTCGACACGCGGATCTCGGTGCCCGCTGGGGTGTGGCGGAGCGCATTCTCCAGCAGGTTGATCGTCAGGCGGTGCAGTTCGTCGCGGGAGCCCTCGACGATCGCCGGTTGGACGTCGAGCGAGATCTCGTGTGCGGCGCTGACGGGCCCGAGCTCGGAGGCTGCCTCGACCACGATCTGCTCCAGCGCGCACGGCTCGTGCTGGATCACGCGACCCACGTCGGTGCGCGCCAGCAGCAAGAGGTCCGCCACCAGGCGACGCATCCGCTGTGAGGAGCGAAGCGCCGAGCGTGCCGCCTCGCCCTGGTCGCCGTCCAGGGATTCGGCGAGCAGCTCGAGGTTGACGAGCACGCTCGTAAGCGGCGTGCGCAGCTCGTGTGAGGCGTCGGCGACGAAGCGGCGCTGGCGGACGAGCATCGCCTCGGTTTCGCCGCGCGCGGCGTCGAGCTCACGAAGCATGCCTTGAAGGGTGCGCGCCAGCTCGGAGACCTCGTCGTCGGCCTCTGACTGGGGCATTACGCGCGACGGGTCGCGGGTGCGAGCGATCTCCTCCGCGGCGTCGGTCAGCCGCGCGATCGGCGCCATCGCGCGGCGCGCGATCGTCATGCCCGCGAACAGCGCCACACCGGTCCCAATCAGCACTCCGATCAAGAGGAAGAGCTCCACGCGCGTGACGGTCGCCTCGGTATCCGTGACGCTGCGGCCGTACTGCACGTACACCTGCCCGATCTGCTCGCCTGTGCCCTGGAAGTAGACCGCGGCGGGATGGCTCAGTACGCGGTAGCCGTTGACATTCCTGGCCTGCAGCGAGGCGGGACCCAGGTTCGGGGCCTTGTCGGTCTCGGCGATCACGGCGCCACCGAGTGCGAGGATCCTGATCACGGCCGAGTCCTCGGGCTGGGCGAGGTCTGCAAGCGGCGGGTCGATGCCGACGATCTGAAACGTGCTGGGGTTGACTTTGATGCTCAGCTGTTTCGGGAGCTCTTGAGCGGTGGTTTCGACATCGCGGTTGAAGTCCGAGCGGATGCGCCGCACCGTCAGCGAGCCGACGGCGATCGCGAAGCCGCACAGGATCACGAACGTGAGCAGCGCCGAGACGCCGGCCAGGCGCACGCGGATCGGCAGTCGGTCGAACATCGCGTTCAGCCGCTCGACTGCGCGCCGGGGTCCATCCAGCAGCTTACGCACCGCTTTCAAGAGCACTTACGCGATCTAGGCGCGAAGAACGTAGCCCGCTCCCCTGATCGTGTGCAGCAGGCGTGGCGCGCCGTCGGCCTCGAGCTTGCGGCGGAGGTTGGACACGAACACCTCGATTGTGTTGGTCGTCGAGAAAGGGTCATAGCCCCACACCTCATCGAGTAGGCGCTGGCGTGAGATCACGATCCGCTCGTTGCGCATCAGATACTCGAGCAGCTCGAACTCACGCTGGGTGAGCTCGACCGTGCGTTCTCCGCGTGTCACCTCGTGGGTATCGGTGTTGAGCAGCAGGTCGCCGACACGCAGCGGCGCCGAGCCCCGTGGCGGGCGCCGCCGCAGGAGGGCCCGCATCCGCGCGAGGAGCTCCTGGCGCTCGAATGGCTTGACGAGGTAGTCATCAGCGCCGGCATCGAGCCCCTCGACGCGGGACTCGAGTGCATCGCGGGCGGTGAGGATCAGGATCGGCACATCGTCCTCGGCGCGCAGCGCGCGCGCGACCTCCAGGCCGTCCAGGCCGGGCAGGCCGAGATCGAGGATCACGAGGTCGGGCGCAAACGAACGTCCGTGCTCGAGCGCGGCTGGACCGTCGGCCGCGGCGCGTACCTCATAGCCCTCCATGCGCAGCGAGCGCTGGAGCGCCTGAGCGATGTCCTCGTCATCCTCGACGACGAGGACGCGGGGTGCGCGGGAGAAGTCGTTCATCAGCAGGCTCTTTATGTACCGAGGTGGAGTAAAGCAATGGTAAGGGAGTGTCTCGTGGAGGGTCTGGTGCAGAGATGTCGAAGTTGCGCGGATGGCGAATACTCGCAAGCGTCCTTCTGCGCGCAAAACCACAGCCCGATCTCCAAGCATCAAACGAGCCACGCCTGCAGGCACGCGCACTCGCGCGCGCTCTGCAACCCGCCGGCGCGCAAGCGCGCGCGGACGCCGGTCCTCGTGGCCGATCTGGATGGCGTTGCCACCGCGACTGCCGGAGCTCGATCAGTCCCAGCGCGATGTGATCGGGCTGGGACTGATCGCTCTCGGAATCTTCATGGGCTTCGTCTTGTGGGGTCACTGGGATGGCGGCGGCGCCGGTCACGGATTGGCGGTCGGGCTTGGCTGGACGGTGGGTAAAGCACGGATCCTGGCGCCGATCGCGCTGATCGGCGGTGGCGGAGCATTGCTGCTGCGCCCGGTGTGGCCGGCACTGCGGCCGTTGCGGACGGGGGCGATCTGCCTGTCGGCCTCGATCACGCTCGCGCTGGCGGCTGGCACGCTCGGCGTGAGCTCGGGGGCGCAGGGGGTCTCCTCAAAGGGCGCGGCGTGGACCTCTGCCTTTCTGCAGGCCCACGGCGGCGTGGTGGGCGAGGCCCTCTATCAGGGCTCGCACCGGCTGGTGCAGAACGTGGGCGTCGACATACTTCTCGTCTTCCTGTTCCTGGTCGGCGTGATCCTCTTGACGGGAGCCTCGTTGGCGAGCGCGATCCGCGCGACGGGCACGGGTGTGGCCGACACGACACGGATGTTGAAAGCCCACCGGCCGGGACACGCCGCTACCGAGGCGCTCCCGGAGCCCAGCTCGCTGCATCCCCCAGAGCCCGAGCCGGACGAGTTGATCGTCAGGGCGACGCACGTGGAGGCCCCATCACTGGACGGCAGGACCGGTGCGCTCAGGAATACCCAGCAGCCATGGGAATCGGATCTCCTGGGCATGGAGAGCGAGGAAGAGGGAGAGGCAAAGGAGAACCCCGGGGGCTCGTTCGTCGACGACCCGCAGGTGGACGAGCGTGGACTGGTGCTGGACGATGCCGAGCAAGCCACAGACGCCGGCGTGGCACGAATCGACGTGGAGAACCTGAACCCCGATCAACTGACTCCGCAGGGCAGGCTCCGCGGGGTCATCACAGACGACCCGGACTTCGTCTGGGAGCTGCCGCCCGCGGAGCGTTTGCTGGCGCGCTCGAGCGCCGATCAAACGCGGCCCGATACCGCCGGCCAGGAGCGTACGGCGTCGAGCCTGGTCGAGGCGCTGGGTCACTTCGGTGTGCAGTCGAAGGTCATCGGGACCGTCGCGGGACCGCACATCACGCGCTATGAGCTGCGACTGGCGCCGGGTACGAAGGTCGCCAAGGTGGCACAGCTCAAGGACGATCTGGCCTATGCGCTGGCGGCGACGGACGTTCGCATTCTCGCCCCGATTCCCGGTAAGCAGGCGGTCGGGGTCGAGGTGCCAAACGCCCACCGCCGGATCGTCAAGCTGGGCGATGTCTTCCAGGCGCCGCCGAAGGACTGGTCGCCGCTGACCGTGTGGTTGGGCAAGGATGTGGCGGGCAAGGCCATCGGCGCGGATCTGGCGAAGATGCCACACCTGCTGGTGGCGGGTACGACCGGTGCTGGCAAGTCTGGTGCGATCAACGCGATGCTCTCCAGCGTCCTGCTGCGCGCCACGCCACATGAGGTGCGCCTGGTGCTGGTCGACCCCAAGCAGGTCGAGCTGAACCACTATGAGTCGATCCCGCATCTCCTGACGCCCGTGATCACCAGCCCGCGCATGGCCGCAAACGCTCTGCAGAACCTCGTCAGGGAGATGGAGCAGCGCTACGGAATCATGTCGCTGGCGCGCACCCGGAGCCTGATCGAACTGAACAAGGCGCGGGCCAAGCGCGCTGAAGCGCCGCTGCCGTACATCCTTTGCGTGATCGACGAGCTCGCAGACCTGATGATGGTGGCGCCGGCCGACGTGGAGGACTCGATCATCCGCCTGGCGCAGAAGGCGCGCGCCGTCGGGATTCATTTGGTGCTGGCCACCCAGAGCCCGCGCGTAGACGTGATCACGGGCATGATCAAGGCCAACGTGCCATCGCGGATTGCCTTTGCCGTCTCGAGCCAGACCGATTCGCGGGTGATCCTCGACCAGAACGGCGCGGAGTCGCTGCTGGGGCAGGGTGACATGCTGTTCAGCCCCGTTGGAACCTCGCAACTGCAGCGTATCCAGGGCGCCTATATCGACGAGGCGCAGATCGCCAAGCTGACGAACCTGTGGCGTAAGCAGGGCGAGCCGGAGCTGCGCGAGGAGCTGCTGGAAGAGGTCGAGCCGGCCGAGCCTGAGTCCAATCCGGACGAGCTCGATCCCGACGAGGACCCAATGCTGCGCGACGCGATCACGCTCGTGGCGGAAATGCAGACCGCGTCGACCTCGATGCTGCAGCGCAGGCTGCGACTGGGCTACACGCGCGCGGGTCGCGTGATCGACATGCTCGAGCGACGCGGTGTGATCTCCGGCTACGAGGGCTCAAAGCCCCGCCAGGTGCTGATCACCGAGGCTGACCTGCCTCGGATCCTCACGGGACTTGAATCCTCGGCCAGCCAGCCGTCCCCCGCCGAGGCCATCGTCGAGTCCTGAGTCCTAGGGGCCGAGTCCTGAGGACCTCTCCACCTTTGTGCAGGTTCACATGCACCCAATGGTGAGAAAAGCGTCTAACGACTAGCCTTCAGGCGGATATGGCAGAGATCGGCGCAACGCTGCGCGCAGCGCGTATGAGCGCCCGCATCGACGTGTCGGAGATCGAGGCCGAGACGAAGATACGGGCGAAGTACCTTCGCGCGCTCGAGAACGAAGAGTGGGACCTGCTTCCGGGACCGACGTTCGTGCGCAGCTTTCTACGCACGTATGCCCAGGCGTTGGGGGTGGACGGAAAGGTTTTGGTGGAGGAATACCGCTTGAGCTACGAACGTCCGAGCGAGGCGGCGCTGGAGCCGATCGTCTCGACCCCGCGTGGCGCGCCACGGGGACGCGGGCCCTCGCGACCGTCACGCGCATACTCGGTTGCGATCGCCGGCGTCGGCTTGTTGATCGTGCTGCTGATCGTGCTGCTGGTGACCGGCGGTGGGACCTCCAAACAACCAAGCGACACCTCGAGCCACTCCACCACGCCGCGCCACGCCAGACACACCGGCCCGCACCTGCGGGCCACCGCACGCTCTCCGCATTCCCCGAGTATCGCCTCCCCGCGTGTGGCGCTGTCGCTGCGTGCGAGCGCAGCGGTCTACGTCTGCCTGATCGACAGCGACGATGGGCACAAGCTGATCCCCGGCCTGGAACTACAGCCGGGAGCCAGCACTCCGACGTTCCACGCAAAGCGCTTCACGATCACTTTGGGCAATAGCTCGGTGACCATGTTCGTGGATGGGATCCGGCGGGTTGTGGCGCCATCGAGCGCGGCGATTGGCTACTCGGTCACGAAGGCCGGTCGCCAGCGCCTGAAGCCAGGGCAGCTGCCCACCTGCGCATGAGGGCCCCCAGCCCGCACAGACCCACAGCGAGCATGCCAGGGCCAGGAGGAGCAGGAGGTGGCTGAGCCCCGTCCGCCGCGCGCGGGCATCGTCGTCACCGGCACCGAGGTGCTCACGGGCCGTGTGGCCGACCGTAACGGGCCGTGGCTGGCCGAACGTCTGTGGGAGCTGGGTGTCGATCTGGCCTATACGACGATCGTCGGTGACCGCCCGCGGGACATGGAGGACGCGCTGCGGTTCATGGCGGATCAGGGGCTCGACCTGATCCTCACGAGCGGCGGCCTTGGGCCGACGGCGGACGATCTGACCGCCGAGGTGGTGGGTCGGGCGCAGGGCCGCGAGATGGCGCTCGACGAGGCGCTCGAGGAGCGGATCGCGAAGATTCTCTCACCGCTGGCGAAACGCTGGCCGAACCTCGATATGGACGCGATCAGGGAGAGCAACCGCAAGCAGGCGGTGATCCCCGAGGGCTCGACGATCCTCGAGCCGGTGGGTACGGCGCCGGGTCTGGTGGTGCCTCCGCGCCAGCCGCTGTGCAAGCCGACGATCGTCGTGCTGCCCGGCCCCCCGCGCGAGCTGCAGCCGATGTGGAGCGCGGCCGTGAAGACCGGCGCGCTGCGCGCGGCGATCGAGCACGCGACCGAGTATCGGCAGACGATGCTGCGGCTGTTCGGGATCCCGGAGTCGGAGATCGCCGAGACGCTGCGCGCGGCCGAACGCGAGGGCATCGAGCTGAGCCGGCTGGAGATCACGACGTGCTTGAAACGCGGCGAGGTCGAGGTCGTGACCCGGTATCAGCCCGGTGAGCAGGAGGTATACGACGCATTCGAGGCGATTGTGCGGAGCAGGCACGCCGACACCCTCTTCTCAGACGACGGCAGTACGGTCGACGACCTCCTCGCCGCGCTGCTGCGTGGGAAGCACGGAGCCCCAACCCGCACCATCGCGACCGCCGAGTCGTGCACCGGCGGCCTGCTCGCGGCCAGGCTGACCGATCCGCCGGGCGCCTCGGACTACGTGAAGGGTGGGCTCGTGGTGTACGCCAACGACGCGAAGATCGCACAGGCGGGCGTGGCCGCCGATCTGATCGAGCGCCACGGTGCGGTGTCGGCCGAGGTCGCGGAAGCACTCGCCGAAGGAGCGAGAGCAAAGTTGGGCGCGGACCTGGGCGTGGGGGTGACCGGCCTCGCCGGACCGGGCGGCGGCACCGAGGAGAAGCCCGTGGGGCTCGTCTGGCTGAGCGTCGTGACGGCGGACGGCGAGCCGTTGACCCGCTCGGTCAACCTGCCGGGCTCGAGAGTCGATATCCGCGACCGCACGACGACGGTCGCGATGCACTTGATCCGCCGCGCGCTGCTGCATTCTTAGCACCCCGCCTCTTCGGAACGAGCATCCTGACTCGCCGGGCCCATACGAACAACTGTTCCGTCCGAAGCGACCTCTAGCTTGGTCGATCCCATTTCGAACCGGAGGAATAAGACCATGTCTGTGACCGACCAAGAGAAGGCAGCCAATGCGCGTGACGCCGCCCTTCAGGGGGCGCTCACGCAGATCGAGCGCGAGTTTGGCAAGGGCACGGTCATGCGTATGGGCGACGAGGGTGCCCAGGTGCGCTGCGACGCGATCCCCACGGGCGCGCTCTCGCTTGATCTCGCGCTTGGTATCGGCGGCGTCCCCCGTGGACGTATCGTCGAGGTCTTTGGCCCTGAGTCCTCAGGTAAGACGACGCTGATCTATCACGTCCTCGCTGAGGCGCAGAAGCTCGGTGGTGTCTGCGCGTTCATCGATGCAGAGCACGCGATGGATCCTCTCTACGCGCAGCGGATCGGCGTCGACATCGACGAGTTGCTCGTCTCTCAGCCCGACTATGGCGAGCAGGCGCTGGAGATCGCCGACATGCTTGTGCGCTCCGGTGCGGTCGATGTGGTCGCGATCGACTCCGTCGCCGCGCTGACTCCGCGCGTGGAGCTCGAGGGACAGATGGGCGACCAGACCGTTGGCGCGCAGGCGCGCATGATGTCTCAGGCGATGCGCAAGCTCGCCGGCAACCTGAATCGCACGCAGACGCTGTGCATCCTCACCAACCAGATCCGCGAAAAGGTCGGCGTCATGTTCGGCTCGCCCGAGACCCAACCGGGTGGGCGCGCCCTGAAGTTCTACTCCTCTCAGCGTCTCGACATTCGGCGCATCGAGACACTCAAGGACGGCACCGAGGCGGTCGGTAACCGTGTGCGTGTGAAGGTCGTCAAGAACAAGGTCGCCGCGCCCTTCCGCCAGGCCGAGTTCGACATCGAGTACGGCAAGGGCATCTCGACCTCGGGCTGCCTGGTAGACCTGGGTATTGAGCACAACATCGTGAGCAAGTCCGGGTCGTTCTTCTCCTACGGCAACGACCGCCTCGGCCAGGGTCGCGGCAACGCCAAGGCCTACCTGGACGAGAACCCTGCGATCGCGAAGGAGATCGAGGACAAGATCTATGCCGCGCTTGGCTTGGGCAAAGACATGGTGACGCCGATCGAGCGTGACAAGGACGCTCCGATCCCCGTGCCGATCTCCAGCGAACCAGCAGTCGCTGCGGCCTAGAAGAACACCCCCGCGAATCGCCAGCCTGGCAAGATGCCGACATGGAGCGTGTGCTTGGAATCGGTGGACACTTCATGCGTGCCGCCGAGCCGGTGGCCCTGGGCGCGTGGTATCGCGATTGTCTAGGCCTGGACGCTGAGGAGAACGGCCTGTGGCGTCAGGAGGCCGGGCCCACAAGACATGGAGGGTGTCGGTCGATTCGGCTGGTCACCGATCCCGAGGGCAACCGGATCGAGCTGTGGCGGCCCGTTAGGTAGGGATATCTGACTGTCCGCAGGTACCCTGTGGAAGCGATGAAGCGCTACCACCTCACGACGTTCGGCTGTCAGATGAATGAGCACGATTCTGAGCGCATGCAGGGGATGCTCGAGTCGCTCGGCTACTCGGAGGCAGCAGAGCGCGGCGAGGCCGACCTGATCCTGTTCAACACCTGCTCGATCCGCGAGACGGCCGACAGCCGCTTCGTCGCCCACCTCGGCGAGGCCAAGCGCCTCAAGCGCGAACAGCCGCAGCGGATCGTCGGCGTCGGCGGCTGCTGGGCGCAGTCGGTCAAGGAGGAGGTGTTCGAGCGCTTCCCGTTCGTCGATGTCGCCTTCGGTCCCGGCCAGGTGCACAAGCTCGCCGAGTTCCTCACGAGCGACTCGCTCACAGCCCAGGGCTACTTCGAGTTCGAGGGCTTCACCGGCCACTTGCCCGCGCGGCGCTCACGCCAGTTCCAGGGTTGGCTGCAGATCTCGGTCGGCTGCAACTGCGCGTGCTCGTACTGCATCGTGCCTTCGACACGCGGTCGCGAGGTCAGCCGCCCGTTCGACGAGCTGGTGACGGAGGTCCGGGCGATGGCCGCCGACGGCGTGCGCGAGGTGACGCTGCTCGGCCAGAACGTCAACTCCTACGGGCGCGACCTGCGCTCTGCGGGACACCGGGTGGGTGGGCGTCCCTCATTCGCGCAGCTACTCGCGGCCGTGGATGAGATCGAGGGCATCGACCGCATCCGCTACACCAGCCCGCACCCGAAGGACATGCGCGAGGACGTGATCCGCGCGCACGCGGAGCTGGAGAGCGTGTGTGAGCACATCCACCTCCCCCTGCAATCGGGCTCCAGCCGGATCCTCAAGGCGATGCGCCGCACATACGACCGTGAGCGCTACCTGGATCGAGTGGCGCTGATCCGCGAGCACGTGCCCGACGCATCACTCACGACCGACATCATCGTCGGCTTCCCGGGGGAGACCGAGGAGGACTTCGCCCAGACGCTCGAGGTGGCCGAGCAGGTCGGCTACGACAGCGCCTTCACGTTCGTCTTCTCCCCGCGGCGCGGGACTACGGCGGCCGAGCTGATCGAGGGCCTCGTTCCGCACCCGGTGAAGGTGGAGCGGATGGAGCGCCTGCTGGAGGTGGTTCAGCGTCGCGCCAAGGAGCGCGCCCAACGGTTCGTCGGGCGCACCGTCGAGGTGCTCGTCGAAGGCCCTTCCCGCACCGACCCCGAGCGTCTGCGCGGCCGCACCCGCCACAACAAGGCCGTCAACTTCTCCGGTCTCGCCGCGCCCGGTGAGCTGACCGAGGTGCAGATCACCGCCGCCACCAGCCAGACGCTCTCCGGGGAAGAGCGCCTGCTGGCAAGAACGGTCGCCGGCTGAGGACCTTCCGCGTCGCGCGAGCGCTTCCCCGCGACGCGACTCGGGCCTCCATCAACGCGGCCCGGGCCTCCATCGGCTGCTGGGCGGTATCTCTTGACTACTGGGCCGTTGCCCATGGCGCTCGTCGCGCCGAGTAGCTTTGATGTATTCATGCGATCGATCCTCCTGGGATAGGTCGGGTGGTTGTGTCGATCGATCGTCCGTTACGTCGCTAAGCGAGCCCCAAGGCCCGCGTAAGGGCTTGCATAGACGTTTGTAGGGAGCGTGTAAGGACGCGTACCCTTGATCAGGAAGTCGCCTTTGACTCCAGGAAGTCGCCTTTGACTCCGGGCATCGTCTTTGTGGTCCGGCGCCCATGCGAACATGTGTTCGTGCGCTGGAGCAACCTGACCCTGCAGGACGAGCAGCAGCGGCGGCTGCCGGGCTATCGCGACGAAGCTGTGGTGCGCCGCTTCGACGCACCCGAGGCGCTGGAGACCAATTTCTACGAGGTCCGTGCCAAGTCGGTACTGAATCGCGTACCTGCCAAGTCGCAGATGCCGTTCCGCTGGACGATCAACGTTTACCGGGGCTGCAGCCACGCTTGCGTTTACTGCTTCGCTCGCCCCACCCACAAGTACCTCGATTTCGATGCCGGGCGGGATTTCGAGCGGGAGATAATCGTCAAGGTCAACGCCCCTGAGGTGCTGAGAGTGCAGCTGGCAAAGCCCTCCTGGAAAGGAGAGCACGTGGCGCTCGGGACGAACACCGACCCGTACCAGTGGGTGGAGGGGAGATACAAATTGATGCAGGGCATCTGGGAAGCGATGCGCGACGCGGCGGGTGGGGCGGGGAATCCATGTTCAGTGCTGACCAAGTCACCACTTCTGCTGCGGGATCTGCCCTTGATGCTCCAGATCGCAGAACGTACGCGCATCAGCGCGTGCTTGTCGATCCCGACGCTCGACGAGAAAGCCTGGCGGGCGACCGAGCCGCACACGCCTAACCCGCGTGCCCGCCTGGAGGCGGTGGCAGAGCTCAACCGCGCCGGCATTCCAACAGGAGTGTTGATCGCACCGCTGATGCCGGGCGTCAACGACGCCCCCCACCAGATCGAGCGTCTGCTCCAAGGAGCCATCGATGCGGGCGCGACGAGCATCGGCGGCGTGGCGTTGCATCTGCGCGGTGAGGTGAAGGGCATCTTTATGGACTGGCTGCGCTCCCAGCGCCCCGACCTCCTCGAGCGCTATGAGGAGCTATACAGACGTGGTGCATATGCGCCGCAGGAGGAACGCGAGCGCCTGGCGAAGCTGGTGCGCCGAGGCCCAGGACGAGCGAGGGGTTTCACCCGTACGCGCCCCGTAGCACACCCTCCCGCCGCCGAGCAGACGCGCCATCAGCAATCACACCAGCAGGCGCTCTTCTAGCTCGCTCCCGAGGACGCCGCATTCGCGCCGCCCAGCGACCGCCTCAGCGCTTCTCGCGCTGGGCCCCGGCGAACTTGTGTGCGATCTCCTCCGAGCCAAGTCTGCGTGAGACGTTTGCTGCCAGCTCTGGAGCGACACTCGCGACGATCGTTCCAGCACGCAGCGCAAGCGGAGCGACATCGATCTCGGACCGGTTGTGCTCGATCGCTCGGACCACCGCGCGGGCGACATCCTCCGGGGTACGCGTGCCCACGCCCGGCGGCAATTTGACCCCAGAGTCGGCGAACAGGCCCGCGTCACGGATGAAACCGGGAAACACGGTGGAGACACCTACTCCGCTCGCGTGCAGATCCTCGCGCAGACCCAGGGCGAAGCCACGTATCCCGAACTTCGACGCGCAGTAGAGCGAGGCGCCCGGCGTGGCGGCCTTGCCCTGCAGCGACGAGACGAACAGCAGGTGCCCACGCCCGCGGGCCACCATCGCTCCAAGCAGCGCGTGTGCCAGCACGATCGGCGAGCGTAGGTTGACGTCCAGCGCCCGGTCGATCTGCTCCTGTGTGTAGGTCTCCAGGCGCCCCGACCCTGGCAGCGCGGCATTCGCGACGAGGATGTCGATCTCCCCAGCCTCCACCGCCAGACGCTCGACCTCAGCGGAGTCGCTCAGATCGCTCACCAGCGCACGAGCGCCGAGCTCGGCGGCCAGCGGCTCCAGTACCTCCGTGCGACGCCCGGTCAGAATCAGTTCGGCGCCGCGCCCGTGCAGCTCACGGGCGATCGCGTGGCCGAGCCCGCCGGTGGCGCCGGTGAGCAGGACGGTGGCACCGGAGATCTGCATGAAGTGCGAGCCTACGACAATGCAGATCATCGCGCTGTTCGGCCCCACCGGCGTGGGCAAGACCGATGTCGCACTCGCGCTGGCCGAGCTGCTGCGAGCCCGTGGAGAGGTGGGCCCGGGCGCGGGCCCGGTTGCCGTGTCGGCTGACGCGCTGCAGGTGTACGACGGACTGCAGACGCTCACCGGCGTGGCCTCGGCGGCGCAGCAGGCAAAGCTCGAGCATCGCCTGGTGTCCTTCCTGCCGCTCGACGCGACGTTCAGCGTGGGGCAGTACGCCGAGCTGGCCCATGCGGAGATCGACGGGCTGCTCGCGGCCGGTCGGCGACCGCTGATCGTCGGCGGCACCGGCCTGTACCTGCGCGCGGCGCTGACCGAGCTGGATCTCCGCCCGCCGCCGCCCGAGGGGGCGCGCGAGCGCTGGACCGCGGTGCTCGAAACGGAAGGCGCTCCGGCGTTGCATGCGACCCTCACCAGACGCGCGGCCTGGGCGGCCGAGGGGATCGACCCAAACGATCGCCAGCGGATCGTCCGCGCGCTGGAGCTACTGGAGCAGGGAGAGCTCGAGCCGCCGGACGGCCCGTCTCAGCTGTGGAGTGAGGAGCTGCGCAATCCAGCATTGCTCGCGGGCTTGACGATGGAGCGCGAGGCGCTGTATGCGCGGATCGACGCGCGCGTCGATGCGATGCTCGCCGCCGGCGCCCGGGAGGAGGTGCGCCGCGCGCACGCGGCCGGCGCATCTGAGACCGCGCGTAAGGCGCTTGGCTTTGACGAGTTGCTCCGCGACGACGTGGAGGCCATGAAGCGGCGCACGCGCAACTACGCAAAGCGCCAGCTGACGTGGATGCGCAAGCTCGCGGGCGTGCGCGTGATCGACGTCACCGGGCGCGATCCGGACGCCGTCGCACACGAGATCCTAGACTCAGGCGCCGTGAGCCAAGTGAGCAACGACCAGGCGCGGAGCGCGGCCAGATGAGATTTGAGAAGTGGCAGGCATTGGGAAACGACTATCTGATCCTCGAGCGCGATGAGCTGCCGTTCGAGCTCACGCCCGCCCGCGTGCGCCTGCTGTGCGCGGGCCACTTCGGCGTGTTCGCCGATGGTGCTCTGCTGCTCTCCCGCCCTCGCGACCCGGCCTATGTGGCCGACTTGCGTATCTACAACCCAGACGGCTCGGAGGCCGAGCTGTCGGGTAACGGCGCACGCGAGGCGATCATGTACCTGCGCCGCCGTGGCTGGACCGCGGATGACGAGTTCTCGATCGGTACCGCCGCCGGGCCGATCCGCCCGCGGATCACCGGGCCACACACCTGCCGCGTGGATATGGGCCACGCGAGCCTCACCTCCAAGGACTTCCCTGACGGGCCGCCCGACGGGCGCGGGGAGCTGCCCATCGATAACCCTGAGCTGGCCAGCTTGAGCTTCCAGCACGTCTCGATTGGCAACCCCCAGTGCGCTATCCATCTCACCAGCCTGGCCGCGCTCGACGCGCTCGACCTCTCTGTGTTCGGGCCGCAGATCGAAGGCCATCAGCGCTTCCCCAATCGCACCAATGTCTCCTGGTACACCGAGATCGAGACGCCAGACCCAACCGCCAAGGCGGGCGGGCGGGCTCGAATCAGAGCCCGGATCTTCGAGCGCGGCGTGGGGGAGACCTTGTCTTCGGGCACCGGCGCCACCGGGGCGGCGGTGGCGCATACCCTGGAACGCAGTCATCGGGACAGAGCGACCCCGTGGCCGTCTGAGGTCACCGTGGTCCTCGATGGCGGTGAGCTCGAGGTCGAGGTCGGAGAGGATCTGCATGTGAATCTGACAGGCTGGGCAAGACCCGTCTTCGCGGGCCGCCTGAGTGAGGACTTCCTGGAGGAGCTAAATGAGACCGAGTAAGCGCTTGGAGCGCATCCCGCCGTACGCGTTTGCCGAGATGGAGCGCAAGATCGCCGCCAAGCGTGCCGCCGGTGTCGACGTGATCAGCCTAGGTATCGGCGACCCCGACCGACCGACCTCACCGCTGGTCGTAGAGGCGATGCAGGAGGCGGTGACCGAGCCTGAGACGCACCAGTACCCGACCAACCGCGGACGCGCTGACTTCAGGGAAGCGGTGAGCGACTTCTACGAACGGCGCTTCGATGTCGCGCTCGACCCCGAGCACGAGATCATCCCGGCGATCGGCGCGAAGGAGGCGATCTTCAATCTGAACCTCGCGTTCCTCGACCCGGGGGATTGCGCGCTCGCCGCGGATCCCGGCTATCCGGTGTACACCGCCGGCCCGTGGCTGGCGGGCGCCGAGCCGGTGCTGATGGCCTTGGAGCCCAAGTTGGGCTTCGTCCCGAACCTCGACGCCATCGACGAGCAGACGGCGAAGGCAGCGAAGCTGATGTTCTTGAACTACCCGAACAATCCGACCGGCGCGGTGGTGCCGGCGGGCTTCTTCGAGCGGGTCGTCGAGTTCGCCCGCGAGCACGAGATTCTCATCGTCCACGACAACGCCTATTCGGAGATCGTCTTCGATGGCTATCGCGCGCCCTCGTTTCTCGCGACGCCCGAGGCGAAGGAGGTCGGGATCGAGGTCTTTTCGCTCTCGAAGGGCTACAACATGACCGGCTGGCGCTGTGCGGTCGTGGTCGGGAATGCGGAGGCGATCGAGACTTATTGGCGGCTGAAGACGAACATCGACTCCGGCCTGTTCGAGGCGGTGCAACTGGCCGGCGTTGCCGCGCTCTCGCCGGACGCGGACGTGGAGGTCGCCTCGATGAACGAGCTGTATCGTCGCCGCCGCGATCTCGTCTGCCAGGCGCTGCGCGGGATCGGCGTGGATGTGCATCCGCCGCGTAGCACGATCTACGTGTGGGCGCCGATCCCGGCAGGCTACGCGAGCTCCGAGGCGTACTGCGAGCACGTGCTCGAGCAGGCTGCCGTCGTCCTCTCACCTGGCGCGATCTACGGCCCGGCGGGGGAGGGCTGGTTCCGGATCTCTCTCACGACGCCCGACGATCGTCTGCTGGAGGCGGTCGAGCGGCTGGGCAAGCTGAGGTCCTAGCAAGCCGGCAAGCCTAGGTCCTGGCAAGCTGAGTCATAGACTGACGGCTGAATGGATCGAAGCCGAAACGGCCGCACAGGGACCACCTCGAATCGGTCGCACGTCCCGGCAAACGGCTTACCGTCGGAGCAGCGCGCCCTTCAGCGGGCGTTCTGCATCGCGGCGCTGCCCGAAGGCGATGACCTCGGCGAGCTGGAGGAGTTGCTGCGCACCGCGGGGGTGGCGGTCGTGGGGGAGATGGTCCAGCGCCGCGAGCTGCCGCATCCGAACACCTACCTCGGCCCGGGCAAGGTGGCCGAGGCGAAGGAGGCCGCGAGGGCAAGCGACGCAAACGTGATCGCCTGCGACGACGAGCTGACCCCTCGCCAGGAGCGAAATCTGGAGGAGGCGTTGGGGCTGCCGGTGGTCGATCGCACGACGGTGATCCTCGACATCTTCGCCGCGCATGCGGGCAGCGCGGAGGGCAAGCTGCAGGTCGAGCTTGCGCAGTTGGAATACAACCTCGCGCGGATGCGCGGACTGTGGACACACCTCGAGCGCCTCGGCGGTGGAATCGGCACGCGGGGGCCGGGGGAGAGCCAGATCGAGACCGACCGGCGGCTGGCACGTGACAGGATCTCCGCGTTGCGCCGCAGGCTCGAGCACGTGAAGAGCACGCGTCAGGTGATGCGAGCCGAGCGCGAGCGCGCGGCGCTGCCGACGGTGGCGCTCGTCGGCTATACGAACGCCGGTAAGTCGACGCTGCTGAACGTGCTGACGGGCGCTGAGGTGGGGGTGCGCGACAGGCTGTTTCACACGCTCGACCCGACGACACGAACGATCGGGCCTGTCCGGACTGCGGCGAGCAATGGCGACGCTCGCCACACGTCTCGGAATCACTCGGGGAGGAAGTATCTGATCAGTGACACGGTCGGCTTCATCAGCAAGCTGCCACATCAGCTTGTGGATGCCTTCGGCGCGACGCTGGAGGAGACCCGCCGCGCTGATCTGCTGGCCCATGTGCTCGACGCCTCCGCGCCCGAGCGCCAGGCCGAGGCGATGCAGCACGCCGTCGAGCAGACGCTGGAGGAGATCGGCGCCGGCGAGCGCCCGCGGCTGCTGGTCTTGAACAAGATCGATCTGCTCGACGCGCGGGAACGTGACGAGCGGCGCCTGCGCTACCCCACCGCTATCTTCGTGAGCGGCGTGACGGGCGAGGGTCTGCTGGAGCTGACCGCACGCTTGCAAGCAGAGCTGGAGCACATGCTTTGCAAGGTCGAGCTGCTGGTGCCCTACGCAGACGGCGCCAGCCTGGCAGAGCTGCACGAGCTGGCGGGCGATCTATCACGAGATGACACCCCCGAGGGTGTCCGCGTCCGAGCGCTGCTGCCAAAAAGAGCGGCTGAGCGCTTCGCCAAGTTCGCCGACGCCTCCTAGCCGCTGAGCGTTCTCCTAGCGGTCGTCGCCGCTGCCGGAGAGCACACCGCGGCGCTGGCGTGAGAGCAGCTTCTCGAGGTTCGCTTGGGCGATCTCGTCGAGGTCGAGCTCCAGCTCGCTTGCAAGTTGGGCGACATACCAGAGGACGTCCCCGAGCTCCTTGGCCATCGCTTCACGCCGGCCGCCCGTGACTTCACCGCCGTCGTCGCGAATTACCTTCTTCGCGTGATCGGCGAACTCCCCCGCCTCGCCGGCCAACCCGAGCGCTGGATAGGTGAGCGCCTCGTTGCGCGGGTACTGTGCGGTGCTCCGCGACAGGCGCTGGTACTCGGATAGCTCCACGGCCGGATCGTGTCAGATTCCAGCCGCGTGACGCGCGCTCAGATGCGCGGCCTCCTCCAGACGGTCGTCGAGTGCCTCGAGCTCGCTCACCTCGATGCGAAGAGCGGTGGCGATCAGCCAGTCCGCGAACCAGGCATTCATTGGCAGCAGGGGACCGTGTAGATAGGTGCCGATCGTGTTGCCGCTGCGCGCGCCCTCGGAGCCACTGCGCCCGTCGTTGCCGTGGCCCTTGATAACACGACCCAGCGCACGAGCCTCTGGGCCGAGATGTGTGCGTCCGCCGTGGTTCTCGAACCCGGCAAGGATTCGCTCGTCGGGGCACGCAGCCCGGATGGCTTCCTCGGCGGCGGCACGCTGCCCACCGAGCGAGACTTCGATCGCGACGTTGCCGATCAGGCGCGGGCCGTCCTCGCGAACGGTGCGCACGTCGAGCAGCCCCACACCGGGGATCTCCTCCTCGCCCAGCGTGTATGAGCGCCCGAGCAGCTGATAGCCGCCACACACCCCGAGAACTACCGCCTCGCGCGCGGCGGCGGCGTAAAGACCTTCGCGCTTGGTCTCGATCAGGTCATCGGCACACAGGCGCTGGTCGCGGTCCTGGCCACCGCCTAGGTAGAACAGCTCATGAGCCTCGGGATCCAGCGCCTCGCCGAGTCCGCTGCTGCTCAGCTCGAAGTCGATCCCGCGCCACGCGCAGCGATGCTCGAGCACGAGCAGGTTGCCACGGTCGGCGTAGATGTTCATCAGGTCCGGATAGAGCGCGCAGACACGTAGGACGCGGCGCGCCGGCGCGGGCGCATCCGCTGCCAACTGGGAAGCGCTCGCGGACTCAGGCACGCAGCATCACCACCACGCTGCCGACGTACTCGTCGGTGGGCTCGATCACGACCGCCGGCTCAGGGTGAAATCCGACTTTTGAGCCCTCACGCTCGAGCTCGGATGCGCTGACACGAGCGAGCTCGATGACGTTGCGCTCATCCTCCGCTTCATCGACGGGATGTCGCTCACTCGACTGTCCGGGGTCGCAAGCAACGATTCGTCGCATGCGCTCGATCACGATCCGCTCGGGAAGCATCCGCACGCTGGTGGCCTGGCTGATGTAGAGCATCTCACCGATCTGCGAGGTCTCGGGCGTTGGTCCGGGCGAGCCGTCAACCACGTCGAATGGCTCCAGCTCAGTGACGATCGCGCAGGCGAGCAGCCCACCGGGGCGCAGGTGTGCGTGTGCGCGGCACAGGAACGCCGCGCGCTCGGCGGCGTCGCTGAGCAGCTGAACGGTTTGCATCGGCACCAGACACAGCGCGAAGTCGCGATGGTGCAGCGTGAACGAGCGCGCATCCGCGCAGACGGTCTCCACGTCGAGACCCCCGGCCCGTTCCGCCAGCGCGCTGAGCAGGACGGGGTCGAGATCCAATGCGCTCACACGCCGATCGCCTTGCGCGCGCTCCGGCGAGCTCACCCGCGCGATCGCGCGGCTGAGAGCGAGTGTCACCCTGCCCGTCCCGGCGCCCACATCGAGCACCGGGCCTTCGGCCACCTCGGCCAGCTCCCGCCACAGTGGCAGGTCGGCGCTGTAGGAGCCGCACTCCAGGTCATGCCAGACGACCTCCGCCGGTGCCCCCGGCACGTTCTCGTCGGCGACGGGCGATGCATCATCCAGCAGCTGATCGCTGTGGCTGCTCATGACCATGCGCTGCGGGCCTCGCCCCGCGCCACTAGCAACTCACGCAACGCGAGCATCGCGGTGTAGGTCGGCAACGCGTAAAGCGCCGCTGTGGCATCGGGTCCAACCCACCCGTCCGCGGCCGCCTCGCTGACCGCCTTGGGGAGGTCGGTCTGGACTCGGATACGCGATGGATCGATTCCCGCGTACTTCAGGCGCAGCGCGAGCTCTGGGGCTCGGGTACCGCTGCAGGTAGCCCGCCGTATGCGGCCCGCGAGCAGCTCGAAGTCAGCATCCCAGATCCAGGACACGTCGCGCCCGTCGGCGATCTTGTCGTTGAGGATCCCGAGTAGGTCGTGCTCGCCCGGCTCGAGCGCAAGTGTGCGCAGCACCTCGTTGGCGCCGGCGGGGTTCTTCACGAGCAGAATCTGCAGCTCTCTGTGCTTGCCGCCATCGAGCTCCAGCCGCACCGTCTCGGCACGGCCAAACGCCGCCTTCGTGCTCTGCAGCCCGGCGACTATCTCCGGCAGGCCCACCCCCAGCGCGGTGGCGAGCGCGGCGGCGGCGAGCGCGTTGTAGACGTTGTAGAGGCCGGGCAAGGACAGGGCGACCTCGGCTTCGCCTGCAGGGGTCCGCAGCGTGAAGCGAGCCGCCTGTACGCCTTCGAGCGTGACGTGCGTCGCGGTAACGCTGGGCGCGGGACGGGCTTGGCCACAGCTTGGGCAGTGGTAGTGGCCGAGATGGCCGAGATACACCGCATCGAACACATACGGAGCTCCGCAGTTACGACAGTGCTTGGCATCGGCGGCGTGCGCCATACCTCCTAGCGCGAGCGAGTCATCCTCGACTCCGAAGTAGAGGACCGCTGCATCGCGCCCACGGCCGAGGTCGGCGATTGCGGGATCGTCCGCATTGAGCACCAGCACCGCCTCCCGGGCGGGGTGGGTGGGCATCCGGTTGATGGCCGCGTCCCAGCGATCGGCGATCGTCTCGAGCTCCCCGTAGCGATCGAGCTGGTCGCGGAACAGGTTGCCGAGCAGAATCGCGCGCGGGTGCAGCTGGGCCGCCAGCGAGTCGAGCCACAGCTCGTCCACCTCGAACAGGCCGAGCTCGCCCGCAATCTCACCTTTCTGGCGAGCGGCGGCGAGCAGCGTGGAGGCGATTCCCCCGGCCATGTTCGCCCCGGACTGGTTGTTCACGAGCGATACGCCGGCGCGCTCGAGAATCTCGGCGAGGATCGCCGAGGTCGTGGTCTTGCCGTTCGTCGCCGAGACCAGCACGCTGCCCCGCGACAGGCGCGCCCCCAGCTCGGCGATCGCCTTGGGTTCGAGGCGCATCAGCACCTTCCCCGGCGCGCTGGACGCCCCGCCGCCACGCAGGCGCGAAACCGCGCCGACGGCCCGCGCCAGGGCGAGCTTGGGTGCGAGCGGCCCGACCATCAATCCCCCGTCGGGTGCTCGGCCGGGCCCGTGGCTCCCGCCGCGCTCTCCGCAGCCGTGATGGGCGAGGAGTCGATCGGCGATGCGAACGCTGACTCGCCCGCAAAATCACCAGGCACGAGCACTCGCACAGCGCCGCTCACCGCCTTCACGCGCAGCGGCAGCTCGCCGATCGGATCGCCGTCGGCGTACATCGTGAACGAGCGGTCGGCGCTGACGAGCACCTCGCGCGCGCGAAACACGTGCACGCTCGGCTCCTGCACGTGCGTGCCCTTGAACACCTTCGGCAGGATCTTCGTCAGGAACGTAAGCTTGCCGACGCTCTCGCAGACCAGCACGTCCAGTAGCCCGTCGTCGAGCAGTGCATCCGGTGCCGCACGCATCCCACCGCCGTAGGTCCTCGAGTTGCAAGCTCCGACCGTGTAGGCCGTGAAGCGCAGGCGCTCGCTGGGAGGATCGAGTTCGATCTCAAAATTCGCCGGACGCCACGACGCGAGCGCCCGCAGCGCTCCGTAGGCATACACGAGGTTGCCGAGCCACGCGGGCGCTTCGTTGGCGATCCGGTTGGCGACACTGTCGAAGCCGACCGAGGCGATTCCGACGAACGCCTGTCCCGTGACCTCGCCGACATCCATCGCGCGAGAGACGCCGTCGGCGATCACCGCGCATGCCGCGATCGGATCCTGGGGGATCCCGAGCACGCGCGCCAGATCGTTGCCGCGTCCGCCTGGAAGCACCCCAAGCACGGCGCCGGGAACATCGCGCAGGACGTCAGCCACCACGCCGATCATGCCGTCGCCGCTGAGCGCCACAACCGTCTCCCCGGCGCGAGCGCCCTCCTTTGCCAGCACGCGCGCGTGCTCGAGGTCGCGCGTGTCGACGCGGCGCACCTCGAGACCGTACTCGCGCAGAGTCCGCTCGACCTCTGGCGCCACCCGTCCGGCTTTGCCGCCCCCGGCGGAGGGATTGACGATCAGGCAGACGGGAGCGGGCACCGAGCCATCGTATTGGGGGCGCGACCCGGTGGCGCCCCGACGACCGCTGCTCGGACTAGCTTGCGGCTGTCTTCCGCGCCCGGTCTCCTCGGCGCCGGGCGATGGCTGCGATCACACCGAAGACGGCGAGCACGAGAAACAGGCCGAGCAGCACGCCCGGCGCGAGCCCCAGCCCGCCAAACGGCAGCGAGATCAGCTCGACCAGGCCGAGGCCGATCGCGAGCAGGACGATGATCAGCGCGATTACCAGCAGAATCCCGCGAATCCGCGCGAGGATTCCCGCGGAGGAGGGGGGGCGAGCAGCCCCATCGCCCTCAGGGCAAACATCTGACGGCCGCTCGGAGGAGTCTGACCGAGGCGCTCGACCGCGTCCTTCAGGTCGCCCGCGCGACGTTCGGCCAGCGCGAGCGACGCATCGGCCATGCGGCGGATCTGCATCCGCTCCTGTGGCCGCGCGGCGGCGATCGCACGCTGGAAGTAGCCGCGCGCGCTCTCGGCGTCAAACCGCTCTGACGCGCGCGCGCCGAGGATCGCCATCGCGGCCGACTTGTACTTGGTCTCGCTCTCGAGCTCCTCATCCGAGCGCTGCTCTAGCGCCTGGATCTGGTCGAAGGCGCCGCGCTGCTCCATCCGGACCTGACGTTGTTTAGGTGGCATCGGCCGCTCATTCTATGGTCTGGGCAGGCGCATGCCGTGTGCCCCGCAGACGGTATGCTCGCCGCGTGTCGAGCCGAGTATTTGTCCCTCTGTGTCTCTGCGCCATCCTCGCGGTGGCCTTCGTCGCGCCGGCCACCTCGCTCGCGGCCTTGGGCGGCGGGAGCGCGTTTAGTGAATTGACCGAAGGGCAGACTCAGAGCGAAACGACTCCAACCGAAACGACCACGACCAGTGCTTCGGCGGAAAGTACCTCCTCCAATTCGGGTGGCGTGCTCGTGATCGCGGGTGGGGCGGCGCTGTTGCTGCTGGGAGGGATCGCCTTTCTGATCATGCGTGACGCGCGCAGCGTCGCTCCGGCGGGTGACGGCCTGTTGGGTAAGGGAGGCTCGAGTCGTGATACGGCCGCGATGATGCGTAAGCGGCGTGCGAAGGCAAAGGCCGCGCGGCGCCAGCGCAAGCAGAACAACAAACGCCGCAGGTAGCCCGACTCGTCAACGTCTCGACGACGTCTGGGACCCCGTCCGCATCCCAACGGTCTCAGCGAGAGGATGTCTTCAGCGAAGAGTTTTTACGCCCTTGGCACGCAGCGGCGTGCGTACCCGAGCCGGCGCCGGGAGCGCCGGAGAGCCGTGTGGATCGCGACGCGGGGAACGGGGGAGGGGCATGCGTGGATGAGGATCGAGCGGCCCCGCGGGCAGAGTGTGGCTGCCTCCCTCCTCATCAGAAGCGTCGGGAGCCTCGGGGGCGTCGGTCGCCTCGACCGCGCGCATCGCCTCGTCATTGCGAAACGGCATCCACAGCATCAGGCCGACGAACGGGAGCTTGATCAGGCCGAGTAGTACGAACAGCATCCACAGCGACATCGCGCGATCGATGCTACTACGGCTCGCTCCAGGATTGGAGGCCTCACGCGCGGGGTAGATGGCTGGTGCGGCGCATCGACTCGCGATATTTACCGAGGGGAGCTGGCAAGCGATGAGCGACGGAGTCCAGACCGGAACGATCGAGACGGATATCCCCGCACGCCTCGACCGTTTGCCCTGGTCACGCTTTCACTGGATGGTGATCATTGGCCTTGGGACGGTGTGGATCCTCGACGGCCTGGAGGTCACGATTGTCAGCTCGATCTCCGGCCGCCTATCGGAAAAGGGAGCCGGCGTCGGCATCTCGGCCGGTGATGTCTCCGGGCTTGCCGCGAGCCTCTACGTAGCCGGTGCCTGTGTCGGCGCCATCATCTTCGGCCAGCTCACCGATCGCTTTGGCCGTAAGAGGCTGTTCATGCTCACTCTCGGCATGTATCTCGCGGCAACGATCCTGACCGCCTTTGCCTTCTCGTCACTGTGGCTGTTCGTGTTCCGCTTCCTCACCGGTATGGGCATCGGCGGCGAGTACTCCGCGATCAACTCGGCGATCGACGAGCTGATCCCCGCCAAGTACCGAGGTCACGCCGACATCTCGATCAACGGCAGCTACTGGGGCGGCGCGATCGCCGGTTCGCTGCTCGCGGTGGTGGCGCTGAATACCAGCATCTTCCCTGAGAACCTCGGCTGGCGCCTATGTTTCGGACTGGGTGCTGTGCTCGGCCTGGGAGTGCTCCTGATTCGCCGAAACGTGCCTGAGAGTCCCCGCTGGCTGTTCATTCACGGGCGCGAGCAAGAGGCCGAGGAGATCGTCAGCGACATCGAACGCCAGGTGCGCGAGCAGACCGGAGAAGAGCTTCCCGAGATCGACGAGGATCAGAGCATCACGGTCCGCCAGCGCAAGACGATCCCGCTCAGCCTGATCGTGCGCTCAGTGGTCACGCTATATCCAAAGCGCACGATTCTCGGCCTAGCCCTGTTCGTCGGGCAGGCGTTCCTCTACAACGCTCTTCTGTTCAGTCTCGGAGATCTGCTGAAGACATTCTTTGGGATAGCCAGCGGCGACGTCCCCTATTACATAGCTGTCTTCGCTGTCGGCAACCTGTTCGGGCCGCTCACGCTGGCTCGTCTGTTCGACACGGTGGGGCGCAAGCCGATGATCGCCGGCTCCTACATCCTCTCCGGTGGGCTGCTGGTGCTGACCGCCTTTCTGTTCAAGAGCGGCCAGCTCACCGCCGTCAGCTTCATCGCGGCGCTGATGATCATCTTCTTCTTCGCCTCCGCCGGTGTGAGCGCCGCCTACCTGACCGTCTCCGAGATCTTTCCCTTGGAGACGCGAGCGCTGTGCATCGCCGTGTTCTACGCCGTCGGCACGGCCGCCGGTGGAATCACCGGGCCGCTCTTGTTCGCCAATCTGATCGAAAGCGGCAAGACGAGCCATGTGTTTGTTGGTTTCATGATCGGCGCCGTGGCGATGATCCTCGGAGGGATCGCCGAGATCCTCTTCGGGGTCAAGGCCGAGCGTCGGAGTCTCGAGTCCATCGCCCAGCCCTTGACGGTCGAGGATGCCGGCGGGCGCGGTGGCCCTGGAGCACCCCTGGCCGCGACGACCGCGTAGGGTGCGCGTGATGCGAGCGGCGGCGCCGATCAAGCAGCTCCTTACTACGCCCTGATGCTCACCACGCCCTGATGGCAAGCGACCTCGCGACGCTGGCCGAGGAGATCAGCCGCTGCCGGCGCTGCCCGCGCCTGGTGGCGTGGCGTGAGCAGGTCGCGCGCGAGCGCCGCGCCGCGTTCGCGCAAGAGGAGTATTGGGGCCGGCCGCTGCCGGGCTTCGGGGACCCGGCGGCGCGGATGCTGGTGTTTGGGCTGGCTCCGGCCGCCCACGGCGCTAACCGCACTGGCCGCATGTTCACCGGCGATCGCTCGGGCGATTTCCTGTTTGCTGCACTGTGGCGCGCGGGCTTTGCCAATCAGCCGACATCGACGCGACGCGGCGACGGCCTGTGCCTTCGAGGTGCCTGGATCGCCGCCGCGGTGCGTTGTGCGCCACCGGCCAACAGTCCGACCCCCGTCGAGCGCGATCAGTGCCTGCCGTGGAGCGTGCGGGAGCTGCGGTTGCTGAAAGACGTGCGGGTCATCCTTTGTCTGGGTGCCTTCGGTTGGGACGCCGCGCTGCGCCTCACCATGGCGCTCACCGATCCGCCGGCGCCTTTGCCGCGTCCACGACCGCGGTTCGGACACGGAGCCGAGTTTCCGGGCCGCCGCTACACGCTGCTCGGCTGCTACCACCCGAGCCAGCAGAACACTTTCACGGGCAAGCTGACCGAGCCGATGATCGATGCGGTACTCGAGCGGGCGCGAACACTGGCCGAGGGAGCACCGAGGCGCTAGCCTTGTGAGCATGCAGATGGAGACCCAGAGGGAGAGCATGCGAATCGACATGCGGATCGAGATGCGGATCGAGATCCAATGCGGCTCTTGATCCCAGCGACGACCGTCACCGTGATCTCTCTGATCGTTGCCGGTCTGTTGGGCGTGGCCTCCGCGGAAGCTCCCACGACAACCACGCCCCCACCCACGGTCAGTGTGCAGGGCGTCGCCACCGAGCCGATCGAACAGAGCGCCTCCTCGGCGACGGCCAACGCGGTCTATCGCCAGGGAATGGCCGACGCAATCAGCGATGGCCAGGCCAAGGCGCAATTCCTCGCGAGCAAGGCGGGTGTGACCGTCGGGTCGGTGCAGAGCATCGTCGAAGGGGGCGGATATATCGGCTGTACGAGCAGCGAAGAATCGAGCAACGACGAATACCAGGGCGCCCAACCCGACTTCGGCTCACCTGGCGCTGGGACCTCCGCACCAGTGTTCAACACACCGCACGCCACAACGAAGGCGACTCCCGGCGTGCGAAAGCCGGCGACGAGACACGGCAAGAAGAAGCCAAGAAAACCTTCCGCGAAACAAGCGAGCGCAACCGCAAGCGCGACAGCGACTACGAACGCGAAGGCCGCGGGCGCGACGACTTGCACACTCTCAACGCAAGTCTCGCTCACTTACACGCTCGGCTAGAACCCCGACGCTGGGGGAGCTTTGGGGATTCCTTGCCAGGCGAGATGCCTGGTTTTCGATCCAAGTTGACATAACATACATTATCGTGCATTGAAGATTACTGGGTCAGTTTGGCGCGTCGAGACAGGACCTTAGCCTGCGACGCGCTTTCAGAAGATCCGCTTATCGCGCAATCCAGCCACCAAGAGCCAGCACCGCTTTGGTGCCGGCGCCGAGGTTGAGCGCGCCGGCGCTCGTCCTCATCCCATCAGTCCGATCTGCGCCGAGAAGCCGAGCAGGTCATAGACGATCGAGTAGTTGGAGAGCAGCCCGTCGTGGAACTCGTAGAGATCGACACCCTCCATGTCGAACGCCTTGCCCGTGGGCTGGGTCGTTTGCGGCTGTGCGTCGCGGTTCTTGCTCCAGGTGCGCAACTCGCCGGTGAAGGATCCGGTCATACGCCACGGCAGTGCTATCCCACCGCCCTTGAGCGCCAAGTAGAGATCGCCGGTGACCTGGAAGCGCACGTCGGGAAAGGCGCGGAAAAGATCCTCCAGAAACGCAAGGAGCTCCTCGCGACGCTCCACGGTCTGACCGAACATCGCCGGGTCCTTGCACACGATGTCCTCGGCTACGAGCGTCGCCAGCAGGTCGAGATCGTGAGTGTTCCAGGCTTGATCCCAGCGCTTGAAAAAACTGCCCAGCTCATCGGCGCGGGAAAGCCAGCGCTCGGAGAAGCCACGCAGGCCAGCTTCGAGCTCTTCGAGCACCGAGACGTCTTGATCACCGGCTGACTGGGCGGTTGCCATGGCTTGCTCCTTGTAGTGGTGGTTGGGTGCACGAGGTCGTGGGCGGCGAAATCCCACCAGCCGCTCTAGATCTGCAGCTCGGCGACGAGCGGCACACCGGTGTCGAACCAGTAGCGGTGCAGGTCGCGGATCTTGCGGGCCGACGGTCGGCCCTTCAGGTGGATCACGCACTCGGGGTAATCGACCAGGTGAACCGGCTCGCAGAAGATCTCCCGCGCGCGGGCCAGCTCGGCGGGGTCCTCGATCTCACGCATCGTTGCAGCCCAGGTGCGGCGGCCGAGCCTGAGCTGCACATGCGGATCGGCACGGATGTTCAAGACCCAGGCGGCGAGGGCCAGCGGTGTGTCGACCGCCACCGCGGGTGGGCGCAGCTGCACGATGTACACATGGTCGTCCTGCAGGATCGCGCGGATCACCTTGCGCCGCCGCCTGCCGGTCTTGCGACCGCTGGTGCTCAACACCGCATGGCCAGAGGGCACCGAGCCGAAGGTGTAGCCGGGCCGCATCAGCCCGCTGAGAATCTGACCGTGCTTGGGGGAGGTGATCAGCCGGCGGTGTTTGGGCTCCTCGGCAATCGCCGCCTCGCGAATCGCGACCGCGCGAGCCTCGCTACCCGCATCATCGAGGGCTGGGCTCCTACCGGTGCTTTGTCTCATCTCAACACTCCTTGGCGAGAAGTCGATGGTGCGGGTGCAGGGCACTGCTCACGCCCGCGCGAATTGGCCGTCGACCCGGTCGCCCGATCTGAGTGAGGGTGCGCGGTCGAAAGCTGGCCGGGGACGCGATAAGGACGCACCTCGGCTGCCGCAAGCGTATGTGGGTCGAACTGCACAGCCAGCGGTGTCTCGGTCATCGCGATAAAACGCTCGCCCAGCTGCGTGAGGTTGATGTTGGCATTGTCGGGCAGCACGCCGCCCCCGCAGAACAGCGTTTGCACACGCTTGAACAGCGAGCGGCAGGGGTCTGTCGCGAACTCTCCATAGACCATTCGGCCCTGCTCCTGGGCGGCCCTGCAGGAGCGACTCTCCAGAAAACGGTTGCCGTAGGAGACGTGGCCGTCCTCGATCGTGAAGCGATGCAGCATCGCCAGACCGTCGTCGAGAAGCCAAGCGTGGTTGCGGTGGTGGGGGCTGCGGTAACCGACATCGATAACACCTCCTGACCGGAATCGAGTTCAACGATACAACGCGAATAGTGCGGATCGAACGGTTCAGATTGAACGGTTCGGACCGTAGTATAGTCTGCTGATCATGTCAAGCCCACGTCGGACCTCTCCACGCCTGCCCTCGAGCCCGCCTCTGGCCTCGAGCCCGCGCCTGACCGAGGCCTCCTACATCGTTCTGGGACTGCTGGAGCAGGCCAAGTCCGCCACCGCCTATGAGCTCAAGCAGCTGGCGCAGATGAGCACGATCAACTTCTGGAGCGTTCCCCATACCCAGCTCTACACCGAGTGCCCCCGACTGGCTAGCGCGGGACTGCTCTCCGAGCGCCAGGAGGAGACCGGACGACGCCGACGGGTCTACCAGCTGACCGGCTCCGGGCGCGGGGCGCTGGCGCAATGGCGGGCCGAACCGGCCCCTCAGAGCTACGAGCTGCGTGACGCCGCGACGCTCAAGCTGTTCTTCGGAGCCGATCCCCCCACGCTTGCTGCTGAACGGCTCGAGACACACCGCCATCGCCTGGCGCGCTGCGAGGAGATGCTCGCCGAGCTCACCGACATCCCACATGGCTGGCGACTGGCTCTCGAATGCGGCATCGGCCATGAACGCGAGTTCATCCGCTTCTGGTCACGCGTCAGCAAGGAAACCCCGCAATGAGACGACAAACCCAGCATCCCCGGCCATAAGCAGGAAGTCTCGTCCCGGCCGGCTCGGACGTCATAGCTCGCTGTCGCGCTACTCAGCTGCCTGATTGAGATCGGCGTACGGCGTCGACCACCACTCCAGTGGGACCAGCGCACGAGCGAGTGCGCGCGTATCGATCTCCAGTTCCGCGGCGCGGCGAATGATGATGATCAGAGTCGTGCGCATCGTGTGGTCGAGATCGACCGGGGATTGCCCCTCGATCGCGGCCCTCCGCGTGGCGCTCAGCCGCCGGGCTCGCGCGGCTGGGTCCTCGAGCTCGTCCAGTTCGGCATCCTCGGGATCGTCGATCATGTAACGGAGCAGCTGCACACGCCCATAGAGCTCGACATGTCGCTCGATCAGCGCTGTGTAAGGACGTGCGCCGAGCATTACCGGGCCCCATGCCGCGAGTGAGTCGCGGCTGTCATCGAGCAGTCTTTCGACCAGCCTGGCAAGCCGGTGTCGCCACTCGCTGTCAGACATGTGCTCCTCGACGAGCGTCGTGACGCGTTCTGTCCCCGCTGCACTGCAAATGAAGTTGCGCACGTCGACCGTGCGCCTGCCAGCGGTATCGCCTTCGACCTCCAGCAGTTCACCCAGGCCGACCCACGTAAAGCGTGCCGTTGCCGCGAGCTCGAGCAGCGCGTTCTGCGCGAACACCCGCCAGCGGGCGCTTTCGCGACGTTCGATCACCTCGTTGATCACGACGACCGTGATCAGCACCACCACCAGGCTCGAGAGGATCGACGACGTCATCTGGTGGCGATCCCAGAAGCTCGTCTCGAAGTCGGATACGACCAGGCCCGCCAGCACGAGCGCACCCGTCGCGGCCGCGACGCGCAACCCCCAGCGCTCTAGAAATGCCCCGGTCACAGGGTCGAGCACGATAGCGGTCGCTGTACGGGGCGAGCCTCGTTGAACCGCGTAACCGCCCTCTCCCCTCTTCCCTCTCTACCCTCTTTCTACCCCTTTCGCTTTCTCTCTCTACCCCAGAGGGCCATGCACCCGATCGACGGCATTCACCACATCACCCTGATCACCGGCGACGCCACTCGCAACGTGGACTTCTACGCGCGTGTGCTCGGTCTTCGATTGGTCAAGAAGACGGTCAACCAGGACGACCCGAGCGTCTACCACCTGTTCTACTCAGACGAGCACGGCTCTCCCGGCGCGGACATCACATTCTTCGAGTACCCCGGCGCGCAAGCGGGCAGCGCCGGGGCCGGCATGATCTGCCGCATCGTCCATCGCGTCTCGAGCGTTGCGGCCCTCGACTTCTGGGGCGAGCGCCTAACCGGTGAGGGCGTCGAGGTTGCGCGCGAGCCAGACTGGCTGCGATTCGCCGACCCCGAGGGTATGGGCCACGAGCTCTCTGTCACACAGACCGACGACGAGCCGCTGACCGCGCGCTCGACGCAGGTTCCGGCCGAGTTCGCGCTGCAGGGCTTCGAGGCTGTCCATGCGCTCGTCACCGACCCGGCCCGCAGCGAGGCGTTGCTGGGCGAGACGCTCGGCTTTGCCGAGCTCAGCGAACACGATTGGCAGGCGCGTGGCGAGCGCCGCGGTGGACGCATCGTCTTTGAGCGCAGCGACGAGCGCGGCATTCCTGGCGCCGGCACCGTGCACCACATCGCCTGGGCGGTCTACCGCGCCGAGCAGGAGCAGTGGCGAGAGCGAGTGATCGCGGCTGGCCTGCACCCCACGCCGATCATCGATCGCTTCTACTTCGAGTCGGTCTACTTCCGCGAGCCCGGCGGTATCCTCTACGAGCTTGCAACCTCTGATGGCGCCGGCTTCGCCGCCGACGAGTCGGCAGAGACGCTCGGCGAGCAGCTCTCCCTCCCCCCGCGCCTGCAGTCGATGCGCGAGCAGATCGAGCCGCACCTCACCCCCTTGCCCGACACCAGCCGGTGGCGCTCCGTGTCACCTACCAGCTAGCGCTTACGCCCGCCAACTAGCCGGCGCTTATGCAGTCCGGATGACCTACGTGGTCCGGACGATCAACACCGAACAGGGAGCGTGGTGAGAGACCTTGTTCGGGACAGACCCCAGCAGGAAGCGCTTGGCGCCGCTCATCCCCTTGTTGCCAACGATCACCAGATCGGCGTTCTGCTCCTCGGCGACGTCGAGGATCGCGTCGGCGGGGTCTCCCTGGCGGGCATGCGTATTCACGTTCACGCCCGCCTCACGCGCTATTGCGGCGGCGCTCTCGAGCGACGCCTCGACCTCTTGGCGTGGATTGATCGCCCACTGCACATCCTCCGGCGCGTCTCGCCTCTCCGCCTGCAACCGCTGCTCGGGAACGGGCGCAAAAGCACTTACGAGCTCTAGCGTCGCACCCAGAGCACCGGCCATGTCGACCGCCTGGCGCACCGCCTGGGTGGCAGTATCAGAGCCGTCGGTTCCGACGACGATCGAGCTGAACATAATCCCCCTTACGGATTGGAGAAGCCAGCCCTCACGGCAGGCCTGGCCGGATCATATCCCGACCCCATCCTCAGACGCCCGGCGATCGGTAACCCGAGCAGCGATACCGCGGCCATCGCTCCGAACGCCGCGAGCGGATGGTGAACCAGAATCTGCACGAGCAGCGCGACGACGAGGCCACCGAGGTTGCCGGCCATCCAGACGATCGCGCCGGCCGTGCCCGCGGCGGCACCGGCTAGCTGCTCGGCGGCCGTGAGGATGATCGGCAATGCCGGCAAGAGGACGATCCCGATCGCGACGATCGCGAGTGCCTGCACTCCCAGCCAGGGCGCCACACCGAGGACCACGCAGCCACAGCAGCCGACGAGCACCGCGCCGCGCATGAAGCCACGCTCGGCATGCCTGCCGGCGACGAGCGGCGGCAGTACCGCGCAGGCGATGATCCCCGCGATCACCATTGCGACCAGCAACCCTCCCGCCGCCTTTTCCGAGACGCCGGCGGGCGCCAGCAACGTCTGCAACCAGGTGGCGATCGCCACGAAGATCCCGAAGCCGACGAATACCAGGCCACACAGCGTGCGCATCGGCGGGAGGGCCCACAGCGCACGCGCCGCGCTGCCCTCGATCGCCGCGTGCTCCTCGCTCTCCTCTCCGGGACGGCGCAAGACGACAGCCAGCGCCACAGCCGGAATCACCGCCAGGACCGCCTCGAGCACCAGCAAGCGCTCGAGCTGCCCATGGGCGCCCAGGGTCGGGCCCAGCACCAGCGCAAGCAGCATCCCTACGAAGCTACCGGCCGAGCCGACCGCGATTCCGCTCGCGCGCTGCTCCGCGGGCAAGTACTCGCCGGCGAGCTTGCTCACGCCGCTGAGGACGATCGGCTGGGCGATCGCGACCATCACTTGGCCGGCCATCGCCCAGGCGAACGTCTCACCGCCGAGGCGCACCAGGCCGCCGAGCGCGACCAGCGCCCCGCCCACCGCTAGCGCTGGACGAAACCAGCGATCGAGCAAGATCCCCGCTGGAATCGCGAGCACCACATACAGCAGCGGAAAGATCTCCGCGAGCCATCCGACCGCGCCGACTGAGACTCCATAGCGCCTGGCGGTTTCGGTGGTGATCGCCGCGTAGCTGAGCCACAACACCTGCGTCGCGGCGCACACCAGCCCGTAGGCGATGATCACCGGCCAGCCGCTTGCCCGCTTGGAGATCTGGCTCATATCTGCATTCCGATTGCGCGTCCCAAGGCGATGGCCCCCACGCCGACTAACAGGCTGAGCAGAATATTGAACGCCGCGACGGGCAGTTCGCCGTCCTCGGTGAGACGCTCCGTCTCGAGCACCCAAGTCGAGAACGTCGTGTAGGAGCCAAGCGTCGCCGACCCGAGGAGGACGAGCGCATCGCCCTCGACAGCGAGCCCAACTATTAGACCCAGCAGCAGGGCGCCGCTGATGTTGACGACGAACGTGCCAAGTGGAAAAGTGTCCGCGACGCGCGCGCTGAGGACCGCGACGATCAGGAACCGCGCGAGCGCGGCGGTCCCGCTGAGCAATGCAACGCCGATCCAAACCCAGATGCTCATACGTTGTCCCGCGCGCTCGCTTCGCACCAGCTGCGTGCCGAGCCGGATCGCCAGGTAGCCGCCGAGAATGCTCGCGAACGCATACCCAGCCGCGAGCGCGTAACGACTGTGTTGGAGCAGCACGAAGATCTCCAGCTGCATCGTCGAGAACGTCGTGTAGGTGCCGCAGAAGCCAACCGTCCACAGCGGATGATGGAACCTCGATTCCGGCGGGCGCTCCCTGAACCACGTCGCGATGCAGGCGAGCGTGAACGCACCGGAGACGTTGATCGCGAAAATCGTCCAAGGCCAGTCCGTAGCGCCGCTGGCGAAGGAGCGGCTCAACCAGACCCGCAACAGCCCACCTGCGGCTCCCCCGAGGAAGATCGCCAGCAGCTCATGTTTGTGGAAGTCCGGCAGTACTCTTGCGGGCATCTCTGGCACTCCTCTCGCGTGGCTTCGGTTTCGCGAAAGGAGCCATCAGCCCTGCAAAGCGGGCGGTTCGGGAGGCAAGCCTCCCACCAGGGCTCCATCTGGAGCTTCGCAAGATATCGCACAGCGATGCCGTCGAAGCGCGCGAAGCCACGTGAGAAATGCTCACCTCGTGATACTGGCCGCTGATGATCGCCGAGCGTCTCACCGCGCAGTTGCTCGCGGGGCCAGCGGCCCACGACCCGCTGGCCGTCGTCGAGCGGCTGCTGGCCGTGCAGGGTCAGGACGCGCGTGGAGCGCGCCTGGCAATCCGCGCTCGGAGCACAGGGCTGTCCGCCGCCGATGTCGACCGTGCGCTCACTGATGATCGCTCGCTTCTGATCACGTGGCTCAACCGGGGCACGCTGCATCTGGTGCGCCGCGAGGACTATCCCTGGCTGCAGGCATTGACCACGCCGCGACTGCGCGCCGGCAATGCTCGGCGTTTGGCACAAGAGGGTGTCACCCCGACCGCCGCCGAGCGCGGTGTCGATGTCATCGCCCGCTCGCTGGCGGCGGAGGGTCCACTCACGCGCGCGCAGCTGCGGGAGCGCATCGATGCGGCGGGTGTCCGCACCGAGGGCCAGGCACTCGTGCACCTGCTGATGCTCGCCTGCCTGCGCGGCCTCGCGGTGCGCGGGCCGATGATCGCACGCCAGCATGCATATGTGCTCGTCCATGACTGGCTCGGGGAGTCCGCGCCCGTCGACCGCGATCATGCGCTGGCGGAGCTGGCGCGCCGCTATCTCCTCGGCCACGGCCCCGCCGATGACCGTGATCTCGCAAAGTGGGCGGGACTGCCGTTGCGGGACGCCCGCGCCGGGTGCAACGCGATTGCCAGGGAGCTCAACGAGCGCGAGGACGGTCTCGTTGACATCGCCGGGCGCGCGGCCGCCGCGGAGTTACCGCCGCCCCGCCTACTCGGTTCGTTTGACCCCGTCCTGCTCGGCTGGGTCTCGCGCGATTGGCTGCTCGACTCTCACAGGGCGCTAATCACCGCCAATGGGCTCTTCCGTCCATTTGCCCTCGCCAACGCTCGCGCCGTTGCCACCTGGAGCATGCCGGCGGGCAAAGTCGTGCTGGACCCGTTCACGCCCCTCACGCGCAAGAATGCCGCCGCACTACATGCCGACGCGCTGGATGTCCTGCGTTACCTCGACGATCGCTAGATTTCGTCAGGTGCCCAGCGAGATCGCGATCCGGAGTGAGATGATCAGACTAGGCCAACTGTTGAAGCTCTCGGGAATCGTCGACAGCGGCAGCGAGGTCAAAGCATTCCTCGCCGGCGAGCGAGTGCTGGTCAACGATCAGCCAGAGACGCGACGCGGCCGGCAGCTGCACCCCGGCGACACCGTTCGGGTCGGTGCCCAAGAGCTACGCCTGGTCGCTCAGTCCTGACGCCGACCGGGCGCCGAGCGATGGAACCGTCGCAATGACGGGCAATACTTCTATGAGCGCCCCACGCACTACTGCCGAACCTCGCGTGGAACGCCCCGCCGGCGGGTAGAAACTCTTCAGCAGTCAGCGGGTTGTGCTCCAAAGAGCAGGTAGCCGCGTACACATTGTCGAACGAGTGTTTTAGAGAGGGCCCACCCCACCCGGACCGCCGAATATTCATCAACAGAATCATTGACAACGCAACTATCGAGGAATATAATTCCGACTCCAAGCATCGGATTAGAAGGACAGCCATGTCAGACCCTCGCGTAACCCCCATCACTCCACTCAACTCTCTCGCCGCCGGGGATAACCCAGGACGCGCCGCGCCCGAGCGGGAAATCAACGCTGCCGAGGAGCCTCGCGCCAAGCCCGAGCGACTCGACAACCCCGCTCCCGAGCCGATTGCGCTGGCCGGAGCAGAGACCTTCATCCCCGAGGCGGTCGACCAGCTGCTCGCGCATTCGCGCCGCTACCCGCTGCTCACTCCCGCCCAGGAGATCGAACTCGCTCAGCGTATCGAGCGCGGTGATCTGTACGCCAAGGAACTGCTCGTCAACTCCAACCTGCGCTTGGTTGCCTCCAACGCGCGGCGCTACCAAAATCAGGGCCTACCACTGGCCGATCTCGTCCAGGAGGGCCTGCTCGGGCTGATTCGCGCAAGCGAGAAGTTCGACTGGCGCAAGGGCTTTCGCTTCTCCACCTATGCCACGCTCTGGATCCGCCAGGCAATCCAGCGCGGCCTGGAGAACTCCGGGCGCACGATCCGTCTGCCCGTGCATGTAGCCCAGCGCTCGCGCAAGGTCGGGCGTGTCGAGCGTGAGCTGTCAGTGCGCTTGGGGCGCGAGCCCACCGTCGAGGAGCTGGCGCAAGAGACCGGACTGGAGATCGAGCAGGTCGAGGAGGTGCGCCACCAGCGTGCTGCCCTGGTCAGCCTCGATCAACAGATCGGCGAAGACGGCGACACCGCTCTCGGCGACCTGCTGCCCTCTGATCAGGAGGCTCCCGAGGACACCGCTTGGGACAACGAGCGCGAGCGCATCGTCCACGAGGCGATCGAGCAGCTGCCCGAAACCGAGCGGACCGTGCTGACGCTGCGCTTTGGCACCGGGCGCGAGGAGCCCCAGACCCTGACTGCTATCGGTAAACGACTTGGGTTCTCCGCTGAGCGGGCTTCACAGCTCGAGCAGCGAGCCTTGAAGAAGCTGGCCGAGCTGCCAGAGCTGGTGGCGTTGCGCGAGGCCGCCTAGATAGGCACTTATGGCACAGGGATCGTTGTGGGCGCGGACGGTCGAGCTTACGATCGCCGTCGGCGAATGGGCCCTGGTGCCGATCGAGCGCTTCATCGGCAAACGCTCGCTGGTGGGCGACGCGACGTTCTTCCCGACCGAGCGATTCCCCTGGGTGGGGCATATCGAGGAGAACTGGAGCGTGATCCGCGAGGAGGTCGAGGCGCTGCTCGAGGACCACGCTGCCCTGCCGAACTTCCAAGACATCTCCAAGGACCAGCTCGAGATCACCGACGACGATCGCTGGAAGACGTTCTTCCTCTATGGCTATGGCTTCGAGGCCAAGCTCGGCGTCGAGATGTGCCCCAAGACGGCGGCATTGATGCGTGAGATACCCGGCATGAAGACCGCGATGATCTCGATCCTCTCGCCGCGCAAGCACATCCTCGACCACCGCGGCCCCTATAAGGGAGTTCTGCGCTACCACCTCGGGCTGATCGTGCCGCGCGAAAAGGAGCAGTGCCGGATAAGGGTCGGCGAGGACATACGACATTGGGAGGAGGGTAAGTCGATGGTCTTCGACGACACTTTCAACCACGAGGTTTGGAATGACACCGACGAGACGCGCGTCGTGCTGTTCCTCGACGTGATGCGCCCGCTGCCGTTCCCCGAGTCAGCGATCAACGAGGGGGTCGTCAAAGCGATCGGCTACTCACCCTTCGTGCTCGACGCCAAGCGCAACCAGGAGGCGTGGGAACGGCGCTACAACGCGCACAGCGAAAGTAAGCAGACCACCGCCGCCTGAGGAGCGGGATCAGATGTTCGAGACGTCCAGGCCGGTGCCCTGCAGCAGCGTGTTGGCCTTGGCGTTGAGAATCGTGAACTCGCCGGTGAGGATCAGCAGCCCGAGCACGATCATCACGGCGCCGCCGATCGCGATGATGACCGGAAAGTGGCGCTTGACGACGGTCAGCGCATTGGTCATCCGCTCGAACGCCAGCGCGATCAGCAGGAACGGGATCGCCAGGCCCGCCGAGTAGAAGGCGAGCAGCAGCGCGCCGTGGGCGGCCGAGCTGGAGACGGCCGCCTGGGTGAGAATCGCGCCGAGCGTGATGCTCGTGCAGGGCGTCCAGGCGATCGCGAAGGCGGCGCCCGCGAGCGACCGGCCCGCCGCGTCCGGCCAGGCGCAGCAGCTTCTCGGAGTGCCACTCGCGGTTGAGCAGCCGCACGAATGGCGTCGCCAGGAACACCACCCCCAGCAGGATGATCACGACGCCGCCGACCTGCTCGAGCTCGTGCTTTGTGGGCGTTCGAGCGTCGAGCCGATCACCGTCGCGCTAAGCCCCAGCAGGATGAAGATCGTCGAGAAGCTCGCGATGAACAGCAGGCTCGGTACGAGCACGCGGCGTGCGCCCACGCCCTCCTTGAGGTCGGCCGGCGTTACGCCGATCACCGTCGAGAGATAGCCGGGAACGAGCGGCAGCACGCAGGGCGAGAGGAACGACACGAGCCCCGCGGCGAGCGCAAGCGGGATGCCCACACCCGTGGCGGTGTCAGACGAGGTATGGCGATGATCAGCTGCGCGTGGCTCATGCCACGCTCGATGGGGCCGCTCGTTCGCGCAGTCGCTTGGCGGCTTCGCCGTCGCCGCTCCGGCTCTGCCGCTCTCCGCGCGTCGCTCCCTAGCGCTCGCGCAGCATCGGCGACCTCACCTTCCAGCCGGGCGACACGCTCCTCCAAGCCGTCGACCGGATGACGCGGCATGAACGCGGCAGATGATTCCAGGAGGAAGACCGCGTGGCCACGTGCGACCGAGCCGCGATGGCCGCCCCGTTGGCTGGCGCCAACCTGCGCGTCGCGGTCTTCGAGCAGCTGGACGTAGCGGTCCTCCTTCTGCCCCGGCCGGCGCTGCAAGCATGCGGCCAAGCCCCGCTCGATCAGCCGCGCGAGCGTCTCGTGGACCGCGGCCAGCTCGGGGAAGGAGTGCATGCGCTCGGCGCGCTGCTTCAGCTCACCCGGCGTCTGGGGACCGCGCAGCATCAGCACGCAGATCACCGCCTGCTCGTCGCCTGCCATCGGCAGCGCCTCCGCCAGCAGATGGCGGTACTTTGGCGCGCGGCTGCCGCGCCGCTCGCCAGGCGGGTAAAGCCGCGACGCTCGAGACGGTGCAGCGCGTCGCGGAGTGCCGCGTCGTCGTAGTCCACTACAGGGTCGCGGTTGGTCGACTGGTTACACGCCAGGCGCAGACGTGTTGAGCGACAGCGGGTAGACGTCGGGTGTCGTCGCTGCTTTTCCGAGCAGGCACCCGAGCACACGCGTCTCTGCGGGCGACAGGTTCATCGCCTTAAGCCTACGACTCTCGGCGGCTAAAGTCAACCCAGTGTGAGCAGCCAGCCCTTCGCCCAGGGGCACGGTGGCGGCGGCAATGGCCGCCGCTCCGGAGGATCGGAGTCTCCGCCCACCACGCCCCGAGGACAACCCCGACCGGCCGGTGTCGCTGCGGCGCATTGCACGGCTGTTCATCCCCTACCGGCTGCGTCTGGGGACCTTGCTGGCGCTGATCTTCCTCGGCTCGATCCTCAGCGTCGCCTCGCCGTTCCTGCTGCGCGAAGCGATCGACAAGGGCCTCCAACAACGCAATCTGACGTTGCTGTCGTGGCTGGTCGGCGGGATGATCGCGTTGGCGATCATCAATGGCGTGATCAGCGTGGCGCAGACGTGGATCGCAAACCAGGTCGGCCAGCGCGTGATGCACGACCTGCGCGCCGCCGTCTTCGCCCACCTGCAGCGCATGTCGCTGGCGTTCTTCACGCGTACCCGCTCGGGAGAGGTGCAGGCGCGGATCGCCTACGACATCGGCGGGATCGACGACGTGGTGACGAGCACCGCCACCTCGACCGTGTCCACCGTCGCCACGGTCCTCGCCACGGTCATGGCGATGTTCGCGCTGAGTTGGGAGTTGACGCTGTTCTCGCTGTGCCTGCTGCCGTTCTTCGTGTGGCTGACGCGCCGCGTGGGCAACGAGCGCCGGCGCATCCAGTCGGTGCGTCAGAGTCGCCTGGCAGACATGTCGACGCTGGTCGAGGAGTCGCTGTCGGTGTCGGGCATCCTGCTCGGCAAGACGATGGGCCGCTCGCAGGAGCTCGTGCGAGCGCTTCTCCAGAGTCCAGCGAGCTCGCCGATCTGGAGGTGCGCGCGCGCATGGCCGGGCCGCTGGCGCATGGCCTCGGTGCAGATGAGCTTCGCGATCATGCCCGCCGCGGTCTACTGGTTCGCCGGCTACAGCATCGTCCATGGCGGCCATGCGATCTCGATCGGCACGGTTGTCGCCTTCACGACACTCCAGACTCGTCTGCTGTTCCCGATGCAGCAGCTGCTCTCGGTCGGTCTGGAAGTGCAGACCTCGCTGGCGCTGTTCGGACGGATCTTCGAGTACCTCGACCTGCCGGTCGACATCGTCGAGCGTCCTGGCGCCCGCGCACTGAGCGGTGTGCGCGGCGACGTGAGCCTCCGAGGACGTCTGGTTTCGCTACACGCCGCAGGCGCCCTGGACGCTGCAGGAGATCGCTGCCGAGATCCCGGCGGGCACGCGCACAGCGTTGGTCGGAGAGACGGGCTCGGGCAAGACAACGCTGGCTTATCTGGTGGCGCGCCTGTACGAGCCCCAGCGCGGCAGCGTCGCGATCGACGGAGTGGACATCCGCGACATGACGCTCGACTCGCTCGCCGCGACCGTCGGGCTGGTCTCGCAGGAGACCTACCTGTTCCACGCCTCGATCCGGGAGAACCTGCGCTTCGCCTGCCCTGATGCAAGCGACGCGGAGATCGAGGATGCCGCGCGCGCGGCGCAGATCCACGAGCTGATCGCCTCGCTGCCCGAGGGCTATGACACCCAGGTGGGCGAGCGCGGCTATCGCTTCTCCGGCGGCGAGAAGCAGCGCATAGCGATCGCACGCACGGTGCTGCGCAACCCGCCGGTGCTGGTCCTCGACGAGGCCACCTCCGCCCTCGACACGGAGACCGAGCGCGCCGTGCAGCTCGCGCTCGACGATCTCTCGCGCGGGCGTACGACGATCGCAATCGCCCATCGCCTCTCGACGATCCGTGACGCCGATCAGATCCTCGTGCTCGACGACGGGCGCATCGTCGAGCGCGGCACCCACGAGGAGCTGCTCGAGCTGGACGGGCGCTACACGGCGCTGCTGGCCGATCGGGATCCGATCGATCTCGATCGGCGACGCGGACCTCCCGAGAACCGTCCCGCTGCGGAACCGGTTCCCCGGCCGCCCGGCCTGAGCGCCCTGGCCTGAGGGGGCTGAGCCAGCGTGCATCGGCGCAAGCGTTACGCCGTCGCGTCGATGTTCAGCCGCACGTAGTCCACCACGACCGGCGCTCCGACCACGGCGAGCACGGTGTCCATGAAGGGGTCGCGCAGCTCCTCGGGCAGGTGTTGGACATGGGGTCCGAGGACGATTGTGGAGAGGAACTCGCGCGGGTGCTCAGGCTGTTGGGGCGCCGGCGCAAGCCAGCAATTCGCGGAGGCGAAGCCGGCGCCCAGCAACCGCTCTTGTGTTGGCCCCGGGGCAGCGTAATTCCACGGGCGCGCCAGGCGCGTGAAGTGCTCGGCGTAGGGCGCGCGGGCGAGGATCGCGTTGGCCCGGCCGCGCAACGCGTCGATGTTGCCCTCACCCCCGCACTGCGCAACCAACCGGCCACCGGGGCGCAAAGCGCCGTGCAGGCGAGCAAACAGCCGCTCGTGATCGGCGATCCAGTGGAACGTGGCGGTCGACAGGACCGCATCGACTGGCTCGTCCAGCTCGAGCTCCAGCAGGTCCAGCCGGCGAACGTCGGCCTGTGGTCCGAGCCGCTGCTGGGCCGCATCGACCATCGAGGCCGAGGCATCCACCGCGATCACCCTCCCGCGCGGCAGCCGCTGCATCAGCGCCTGCGTAATCCGCCCCGATCCGCAGCCCGCATCGAGCACCACCTCCTCGCCTGCCAACTCCAACCGAGCAAGCACCTCGCGCCCCAGGGTCTCCATCGGTCCCGAGATGCGGTCATAGCTCTTGCCGTCCCAGCTGCGTACCTCTGACATACACTTGTACGCTATCACGTATAGATCACACGGCGCGCCTCGCCAGCTCGCAGAGCACCTTGGAGAGTTGCCCTCCCTGCCAGGCGATCGGCGAGTGGATCGGATGCCCGCCCACCCCGGCATCCTCGACCACGAGCTGCGCGCGCGGGATCGTGCGGCGTAGCGCTCGCCCACCGCGAGCGGATGGCCCGGGTCGGCCTCGTCCCGGCTACCCACCACGATCGTTGGCGCCTCGATGCTCTCGAGCTCCGCGTAGATCCTCAAACGGCCGCGAGCGCGGAACTGCTTCGAGCGCATCCGCTACCGCCTCGGGATGCTCGTGACCTGCGAGCCGTTGGCGCACGACTTCTCCACCGTGTCCCGCCACTGCGCAGGCACCTCGGAGAAGTCATAGGCGTCCACGAACCCCTCCACCCCATCCTCACGCAGCCCCCGCGCCAGAGCGTCCCAGCCGGCGAGGACCGGCTCGCTGAGCGGCACGTCGGGATCAAAGGACGGCGTGATCAGCCCCAGCGCCGGCCACGCGTTCCGGGTGGCGCAGGGCAAAGCGCACGGCGGTGTGCGCGCCCATTGAGGCCCCGGCCAAGATCGTGCGCTGCAGACCGAGCGTGTCGAGTACCGCCTCCAAATCGCGGCGAGGCGTTCGTAGCCGTAGGACCGGGCGCGGGCGCGGGGGTCGAGTGCCCGTGGCCGCGGGCGTCGTAGGGGATCACCCGATATCCCTCACGCTCCAGCGTGCGCGAGCCCATCACCACATAGCGGCGGGTCGCGGTGAGACCGTGCAGCAGGACGATCGGCGGGCCCTGGGCGGGCGGCGATCCGAGAGCTCGCAGGCCAGCTCGACACCGTCGTCGGTGACCACGCGCAGTTCGGTCGGTCTGCTCAGGCATGCACGGCTGCGTGCTCGCGCACGAGCTCAGCCGAGCGCTGTGGCGCTCCAAGAAGAACAAGTGACCCACTCGATCGAAGATCTCCAGGCACGCGCCGGGTATGCGTTCCGCGACCAGCCGGCCGTTGCTCACCGCGAATATCTCATCGTCGGTGCCGTGCACGACCAGCGTCGGCATCGTCGAGGCCGGGCAGGCGCGCATAGGTGTCATGCGCCGCGATCGCCTGCACCTGGGCCAGATTACCGGAATGGCCACCCTTCGCTCCAGTGACCGGGCGCCGGAAGGCGCGTACGCGTCCGCATCCGCGGCGAAGCCGGCGGAGACGTTCGCCTCCCAGGAGGCGCGTATCGCGCGCTCGCGGTCGCCGGATGTCCTTGCCTCGGCCATCCGCCGGACCACCTCGGGACTGGTGAGCGAGCTGCCCTCGCCGCCGCAATAGGTGCAGCCGAGAGTCAGCGTGCGTATACGCTCAGGCTGCGCGAGGGCAAGCTCCTGAGCGATCATCCCGCCCATCGAGATGCCCAGCACATGCGCCGAGTCGAGTTCGAGCGCATCGAGCAGCCCGCCGGCGTCTTGCGCCAGCTGGGCGATCGTGAATGGCTCCTCCACACGGCTACTGTTGCCGATCCCGCGATGGTCGTAGACGATCATCTCGAAGTCCTGGCGCAGTGCGTCCAGGAAGGGCTCTCCCCAGTCAGGGCAGTGCCGCTCACACCCATGATCAGCAGCAGCGGCGGCCCCGACCCGCTGCGCTCATAGCTCAGCTCGACCTCACCGGTGCTCACGACAGGCATCACGCCATCCTAGAGCGCCGCCTCTACACCGGCAATACCAACTGATCCTCGGACTCTGAGCGAGCCCCGGAGAGCGTGCGCGATCGCGCCTTCCGGGTCCCCGGCGCGCCGGGGCCCACGCCGGCCAGGCCTGCCACCCGCACACCGAGCAGCCTCACAGGCCGTGCCGGCGCGTACTCGCGCAACAGCCTCAGCGCGACCTCGGTCACTCGCTCGACGTCGCACGTCGGTTCGCCCGACGTGTGCGCGCGAGTAACGGTCGTGAAGTCGTCGAGGCGGACCTTGATCCCGATCGTGCGCCCGCGGCGCCTGTTGGCGAGCGAGGCTCGCGCACAGCTCACCTGACATCCGTTGCAGCGCCTCGCGCAGCGCCGCCGGGTCGCGAATGTCCTCGTCGAAGGTCCGCTCGCGCGACTCGGATATCACCTTGCGCGCGGCCCCCACCTCGCCATCGTGCTCGAACCGCGCACGCCTGGCAGAGCTCACGCCCGAGATTCGGGCCGAAGCGCTCGACCAGCAGCTGCTCGGGCGCGGCGCCAACCGCCGGCAGTGTGCTCAGCCCCAGCTCGGCCAGACGCGCAGCTGTCTTTGGCCCGATTCCTGGGACGAGCCCGGGCGGCGCCTGTGCGAAGCGCGCGCATGCCTGCTCACGCGTCAGCACCACAAAGCCCGCCGGCTTCTCCGCATCCGAGGCGACCTTCGCGACAAGCTTGTTTGGCCCGATACCCACCGAGCAGACCAGCTGCGTAGCCGCTGTGATCTCTGCTACCAAGCGCCGCATCGCCGCCCGCGGCGAGTACAGTCCACCCAGGTCCAGATAGGCCTCGTCGAGCCCCACCACCTCGACTCGCTCGACATGCGTGCGCACGAGATCCATGATCCGCCGTGAGACCTCCCTGTAGGTGGGAAAGTCCGGTGGTAGCACCACCGCTTCCGGGCACAATCGCCGGGCCTTCGCTGCGGGCATCGCCGACCCCACGCCATAGCGCCTGGCCTCGTAGCTGGCGGTGGTGACCACAGCGCGTGGGCCGCTCCCGGCGACCACCACCGGCTTGCCACGCAGCTCGGGGTGACGACATAGCTCGATCGAGACGTAGAAGGCGTCGGCGTCGAGGTGCGCGACGCTGAATTGGGCGTGCTCGTTGGACATTGCCCAACGAATCTAGCGGCGGGGGCGGCCGGGATTTTCCGTCACCCAACCGGTGTGGCGCATCACCCAACCGGTGCAACCACTCGCCGCGCGAGGATCGCGGCCAGCTGAGCACGGTGAAACTTCGCGCCACCGAGTAGCGCGGCGTCGAGTTGCGCGCGCTTGTACAGCCAGTGGACGTCGGCCTCCCAGGTGAACCCAATACCGCCATGGGCCTGGATCGCGCTCGCGCTGACCTCACGTCCGGCATCGCTCCCAGCCGCCTTGGCCATCGCCGCGGCCTCAGCCAGCCGCACGGGGTCTGCATCCGCCGTCCAGGCTGCGAATGCCGCCGTGGAGCGCGCCTTCTCGGTGTCGAGCAGCATCTGCGCGCAGCGGTGCGACACCGCCTGGTATGAGCCAACCGGCACGCCGAATTGCTTGCGTTCCTTGACGTAGGCGACGGTCATCTCCAGCGCTCGATCGCACACCCCGACTAGCTCGCAGGCCACCGCCACGAGCGCGCGGTCCACGCCGGCGGAGATATCACCGTCGAGCGTCTCCCCCTGTGCAGCCAGCGCGCTCACACGTGCAGCAGTGCGTGTCGGGTCGATCGAGGCAAGCGGAGTGACATCGGCCTCCTCGGCGGTGAGCACGCGGCCCGTCTCATCATCTTCCACGAGCACGATCACCTGCGCGTCGGCTCCGCCGATCACCAGCTCAGCGGTGCCATCGCGCGCCAAGCCGACCGCCCCGATCGCCGTACCCTTCGCCAGGTCTCCCAGCCAGCGCTCACGCTGGGACTCAGAGCCGGCATGCTCGATCAGCGTGGCCGCGAGCACACTCGGAAGGAACGGCACCGGCGCGACTACTCGACCCAGCTCCTCGCAGAGAATCGACAGCTCGACCCGACCCAGGCCTTGGCCGCCATACTGCTCCGATACCGCGATGCCGGGCCAACCGAGCTCGCACAGCTCGCTCCACAGGCGCCCGTCGGTGCTACCAGCCTCGGCATGCTCGCGCACGCGCTCAGGTTTCGCGCGCTCGGCCAGCAGATCCCGTGCGGTGCGCTGAATATCGCGCTGGTCGTCGGTGAGTCCGAAATCCACTTCTTCCCCCTCCCCTACGCCATCGCCTTGAGCCGCGGCAGGCCCAGAACGCGCTCGGCGATGATGTTCTTCAGCACCTCGGTGGTGCCGCCCTCCAGCGTGTTTCCTCTTGCGCGCAGCAACTCATAGCTCCAGCTGGTGCCGGCCGTGAGCGCCTGCGGCCCGATCACATCGGCGGCAAGTTCGGTCAGGCGCTGGTTGGTGTCAGACCACAACCACTTCACCAGCGAACCCTCGGGGCCCGGCTGACCGTACTTCTCGATGCCGGTCAGACCCTTCCAGGCCAGCAACCTGATCGACTCGCAACGGATATGCAGCTCGGCCAGCGCATCGGCGTACAGCGCATTCTCGAGCAGGCCTCGCTCAGCCGCAACGGCAAGCACGTCGTCGAGCATCTGGCGCAGGCGGATCTGCAGGGCGAACCCGAGACCGGCACGCTCATTCATCAGCGTCGTCAAGGCCACCTTCCAGCCGTTGCCGACGCCGCCGACCACGTTAGCGTCGGGGATCCGCGCCTCCTCGATGAACAGCTCGTTGAACTCGGCCTCGCCGGTGATCTGACGCAGCGGACGGACCTGCACCGCGTCCTGCTCCATGTCCATCAGGAAATAGGTCAACCCCTTGTGCTTGGCGACCTCTGAGTCGGTCCGTGCAACCAGCATGCACCACTTCGCGTACTGCGCCCCGCTCGTCCATACCTTCTGGCCGGTCACGACCCACTCGTCGCCGTCCTTGACCGCCCGCGTCTTCAGCGCGGCGAGGTCCGAGCCGGCGTCGGGCTCGGAGAATCCTTGACACCAGATCTCCTCGGCCGAGAGGATCGGCGCCAGGTAGCGCTCCTTCTGCTCCGGAGTGCCCCACACCATCAGCGTCGGTCCGCCCAGCAGGAGGCCGAGGACGTTCGCCGCCATCGGCACTCGCGCCCGGCCCAGCTCCTCGAAGTAAATCGCCGACTCGGTGAGCGACGCTCCGCGGCCGCCGTACTCCGTCGGCCAGGACGGCGCCGCCCAGCCGGCGTCGTAGAGGCGCCTCTGCCAGTCGCGCCGCCAGGCGTAGTGCGCGTCATCCCCACCCTCACTCGGCTCGGGCGCAGGCGGATTCTCGGCGAGCCAGCCACGCAGCTCCTCGCGAAAGGCGGTCTCCCGCTCGTTGAACGTTAGATCCATGAGGTCCCTCCCACTGCGGACATCTTACGGGTGCAGCTCCTCGTGTTCGCTGAGCATCGCGATGCACTTCGCTAATCGCAAAGCGCCAGCTCGCGCGGTAAGGGATGATGGACCAATGCCGACTCCCCCCTCCGTGCGCAGCGTCAAGATTGGCGCTGACGAGCGTGGCGGGTGGACCACCGAACGTCCGCGCCGCGAGGGCGATGCCCCGCCGCGTCCTGTCGATGTCTCGGCGCGCTGTCGTGTGCTCGCTCCGTCGGACCGCCTGCGCTATTCGCCGGGCAGCCTTTTGCTGATCGTCTCCTCCGACGCATCGGAGTCCGGGCGCTTCGCCGAGCGTGTCGTGGAGGAGCGTGGCGCCGTGCTCTCGCTCGCGAAGGTGCGCACCCTGCTGGCGGGACGCGTCCCGGCGCAGGAGATCGAGTCGCGGGCCCGCGAGTTGCTCGACGCCGCAGTGCTCAAGCGCCTGGGAGAGAGGCAAACGATCGTCCTCCCCCTCGAGGGCCTCGATGCCGGGGAGCGTGAGCGCTACGTGCGGCTCGCCCATGGCTCCAAGCGCCCGCGACACTTGATTCTGCTGGAGATTCCGCGCGATCAGGTCCCCGAGCAGGAGCGCGCTACGCTCAACGAGCTGCGCCGCGCACTCGACTCTGGTGAGGTTGGCCAGGAGGGTTTCCAGACCGCGCTGCGTCTCGGCGGCGGTGCGATGGCCGAACTGAAGCGCATCGTCTTTCAGCCGCCGCCACGCGAAGACTGAGAGCACTCCACGTGGTCTAGCTTCGCGCGGGCCTCGAGCTTCCTGTTACTACTTCAGAGTGTGTCGCCGACGGTTCGTGAACGTACCCTGCTGGCCGCCGCGTTCCTCGATGCCGCGCTGCGCTATTGGCTGTCGGTCTTTCCACGCGTCAATCGCGAACTGAGACACTGGCAGAGCCGCGCCGGTCAGATCCCTGACTCCTCGCTTCGCCGGATCGCGCTCGACTCCCTGCGCAAGCGCGGCAACATCGAGGGCGCCGCGGCATTTGCGGCATTTGCTCCGCGCGCCCACCGTGGCGCGGTGGTGCGCGCTCTGGTGGCCTTCCAGGCCGCCTACAACTATGCCGACATGCTCTCCGAGCAGCCACACCTGCAGGCCATCGCGAACGGACGCCGGCTCCACGAAGCGCTGCTCGTGGCGCTCGACCCCAGCGTCCCGCAACTCGACTACTACGCACACCATCCGCAGCATGACGACAACGGCTACCTCCAGGAGATGGTCGATACCTGCCGCACGGCACTGGCCACGCTGCCCTCCTACGCGGCGGTCGCGCAGTCGGCGCGGATCGCCGCCGAGCGCATCGTGACCTTTCAAAGCCTCAACGTCGGCAAGGCGCAAGGCGATCACGTCGCGCTCTCCCGGTGGGCGCGCGAGCAGACGCCATCGCAAGCGGACCTGGAGTGGTGGGAGACAGCGGCCGCGGCAGGCTCCTCGCTCGGCGTCCACGTGCTGATCGCGGCAGCGGCCGATACCAAGCTTCACCAGGCTGAAATCGCCGCGATCGACGACGCCTACTTCCCCTGGATCGGGGCGCTGCACTCGCTGCTCGACAACATCGTCGACATCCAAGAGGACGCACTCACCGACCAGCGCAGCCTAGTCTCTTACTACGCCTCGCCGGCACAGGCCGCTGCCCGGCTGCAGGTGCTCGCCGTGAAGGCCGTGAGCCGTGCCCGGGCGCTGCCGCGCGGAACGAGGCACGCGATCATCCTTGCGGCGATGGCCGGCAACTACCTGTCTGCCCCCGAGGCCAATGCTCCAGACGTACAGGCTGTCTCCCAAAGCGTGCGCGAGGCGATCGGTGATCTCGCAACACCCACACTGCTCGTCTTCAAGCTGAGACACCTAGGTGCCGGCGCCAGCCCCGGCGCGACAGGCATCGGTGGCCGACCGGCGACCGAGACCCCCGCCGCTGGAGAGGGATGGAGCGCCGAGGCGCAGGATCCCGCCACCATCCGCGTGGCTGAATAGTTTGAGGTAGGGTTGGCGCCGGGCTGCCTCGCCGCCGTGTGTCCTTCGATCGGTCTCGTTGGAAAGACGGGCGATGTGGATCCATTTTCGCTTGTGCCGGGGAGAGGAAGTGGGCTGTAGATGCTGGAGCTGCGCGATCTCGTGAAGCATTATCCCGCGGTTGGCGGTGAGTCCGTGCGTGCCGTTGATGGCGTATCGTTGTCGGTCGCGCGGGGTGAGATGGTCGTCTTGTACGGCCCGAGTGGTTCGGGTAAGACGACGCTGCTGTTGATGGTCGCGGCGCTCTTGGAGCCGACCAGTGGCTCGGTGCTGGTGAATGATCGCGATATCTCTTCTTTGTCGGAGCGTGAGGCCTCCAATTTCAGGCTTTCGGAGATGGGCTTCGTGCGTCAGAATTTCGACCTGCTGCCTGGTGTGAGCGCGATCGACAACGCGGTATTGAAGCTGCTGAAGCACACGCGTTGGCGGGAGGCCCATAGCCAGATCCAGCCGCTGCTGGAGCGTCTCGGTCTGGGTGAGCGTTTGCAGCATCGCGCGGAGACGCTCTCGATGGGGGAGCGTCAGCGTGTGATGATCGCCCGTGCGCTCTCCAGCGAACCGAGGTTGCTGCTCGCTGACGAGCCGACCGGGAGCCTTGACTCGCAGCGTAGCCGCGAAGTGCTGGAGTTGTTGCGTGAGCTCTGCCGCGAGCGCGAGGTGGCGGTGGTGCTCGTCTCCCACGATCCTCAGGCCGCTGCCTATGCCGACCGGGTACTCGCCCTACGCGACGGAAAGCTCTCGAGCTACGACCCCGAGCAGGGCTTCGCGCCGGCCCCGGCGAACTGAAAAAGATTGGCTTCCCGCCCCGCCCGGCATGAAATTCTCGAACGTTATGCACCTGTATCGCGTGCGTCTGCGTGCGCGGGCCCTGCAGGAGCTCTTTGCGATCGTGGGCATTGCCGCCGGCGTCGGGCTGCTGTTCGCCTCCCAGATCGCGAGCTCCAGCCTGTCGAGCTCCGTGGGCAAGCTCAATAGTGGCATCGTCGGCAAAGCCACCCTGCAGATCACGGCGCGTGACCCCTATGGCTTCGAGGAGCAGGTGCTCACACAGGTGCGCCACCTCCAGGGTGTGCGCCTCGCGGCCGGGCTGATCGAAGCCACCGCGAACGCCGTCGGACCGAAGGGCAGCGAGTCCGTGCAGCTCGTGGGCGCCGATCAGGGCCTCACTGAACTCGGCGGCGCGCTGGTCAAGCGCGCCGCCCTGACGCCCTTCGCGGGGCTCGGCGCGGTGGTGCTGCCCGCGCCGGTCTCAAAGACGATCGGTGTGAGCACCTTCGGCAAGAACGTGACCTTTCAGGTCGCTGGAGAGAACTCCGAAGCGGCGCTCTACGCGCAGCTCCACGAAAAGCAGATCGGGGCGCTGATCAACAGCCCGATCGCGCTCGCGCCGCTGGAATACTCACAGGAACTCGCCGGTCTGAAGGGCCGGCTGAACCGCATCCTCGTGGAGCCCGCGCCGGGCCAGCAGGCCCAGGTGCTGGTGGGTCTGCAGCGGCTCGCGGGCGATCGGCTGGACGTCGAGTCATCAAACCACGACGAAAAGCTGTTCGCCCGAGCCGCGGCGGCAACCAACCAGTCGACCGCGCTGTTCGCGGTGATCAGCGCGCTCGTGGGGTTCCTGTTCGCGTTCAACGCGATGCTGCTCACGGTGCCCCAACGTCGCCGGCTGATCGTCGATCTTCGCCGCGATGGATACACACCGCGGGCCGTGATCGCGGTGCTGCTGCTGGACGCCGTGGTGTTGGGGCTGATCGCCACGGCGCTCGGGCTGCTGCTCGGCGACGAGCTCTCGATCCACCTGTTCCACTCCAACCCCGGCTACCTGTCCTCGGCGTTCGCGCTCGGCTCCGAGCGTGTCGTCAGCGCGCAGAGCATCGCGATCGCCGCGGCCGGCGGAATGTTTGCCGCCTGCGTCGCGGTGCTCAGCCCCCTGCGCGACATCCTCTCGCGCGATCCGCTTGCCGCGATGACTCTCAAGGAGGACTCCGGGGGCTCGCGGAACATGTGGCTCCTGCTGAGCGGTCTCGCCGCCCTGGCGCTGACCCTCGGCATTCTGTTGTTCGACCCCGAAGCCGCGATCCTCGGGATGGTCAGCCTGATCGCGGCACTCCTGCTGTTGCTGCCGATTCCCCTGAATGGGACTCTCCTGCTCGTCAAGCGCGCCGCCCCAGCCCTGACGAGCGTCGTCCCACACATCGCGGTCATGGAGCTGCGCTCCGGGCAATCGCGGGCCGTCGCGATCGCCGCCACCGGCGCGATCGCCGTGTTCGGCGCCGTCTCCATTCAAGGGGCGCATGGCGACCTTTTGAAGGGCCTGGAGAACGCTGCCCGGGATACCAACGCCTCCACCGACGTATGGGTCTCGGCGGCGGGGAGCTCCAACCTGCTGATGACCACACCGTTTCCACCGACGGTTCAAGGGCGGCTCGAAAAGCTTCCAGGGGTGCGGTCGGTAGGCCTCTACCGCGGCGGCCTGCTCGACGAAGGCGACCGCCGCATCTGGGTGATCGCGCCACCCGCCGACTCCTCGCCGCTGGTGCCTCCGACCCAGCTGATCGAAGGCAACCTCGCCACGGCCGATGCGCGGCTGCGCCAGGGCGGCTGGGCTGTGGTGTCCCTGGCGATCGCCGAAGAACGCCACCTGCACATCGGTGAGCCCTTCACACTCAACGCCCCGCACCCCACCACGATGCGCCTCGCGGCGATCAGCACGAACATCGGCTGGGCGCCGGGGGCGATCATCATCAGCGCCGAAGACTACGCGCGGGCCTGGGAAAGCAACGACATCAGCGCCTACAGCGTGCGCGTGAAGCCAGACAGCACTCCCAACCAGGTCCGCGATCAGATCCGAACCGCGCTAGGCCCACACACCGGGCTGGCGGTACAAACCTCCGCACAACACGAAGGCAAACTCGTCACAATCACCCGCCAGGGCCTCACCCGCCTCTCGCAGATCGCCACGCTGATCCTGATCGCCGCGATCCTCGCGATGGCCGCCGCGATGGGCGCACTGATCTGGCAGCGCCGACCCCGCCTGGCCAAGCTCAAGCTCGAGGGCTTCGCGCGCACCGAACTGTGGCACACGATCGTGCTCGAGAGCTTCCTGCTCGTGGGCGTCGGATGCACCACCGGCGCGATCTTCGGACTACTCGGCCAGCAACTCCTCGACCACGCCCTCAGCACAGTGATCAACTACCCGGTGGTGAGCTCGCTGGGCATCCTCGACGCGATCATCAGCCTCGCACTCGTCACCGCCGCCGCCGTCATCATGGTCGCCGCGCCCGGCTACTTCGCCTCACGCGTACCCGCCGCACTCGCACTACAAGACTGAGCTGGAGGAGCCTTACCGTCGTCGTCGTGGCGGCGGACAGGGCACGACGCTGTTTGCGACGGCGCTCGTGCCATCCAGGAAGGTGAAGTTCGCGGAGAACACAAAGCCTCCACTAGGACAACTGAGCGGCTCCGAGACACCTTTCGGATGAAAGGCCACCCGCTTCCCATGGCTGTGGGTGTAATAGGTCAGATGGCTGGGTCCGATCGTCGCCTGGGTTTCGATGATCGAAACGGGCGGTCCGTTGGTGACACTGGGAATCAGTGGGATTGCGGCGTTCAGGCTCCCCCCGAGGCTTTCCGAGCCGGAAACGAGTTCACCCTGGAAGATGATCTGGGCGTAGACCGGATACTGGCCGTTCGCATAGAACAGCACGACTATGTTGCCGTTGTGCGAGGGACCCATCAGCGCTTGGATTTCGGGGATCTCGTGTCCCGATCCCGTGCCGAATGGAACTTCCACGAGCGCACTGCCAAACCCTAGGCGCGAGTTGGGTGGGCAGCCGGCAAGCCCACGCGCAAGCAGGTTCGCCGGCTGACAGATCGCGAGGCCGAGCGTCGTCGTGACGTAGTCGATACCCACAGGCAGATGCAGGCTGAGGCCCGTCACCGGAGAGGGCAGTCCACCGCCCACGTTGGCGATCTGAAAGCCAAACCCGATCGTTGTACTGGCCCCGAGCTTGTTGGGCGAGAACGACGTGTGGAGCGTTACCGTCTGCGTGGCGCCAGCTGTCGCGGGCAGGCAGCAGCAGACCAGCAGCGCGACCACAGTAGTGGCCCTGATCTTGGAGGGGAGATTCACCCGCGATCCGTCAGCTGGACATGCTGCCGCTCAAATGCACGGTGACGGAGCCGCTCAGGCGCTGGATCGTGCCGCTGAAGCTCAATCCCGAGCCATGAGCGTGAGCGTAGCTACCGCTACCACGTTTGATCGACATCGTGCCGGAGAAGCTCGCCGTGCCGCCATTCACGCGATAGTTAGCCGAGCCAGACCCAGTGAGGGAACCACCATTCGGATAGATGTTGACTTCGGCCGTTACGCGGTTGGGTGAGACAACGTCGAGGTGGATGTAGATCGTGCCCCTGATCGTGCCCGATGCGGAGCCTTGCTCGTTGAGCTTGAGCCCTGAGCTACTCGTGCGATGCAGGTGCCCGGTCTCGTTCAGCGAGAGCGTTCTGGCCGCGATCGCTCTTCCACCCGCCGCAATAGAGCTTTCGACCGCGAGTCCGGCAACGGCTGTGAGCACGCCAGCGGACATCACTCCGGCGGCCAACATGGCCCGTACATGTGAGCGCCCGTTGCGCGTGCTGCGCGAGAAAACGCGGGTTGACCTACTTGAAGCGTCGTAGCTACCGGTTTGGCGTGCCATCTGACAGATCTCTCTCCTCTTACCCTTGGCGACCCAACAAGAACACGAATGCGCCCTAGCGCAAATACTAGTTTACGGAGACTCCTTGTGAGCCAGAACACCGGACTGACGCGGTCGATGCGCTATCGCGACTCAATCTAGCTGGACAGCGCGCGCCCGGCGAACGCAAGCATGTGGCCAAGGTGAGCTTCAAGCGTTTCCAAGTTGTGTTCGCCGGGGTAGACCGCGCTCTTGGCATCCGCTCCAGCGGCCCGTAGCGCGGCGGCGAACGGCGCATCCTCTTCGGGATTGGCGATGTGGTCCTCCTCCCCGCCGTACACGAACGCGCGCAGGCCAAGTTGCGAGAAGATCGGCCGGTCAGCGCGCAAATCGCCTTCAAGTCCGTTGAAGAAGCTGAGCCAGCTCTCCACCACGCCGAAGCGGTAGGGGTTGGAGAGGGCGACGTTCATGGCGCCGTAACCGCCCATCGAGTCACCGACAATTGCGCGAGCGCCACGCGCGGCCACGGTGGGCAGCGTCCGGTCGATCAGCTGCTGCACTTCAAGGATGTAGCTTTCGTAGCCCAGGGAGCCCTGATTGCGCCAGTTGTTGGATCCAGGGCCGCCCTGAATCATCACGGCGATCAGCGGCGAGATCACGTGGTGGGCGATCAGCCGATCGAGCTCGCGCTGCAAGCCGATCTGCAGGAAGGCCGTATTCGACTGGTCATTGCCGGTCAGCAGATACAGCACGGGATAGTGCCTGGTGGTGCTGGCATAGCCGGTAGGGAGATAGACAAGAAATGAGCCTGCTCTGTGCAGCGCCGCTGATCGATAGCTTCCCGCATCAATCGAGCTTCCGGCCGCATCCTGGCCGACCGCTCTGAGGGTCGGCAGAGGTTGCGCCGGAAGGGCGGTCGAGCTGGTTGCCGGGAGGACCTGAGCGATCGAGCCGGCGGCGTGGTTCCCGACCAGGCGCTCCAAGCTGAACGGACCGTTGAGTGCCAAGATTGCGCCGATCGCCGCCACGGCGCTGAGCAGTGCGCCCGTGCCAAGCCGGCGCGAGATCGCTCGCGATGGCTGCCATGCTCCAGGCGCGACCGCGGCGGGAATCGGCTCCAAGCGAGGTGGAAATGCCGGCACCCAGGACGGAGGCAGCGATTCCACCACTTCCGCGGCCCGCCCCGGCCAGCTCCAGTCGCCCAGACTATCCAGCCATACTTGTGCGCGCGCTCTGTTCATTCCCACAGACATTCGGCAGATTCAAGGATGCGCAACACCGAAAGCCAACCCCTGCATGACCGCGCCCATCCTGCATGCAAGCGTGCAGATCAGCTCGGTGCTCCACACCTGCCCGACGCCGCCAAAGCCGAGTGCCTGCTTGGTCGCTTCAGTTAGGTCGAATTCGCGTCCGGCCACGTATGGCCCACGATCCACCACCGGCACTCGCACTGTGTGCCCGTCATAGCGCAATGTGACAAGCGTGCCGCAGGGCAGCGTCTTGTTGGCGACGCCCATAGTCACGCTCGTGAGCGATCCTCCACATGCCAGACTGCCTCCGCCTCCGTACCAAGATGCCTCGGCCACGCGGTATGCATTCAGCCGGCCGAGCCGGTGCTGCGAGGAGAGATCGTCGGCGCTACCCGCGAAACGTAGGCGCACCCACTCGCTTCCCAAGCGGCGCGGTACGTAGCTGAGTCGGAAACGTCCCCCGGCGTGGGTGCGTGTGCGCGCCAGAGTGCGCCAGCCGTGGCCACCGAGCGCCTGCAGCGCGACCACCGCTCCAGGAACACTCGGCCGGCGATCCTCCAGCAATCTGCCGGTCACGCTCGCACGATGGCCATCGAGCACGTTCAGCTGGGATCTGCGCACCCTGATCGCAGTGTGTACGTCGGGGACGGTACTCGCCGGGGCCGTCGAGGCGATCACGACAGGAGCCAGAGCCTGGGCAGGCAGCGCAGGCGTCGCGGGGACGTAGATGGGGATTGGACACCTCCTTGTAATCGCCTACGGGGTTAGCTGTCGGGCTCACGGCCGGCGAGCACGCGAACAGACGCGTGTCAACCGGGCGTTACGGCCACATCAGCGGCCGATTCGCCCCATCCAGGCCGCTTTGAGCGATCCGGCAGTGGGTCCCCCGATCGCCCCCATCCACGGGAGCAACTCGGCGAGTCGAACAATTGTTCGTATGTTAAACGTCCCATGCGAGAGTTATCTGTGACGAAGGTCACACTTAGATCTGGGCGCGATGAGCGCAAGGCGCATCGCAAGGCACCCAATAGAACACGGCCAACGTTGACGTGTGGCGCCGGAGCGGCGACAATCGACTCGATGGCCAATCCCGATCGTCTCTCTGCGCTCGACTCTACGTTTCTGCACCTGGAGGACGACTCCACCGCGCACATGCACGTGGCCTCGGTGATGGTGTTCGAGGGCCAGGCGCCGACACCTCACGAGCTCGTCGATCACATCCTCAGTCGCCTGCACCTGGTGCCGCGTTATCGGCAGAGGCTCGCATACGTGCCGCTGGGGCAGGGCCGGCCGGTGTGGACCGACGATCCGCACTTCAACCCGCGATATCACATTCGCCACACCGCCTTGCCGCGACCGGCCGACGATGCCGCGCTGAAGCAACTGGCCGGCCGGCTCTTCTCGCAGCGTCTTGATCGCTCCAAGCCGCTGTGGGAGATCTGGCTGGTGCAGCGTATGGCTGGAGGCCGTTTCGCATTGATCGCAAAGACGCACCATGCGCTCGTCGACGGGATCTCAGGCGTGGACATCACCACCGTCCTGTTCGACACGGCGCCCGAGCCGCTGGCCACGTCACGAGCACCGCTGCCATGGACCGCTCGACCGCTGCCGGGGTCGGCCAAGTTGCTCGGCGAGGCACTACTAGAGCGCACAACCGTGCCCGCAGAGATGACCCGCGGCGCCCGCGCGTTGCTGCGCGCCCCGCTGCGTGCCGCATCACAGCTGAAGGATGGTCTCGTGAGCGTCGGCGCGACCACCCTCGCCGGCATCAACGCCCCCGCACCGCCGAGCCCGTTCAACGTGGACATCGGACCACACCGGCGTTACACCTTCGTAGACGGTGATCTCGCGCAGTTCAAGGCGATCAAGGACGCGCTCGGCGGCACGCTGAACGACGTCGTGCTCGCCTCGGTCAGCCTCGCCTTGGGTCGCTATCTACGCGCTCGAGGCCACGACACCGAGAACCTTGTGCTGAAGGCGATGGTGCCCGTATCGGTACGCGCCGACTCCCAGCGGGGAGCGCTCGGCAATCAGGTCGCGGCAATGTGGGCGCCGCTGCCAGTCGGCGTCGAGGATCCGACTGACTGCCTGCGGCAGATCAATGCCGAGATGGAGAATCTGAAGGAGTCCGGTCAGGCGGTCGGCGCACAGGTGCTGGTCAACCTTGCCGGGTTCGCGCCGCCCACGATCCTCAGCCAGGCGGCGCGGCTGCAGGCGCGCCAGCGCTTCTTCAACCTCGTCGTCACGAACGTCCCCGGCCCGCAGTTCCCGCTGTATCTGCTCAGCCGTCGGCTACGGGTGCTCTATCCGGTCGTGCCGCTCGCCCGTCGCCAGGCGCTCGGGATCGCCGTCATGAGCTACGACGGCCATCTCGGTTTCGGCCTGCTCGCCGACTACGACGCCCTGCCCGGCCTCGAGGGGATCGCGCGCGACCTGCGCTGGGGGATCGCCGCACTGGCTCGCGCGGCGAAGGTTCCAACCAAGCGTTCGAAAGCTCGTAGCGCCAGTCGCGCCGGTGGGGTCCAGACCAATGGAGCGAAACCGCCACGCAAGGCCGTGGTGAGTCCTCGCAACGGCCGTTCTGCGCTCGGTAAGCCTCCCGCCGTGCAGAGCTGACGGAATAAGCTCCCGCCAAAGTGCGGCTGGCGCCCCCTGAGCGCTCCTGAGGAGTCCTCGCGCGCTATCCCGCGCGTTACTGCCCTTGATGTGTTCTCAGTTCTCAGGTCACGCTAGGCGTCCCCTTTGCTGTCACTCTCGTCCTCACGTGCTGCGAACTGCTCATGCATATGCCAGTGCCACTGTTCGCGAAGCGCGAGAATCGAGGATGGCTCTTCCTGGTCCCAACCCCGATGTAGGACCACAGCGGCGAACAGAGCCTCGACGACGATATTTGGATGCTGCCTAACTGCCAGGTTGAGCAGCGTGTATAGATCTCCTGGCTCTCTCAGCTCGTAGAGCTTCTCGAGGCCAACCTGGCCGGCATCCAAAATCTGGACAAGGTCAGCCTCCGGCGTTATCTCTCTGGCCTCCGCGAGGGCAAGGATCGCATCGCGGTCCGCCGTCGGGAGTGCGTCGATCACGGCGTCGCGCTCCTCCTCCGACAACGAAGCAAAGTCGCGCAGGAACTCCACCAGCCAGTCCTCTGCGGCCATCAGGCACCACCTCCCTCGAGCCCATCGAACGTCGAGCGACCGGCAAGCCGCATGACTTCCACCGGCAGCATTTCATTCGGTCGTAGTCTTCCCGTAGGCATCCTAGCCCGCCGCGGTGGCGCTCACGAAGGCGCCGATACGATCCTGCCATGGCAGTCCCGCATCAGACCCGGCCGCTTCCTGGCCTCAACGAGATCGAATCTTCACCCTGGGGGCTGAAAATTCCCGCAAAGGAGCCATTGTGAGGCTGGCTCTCTGCCAGATGAATGCGACGGTAGGCGACATCGTCGGCAACGCCGAGCGCATCCGGGCGGGTATCGATGGCGCTCGGGAGGCCGAAGCGGATCTCGTGCTGTTCGGAGAGCTCGCCCTCACCGGCTATCCCCCGGAGGACCTGCTGCTCCGTGAGCACTTCCTCTCAGATGCTCGAGCAGCACTGGAAGACCTCGCGAAAGACGCGCATGGCGTGGTCGCGATCGTCGGCTTCCCAGAGCGCGCCCAGCACGTTTATAACGCGGCCGCCGTGCTCGTCGATGGCGCCGTACAGACGATTTACCGCAAGGTTCATCTGCCCAACTACGGCGTCTTCGACGAGCGACGTTACTTCCAGCCCGGAGTCGCGGGAGCGACGGTGCAGGTGGGCGGGCAACGCATCGGGTTGACGGTGTGCGAGGACATCTGGCTGCCCGGTCCCCCGGCCTCCGAGGAGGCGGCCGATGGCGCGCGGCTGATCATCAACATCTCCGCCTCCCCCTACCACGCCGGCAAGGGCGCCGAACGAGAGCAGATGTTCGCCCAGCGCGCGCGCGAAGACGGTGTTCCGATCGCGTTCTGCGGACTCGTGGGCGGTCAAGACGAGCTCCTCTTCGACGGTCACTCCTTCGTCGTCGACCACACGGGTCAGACGCTCGCCCGCGCCGCGCAGTTCGAGGAGAGCCTGCTTGTGTGCGAGCTCGACCTCGAGGATCCCGCGGGGGCCGCGCGGCGAGCAACGGCCACACCCGCAATGGCCGAGCCGATTGAGCCCGAAGAGGCCGAGATCTACACGGCGTTGATGCTCGGGCTGCGCGACTACGTCGAGAAGAACGGCTTTTCGCATGTCATCCTCGGCCTGTCCGGAGGAATCGACTCCGCCCTCGTGGCCTGCTTGGCAGCGGATGCGCTTGGCGCCGAGCGCGTAAGCACCGCGATCATGCCCTCGCCCTACTCCTCCGCCGCCACGCAGGACGACGCACGCGCGCTGGCCACCACGCTCGGGCTGCGCACGCACGAGCTCGAGATCGAGACCGTCATGGACGCTTATGCCGAGACGCTCCGCTCCGAGCTCGCCGGGCACGGGGAGGGTCCGGGCCCAGACCTCACTCAGGAGAACCTCCAGGCCCGGATTCGCGGCAACCTACTGATGGCGCTCTCCAACAAGTTTGGCTGGCTCGTGCTCACGACCGGCAACAAGTCCGAGATGTCCGTCGGCTACACCACGCTCTACGGCGATCTCGCCGGGGGCTTGGCCGTGATCAAGGACGTGCCCAAGACCCTCGTCTACCGCCTGTGCGAGTGGCGTAACTCCGAACACGGAGCGAGGGCCGGGCTTACGCAGGCTCCAATCCCCCCGTCGATCCTCGCCCGCGCGCCCTCGGCCGAGCTTCGTCACGACCAGCGCGACGATGACTCGCTGGCACCCTACGAGTTGCTCGACCGCATCCTCTACGGCTACATCGAGCTGGACCAAGGCCGTGAGCAGCTGATCGCCGATGGCCTGCCTGCCAGCGAGGTCGATCACACGATCCGTCTCGTCGACCTCGCCGAGTACAAGCGCCGCCAGGCACCCCCCGGCATCAAGGTCACCACACGCGCCTTTGGCCGCGACCGGCGGATGCCCATCACCAACCGTTACCGAGGCTGATGATGCGCTGCTCCCCGCTCCTGCGTCACGCCCCGGTCGCGCTCGCGCTCGGGCTCTGCGCCATTGCGTTCGGAGCCTGTGGCGACACTCTCCAGGACCAGCCGATCTCTCAGACTACGCTCGAGGACCTGCTCCTCGCACCCTACCCCGTCTACTGGCTGGGCGGCTCCTTCCAGGGGATGGCGATCACCGAAGCCTCCGAGGATCCCAGCGGCGCGTTCGCCATCCAGTATGGCGACTGTGCCGCGGGCGGCCAGAACACCTGTGTTCCGCGCCTGCGCGTGGTCACCTCACCCGATAACAGCTTCATCGCGGCTGGATCACAACCGCATCGCGCCGTTCGCATTCGCGGCGTCACCGGCGTGGCGGCGCAGGGAGAGCAGACGATCGAGCTTCCCACCGCCGGCGTGATCCTCGCTATCTACGCCGACGACTCGAATCTTGCCCATAGCGCCGCCGAGCGGGCCGTACCGATCAATGAGCTCGGCGCGCCAGCGGCGATGCTGCCCTCGCCACTTCCAGACACGGGCTTCGCCGACCAGCCTCTGCCCGGACAGACGCCGAATCCCCTGCGTGCTCTACGTTCGCCGCGCGGCCCCTGAACGATGCTCGCGTCGCTATTGGAAACGACCGTGGCGGCACCCCGATCTGTCAGCTGGCCGGCGCCGGTCGCACGGCGATGGTCATTCGTGTCAGCGCACACATACGGCCGGCGTCATCGCAAAACCGCACGTCCCACACCCACGTCGTACGACCCCGGTGCAGCCGCGTGGCGTGGGCGTGCACGGCGCCTTCGGTGACCGGGCGCAGAAAGCTCGTGCTGTTCGACAGGCCCATCGCAACCTCACCACGATCGAGTACTCCCAGCGCCGTGGCGAGCGAGGCGAGCGACTCGGCGATTGAGGCATAGACGCCTCCGTGCAGCAGACCCATCGGCTGCTTCAAATCCTCACGCAGCTCCACTCGGGCGCGCACATCCCCGTCGGAGAACTCCACCAGGTGCAGACCATATAGACGGTCGAACCCAACCATGAACTCGTTGAGCTGCTCGGCGCTCGGCGTGGTCATCCCGGCGCCACGATAGCCTACGCATCCTCTCCACATGAGCAGACTCGACGACCTCCCACCCGACCAACGTGCCGTGCTCTTGCTGCTGGTGGCGCAAGGCAAGAGCCAAGCTGAGATCGCGAACATGCTCGGCATTCCCCAGAGCGCTGTCCGCAACCGCGCCCGCGCGGCACTCGACGCCCTCGCGCGGGAGCCGGGCGAGATTCACGGTGCAGCCCACAAGCAGGTAGGGGACGCCAGCGGGCAGACGCGGACATCCGCCACCAGTTCGCTGCCCAGCTCCAAGCGTGGTGGTGCCTTGCTGCTCGCCGCACTCCTCGTGATTGTCGTGGTCGCCGTGATCCTGATCACAAGTGGCGGCGGCTCCAATAAAACATCGAGCACCCAGGCCGGCACAACGACCCCCGCGACGACCTCCAGCACAACAAAAACCTCAGGCGCCTCGAGCACGTCGAGCGCCTCCAAGCCGACCGTTGACAAGCAGATCGCCCTCACCTCGCCCGAACCAAACAGCAAGACGATCGGCTTCGTCGAGGTCCTCTCCGAAGCCTCCAAGCACGCCATTTACCTCGCGGCAGAACGCTTGCCCCCGCCGCCGACGGGCTCCTTCTATGCCGTCTGGCTGTACAACTCTCCGACGAGCGCCGCGCCGCTGGGCAGGACTCCCTCAGTCGGCTCCAGCGGCCGCCTGCAGGCTGGAACGCTGCTACCCACCAACGCCGGTGACTACCACGAAATCCTGCTGACACGTGAGAGGAACAGCCGGGCGACCCACCCTGGGCCGACCGTTCTCAGCGGCTCATTCAGCCTCGGTCACTGACCCTACGGGCGCTATCCACATCATCGACCGTGCTTACTCGGCCGTGCTTGCGCTCAGATCACCAGGTAGCGCAGCACGACCCTCCCGAGCACAAGCACATCGCCATTCTGCAAATTCGCCTGTGTGACGCGACGGCCATTGACGAACGTGCCATTGGAGGAGCGATCGTCGAGGATGCGAGAACCCGAGCGGCGGTAGACGAGGATTGCGTGTCGCCGGGAAACTGAGTTCTCGTCGAGGCGCAGGTCGGCGGCGAGACCGCGACCGATGTGAGTCACGCCGCTCTCCAGCCTAATCAACAGCCGCTCCCCAGTCCCCTGAACCTCGATGTAGCGGCCAGCCTCAGTTGGCTGGACCGGCATTGCTTGACGGCGCACGCGCTCGTCCAAGCAGGCGATCCCATCGAAGATCTCGGTCATCTCGCCGGCGCCGACGGTGGGACGAGTGAGTGTTTGAGTAGCCATAGCAGTAGCTAACCGGAAGAGGCTCAGGCGCACCTCAACGAAGGTGAAGAAATCTCGAAATCTCGAAATCTCGAAGTGTTTCGTGGCCTCGAGCCCTCTCGCACGACCAGTCGGTGCTATGCGGCCCTGCTGCGCTACGCGGCGGGCGTGCCCGGGGGCGGATCTCGGCGCTGCGACATCTTCCGCGTGCTCCACCAGCCCCAGCCGCCCACAGCCACGACGGGAGCGACGTAGAGCATCGATATATACCAATGCATCAGGCAGGCGAGCATACTCATCGCCACAAGCTACCACGCCTCCCGGACCCAGGCGCTGAGTCTTCAACCTGCATCGTCTCTGCTACCCGCAAGCCTCAGGCGCTCTACGCTGCACATTTGTGTTGACCCTCCCACTCGCCGTCTCGACCGATATCTCGGCCGCCCTCCAGCTCGGCCCGCTGGCGATCCTCGGCCTGTGTTACGCGCGGCGGGTACGCACCCTCGCCTTCGACGGCCGCCCAGTGGCGGGCTGGCGCCAAGCCTGCTTCTACGGGGGTTTCGTCGTGATCGCCTTGGCGCTCACATCGCTCGGCTCGGCCAGCCAAGACCTGCTGTACATGCACATGATCGAGCATCTCCTGCTGGGCGACATCGCGGCGTTGCTGATCGTCCTCGGCCTCACTGGGCCATTGCTCGCCCCGATCCTGAGAATCAGGCTCTTCGACCGTCTGCGCGCGCTCTCGCACCCTGCCATCGCGTTTCCGCTGTGGGCGATCGATCTATATGGCTGGCACGCTCCCGCCCTCTACCAAGCGGCCCTGCGACATTCGGGCGTGCACGCGCTCGAGCACGCGATGTTCCTCGGCTTCGGGATCAACATGTGGATGTGCCTGTTCGGCCCACTGCCGACGCCGAGCTGGTTCGGCAATCTCGGCAAGCTGATCTACATAATTGCGGTGCGTCTGACCGGCACGGTGCTGGGCAACATCTTCCTGTGGTCAGGCACCGTCTTCTATCCCTTCTATCTGCACGGCGAGGCCCTCCATCACATCTCCCCACTCGCCGATCAGAACATCGCCGGGGCGATCATGATGGTGGAGGAGTCGATCCTCACGCTCTGCCTGTTCTGCTGGCTGTTTTTGCGAGCCGCCCGCGAGAGCGAGGAGCGCCAAGGTCTGCTCGACTTCGCCCAAGCCCAGGGTCTCGAGCTGACCGAGGCGCGTGCCGCACGAGCGGTCGCCGCGGGTCGCGGCGCGGAGCTGCAAAGACGCCTGGAAGGGCGCTCCGGCGCCCGCGACCGACTGTGAGCGAGATCGCTACGCTGGAGGGCATGTGTGCAGGTTGCGCCATGGCAGCCGCCTCGGCCGCGACGGGCTTCAGATCGTGGCTGCAGACCCATAGCTTCGGCTGGCTCACCCCACGCCGGCTGCGGGGGATGACGATCGCAGCGGTGTGCGCCGCCGGGCTCGTCTCGACAGTCGGCTTCAGCGGGTCGACACCGAGCACGACCACGCATGCCTCACCGGCTAAGACCCACGCGGTGTCCACCACGAGCGCCCCGGCGGCGCGTTAGTCAGCCGCCGGCGACGGCGGGGAGGATCGTCAGCTCCGCGCCGTCGGGCACCGGCGTCTGCAGACCATCCATGAAGCGAATGTCCTCACCGCTGAGGTAGACATTCACAAACCGCCGCAGCGACCCGTCCTCGTTACAGATGCGCTCACGCAGCTCGCCATAACGCTCGTACAGACCGTTCAGGACCTCAGACACAGTCCCGCCCGAGACCTCTGTCTCGGCCGCTCCCTCGGCGGCTGCACGCAGCTGCGTCGGGATCTTCACGAGCACCGCCATCAGACCACCACAGCCTCGGGCACGGCGCTCTCGAACGCCTCCACGCTTGGCTCGATCTTGTATGTCTCAAACGTGTCGCGCACTGCATCGAGCGTCTTCAGGCCATCACCAGTGATGACCAGCACGACACGCTCGTCGGGATCGATGTCTCCGCGCGCGGCGAGCTTCGAGAGCACGGCTGTCGTGACCCCTCCGGCCGTCTCGGTGAAGACCCCCGTCGTTTCGGCTAGCAGTTTGATGCCCGCTCGAATCTCCTCGTCGCTTACAGCATCCACCGAGCCGCCCGTACGGCGAGCTAGATCGAGCGCGTAAGGGCCGTCGGCGGGATTGCCGATCGCCAGAGACTTGGCGATCGTGCTCGGCTTCACCGGACGGCAGACCTCGTGGCCGGCGGCGTATGCGCTGGCCACAGGCGAGCATCCCTCGGCCTGAGCTCCGTTCATGCGCGGCAGCGGGCGGGCGGGGTCCTCTATCAGTCCCAGCTCGGTCCATTCCTGAAAGCCCGCGGCGATTTTCGTGAATAGAGAGCCCGAGGCCACGGGCACCACGCAGCGGTCGGGTAGCTCCCAGCCCAGTTGCTCGGCGATCTCAAATGCCAGCGTCTTTGAGCCCTCAGCGTAGTAAGGGCGAAGGTTGATGTTCACGAACGCCCAGTCCCGTTCGGCGCACAGCTCCGTGCACAAGCGGTTGACGTCGTCGTAGTTGCCCTTCACGCCGACGAGCTTGGTCCCATAGATGCCCGTTGCAAGGATCTTCTGCTCCTCGAGATCCGCGGGGATAAAGACGTAGGAGTCCATTCCCAGCGCCGCGCCGTGGGCGGCCACCGAGTTGGCGAGGTTGCCAGTCGAAGCGCACGCGATCGTCTGAAAGCCCAGCTCACGCGCCCGCGTGACGGCTACCGAGACAACACGATCCTTGAACGAGTGTGTCGGGTTGGCGGCGTCGTTCTTGACCCACACCTCGCGCAGCCCCAACCGCTCGGCGAGGCGATCGGCACGAATCAGCGGCGTGCACCCTGCCGGCAGACCCACGCGCGAGGCCAGGCGCCCGGAGGGACCTGGAGGCCCACCCGCCAGGGGCAGGAAGTCCGCGTAGCGCCAGATGTTCTGCGGCCCGCCCTGAATACGGCGGCGCAACTCACCAACGTCGAGCCTCGAGCGACTGTGGTCGTAGGCAACCTCGAGCGGCCCGAAGCACTGCTCGCAGACATACAGCGCCTCCAGCGGATACTGGGCCTTGCACTCCTTGCACTGCAGATGACTGACAGCCATGGGGCTCCTTCGCTCTAGTCTTCGCCGTGTCACGTGTGGCAAAGAGCGCGAAGCCCGCCACACATCGCCTGGAATTGGCACCTTCCCGCCTGTGACTTTGACGGTGGTTGCCGGGGTTTCGTAGGGCCAGGCCCTCCACCCCTCTGGATGTGTCCAGCAGAAGTATAGCGACTAGGCCGACGAATACAACACGAGCGCAAGAGCTTTTGGAGAGCCGGTAACGCTCTCATCGATGCGGTGTAGGCCTTGCAATGAGCTCAACCGTGCACGAAACCGATCAGCTTACGACGCCACAAGATTTCGAGCCACTGAAGGCCGCAACGAAGCGGCGCATGTTGATCATCGTCAATCCCTACGCGACAACGGTCTCTGACCGCCTGCGCCATCTGGTGCTCTACGCTCTGCAGGGTCGCTTCGAGGTCGATGCCGTCGACACCGAGGCCCAGGGACACGCCACCGAGCTGTGCCGCGAGGCCGCGCATGAGGGCTATGACGTGGTCGTCGCCTTCGGCGGCGACGGCACTGTCAACGAAGCCGCCAACGGACTGCTCGGCTCCTCCACCCCGCTCACCTGCCTGCCCGGCGGATCGGCCAACGTCTTCGGCAAGATGCTCGGCATTCCCGGAGAGCTCGTCGACGCGACCGAGCACCTGCTTACGATGGCGGACGAGTGGTGCCCTCGTAAGGTCGACTTGGGCGTTGTCAATGGCCGCTGCTTCACCTTCGCCTCTGGCCTGGGTGTCGACGCAAGCGTGGTGGCGCGAGTCGACTCCAATCCGCGCCTGAAGGCGCGTCTAGGCGCCTATTACTTCACCTGGGCCGCGATCAGCACTTTTACGCGTCGCTACTTGGTGCATCCGCCGCGGATGGTGGCGCATGCCGGCGGCCAGAGCCTGGAGGGCGTCACGACGATCGTGCAGAACGGCTCGCCCTTCACCTATTTCCAGAACCGGCCGATTGAGATCGCCGAGGGCGCGGTGCTCGACTCAGGAGCGCTGGCCGGATGCGTGCTGCACCGCGCGGCGCCGATGGACATGCCTTCAATCGCCTGGCGAGCCTTCTCCGGACGGGCGCGTATGACTGGCCATCGCCATGTGAGCAGCTTCCCCGAGCTCACCGAGTTGACCGTGCAGAGCACAGATGGGCGTCTGCTGCCACTACAGGTCGACGGCGACTACATCGGCGAGGTGGCCGAGGCACGTTATTCGATAATGCCGCAGGCGCTTCACGTCGTCAGCTGAACCCCTCTCCCAGGGCGTCCTACGCTGGGCTACTTCACCTAGGCCACCGCACGACAGATGTTACGCGGCCTGAGTCCTTGCCAGCCTGGGTCGCGCCGAGCTATCCCGCACCAGGCGTAACGCGGTAGGCGTCGAACACTGACTCGATGTTGCGTAGGCGAGTCACCGCGCCTTTCAGCGTGTGCGTGTCGGCGACCTCCACGACGAACCGATTCTTGACCATCGGGGGAGTGGACAGGCAACGGGCTTCCAGGATGTTTGCGCCAGACTCGGAGAACACGCGTGAGAGATCCTCGAGCAAGCGATGGCGATCCCACGCATCGATCTGAATTTCAACGACGAAAGCCGTGCTCTGGTCTCCTTCCCAGGTGACGTTCGTAAAGCGCTCGGGATCCTTACGTAGCAGCACCGAGTTGGGGCAATCCTCGCGATGGATCGTGATGCCACGACCGAGCGAGATGTAGCCGACTATCTCATCGCCTGGGACGGGACGGCAGCACTTCGCCAAGCGCAGCATCACGTCCTCGACCCCGTCCACACGGATCCCATACTGGCCGGAGGACTTGGTCGGCCGCCGCCGCGCTCGTCCCACCCGCAGCAGGTCGGCCGCGGTCGCCTCACCATCGGCCGCCTCGCCCTGCTTGAGGCGTTGCATCACCTTGTTGACCACCACCTTCGGCGAGACCTTGGCGGCGCCCAGGGCGATGTAGAAGTCGTCCGCCTTGCGGTAGCCGACCTCGCGGATCACGTCCGCCAGCAGTGCCGAGCCGGTGATCTTCTGCGCAGGTAGGCCGTGCTTACGAAGGTGCTCTTGCAGCAGGTCTCGTCCGACGTGCTCGGTGTCCTGGCGCGACTCCGCCTTGAACCACGCCTTGATCTTGTTACGCGCACGTGTGGTCTTGACCGTCGCCAGCCAGTCGCGCGACGGCCCACGCTCGCGCTTGGCAGTGAGAATCTCGACGATGTCGCCGGAGTGAAGCTCGCAGTGAAGCGGCACGATCTTCCCATTCACACGAGCGCCGACGCAACGGTGGCCGATCTCGGTGTGCACCTCGTAGGCGAAGTCCAGCGGCGTGGCGCCGGCGGCCAATGACTTGACCTCGCCCTTGGGAGTGAATACATAGACCTCGTCTTCGAACAGGTCCGTGCGTAGGGTCTCCATGAACTCCTGCGGGTCGAGCAGATCCTTCTGCCAGTCGAGCATCGAACGCAGCCACTTCAGCTTGGCGTCCTCGCCCGAATTGAACGGAGCGAGGACCGCCTGCTCGCCGTTCTCGTTCTTGCCCGACCCGGGCGGTTGCTTGTACATCCAGTGGGCGGCCACGCCGAACTCCGCCATCTCATGCATCTCGTGGGTGCGAATCTGGATCTCCAGCGGCTGGCCCTCAGGCCCGATGATCGTTGTGTGCAGGGATTGATACATGTTGAACTTGGGCATCGCGATGAAGTCCTTGAAGCGACCGGGCAGCGGCTTCCACAGCGAGTGGATCACGCCGACGGTCCCATAGCAGTCCTTCACCGAGTCCACGATCACCCGCATCGCGGTGAGGTCGTAGATCTCATTGAACTCGCGGCCCTTCTTCGTCATCTTTGAGTAGATCGAGTAGAAGTGCTTGGCGCGACCGGCGATCTCGGCCTCGATGCCGACCTGTGCGAGTTCGTCGCGGAGATAATCGCCCGCCTCGCTGACATAGCGCTCGCGCTCGTCACGTTGTTGGGCGACCAATCCCTTGATCTCCTGGTACTTGCGGGGGTGCAAAGTCGCAAACGCAAGGTCCTCGAGCTCCCACTTGATCGCATGAATACCCAAGCGGTGAGCCAGCGGCGCATAGATATCGAGTGTCTCCCGTGCCTTCTCGATCTGCTTCTGCTTTCCCATCGCGTCGATCGTGCGCATGTTGTGCAACCGGTCAGCGAGCTTGATCAGGATCACCCGCACGTCGGTGGCCATCGCGACCATCATCTTGCGGTAGTTCTCCGCCTGCGCCTCGTCACGCGACTGGAAAGCGATGCCGGTCAGCTTTGTAACGCCGTCGACGATCTGCGCGATGTCCTCGCCGAAGCGCGCGCGGACCTCCTCGATGGAGGCGGATGTGTCCTCGACCGTGTCGTGCAGCAGTGCCGCGCACAGTGTCTCGGTATCCAGCCGCATGCCGGCGCAGATGCGTGCCACGCGGACGGGGTGCACGATGAAGTCCTCGCCGGACTTGCGTCGCTGCGCGGCATGATGCTCGCAGGCGAAGACAAACGCGTCCCGAACGCGAGCGCGGTCGATCTCCACCGCTGAGTCCTTCGCGTGCTCAGAGACGATCGCGAACAGGTCGCCGAGCAGTCGCCGCTCGAATTTGTTCAGATCCAGGCGCTCAGCGGCGCTCGAGACGGCGGCGATTTCGGGCGGGCCGGGGCGCTCGGCGGCGCCGACGCCAGCAGCACCCTCGGACGCTGCGGGAGGCTTGTGCAGCTCAGCGACAGACGGGCTATTGGAATCCTTTGCGATCGCCATGTTCTAAGGGTAGGGGACGGACCACCCGGATTGAAGCGATCGCCTCAGCTCACGCGAACAACACGAGATCCTCGTCCTCGGCGGATGGGTCGAGATCGTGCATCGGCGGCGGCAGTGCCAGCTCGGCCAGCCGTGCATGACGGAGCACCAGACGGGGCTCGGTAACGCCATTCCACTCGTTCACCTCCAGCGTGAACGTGGCTTCGGCCGCTTCTCCCTCACCCACCGGCAAGTGTCCGCCCATCCCGAACGCGACACCGCGCGCACGGGCTCCGCGCGACTGCACCGTGAAGCGCGCATGCTTGCCTTCACCCATCGGACGCACGTCACGGAACGTCACCTCCGCAGCCAACAGCGTCACGCTCGGGTTGCCTCTGCCGAACGGAGCCAGAGTTTGCAGCTCCTCCGCAAGAGCCATCCCCAGCTCCTCACATCCCACCACGGCATCAACTCGCTCCACTGGAACCATGTCCGCGGGCGAAAGCACGTGCTCGGCGTGCGCGCAGAATGCCTCGGCGAACTCCTCTAAGCGTCCACGCTCGATCTCCAGGCCAGCCGCCGCACGATGCCCACCAAAGCCATGGAGGTGTCCTGCGCAGGCGGTAAGACCCCCGAGCAGGTCGAACGCGTCGATGCTGCGCCCCGAACCCTTGCCGGTATCCCCGGCCAAGGCGATCATCACGACCGGGCGACGGTGACGCTCGACCAGCCGTGAGGCGACGATGCCGATCACCCCCGCATGCCAGTTCTCGCCCGCCAACACATAGGCCGAGCGCGGGTGGGTGGGGTCCAATGCCGCGAGCTGTGCTTCGGCTTCGTAGCGGATGCGCGTCTCCACCTGCCTGCGCTCGTAATTGACGCGGTCGAGCTCCTGCGCGACCTGAGCCGCACGCGCCGGGTCCTCCGTCAAGATCAGCTCCAGCCCCGCATCGGCGCGATGCATGCGCCCGGCGGCGTTCAACCGCGGCGCCAGCGCGAAGCCCACCGAGCGCTCGTTGAGCTTGCCCGGATCTACCCGAGCGACTGCCATCAGCGCTCGCAAACCGGGCTTGGCGGTACCCGCGAGCGCACGCAAACCGCGCCGAACGAGCGTGCGATTCTCACCGACGAGCGGCACCACATCGGCGATCGTGGCCAGCGCCACGAGATCGAGATCCTCCTCCAGCGCGCGTGGGTCGCGCGGAGCAACACGATCAGCGCAATCCCGCGATGCAAAAGTGCTCTCCAACAGTTGGGCCAACTTGTAGGCGACCGCTGTCGCGCACAGCTCCCTGCATGGGTAGTCACAGATCGCCGGATGCACGATCGGGGCCTGCGGTAATACGCCATCCGCTCGACGGGCATGGTGATCGGTGACCACGACCTCCATCCCAAGCGCCTTCGCCTCCTCCACCTCCTCCACGGCCGTAATCGCGCAGTCCACCGTCACCAGCAGGCGTGTACCCCGCTGCGCGAGCCGCTGTACCGTCCTCGGATTCAAGCCATACCCATCGGTAGCGCGGTCGGGCAGATACCAGTCGACATTGCCTCCGACTCGTCTCAGCGACCGCACCAGCACCGCCGTGGAGCACACTCCGTCCACGTCGTAGTCACCGTGAATCGTAATCCGCTCGCCGCTATCCACGTGTCGCAGAATCGGCTCGATCGCCTGCTCGATACCCGCGAACGCCGTCGGCGGATACTCCTCGTCAGCGGCCAGAAATGCACGCGCACGCGCCGGCTCACCCAGACCACGGCGCACCAAGACCTGGGCGAGCGGCCCGCTCACCCCCAGCTCGCGCTCCAGCCTTTCGAGGTCTCCCGGCGGACAATCGCGAATTTCAAAACGAGTTCCCTCCACCTGAGCCACACTACGGCTCGAATGAGACGGAACCGCGGGAGGACAGAACCAAGCCCGCTCAAGCAGGCGGGATCAGCAGCGACGGGCCGTCAGCCGCGTCGCTCTCTACGGATACCCTCCAGGTACACGGCGGCGATCCCGATCAGCGCGCCGGGGATCGCGTACAGGATGACCGCCACGTCCGTCGCCTTCTCGCCCGGAATCCTCAAAGCGGAGACCCTAACGCCGTAGATGATCAGCCCCACGACGATCGCGCCTACCAAAGAGCCCACAAACGCTCCCACGATCCCGCCCCAGAAGCGGTCCGGCAGGAAGATTGTGAAGTGCCAGATCGCAAGGCCCATCATCACCCAGCCGAGCATCCCCATCAGCGTGCCCTCCCATGTTTGCGGTTGCGCGGTCGTTTGGGCTTGGGTGCTCGTTTTGGGTCTTCCTTCATGACGAGATCCTCCGGTGTCAAATCCGCCGCCGGGTCGCGTGGACGTGTGGGGGTCGGTGGGGCACTCTGTTCATCGAGTTGCTCCGTAGCATCGGGCCGCGTGGGTGCGATGCGACCCCGTCGCGGCTTGGGCTCGGCATCGACGTCCAGATCACGCACAAGCTCCTGGAACTCGTCTCTAGAGATCTGCTCGCCCGGCTCCTCTGGGGCGGTGATGCTGCCGCGACGCGTTCGTTTGCGCTCTTGCGCCGGCTCGACGTCGACGGGCTCGCCTCCAAGCGCCGTCGCGTAGGCCGGCACACGACCCACTTCGCGCACGATCCGCGCCCGCCGGCCACGGTATGAGCCCTCGCGTTCCTTCCAGTGGGTCAGCACCGGCGAGGCGATGAAGATCGAGGAGTACGCCCCCGAGGCGACGCCGACCATCAGCGCGAAGGCGAAGTCCTTCAGTGTTTCCCCGCCGAACAGCAGCAGCGCGAGCACCGGCAGCAGCGTGCAGAAGCTCGTCGCCAACGACCTGGTCAGCACCTCCGACATCGAGCGGTTCACGATCTGTGAGAACGCGGCGCGCGGCATCCGTGGCACGTTCTCGCGAACACGATCGAACACGATGATCGTGTCGTACAGCGAATACCCCAGGATCGTCAGCAGCGCCGCGACCGTCGACGTCGTCACTTCCCGGCCGGTCAAGGAGTAAACGCCCGCGGTGATCAATAGGTCGTGCATCAAGGCGATCAGCACCGGGATCGCGTACTTCCACTCGAAGCGCAGCGCGATGTAGGCAGAGATCACGAGCAGCGAGGCGATGATCGCGATCACCGCGCCGTTGGCGATCGTTTTTCCGAACGTCGGCCCGATCGAGGTCGAGGAGAAGTCCTTCGCGCCGTTCGCGCCAAGACGGATCGGGTAGCGCGCCGCGAGGGCGTTTTCGATCTTCGCCACCTTGTTTGGCCGCAGCGTCTCGGTCGAGATCTGAAAGCCGGAGCCGCCGACGCTCTTACTCGAGAATTTCTGGATCTCCGCGCTGCCGTAGCCCTTTCCCTTCATTACTTCGCGGATCTGGTTCTCGTTCACGGACTTCACGAATGCGGTCTGGATCCGCGTTCCCGACTTGAAGTCGATGCCGAAGTTCAGTCCCTTCCCGCCGATCGCGAGCGCGCCGACCAGGAGGATCGTGCCCGACAGCGAGAAGAACCACTTCGAGGCGCCCATGAAGTCGAACGTCCAGCCTTTTCCGCGCCGCGCCGCGCCAAGCGCCGCCGGATGGCTGACGAGCCGCGAGCGACCCATCGCGCCGAGTGTCGCCTGCGTCGCGAGCACCGCGGTGAACAGAGTCAGCAGTGTGCCAATGCCCAACGTAAATGCGAAGCCCTTGACTTCCGCGGTTGCCAGGGCGAACAGGATGAACGCGGTCATGAACGTCACCACGTTGGCGTCGACGATCGCCGCGAACCCGCGGCGATAGCCCGTGGCAATGCCCGAGATGATCGAGCGGCCGCCGCGGATCTCCTCCTTGACGCGCTCGAAGATCACGATGTTCGCGTCCGCCGCGATCCCGATCGTCAGGATCAAACCGGCGATCCCCGGCAGCGTCAGCGTGATCGGGATTAGCTTGATCAGCGCGAAGTAGTAGATCCCGTAGATCACCAGGCCACCGATCGCGATTGCGCCGAGCACGCGGTAGAAGATCAGCAGGAACAAGCACACCACGGCAAAGCCCAGCACCATCGCCAAGAGTCCCTGGCTGAGCGCCTGTTTGCCGAGCGTCGCCGACACCTGCGACTGGGAGATCAGGTTCAGCTTGATCGGCAGCGCGCCGGACTGCAGCTCGTCCGCGAGATTTTCGGCGGAGGTCAACGTGAAGCCGCCGGAGATCTCAGAGCCCTGGGAGGAGTCGATCCCTTCCGGGTACTTCGTGTAGTCGATCGACGGCGCCGTGATCACCTGGCCGTCGAGCACGATCGCGAAGTGCTGCTGCGCCGCTTCCTTGCTGACGCCCGGCAGTTGGGCTTCCTGGCCACGCTGGGCGATTTCCTTGGTGACCTGCTGGAAGACGCTCTTCCCGTGCGAGGTGAAGCCGAACGTCACGTCGGGCTGGCCCGATTCGCTTTCTGAGCTCTCCTGCGGATTGGTGATATCCGAGCCTTCCAGCACCGGATCGTCGTTGAGCACGTACCAGCTGTTCGGCGAAGCCTGCGTGACCTTCCCGTTCGCGCCTTCCACGGGCCGGGCCTGCACGACGACCGTGCCCGGGTTCACCCGCACGGCCTTCAGCTTCGCGCCCTTCGGAGCCTTGAAGCCTTCTGAGTAGAGGTTCGCTTCGGTTTCCTCTGGACCGCGCAGGACCTTTTCGTGCTTTGTGTCGAGCAGGTACCAGGTACCGTAGATACAGCCTTCCTTCTGTTCGGACGTGCAGCCCTCGCTCAGCGTCGTGTCGCTCTTGCGGATGATCGCGGTACGTTTCGCCGCGAGCAGCACAGCCTTGTACTCGATCAGTCCGGACACCGAGGAGGCGGCGTTCGCCCCGCCGGTCACGCTGGCTTCGCTTGGCGCGGGCTTGCCACTGGGGCCGATCACGTTCGGCTCCCAGTCGTAGAAGTACAGCAGCGCGGTCTTGCCCACCTGCGCCTGCGCGCGCCCGACGTTGCTCACGTTCGGCAGCGCGACGTCGATTTCGTCCGAACCCGTTCGCTGGATTTCCGGCTCGGCCACGCCCAACTGGTCGACGCGCTTGCGCATGATGTCGATCGCCCGGTTCAGCGATTCGGCATCCACTTTCGCGTGAGCGGTTGGCCGGCCCTGGTAGGTGAGCTCGACGCCGCCCTTCAGGTCCAGGCCCAGGCGTGTTTTCTTCGCCTTCACCACACCGGGGATGCCGACGACTACGAGCAGCGAGAGGATCACCAGCCCGGTGACGATCAGCAGTACGAAGGAGTTGCGGCGGCGATCGGTCATCGGCTCCGGGAGCCTACTTGTCGGGGGTCAGCACGAGCAACAGGCCGCCATCGTCGTCATATGCCGGGAACATGTCCGCCTTCGCGCTCGCCGCCACATCGCGCTCGCCGCTCACCTTGACCGGCTTGTCGAGCGCCCTGACTCCCCACTCGAGCACGGTAGCCACAGGATCGTCGCCGTTTGCAAAGCTCAGCCCGAGCACCTGCTCTACGCGCTGGCCGATCACGTCCTCCTCCTCGAGGCCCGTGAAGGCGAAGGAGTTCTTCCCGCAGCCGATCACGCGCCCCTCGCCGTCGCATACGAAGAACGCCGCGTCCGGGGCCGGGAAGTAGTCGTCGAGCAGTTCGAACAGGAAGGCGAACCCGCACTTCGTGCAGCCCTTGCGCTGACGGGTGAAGCCGAGGTTTCGGTCGAGCTCTGAGGTGCGGTGACCACAGTTTGGGCAGATGAATGGGTGGGTCATTGACCGACAGAGTAAGGGAGCGGCGCTCAGAACAGCGCAGGGCCGTCTGAGCTGGACGGCTCGGAAGCGGGTGGGATGACCGCGGGTGGGATACCTAAATGCGCAAAGGCCGCCGGAGTTGCCGCGCGCCCCCGCGGCGTGCGCTTGAGCAGGCCCTGCGTCAAGAGATAGGGCTCATAGACGTCCTCGATCGTGTCCTGCTCCTCTCCCACCGCCACGGCCAGCGTCGAAAGTCCCACCGGCCCGCCGTCGAACTTCACGCAGATCGCGCGCAGGATCTCCCGGTCCAGCCGGTCCAGTCCGCGCTCGTCCACCTCCAGCAGCTCCAGCGCCGCTTCAGCCGCCACCGCCGTCACCACCCCTTCCATGCGTACCTCCGCGAAGTCGCGTACGCGCTTCAGCAGTCTGTTCGCCACACGGGGCGTCCCGCGACTGCGGGCCGCGATCGCCACCGCGCCGGCATCCTCCAAGCCGATCTCCAGGATCCCCGCTGAGCGCCTCACGATGCTGGCGAGCTCATCCATCCCGTAGGGTTCCAATCGCGCCTGGATACCGAAACGGTCACGCAGCGGCGTCGAGAGCAGCCCCGTTCGCGTCGTCGCTCCGATTAGCGTGAACGGGGGCAGCTCCAGCGTCACTACACGCGCACCCGCCCCCTGTCCGACCGTGATCGGTAGACGGTGATCTTCCATCGCCGGGTAGAACGTCTCCTCCAGGGTGCGCGAGAGACGGTGGATCTCGTCCACGAAGAACACACTCCCCGGCTCCAGCGCGGTCAGGAACGCCGCGATGTCGCCCTTGCGCTCGAGCGCCGGACCCGCGGTCTGCACAAACGGCACTTCCAACTCGCTCGCCACGATCTGCGCCAGCGATGTCTTGCCCAAGCCCGGTGGCCCGGCGAGCAGCAGGTGATCGAGCGTATCCCCCCGCGCACTTGCCGCCTCGATCGCCACCCCCAGCTGCTCCAGCAGCGTCTCCTGGCCGACGAAGTCCTCCATGCGCCGCGGGCGCAGCGAACGATCGATCTCGTCCTCTGGAGCCAGGTAAGGAGTTTGGATACGGGCCGCGGTCTCGGTCATGTCGTGCGCGCGGTTCGTAGCGCCTGCGCGATCAATCCCTCGGCGCTGTCCGCGTCGATACCCCGCAACAACTCCTCCGCCTCGCCAAGGCTGTATCCGAGCTCCACCAGCCCGTCGCGCGCGAGCGTTCGCTGGCCGATCTCCGGCCGCTCGCCCCTGCGCGCAACGATCGATTCGCCCTCCGAGTCCGGCCGATCGAGCATCTCCACCCCCACCTTCTCGCGCAGCTCGACGATGATCCGCTCCGCTGTACGCTTGCCGATCCCTGGGACCGCCTGAAAGCGGGCCGCGTCCTGCGCCGCGATCGCCGCCATCAGCTCGCGCGGCGTCCCGCCGGAGAGCACGGCCAGCGCCACCTTCGGACCGACCGCTTGAACGGACAGCAGCATCAAGAACAGGTCACGCTCCTGCTCGGAGTGGAAGCCGTACAGCGACAAGGCGTCGTCGCGCACGATCAAATGCGAGTGCAGCGTGATCTCCTCGCCCACCGCCGGGACGTGACGCAGCGTCTCCGCCGAGACCGCGGCGCGGTATCCCACACCCCCGCACAGGATCAAGACGTAATCGCTCCGCCGAACCGCCACCTCTCCTCTCAGCATTCCGATCATCGGAGCGCCCCCGCAAGCGCAGCCGATAGAGGCGCGCAGTTGGCATGGCACATCGCGACCGCCAAGGCGTCCGCCGCGTGGTCTGGAGTGGGCAGCTCTGGTAGGGCGAGCAGCGTTTGGACCATCCGCGCAACCTGGCCCTTGTCCGCCCGCCCGTTGCCACAGACAGCAGCCTTCACCTGCTGTGGCGTGTAGCTCGTGCACGCAACGCAACGCTGTCCCGCCGCCAGCATCGCCGCACCACGGCCATGACCGACCGCAAAGGCCGTGCGAACATTCTGGCCGAAGTACAGCTGCTCCAGCGCCATCGCATCGGGCTCGTGCTCAGCCAGCAGCGCGTCGACCGCCGCATGGATGTCCGCCAAGCGCCGCTCCTGTGGCATGCCGGCGGGCGTCTCGATCACGCCGCCGTCGAGCGCAACGAGCCGACCCGACCCGCTGCGCACCACGCCGTAGCCGGTATTTGCCAGGCCGGGGTCGATTCCCAGAACGATCACCATCTGTGATTCTCCGCGTGCCGCCGGACGCCTGCCTGTCATACGCTGGAGTGAAATGAGCGGGGAGCAGATCGATTTCGAGGTGGAGGGCCTGCTCGACGGACTCGCCGACGAGCAGCGCGCCGAGCGTCTGGCGCTGCTTCAGTACCTAGCCGCCGACGGGGTTCCCTTATCCGAGCTGCAACGCGCCACGGCTTCGGGCACGCTGATGTTCCTTCCCGCCGAGCGCGTGATTGGGGGACATGCCCGCTATACCGCGGCAGAGATAGCGCAGCGCGGGGAAGTGCCGGGAGATTTCCTGATCGCGGTTCGCCGCGCGATGGGCCTACCGATCGCGGCGCCGGAGGAGGCCGTATACACCGAGGCCGATCTCGAGGCCGTGCGGATGCGCCACGTGGCCCATGTGGCAGGGATCTCCGACGAGGAGATCCTCGACCTGATGCGCACGCTGGGGCGCGGCCTCTCGCAGGCCGCTGAGACGATGCGCACCCTGACCTTGCGCCTGGTGCTCGAGCCCGGCGTCAGCGAGCATGAACTCGCTCAACGCTACGCCTATGCCGCCTCACAGCTCTCTCCGATGCTTGGCCCGCTCGTCACCAATCTGTTGAACCTCCACTTACGTCAGATGGCCCAGAGCGAGGCGATCAACGCCGCCGAGCGCAGCGGTGGGCAGCTCGCGGGCTCGCGTGAGATCACCGTGTGCTTCGCCGACCTCGTCGGCTTTACCCGTCTCGGCGAGGAGGTCCCGCCGGACGAGCTCGGGCGCCTGGCGGTGCGCCTGGAGTCGCTCGCCAGCGAGGTAGCCACGCCGCCTGTCAGGCTGATCAAGACGATTGGCGACGCCGCAATGCTCACTGCCTTAGAGCCCGAGCCGCTGCTCGATGCCACGCTCACGTTGCTCGACGCCGCGGAGGCGGAGGCCGAGGACTTCCCTCAACTGAGGGCCGGCATCGCGATCGGTCCGGCCCTCAGCCGCGCCGGAGACTGGTTCGGGCGCCCGGTCAACCTCGCCAGCCGCATCACTCAGATCGCACGGCCCGGCAGCTTGCTGGCCGAGCGTGAGGTGCGCGAGACCGCGCGTGAGGCCTATCGCTGGTCATATGCGGGCGAGCGTCGCCTACGCGGCATCCGCGAGCCCGTGTCGCTGTTCCGCGCACGGCGGCTCTCCGAGACGCCCTAATCCCACCTTCGCCAGGGAGCGCTGCCCGAGGTCCACAGGTCATTCAGCGCGACCGCGTCCTTGTATGTATCCATGCACTCCCAAAAACCCTCGTGTCGATAGGCGCGTAGCTCGTTCTCCTCGGCCAAACGCTGCAGCGGCTCACGCTCGAGCACGCTGTCACGTTCCAGGTAGTTCAGCGCGTCCCGTTGCATGCAGAAGAAGCCTCCGTTGATCCAGTGCTCTGAGCGTGGCTTCTCGCGAAAACCCGTCACTCTCCCGTCCTCCCCGTCGAGCTCCGTCACGCCGAACTGCAGCTCCGGGCGCACCACCGTCATGCTGGCAAGTGCGCCGTGCCCCGCGTGGAACTCCAGCAGCGCCTCCAGGTCGATGTCCGCCACCCCGTCGGCATACGTCGCGCAGAAACGCTCCTCGCTGCTCAGTCGCCCCTCCAGCAACTTGATCCTGCCGCCCGTGGGTGTCTCCAAGCCTGTGTCCACGCACTCGACGCTCACGCCCTGCGGCCACTGCTGCTCGGCCGCGAAGTGTCCGATCAGCTCGCCCTTGTAGCCCGTCGCCAGCACGAACTTTCGGAAGCCCTGCACGGCGTACAGCCGGATCACGTGCCACACGATTGGCCTGCCGCCAATCTCCACCAGCGGCTTCGGTATCTCCTGCGTGTGCTCCTGTAGTCGCGTCCCGCGCCCGCCGCACAGGATCACGACCGGTGGCCGGGTCACGACCGGGGCCGAGAGGACGTCTCGAGCGCGCTCATCGGGCGGGATACTTCCACACCGAGACGGGTGTCCTCAGCCCGCGACCCGCTCCAGCACGTCTGCAGGCACGTCGAAGTTGGCGTGCACGTCATCCACGTCATCGAGCTCTTCGAGAGCGTCGGTGAGACCCATCAGCTTGCGCACCTGGTTCTCGTCGATCGGCACGAGGCTCGTCGGGCGGTAGGACATCTCGGCGCTCTCCGTCTCCACCCCTGCTTGGGCCAGGGCGCCGATCACGCTGGAAAAGCTGGCCGGCTCGGCCAATACCTCGAACACGCCATCGTCGGTGACGATGTCATCGGCGCCTGCCTCGACCGCTGCCATGAGGTCGTCTTCGGAGTAGCGCTCAGTATCGATCACGATCGTGCCCTTCTTCTCGAACAGGTAGGCGACCGAGCCCGGCTCGCCGAGGTTACCGCCGTGCTTGGAGAAGGCGTGGCGCACGTCGGCGCCAGTGCGATTGCGGTTGTCGGTCAATGCCTCGACCAACACCGCGACACCGCCGGGGCCATAACCCTCGTAGAGGACGGCTTCGATCGCCTCGGCCTCGCCCCCCTCCCCCGTACCCTTGGCGATCGCGCGCTCGATGTTCTCCTTCGGCATGCTCGCTTCCTTGGCCTTGCGGATCGCCAGTTCCAGCGCCGGGTTACCGACCGGATCGCCGCCGCCGTCGCGCGCCGCGACCGTGACTGAACGCGCGAGCTTCGTGAACTGCGCGCCCCTGCGCGAGTCGACGATCGCCTTCTTGTGCTTGATGCTCGCCCACTTGGAATGCCCTGACATGGCACACAGCTTAGGATGCGAGCCGCATGAGCGTCCCCCCGCAGAGATCTTCAAGGCCTACGACATCCGCGGCCTCTACGGCGAGCAGATCGACGGCTCGATCGCCGAGCAGATCGGCCGAGCCTTTGCGCATGTGCTTTCGGATCTATCCGGCAAGCCGGTCTCCGAGCTGCGCATCGGCCTCGGCCGCGACATGCGCCTGACCGCTCCCGAGCTCTCGGAGCGCTATCGCGCCGGCCTACTCGGGGAGGGAGCGAACGTGCTCGATGGCGGTCTCCTCGGAACCGAGATGCTCTATTACCTCGTCGGCTCGCGTAAGCTCGATGGTGGCCTGATGTGCACTGCCTCGCACAACCCAAAGGCTTACACCGGCTGCAAGCTCGTGCGCGAGGGCGCAATCGCGCTGTCTGGCGACAGCGGCATCCAGGACATCCGGCGGATGATCGAGGCCGGGCGGGCGGGCGGGGCCGGTTCATCCAGCGAAGGCTCGATCGAGCAGGTCGACCTCTACGCCGAGTTCCACGAGACGGCCCTGCGCTTCATCGACCCCTCGGTGATCAAACCCCTGAAGGTCGTCGTCGATGGCGGCAATGGGATGGCCGGCCCCGTCGCCGGACCGCTGCTGGAGGATCTCGGACTGCAGTTGATCGAGACCTGTTGGACGCCCGACGGGAACTTCCCCGAGCACGAGCCTAACCCGCTGCTTCCGGAGAACCGCCAGTTCATCATCGACCGCGTGCTCGCCGCTGGCGCCGACCTCGGGATCGCCTGGGACGGCGACGCCGACCGCTGTTTCTTTATCGACGAGACCGGTCAGTTCGTCGACGGAGACTTTCTCACGGCGCTGCTGGCCGAGTCGCTGCTCGCGAAGATCCCCGGCCAAGCGATCCTCTACGACGTGCGCGCCTCCCGCGCCGTACCCGACACCGTCACGCGCGCGGGCGGCACCCCCCACATCAACCGTGTCGGGCATGCTTTCTTCAAGACCCGTATGCGCGAGGAGGGCTCACTGTTCGGCGGCGAGGTCTCCGGGCACTACTACTTCCGTGATTTCTATTGCGCGGACTCCGGCACGATTCCAGCGCTGCTGGTGCTCGAGCTGCTCTCGCGCACCGGCCAGTCGATGTCCGAGCTGCTCGAGCCCTACCGCTCGCGCTACTTCATCTCCGGCGAGGTCAACTCGGAGGTCGCAGACCCGGCTCAGAAGATGCAGGAGCTCGCCGCGCGCTACTCCGATGCCGAGCAGAAACAGCTCGACGGCATCTCGATCGACTATCCCGATTGGCATTTCAACGTGCGACCCTCCAACACCGAGCCTCTGCTGCGCCTCTGCCTGGAGTCTTTGGTTTCCCCCGAGGACATGGAGCGCCGCCGCGATGAAGTCCTCGCGCTGATCCGCTCGTGAGCACGGATCGGCCGCCGGACGGCCCCGGCGAGCAGGAGCTGCTGGCGCTCGCGGCCGAGGCCGGGATCCACCGGTTGGCGATCCCGACCCCATTCATGGTCGGCAGGGTCAATGCCTACCTGATCGAGGATTCCCCGCTGACACTGATCGACTCGGGCCCCAACTCCGGCAAGGCGTTGGACGAGCTCGAGCAGGCGCTCCAGGCGCGCGGGCACGCAATCGAGGACATCGAGCTGCTCGTCGTCAGCCACCAGCACATGGATCACTTCGGCTTGGCCTCGATCCTCGCAAGGCGCTCAGGAGCCGAGGTCGCGGCGCTCGACAAACTTGCCCCGTTCCTGGGCGCCTACGGGCACGAGACAGACCTGGAAGACCGCTTCGCCGAGCATCTTATGCTGCGCCACGGCATCCCCCAAGAGATCGTCACGGCGCTACGCGCGGTCTCCGCGGGCTTTCGCGCCTGGGGCGCGCCGGTAGAGGTCACCCGCCCGCTGCAGGACGGGGGCGAGCTGCAGCTACGCGACCGCACCCTGCGGGTCCTGCACCGGCCCGGGCACAGCCCGTCGGACACCGTATTCCTGGACGAGGACCGCTCGATCCTGCTCGCCGCCGATCACCTGATTGCCCACATCTCCTCCAACCCGCTGCTCGCCCGGCCGCTCGGCTGCAGCGGCGACTACGACGGCCCGCGCCCGCAGGCGCTCATCACCTACATGGACTCGTTGGAACAGACACGAGCGATGGACCTCGCACTGGTACTGCCGGGCCACGGCCAGCCCATCGCCGACCATGCCTCGCTGATCGACACACGCTTCCGCATGCACGATCGCCGCGCCGAGAAGATCTACGGCCTGATCGCCACCCAGCCCCGTACCGCGCACGAGATCGCGATCGAGCTTTGGGGCAACATCGCCGTCACCCAGGCCTACCTCACGCTCTCAGAGGTGCTAGGTCACGTCGACCTGTTGCTTGCCGACGGGCGCGTCGTCGAGCAGGAGCAGAACGCCATCGTCCGCTTCGCCTGCGGCTAGCGCCGCTCGATCTCGCTGAGGTGAGCGACATTCTCCCGATCCTCGGCCTCGGAGCTGGGCTCAGCGGCGAACCAGGCGTCGAGAATCTCCGCGAGCTCGGCCTCGGATGTGCTCCGCAGGCTGAGGGCGAGCACGTTGGCGTCGTTCCAGCGACGGGCTCCATCGGCACTCGCCCCATCGAGACACAGCGCCGCCCGCACGCCATCGACCTTGTTCGCGGCAATCGATGCACCGGTGCCCGTCCAGCAGCACACCACTCCCTGCTCCGCACGTCCCTGCGCAACGTCGCGTGCCGCCGCCTCCGAGGCCCACGCCCAGTCGTTTCGCTCTGCCGCGCTGAGCGCCCCGTGCACGAGCGTACGATGCCCCCTGCGCTCGAGCGTCTGCACAAGCACGCTCGCCACGCCCTTCAACTCATCCGCGGCCACCGCGATCAACATTCCCCTGTGGATATCACCGATCGCGCCCCGACGACGGGTACGGTTCGATTGTGGACGAGCACCCTCCAGGCACACAGCCCCCCAGGCGCTGGCGTCCGCGTCTGCATTGGGAGCTCGTGATCTGCGCCGTGCGTGGGCATGGGCTCGTCGGCGCCGATGCGGCCGCCGTGCGCCCCCAGGACGCAACGCTCGTGCGCGAGGACTCGGCCGGCACCCGCTGGTGCCGCTGCCTGCGCTGCGACAGCTGGCTCGCGCTGACGCCGCCGGTGCACCCTGTCCGCCCGTTTCCACTTGAGCGCAGCGAGATCGCCTTGCCGTTGCGGGGTATGCCCCTGCGCAACAAGATCGTCCTGCGCCTGATCGCGATCAGCCGGGCGTTTCACTTCGTCGTGCTTGGCGCGCTCGGCGCGATCGTTCTGATCTTCGCGTCCGACCGCGGAGCTCTGCGCGAGACCTTCTACAAAGTGGTGGCCGATCTCCAGGGTGGTGTGAGCTCCGGCCAGACGCATGCGACTCACGGCCTACTGCACGATCTCGATGACGCGTTCACGACCTCCTCCTCGCATCTGCACCTGCTCGGTGCAGTACTGCTCACCTATGCGGCGATCGAGGGTGTCGAGGCAGTCGGGCTGTGGTACCAGCAGCGCTGGGCCGAGTATCTGACGTTCCTCGTCACCACATCGCTGTTGCCGCTAGAGGTCTATGAGATCGTCAACCGCGGGAGTACTTTCAAGGTGCTCGCCCTCCTCGTCAACCTGGCGGTGGTCGTCTATCTGCTGCTCGGCAAGCGGCTCTTCGGCCTGCGCGGTGGCAGCGCGGCTGAGCAGGCCGAGGGCAAGCTCGATCAGGGCTGGGAGGCGCTCGAGCGCACGGCGCCGCCGAGCAGCATGCGATGAAGCCGATCGTCCTCGCCGAGCTCGGTGTGAAAGGCGACCGCCAGCATCCTTCCCTGCCGCGCCGCCACGGGATGACCGTCCACCTCCGCGAGGATCTCCACGCCGGGTCCGTGCTCGGCGATCCAGGGTGCGCGGATGAACACCGCCCGTAGCGGGCGGGCGCCGTCGGGGCGGGTGGGATCTCCATCAATGCCGCACAGCTCGATATCCGCCTCGAAGCTCCTCAGCTGCCGCCCGAACGCGTTGCGCTCGGCCCTGATGTCCATCAGCCCCAGGTGCTCGCGGTCGAGCATGATCAGCCCCGCGCACGAACCCAGGACCGGCACGCCTTGGGTGGGCGGAATCCCAATCAGCTCCCGCAGCGGCTCAGCCAGCCCCTCGCGCTTGATCCCCAAGGTCATCGTGGTCGACTCTCCCCCGGGGATCACGAGCCCTTCGAGGCCGTTCAGGTCCCCCGGCACCCGCACCTCGCGCACCTGCGCGCCGAGCCCGCGCAGCACCCGCGCGTGCGCGGCGAACCCACCTTGCAAGGCGAGTACACCGATCAGCGGCGCGCTCGCCATCCGGTCCACGCGGCGGCGACTACCAGCCGCGCTGGGCTAGCAACTGCTCGCCATCGAGCTTCGAGCTCTCCAGGCTGACCATCGCCGGGCCGAGGCCGCGCGAGGCCTGCGCCACGCGCTCGGCATCCTGCCAGTGCGTCGTCGCCTCCACGATCGCGCGCGCTCGCACCGGCGGGTCCTCGGACTTGAAGATGCCCGAGCCGACGAACACGCCCTCGGCGCCGAGCGCCATCATCAGCGCCGCGTCGGTCGGCGTGGCGATGCCGCCGGCGCAGAACAGCACGACCGGCAGGCGAGCATCGCGGGCGATCCCACGGACAAGATCCAGGGGCGCGCCCAGCTCCTTCGCGGCGGTCGCGACCTCGGCGTCGTCAAGCGTGCCCAGCCGGCGAATCGCGCCGTTGATGGCGCGCATGTGCCTGACCGCCTCGACGATGTCGCCGGTGCCGGCCTCGCCCTTGGAGCGGATCATCGCCGCGCCCTCGCCGATTCGCCGCAGCGCCTCGCCGAGATTCGTCGCGCCGCACACGAACGGAACCTCGAACGCCCACTTGTCGATGTGGTTTGACTCGTCCGCCGGTGTCAGCACCTCGGACTCGTCCACGTAGTCGACCTCCAGCGCCTGCAACACCTGCGCCTCCAGGAAATGCCCGATGCGTGCCTTCGCCATCACGGGGATGCTCACGGCCTCTTGAATCCTCGCGATCATCTCCGGGTCGGACATCCGCGCCACGCCCCCGTCACGACGAATATCCGCCGGCACGCGCTCCAAGGCCATCACCGCGCAGGCACCCGCATCCTCGGCGATCTTGGCCTGCTCGGGGGTCACCACGTCCATGATCACCCCGCCCTTGAGCATCTCCGCCAGGCCGGTCTTGACCCGGAATGTCGCCTCGTCGCGCATGCGCCTAGTTTGACAGGCGGCCGGGCACCGCGACGATGGACGCCGGGCTGCTCAGCGCAGGTGGGCGGCGAACGTCTCGACGTAGCACTTGTTGACCTTGCCGTGGAGGAACTGCTCGATCGTGCCGGTGACCTCCGAGGCGGACACCTTGCCGAACACCCGCCCGGGGTCGTGAATCGGGCTGGCGATGCCTGTCAGGGATAGCGTCACGTTCTTGCTGAAGCGCCCTCCGGCATCGATGACGATCGTCGCCGGAGACGCCGTCAACCCCGGGCCGCCGCCCTGGCCGCACTTTCCGTTGTAGCCGAGAACAGCCTTGAAATGGGTGATCTTCCGGGCGCCGGCGGCGACGGTCAGCGCTACGGTGCCCTGCTCAGATGTCGTGCCCGTGTATTTGCCGGCCCTGACGCCCGCGATGGCCAGCGCGGTGCCGAAGACGAGCATCGCGGCCAGCATCGGGGCCAGCGAGCGACGGGTCCAAGTCGCGACGGTTGACAGGTGACTGCGGAGGCTGGCGGTCATCGGGCTTCTCCTGGTCTGTGTGACTGATACCGGTGGCTGGAAGATCCGGCAATCGTATGCCTTCCGGCCGGTGCATGCACCGGCCGGACGCAGTGCGCGTGCGCACTCCCGATGGGCGCCGCATGCGGCGCCCCCATTCCGAGGAGACTTACTTCAACCGGAACGCCTTGATGCGATCATCGTACTGCGCCGAGTCCTGCGCATAGACGCCATAGGCGAGAGCCTGAATCAGGCTGAGCAGGGCCGTGTGCGAGCGCACATAGGCGGGCGAATTGGAGGAGTAGTAGAGCTTGATCTGCGCGAGCTTGGCCACCTCGGAGAGCGTCGCGTCGGTGATCGCCGCGGTACGCGCCTTGCGGTGACGGGCCAGCTTCATCGCGCGCACCACGAGCGGGTGCGGGCGACCGGCGGAGAGGCCGATTACGAGCGTGCCCTCCTCGATCCGGCCGAGGCGGCTGAGCGCCTCCTGTGAGGGACTGGCCACGACGTCGACGCGCAGGTCGAGCAGCATCAACAGATGCCTGAGATAGCTCGCGAAGAACGCCATCTGATCGGTGCCCGCTACGAGCACTTTCTCAGCGGACACGATCGCCTCGATCAGCGCCTCGACCGAGCTGCGGGAGACCTTGCGCGCGGTCTCCTCGACGTTCAGGTGATCGGCGGTGAGAGCGGTCTCGAACTCGTTCTGGTCGAGCGAGAACAGCGGCGTCGAGCTCGCCGAGGCGCCCGCGCTGTTCTTTGGCTCGCTCTTCGTGTGCACGCGGCGGTATTCCTCGCGCGCAGCCGCTTGCAGCTCCGGAAAGCCCTCGAACCCGAGTGCCTGCGAGAAGCGCACGACGGTTGAGCTCGACGTATTCGCGCGGCGGGCCAACTCCTCGGCTGTCTGGAACGCCGCCTCGTCGAGATGGTCGACGATGTACTGCGCGACGTCCTTCTGCGAGCGCGAGCACTCCTCGAAGCGCGCCTGGATGTACTTGGACAGGCTCTGGTGCTCGCTCGTGCCGTTGGCCGGCGGACGGTCTGCGGTGGGAGTGGCGACACGCTTCATCGGCGCTCTTGTTCGACACCGGAGCCTCGCACTCCTCCCCGCTGATCGCGATTGGAGCCCGGTCCTTGCGCGGATCGACCCGGGAACATCCACGCTTGCGATGATCCAGGCGACGAAAGCGCACGAACAAAGGCACACGATGCGAGACGACGACACGTACACACCTCAGAGCGGCGCCATGAGGATCGCGATTGTCGGCGCAGGCGTTTCTGGCCTACTCGCGGCTCACTTACTGCATCGTGAGCACGAGATCGTGGTGTACGAGGCCGGCTCCTATGCGGGCGGGCACACCAACACGATCCGTGTCGACACCGAGCACCAGACTCACCACGTGGACACCGGCTTCATCGTGATGAACAACCGCAACTATCCCAACTTCACGCGGCTGCTCGAGCAACTCGAGGTGGACACCCAGCCGACGCACATGAGCTTCTCGGTGAAGGGCGAGGACGAGGACTTCGAGTACGCCGGGACCCCGCGCGGGCTCTTCTGCCAGCCGCGCAACCTCGCCAGCCCGCGCTTTCAACGGATGATCGCCGATCTCTTGCGCTTCAACCGCGAGCTGCGGCAGCTGCTTGGACGCGAGGAAACGGGCGAGTCGCTACAGGACTTCCTCATCCGACGACGCTTCTCCGAGGTCTTCGTCCGGCGTTTGATCGTCCCCCAGGTATCCGCCGTCTGGTCGGCCGATCCGCGACAGATCGCCTCGTTCCCGGTCCGGTTCCTCGCCGAGTTCTTTTCGAACCACGGGATGCTCGGCTTCCGCGACCGCCCGCGTTGGGCCACCGTCGCGGGGGGCTCGGTGCGCTATGTGGAGACGCTCACACGGCCATTTGCAGATCGCATCCGGCTTGACTCCCCCGTACGGTCGATCACCCGTTCAGGGGATCGCGTCGAAGTCACCGCCGAGGATCGCGGGGGCCGGCGGGGTGCTCGGGATACTCAGTCTTTCGACCAGGTCGTGATCGCCACCCACTCCGACCAGGCGCTTGCGCTGCTGAGCGACCCCTCCGAGCGCGAGTGTGCGGTGCTCGGCGCGATTCCCTACCAGCGCAACGAGGCGGTGCTCCACACCGACTCCACGCTACTCCCCCACCGCCGTGGTGCGCGCGCCGCATGGAACTTCCACCTCCTGCGCGAGCCCAAGCCGCTGAGCACCGTCACCTACTACATGAACCACCTGCAGCGGCTGCACGCCGACCGCGACTTCTGCGTCACCCTGAACCGCACTGAGGCGATCGACCCGGCGAAGATCATTCGCACAATCCCCTACTACCACCCTGTCTTCACGCCCGCGGGGGTCGCGGCCCAATCTCAACATGGGGCAATTGGGGGTTTCGCAAGCCGCACGCACTACTGCGGCGCGTACTGGGGCTGGGGCTTTCACGAGGACGGCGTCGTGAGCGCCCTGCGAGCCTGCGAGCCCTTTGGGGTGAAGTTGTGAGCAGCATCGCCGATAGCTCGCAAGCCACCCTCGCGCGTGGCGGCGACCAGCTGGCCAGCCCACCGCGGCGCTCCTGCCTCTACGAGGGCTCGGTCCGCCACCGGCGGATGGGAGCCGTGACAAACGAGTTTCGCTATCCGCTGTTCATGGCCTACCTCGACCTCGACGAGCTGCCCGGCTGCTTCGACGGGCACTGGCTGTGGTCGGCGCGCCGCCCTGCTTTGGCTTGGTTTCGGCGCTGCGACTACCTCGGCGATCCCTCCGTTGCCCTCATCGACGCGGTGCGCGAGCTGGTGGCCGAGCGCACCGGTGTGCGCCCCCGGGGACCGATTCGACTGCTCACCCATCTGCGCTATTTCGGCAATTGCTTCAACCCTGTCAGCTTCTACTACTGCTTCGACATCTCCGGCGAGCGGGTCGAAGCGGTCGTGGCCGACGTGACGAACACCCCCTGGGGCGAGCGCCACGCCTACGTGATGGCGGTGCAGGATAGCGCCCACCGCGGCACCGTGAGGCTGATGCGAGCGCGGTTGGAGAAGCAGCTGCACGTCTCCCCCTTGATGGGCATGGATCACTCCTACGACTGGCGTTTGACCGAACCTGGCGAGCAGCTGCTCGTGCACATCGAGTCCCGTCGCGCGGACGAGCTCCACCGCGCAAGCGAGCCCCGCAGCGCAGACGAGCCCCAGCGCGCCAGCGAACCTTTGCGCGCAGACAGCCCCAGCGTGTTCGACGCAACCCTTTCCTTGCACCGCCGGGAGTTGACGCCGAGCGCCCTGCGCGGCGCGTTGCTGCGTTATCCGTTCCTGACCGCGCGGATCCTCGCGCGCATCTACATCCATGCGCTGCGGCTGAAGCTGCGCGGGGCGAGGTATTTCCCCCATCCGGAAATTCCCGCGGAGAACGCGCGCCGGCGAAGGGAGCGCCGCTGACATGGGCAGCACGATCGGACCTCTGCGAAAAATCGGACCGCCGCGGAAAACTGAGGCGGTGAACACTCCCCTGCGCGGCGCCCTTGCCAAGGCCTCCCTGCGCGATCGCCTCGCTCGCCGGCTCGTCCTGCGCCTTTTGCGCTCCATCAAGGGCGGCGAGCTGAGCATCGTGGAGACCGGCGTTGTGGAGGAGGGCCGAGAGCGCCTGGCGTTCGGGAACGCGCCGGTCCTGGATCCCCTGCGGGTCACGCTCGAGGTGCGCTCGCCTCGCTTCTACCGGTTACTGCTGCGAGGCAGCGTCGGGCTATGCGAGTCATACATGGATGGCCTGTGGGAGTGCTCGGACCTCGTCGCGCTGACCCGCCTCGCCGCGCTGAACATGCGCTCGTTGGACGACCTGCGACGTGTGCTGGCGCCGGGCCTGATCCCCGCACAACGCTGGATGCGGTGGCTGCGGAGCAACACTGTGGGACGCTCCCGCCGGCAGATCGCCGCCCACTACGACTTGGGGAACGAGCTGTTTGGAGTGTTCCTCGATCCCACGATGATGTACTCGTGTGCGGTCTTCGACTCGTCGCACGCCACGCTCGAAGAGGCCTCGCTCACGAAGCTCGAGCGGGTCTGCGCGAAGCTCGGCCTGGGTCCCGCCGACCACGTACTGGAGATTGGGACCGGCTGGGGCGGGTTCGCCGTGTACGCGGCCGAGCACTATGGCTGCCGCGTGACGACCACGACGATCTCCCGCGAACAACACGCCTACGCGACTGAGCGCGTGCGCGCCGCTGGGCTCCAGGAGCAGGTGACGGTTCTACTCGAGGACTATCGAGAGCTACGAGGCAAGTACGACAAGCTCGTGTCGATCGAGATGATCGAGGCCGTCGGCTGGCAGAACTTCCCAACCTACTTCCGGCGCTGCTCTGAGCTGCTCTCCGACGACGGCGCGATGCTCCTGCAAGCGATCGTGATCGACGATCGCGCCTATCAAGTGGAGAAGGCAGCCAAGAGCTTCATCAACACCTACATCTTCCCGGGAGGGTGTCTGCCGTCGCTTGAAGTGATCTCGCGCCAGCTGGCGCGCGTAACCGACTTCAGGCAGGTCCATCTCGAGGACATCACGGCCCATTACGCGAGGACTCTGGAGTTGTGGCGCGAGCGTTTCCTGGAGGCGTCCGAGCGACTGGCGGACCTCGGCTACGACCAGCGCTTTCGCCGGCTGTGGGAGCTGTACCTGTCCTATTGCGAGGGTGGCTTTCGCGAGCGGCGTATCCAGGATGTGCAGCTGCTGCTCGCCAAGCCGCGCTATCGCGCCGAGCCGCAAAGCGGCACAGCCGCACCAGCGCCCGAGCAGCTCGCCGCGGCCTGAGCGCACCGCCTCGCGAGGTAGGGTGCGAATGTATGCAGCGCACTTTGCTCGAAGACGTGCACAAGGACTTCCGCGCGAGCTTTTGCACGTTCTTGGAGCGCGAGGTGCTCGGCGATGAGGGCCGCTACGGCGAATGGGAGCGCAATGGGATCGTGCCGCGTGAGGTGTTCGCGCTCGCTGGCCGCGGCGGCTTTCTCGGCATGGCCGTTCCCGAGCGCTACGGCGGCGCGGGCGCTGAGGACTTCCGTTTCAACCTCGTGATCGGCGAGGAGACCCAGCGCGCCGGCGTCGGCGGCTTCGGACTGGGGATCACGCTGCACAATGACGTCTGCCTGCCGTACTTCCTGACGTATTGCAACGAGGAGCAACGCAAACGCTGGCTGCCCGGTATCGCCTCCGGCCAGCTGATCACCGCGCTGGCGATGACCGAGCCCGGCGTCGGATCCGACATCGCGTCGATGTCCACACGCGCCCGACGCGAGGGTGAGCACTACGTCGTCGACGGCACGAAGACTTTCATCACCAACGGGATCAACGCCGACCTCGTGATCCTCGCCGTCAAGACCGGGGCCGGGCATCAGAGCCGCCACCGCGACATCTCGCTGCTCGTGATCGAGCGCGGTATGGAGGGCTTCGAGCGCGGGCGCAATCTGGAGAAGATCGGCCAGCACTCCCAGGACACCGCCGAGCTGTCGTTCTCCGATCTGCATGTACCGCTCGAGAACCTGCTCGGCGAGCAGGGCCAGGGGTTCCACTACCTGGTCTCCAACCTGCCCCAGGAGCGCCTGTCGATCGCGGCCTCCGCCGTGGCCGCCGCCGAAGCCGCCCTCGGCTGGACGCTCGACTACGTGCGCGAGCGCCAGGCCTTCGGCCAGCCGATCGGCTCGTTTCAGAGCTCCCGGTTTGTGCTTGCCGAGATTCGCACCGAAACCGAGATCGCTCGCGCCTACATCGACCGCTGCGCGGAGGCTCTCGACGCCGGCGAGCTGACGCCCGAGGACGCGGCGATGGCGAAGTGGTGGTGTACCGACCTGCAGGGCCGCGTCGTCGATCGCTGCCTGCAGCTATACGGCGGCTACGGCTACATGCTCGAGTATCCGATCGCGCGTGCCTATGCCGACGCGCGTGTGACGCGCATATATGGCGGCACGAACGAGATCATGAAGGAGATCGTCGGTCGATCCATGGGGTTGTAGGCCGCGTCGATGCGAGGCCCATGATCGTCTGAGAAGCTAAGTGAACGTCTCTGCCAGTTGGACGAAATAGTCCAGTGAAGCGGGGTTCGTCAGGGAATCGACGCTCGCGGCCTGCTCGGGCGGGGCCCCCATCAGGATCTTCTTCACCGGCACCTCCAAGACCTTGCCCGAGAGCGTGCGCGGCACCTCGTCGATCACGAGGATCTCGTTCGGCACGTGGCGCGGCGAGCAGTCCTCGCGAATCCGCCGCCTGATCATCTGCTCCAGGTCCTCGTCGAGTTCGGTGTCCTCGCGCAGGACGACGAACAGTCCCATCCACAATTCCTTCCCGCCCGCGGCATCGGTCGCCCCCCGGGGAACGTCGACGACAAGCGAGTCCAGCACCTCCGGCACAGTCGCGACGGCGCGATAGATCTCGCTCGTGCCCATGCGCACGCCCTGGCGGTTGATCGTCGAGTCCGAGCGGCCGTAGATCACAGCGCCGCCGCGAGGGGTGATGCGAATCCAGTCGCCGTGGCGCCAGACGCCCGGGTACATCGAGAAATAGCTCTCCCGCAGCCGCTCGCCGTCGGGGTCGTTCCAAAAGAACAGCGGCATCGAGGGCATCGGCTCGGCGATCACCAGCTCGCCGACCTCATCGGTGAGGCTGTGCCCGTGCTCGTCCCATGCCTCCACCGCGCAACCGAGCGCGCGACACTGCAGTTCGCCTGCGTACACCGGCAGCAAAGGACAGCCCGGCCACGAAAGCGGTGCAGACGTCGGTGCCGCCGCTCGTGGAGAACAGCCAGACATCCGGCTTGACGTGCTCGTAGACCCATTTGAAGCTCTCCGGCGCAAGCGGCGAACCGGTCGAGCCGATCGCACGCAGCGCGCTGAGGTCGTGGTCGCGGCGCGGCTCGATTCCGGCCTTCTCCGAGCTGGCGAGCAGGCCCGCGCTGACGCCCATGCAGGTCATCCCCGTGCGCTCTGCCAGGTTCCACAGCATCCCCAGATCGGGGTGTCCGGGGCTACCGTCGTAGAGCACGATCGCGGCGTCCGAGAGCAAACAGCCGACGAGGAAGTTCCACATCATCCAGCCGGTCGTCGTGAACCAGAACATGCGGTCTCCACGGCGCAGGTCGAGGTGCAGGCTCTTCTTGAGTTGCTCCAGCAGGATCCCGCCATGGCCCTGCACGATTGCCTTCGGGAGACCGGTCGTGCCGGAGGAGTAGAGCACCCACAGGGGATGGTCGAAGGGAACCTGCTCGAAGATCAGCTGGACGCCCGGTGCGGGCGGGTCCAGATCCAGAAGCTCATCCCAAGTAAGGCCGCCGGGACGTTCGCCGGCGTGGGCGTCCGGATCATTTTGGGGGCCGGCATCCTCCGGGGTGTTCGCGCCGGCTGTCTTCTCGTCCCAGCGGGCGTCCGCATCCAGGTACGGCAGCAGGACGACGTGCTCGAGCGAAGGCAGCTCCGCAACGATGCCCGACACTACGGCTTGGCGGTCGAAGTCCTTGCCGCCGTGTCGATAGCCATCGACCGCGAGCAGCACGTTGGGCAGGATCTGCGCGAAGCGGTCGATCACGCTGCGCGCCCCGAACTCGGGTGCGGCGCTGGACCAGATCGCGCCGATACTCGCCACGGCGAGGAACGCGATCAGCGTCTCCGGGATGTTCGGCATGTAGGCCACGACGCGGTCGCCGCGCTGTACGCCGAGCGCCCGCAATCCGCCAGCGGCGCGGGCGACTTCGGCGGTCAGCTCGCCGCGGGTCAGCTGTTGCAGCTCGCGCAACTCCGAAGCATGCAGGACCGCTACTTCGCCGGGCTCTCGGCCGGCCGATTGGGGACCCGGCGGCAGGTTCTCGGAGACCGGGCGGCCGTCTGCATTCGGCGCCGGGGTGGGTGGGCCCACCAGCAGGTTCTCCGCGTAGTTGAGCTGAGCGCCCTCAAACCAGTGCGTCCCCGGCATCTCGTGTGAGTCGAGGACGTTCTCATAGGGCGTTGAGGCACGCACTCCGCAGAACTCCCAGATGCTCGCCCAGAAGTCCTCCAGCTCTTCCACCGACCAACGCCACAGCTCGTCGTAGTCGGCGAACGGCTCGCCGCGGTGCTCGCCCGCGAAGCGCATGAAGCGCGTCATCTCGGCGCGCTCACGCGCGGCGGCAGACGGTTCCCACAGCGGTGTCTGCGAAGGAGGGCCGGACATCGGGGTATTCTCGCGGTTTGTGGAGCGCTCCGGGTTACGTGCCGAGTTTCCCGTCCTTAATCGGCTGGCGTATCTGAACGCCGGTACCGACGGGCCGCTGCCCGCGCGCGCGATGAAAGCCGCCGGCGAGGAGCTCCAGCGGCAGGCTGAGCAGGGACGCACTTCGGCGCACTTCGAACGGCGTGCCGAGCTGAGTGCGGAGTTGCGAGCGCTCTATGCCACGGTACTCGGATGTGACACGGCGAATCTGGCGCTGACGACCTCGACCAGCGAGGGGCTCGCGCAGGTGATCGGTGGCCTCGAGTTGGGCAAAGGCGATGAGATCGTGACGAGCGACGAGGAGCACCCCGGTCTGCAAGGCGCGCTGGTGGCCGCGCGCGAGTGCAAGGGCGTGACGGTGCGCGCGGTGGCGCTGGCGGACGTGGCCGACGCGGTCGGTCCAAAAACGCGTCTGCTCGCCTGCTCGCACGTTGGCTGGATGAGCGGGAGCATCGCGCCGCGAGAGCTGGTTGAGGTGGATGTCCCCGTACTGCTCGACGGCGCCCAGGCTGCTGGCGCGATCCCGGTCGACGTCGGCGCGCTCGGCTGCGACGCTTACGCTGGCTCCGGACAGAAGTGGCTGTGCGGCCCAGATGGAACCGGGATGCTGTTTGTGAGCCCGGCCTTGCGGGAGCGGCTGCAGGTGCTTCGACGCGGCTACCCCAATCTGGCTGACCCGAATGAGGGCCTTGCGGCGCAGCTGCACGAAGATGCGCGCCGCTTCGACTCGCAGTTGCTGAGCGCCGAGGTCCTCGCCTGCGCCTTGACGGCCACCACGCTGCTCGCGTCGGCGGGCTGGGAAACGGTACACGAGCGCTCGAGGACGCTCGCGGCGCGTCTGGCGGAGTTACTTGGAGCGCAGGGCATTCGCGTCGCCCCGCGCGGCAAGAGCACGTTGGTCTCCTTCGAGAGCGCCGACCCAGAGGCGGAGCGCCTACGGCTCGCCGAGGGTGGCGTTGCGCTGCGCGACATCCCGGGAGCACCGTGGTTGCGGGCCTCCGTTGGGGCATGGAACGACGAGGGCGACTTGGAGCGGCTGTTGGAGATGCTCCCCCGGTGACCGTCGGCATGCTTCCTCGATGAGCGCCTCTCCCCCGGCCACGCCGGGGTTCGTGGATCTGGGGCGTGAGCCATTGGAGCGAGAACGAGGCCTGGCACGGCTCGTGCCGGCGCACCTGGCGCTCGTGGGGGTACTCGCGCTGTCCGTCGTGCTGAACGTCAACAAGTTGGCCCAGAACGGCTACGCCAATATCTTCTACTCGGCCGGCGTGAAGTCGATGCTGCGCTCGTGGCACAACTTCGTGTTCGTGTCGTTCGACCCGGGTGGGCTGGTCATGGTGGACAAGCCGCCGCTTGCGTTGTGGGTGCAGGCAGCGAGCGCGAAGGTATTTGGCTTCTCGCCGCTCAGCCTGTTGCTGCCCGAGGCGATCATCGGCGTGCTCGCCGTGGCGGCGCTGTACTGGGTGATGGCGCCCCGCTTTGGCGCTTGGGCGGCGGTCGCGGGCTCGCTCACGCTGGCCGTGTTCCCCTCGTTCGTGGCGGTCTCACGCGAGAACGGCGTCGACCCCGTGCTGATCCTGCTGTTGATCCTCGCCTGTGGGGCAGGGCTGCGCGCGTGCGAAACCGGCCGCTGGCGCACGCTGGTCGCCTGCGGTGTGCTGATCGGGCTCGCTTTCAACACCAAGACGCTGGCCGCCTACCTCATCGTGCCTCCGATCGCCTTCGCCTACTTCGTGTGTGCCCCAGGTCGGGTCTCGCGTCGCATCTGGCAAATCGCGGTCGCTGCCCTGGCCATGCTCGTCGTGTCCTTCGCCTGGATCGCCTTAGTCGAACTCACGCCCGCCTCCCAGCGCCCCTATGTGGGCAGCTCGACGAACAACACCGAGCTTGGGTTGACGTTCGAATACAATGGCTTCGGGCGTGTGGAAGGCCAGGTTGGTGGTCCTGGTCACGTGCTTGTTCAGCCAGGTGCATACGTGCCCGCCGCCCGCGAACGCGCGATCGCCGCCCGCAAGGCTTCTTCGGTGTCTGGGCCGCGTGGTTTCAGCGGATTCACGGCTGGCGGGGGAAACGCAGCACCGGTGTCGAAGACCGCCCCTGGATCGAGCGCCGCTCACGAGCCCACGCCCACGCTCACGCCGATCGTCACCAGGGGCAGGGAAAAGAACCCGATCCCATTCGGCGGCTCCCCCCGTCTACTGCGACTGTTCGGTGTGGGACTGGGCGATCAGGCCGGCTGGATCCTCCCATTCGCGCTCTTCGGGTTGCTCGGCGTGGCGCTACTGGGATGCCTGGATCGCAGGCGCGACCGTCGCCTGGGCGTCACGCTGGTGCTTGGCGGATGGTTCCTGGTGGAGGCCGCCGTGCTGAGCCTGTCCAAGGGAATCGTGCACCCCTACTACGTCTCGGCGCTCGGACCGGGCGCCGGAGCGATGGCCGGGGCGGGCGCGGTGGCCTTCGTGGAGCTCGCACACGGGCGCGGCACGCGCAGGATCTGCGGTCTCGTGCTGCTGGCCTGCGCGGTCGCAAGCACTGTGGTGGCACAGGTCGTGCTGATGCACCGCGAGCATTACCTGCAATGGTTCATCCCCCTGCTCGTGGCGGGAGCCGCCGTGGGTATGTGCGCACTGCTGAGCTCACGCCGCTGGGCGCCGGCGGCGGTCACCTTCACCTTCCTCCTAATGCTCGTTGCGCCGACCGCCTACTCGGCCACCACGTGGCTCGCTCCCGCCGAGGGCACGTTCCCAGCGGCCGGACCCAGGCATCATCCAGGTCCTGGCGCCTATGGCGTCAACGCGCGCGACGAGATGATCGACCGCGCGCTGGCCGACTACGTCAGCACGCACGATCCCGGCTCACGCTGGGCGCTGCTGACCGTCGCCTCCGACACGGCCTCTCCGATGATGCTGTTCGGCTTGGACGCCGGCGCGCTGGGCGGCTACAGCGGCACCGACCCCGCTGTCGACGGGTCCCGGCTCGCGCGCCTGGTGGCCAACCGCGAAGCTCGCTATGTGCTGCTCGGGGGCGAGTACTCGCTGCGCGGCGGCAACCTCGCCACGCGCGCGGTCCTGCGGGCGTGCGCAGAGCTGGCGCCGTCGACCTGGCTGAGCCCGGTCCCCTATCCGTACGGCCTGGCGCTGTTTGACTGTGCCGGCCACGAACGCGCACTGGCCGCAGCGGGCTGAGTCCTCAGGCGGCGACCGATAGGTCGCGGTGGAAGGCACGAGCAAACAACTCGGTCTCACGGCTGGCCGCCCACCGAGGAACGGCCGACTCGCCGTCAGCGATCACGCGCAGCTCAACCTCCCCATCGCCATCCAACAAGGCGATATCGACGCCACGCACGAGCTGATCGCGCGAGCGCTCGAGATCCTCGGCCAGGCGCAGCAACACGGCACAGCGGTTCAGGCGCGCCGCGTCCTCCGCTTCGAACAGGGCCGCCAGCGGTCCCGGCTCCGGCATCCCCTTGCGGTGGTAGCGGGCAGCCTGCGCGATCGTCGCCACCTCGACCGGTGAGAACCCCGGTAGGCCGCCGTTGAGGATCAGGTAACGAGAATGCTTGTGGTGATCGTCGTAGTCGACGGACATCCCGATGTCGTGCAGCATGCAGGCCGCCCACAACAGCTCGCGCTCGCGGGCATCGCCGGAGTGCAACCCGAGCTGGGCGAGCTCGTCGAACATGCCGAGCGCCAGCGCGGCGACGTGGTGGGTGTGCGCGGCGTCGACGTTGTAGCGAGCCGCCAGGTTCATCACGCTCGTCCGCCGGAGATCCTCGAACAGGGGAGGCCGACCGGCCTCCCCGCCGGCGGTGTCCGCGGTGAGCTCACACCCGCCGAGCAGGCGCTCGAAGAACACGCCCTCGCGCAGTCCCGCCTCGGTCGCCTCGAGGCCGGCAAAGCCGCCGGCCTCGAGTACCCCCTGCACGACCAATGCTCCTGCGAGAATCAGGTCGGCACGGGCCGGCTTGATGCCGGGAATGCTGGCGCGCTCTGAGGCGGGCAGCGCGGCAAGCCTCTCCACCAGCTCGTCGAGGGCCTCGCGCTCGACGACCATACCCTGCACGCCGTTGGACGGCAGTCCCGCGGCGCGCTGCGCCGCGGTGGCGAGGCTGCGCACGGTCCCCCCGATGCCAATCAGGCGCCGGCCGCTCTGCGGTAGCCACGAGGCCTGCTCGAGCTCACCGGCGACGTGCTCGCGCAGCTCCTCCAGTTGCTTACGCTTGGCCGGCCCGTTTGGTGGTAGGAAACGCTCGCTCATCCGCACCGTGCCGAGTCGCCACGAGACCGATTCGCGGGCCAGCCGGTCGACAACGCGGACGAGCTGCAACGATCCGCCGCCGAGGTCGAGCACCCCGCCATCGCGCAGCGTCGTGGAGTTGACGGCGGCCAGGTAGCCGTAGCGGGCCTCAGCCTCCCGGCTGAGCACGCGAATCGTCAGTCCAAAGCGCTTGCGAGCTCGCTCCAGGAAGCCGTCGGCGTTCTCGCCGTCGCGAATCGCGCTCGTCGCGACCGCGTCCACCGCATCCTCGCCCAGTCCGCTGGCACGGCAGAAGTGGGCGAACACGTCGAGCGTGGCGAGCGCCCGCTCCATCGGCTCCTCCCCCAGCCTGCCGGTCGCCATCAACCCTTCGCCGATGCGCACGGGCTCGTAGATCTCATCCGTGCGCTTCCACCAGCCGGAGCCGGCGGTGAAGACAACCAGCCGGAACGAGTTGGAGCCGAGATCGATCACGGCGAGACGCTCCCCGGACTGCATACCGTGAGCGTATTCGCCGCGTCGGAGGGCTCGAACAGCAAGCACGACTCCAGTCGCTTGCGGTGGGTGAAGGTCATCGCCCGGGTGGTTTCCGTAGATATCGCGCGCGCCACTACCCGCGGATCGCCACTACGATGATCGTTTTATGGCTACAACTATTAGCAACCAGGCCATCGGCACCCAGACTTCCGATCGCCGCCGCTACCTGATCCTGGCCATCTGCTGCATGAGCCTGTTCATCGTCGGGCTGGACAACACAATCGTGAACGTCGCGCTGCCCTCGATCCGGCGCGATCTGCACGCCTCGGTTCCGCAGCTGCAATGGACGATTGACGCATATACGCTCGTGCTCGCCAGCCTGCTGATGCTGGCGGGGTCGATGGCCGACCGGCTCGGCCGGGCGCGTATCTTCAAGGTCGGGCTGGTGTTGTTCACCCTCGGTTCGCTGCTGTGCAGCCTCGCCCCGACTGTGCAGCTCTTGATCGTCTTCCGCATGGTGCAAGCCGTCGGCGGCTCGATGCTGAACCCCGTTGCGATGTCGATCATCCGCAATACCTTCACCGACGCCCGTGAGCGCGCTCAGGCGATCGGTTTGTGGGCCGGCGTGATCGGCGTCAGCATGGCGATGGGCCCGGTGCTCGGCGGCGCGCTGGTCGACGCGGGCAGCTGGCGCTCGGTCTTCTGGGTGAACGTGCCGATCGGACTGTTCGCAGCCGCGCTCACGTGGCGCTTCGTTCCCGAGTCCAAGGCGCCGCGCGCACGGCGAGTGGACCCGGTCGGACAGCTCCTCGTGATCGTGCTCCTGGCCAGCACCGTCTACGCGATCATCGAGGGCCCCTCCCACGGTTGGCTCGCGGGCGAGATCCTCGGTCTCTTCGCGGCGGCGACACTCACGGTCGGGGCGCTGATCCGCTACGAGCGCCGGCGCGCGGACCCCCTGATCGACGTGCGCTTCTTCGCGAGCGTGCCGTTCTCCGGCGCGACCGTAATCGCGATCGCTGCCTTCGTCGCGCTTGGCGGCTTTCTGTTTCTGAACACTCTGTATCTGCAGAGCTCACGCGGCCTCAGCCCCTTTCACGCCGGCCTCTACACACTCCCGATGGCCGCCGTGACGGTCGTTGTGGGCCCGTTGACCGGGCGACTGGTCGGCGCCCGGGGCGCGCGACCGTCGCTCGTCATCGGTGGCGTCGCGATCCTGATCAGCGGCTTGATGCTCACGAGCCTGACTTCGACCACCTCGCCCGGCTGGTTGATCGTCAGCTACGTCGTCTTCGGAATCGGCTTCGGCTCGGTCAACCCCCCGATCACGAACATCGCGGTGTCGGGCATGCCGCCCGCGCAGGCGGGCGTAGCCTCCGCCGTCGCCTCCACCAGTCGTCAGGTCGGCCAGTCGCTCGGGGTCGCGATCGTCGGGGCAATCGCCGTCGTAGCCAGCACCGACCGCATGCGCTTGGCCACCGCCAGCCATCCAGGATGGTGGGTCGTTGCCGGCTGTGGCTTGCTGATCGTGGTCCTCGGGCTCCTAACGAGCAGCCGTTGGGCGCTACACACGGCGACCGCCACGGCCGCTCGCCTGTGTGCGGATGAGTCCCCTCCCGCGGGGACCGACGCCGAGCGGCTACCACCACCCCTACCCGCCCGGGGGAATGCCTGATGAGCGCCTCCTGATGAGTGATGCGGCGCATCGCAGCTGGCGGGCGATGAGAGCCCTGGTACTCGACCACGACCGTCGTAAGGAGGTGTGTGACGCACTGGATATGAGCCTTGTGCGCATCAAGGCGCTGCTTGCGCTCGCTGGAGAGTCGATGACGATGCGCGAGCTGGCCACGCGCCTGAGCACCGACCGTCCTTACACCACGCTGATCGTCGACGACTTGGAAGCGCGGAAATTATTGGCCCGCAATGTCCACCCGCAGGACAGGCGCGCGAAGGTGGTGGCTGTCACCTCCGCCGGGCAAGACGCGGCAAGGCGGGCCGCGCGCATGTTGAACGAGCCCCCCGCCGCACTGCGCACGCTGAGCACCGAACAGCTGAACGCCCTGGATGAGATCTTGGCTCGGCTGCCTCGCGCAAGTGCACACTAGGCCCTCAGGCGCCCTGCGAAATGGCTCTAGAATGCCTGATTGCGACATGGGCCCGCCTGGACTCGAACCAGGGACCTACCGATTATGAGTCGGCAGCTCTAACCAACTGAGCTACGGGCCCTCCACGCACTTCAGCCGTCTCGGCCGGGTGCGCTGCGCAGACGCTACCAGCGAGATGTGGAATGCTCCCGCGCGCTGTCCTGCTCGCGGGACGGCCGCTCAGATTCGGCTCATCAAAGGGAGAGGACGGCAGATGTCAGCAGCGCGCGCAGCAATCGTCACGGGAGCGTCCAGCGGCATCGGGCTGGCCATCGCAAGAACCCTCGGCGAAGAGGGTTACGCCATCACCATGGCCGCCCGGCGAGCAGCGAAGCTCGACACTGCCGTGCAGGGGCTCGCCGCAGAGGGGTTTGAGGTGCAGTCCGTCGCCGTCAACGTCTCCGACGAGACCGAGATCCAGAAGGTCCTCGCCGCTCACAGCGAGAAGTACGGCCGCCTCGACGTGCTCGTCAACAACGCCGGCGTTGGGTCCGGGGCGATCGTCGGGGAGATCCAGACCAAGCACCTCGACATGCAGCTTTCGGTCAACCTGCGCTCGATCGTCCTGTTCTACCGCGAATGCGTCCCTTTGCTCCTCGCCGCGGCCGCCGAGCACTCCAACGCGCTCGTCGTGAACACCTCCTCGATCTCTGGCAAGTTTGGTCAGGGGTGGCTGTCGGTCTACTCCGCCACCAAGCACGGCGTCGTCGGCTGGACTGAAGCGATGAACAAGGAACTCGCCCCCCAGGGCATC
>CAWGIH010000006.1:0-395687 GCA_963822625.1 uncultured Solirubrobacterales bacterium | reverse complement strand
TGAAGGCAAGCGGTAGGCCGACGGCCGGCTCGGGCGTCAAGGCTTCGCTCCTGTCCTCGCATGACGGGCAGGTCACCTACGCCGGTCACCCTCTCTACACCTACAGCGGCGATAGCGCTCCCGGGGAGACCTCCTACGTTGGCGTAAAGCAGTTCGGTGGCACGTGGTACGCGATCAGCGCCTCCGGACACATTGTGAGGTAGCCTCGCCTCTCCGCTTGCCGGGGCGCGACCGTGCACAAACAACTGGCGGCCAACGCGCGGGCGCGGCGTGTCACACCCACGCGCGCCGCGCCGCGCATCCGCGGGAGGGCTCAGTAGCCGTAGCCGGCGCCGCTCGAGGATTCTGAGGAGCCGCCCGTGCTCGGCGCTCCTGTCGCGGGTGTGCTGCTCGTGCTCGCCGCGGGGCTGCTGGAGGTGGTCGTGGGGCTGCTGGAGCTGGTCGTGACAACGCTCCAGGTGCCTACGTCTTTGATCCCCTGGCCCTTGGTTTCACCGGACTGCTTGTCCCCGGTGAACGTGTAGAGCGGCGTGCCCCTGTAGGTCAGCTGTATGGTCCCTTCGGGACGCTTCACGGTCCCAAGCGAGCCGACTTCGCCGCTGGGTGCTCCGCTGGATGGCGCAATCAGCGGGCGCCAGACGCCGAGACAGCCGGAGCTGGTGCAGATGAACTTGCCGTTCTGCTCGCCGCTGAGGTGATACAGCGTCATGCCCTGGCTGTTGACGAGGATCGTGCCGAGCGAGCTAGCGGTGCGCTTCACGACGACGGCGCTCGACGGGCTGCTGCTGGTCTGTGCGGCCGGCTGTGTGCTGGCGGCAGCTGGCGTGCTGGCGCCCGAGCTGGACGTGTTGCTGGATGAGCTGCTGCCGCACGCTGCGAGCAGGAGCGACGCGGCGATTGCCGATAGGGATAGCTTCGATGCGTGGCGCATGTGTCCACTCCTTGCTTGCGGGCGTGAGGCTTTGAGGGACTGCCTCCAGTGTTGAGAAAGACTCCGTCCCTGGCGTGTTCCTTCCACGCCGAAGAAACGCCAGGGGCGGACCCAGAGGCTCTAGCGTCTGCTGCTTGACGGAGGATTCGTCGCAGTCGAAGCCGCGGATTGTTTTGAGGTTGAGCTCGGCGGGGCCGAGGATGCCGCTGTGCTCGATTCCGTGGGTGCGGCGGCGTGGCCTTCGCCCAGCAGGTTTAGTGTATTTTCGCCGTCGTCGACGAAGTAGATGCCCTTCCCTTCAGGGGCAATCGCCATGCCAAATAGCGATCCGGCTCCGGTCTTCTTGTCGGCGGTCTGCACGGCTACCTGCTGGCCGGCGGGTGTAGTTTCGACCATGTTGCCGTCACCACCGTTGCTCGTGATGAGGTTGCCGTTCGGTGCGAGCACCATGCCGAGCGGTTCCTCGAGGTGGCCGCCCTCGGTGAGGAGGGTGCCGCCTTTCGCGGCGGGCGTCGTGCGCGTCATTGCCTGGGAGATCGCGAGGATCTTGCTGCCCTCGGTCAAGGCCACGTACAGCGTCCCGTCGGAGGCGAGCGCGAGTCCGGTCGGGCCGAGCACGAGGGCTTCCGCTGAATCGACCCAGGGGATGCCCTTGGCGATCACCGTTTCGCTAAGCACCTTCGGCGTCTGGGTTTCTCCGGATTCCAGTTCGATCCGCAGCACGGTCGAGTTGTCGATCGTGTGGACGCCCTTCGCGGCGCCGCCATTGAGCGCGTTGCTGACGAACAGCGTGGTCTTGGAGCCTTCGCTCTCAGCGGTCGAGTCCCAGGGACCCTGAATGTTCTTACTCGCGATCGTCTCAACCGCCTTACCTTCGCTATCGAGCACAATCAGGCAGCCATACTTCGCGGTCGCCGCCTTGCCGTTGGTCGTCGGCAGGCTGCCCACGACGACGTAGCCGCCCGGCAGGACGTTCAGCGCCGTCGTCAGCCCGACGCCGCCTGGGCATGGGCCGGGGAGCGTCTTGGCGTTCCACAGTTGCGAACAGCGAGGTCTTTCCTGCGGGGCTGATCTGCACGATCGTCGTGCCGGTGCCCTGCCCGTTCTCCTTTGCGCTTTCCTTGGCGTTGAAGTTGCTGATCAGCAACTGGCCCGCCTGGAGCTTGCCCACGCTCGTGGGTACGGTCACGATCCCGTATGGGTTGATATCGCCGTTGGCCGGGACCGTCGAGGCGAGTTTGCTGACGCTGGCGAACTTGGCCAGGAACGGGCCAGAGCTCGGTGGCGACTGCGCAGGGGTGCTAGCGCTCGCCGCGGCGGTTGTTGTGCTGCCGGTTTTACTGGAGCTGCCACAGCCGGCGAGGACAAGGACTGCGCCTGCGAGGGCAAGGATCGACGATCTTGGCACTGGAATGTTCTCCTGTAGTTTGGTATCAACACACAGCTTTTCTCGCGCGAGCTTTCTCGTGCGTCGTGCGAGCTTTCTCGTGCGCCACCTGCATTGACTCCGCGGCAGCGGAATTTCTTCCCATCGAGTGCGCGTTGCGCGCGAGCGCCCCGGAGCGGGGTCGCGGGGGGTTAGACGCGAGTGAGTTTGGGCGCCGCGCCGCTCGATCCGGCGAGACTCGCTCCGATGCCGGCTGACGCGGCCAACATCGGCGTGAGTTGGTTCGCGGGCCGCGGTCGTGAGATGAAGTATCCCTGCCCGCTATGGCAGCCCAGCGCGGTGAGGTGGCGCATCACGGCTTCGGTCTCGATGCCCTCGGCAACGACCGTGAGCTCGAGGTTGCGCGCGAGGTCGATGGTGGAGCGAACGATGGCCTGCGCGCGCGGAGTCGTCGAGGATGCCGGAGATGAAAGACCTGTCGATCTTGAGCTCCGTGGCAGGGAGCTTCGCGAGGTACTCGATCGACGCGTTGCCCGTCCCGAAATCGTCGACGGAGACACCGACCCCGGTGTCGCGCAAGGCTGTGAGCACCGCCACTGCCCGGTGTGGATCATCCATCGCCGCGCTCTCGGTGACCTCCACGACCAGCCTTTGCGGGGCTATGCGATGACGATCGAGGAGGCCGGCGATCTGCTTCGGCAGCTCCACATCGAACAGGTTGCGGGCGGAGAGGTTGACTGACATCTGCAGATCGATCCCCAGTTCGTGCCAAGCGACCAGCTGGTGCAGCGCCTGGTCGATCAGCGCGAGCGTGAGGGGACCGATGAGCGCGGTCTGCTCGATCAGCGGAATGAACTTCACCGGAGCCAGCAGACCGTGCACCGGATGCTCCCAGCGCACCAATGCCTCGACGCCTGTGGTGCGCCCACTTTGAAGATCGATCTGGGGTTGATATTGAAGGACGAACTCACCACGCCCCAACGCGCCGCGGACCTCGCTGAGCAGTATCAAGCGCGCCGCGTCAAAACGATCGTACGCCGCCGAGTAAACCTCGATGCCGCTGTGATGAGACCTCGCGTAGGCGAGTGCCGCGTCGGCACGCTGCAGCAGAACGCTCGTGGTGTCCGCGTGCTCGCCCATTACCGCGATCCCGATGCTTGCCTCGACGCTCACTTCAACGCCATCGAGCACGATCGAGGGCTCGAGGCTCGCCTGCAGGGCGGCCGCCGTGCTCAATGCGCCGGCAACACCCTGCGTTCCCTGCGCGAGAACCGCGTATCCGTCGCCGGCGAGGCGCGCCACCAGCGCGTCCTCGCGCACGCTGGCGCGCAAACGACGAGCGACCTCGCAAAGGACCAGGTCACCATTGGTGGCGCCAAGCGTGTTGTTGATCTCGGTGAACCGATCCAGGTCAATCAGCAGCACCGCGACAGAGTCTGGTCGTGGCCTGCCGCGCTTGACCGCATCCTCGATGCTCTCAATGAACAGCGTTCGATTCGGTAAGCCGGTGAGCTGGTCATAACGAGCGAGATGATCGTTCTCATCGGCCTGTTGACTGAACCGGCGTGAGGCTCGAGCAACGATTCGGTAGAGGATTGACCAAAGAAGCCCCAGCCCGATAGTGATGAGCAACGCGATCATCCGCTTGTCGCGTGAGAGCGCAACCGCAATCGGGCCATAGCTCAAATAGATCTCAAAAGCACCGGCCGGCGGTCCGGAGGCTGTGAGACGCAACGGCACGTAGACCTCGACCAGCTGGCCGAGCCCCACCTCGCTGGCGGTCTCGGTGTGCGGGCTAGGGGTGACTACCTCGGCGTCGTTAGGTCGCCCCGCGAGGGCATGGCGCAAATCGACGCTCGGGGTGAGAGTGCGACCTATCAGGCTGTGATCGTCGGAGTAGATCACCTCGTGTTGGGTGTTCCAGATCTTGATGCGGGCAAGGTCCTGCGTGACCGATCGTGCCCGCAGCTGATCGTCCAGGCTCTGCACCCCCTCCGTGCTCAAGCCGGAGCGCAAATCATGGGGTGTGATTTGCGGCTGAATGCCAATGCGTGCGATCAACTGCGCGGACTGATCGGCATCGGTCAACGCGCGAGAGACAACCTGCGCTTGAAGGACTCGCGCGAGAATCAACCCGAGCGCAACGATCGGGACGAGACTCATCAGCGCAACCTGCCTCGTGAGCGTCAGGTTGCGCAACGATGCTGCTCGGTGACGCGGGCGCATAGATCTCTTTCGACCGTATGGGTCCGGATGCTCAAGTTGGGCAGTCGAAATCCGGACGGACCGCCGGGAGCAGCCGTTGGGCCGCACGCCGGACCGGCTGAAGTGCGGCTGAGCGCTTTCGGCATCTCCCGTCCCCATCGACCGTGAGCGAGCGCCGCTTACCTTCGCTTATTTACAGCGGCGCACAAGCGCACACACGGTAAATCCCGCGCACGCCACGCTCCGTGTCGGTCAGCCAACCTCTAGCGGCGCGGTGGGTGGCCCGGCAGGGGCCTGCGCGGCGGAGCGCCGAGCACACGCACGCGCGAGCGCGCCTTGGCCGTGGCGTGCTCGGCGTCACCGAGATAGCTCAACAGAACCGTGTGATTGCCGCTCGAGAGTCCGGCGAGGGCGATGAGTGCGATGCCATGGGAATTCAGGGGCGCGAGCAGCACGTGGCCTCCCACGGAAGCACGCAGTTCACCTTGGGGCTTTACGCCGCGTGAGCGGACCGCTACTTCCAAGAGCGCTCCCCCGTTGGCGGTCGGCTTGCCGAGCACCTTTGCCGTGAGCGCGGTGTGTACACGCGAGAGACCGTGACAACGCAAGCGCACGGACAGGTTCGTGACAGGCGGCGGCACCGCGACAGTGCGCGAAAGGACGCTCGAGCATTTGGGGTGAGAGACCATTGTGCGATACATGCCCGGGACGACGTTCCAGCCGTAGTGACCGAGCTGATCGCTGAACTCGGGGTTGATCGCCGGGTCAAAGACGGCATGATCCCCACTGACGGGAGCGGTGAACTTGCGAGTCGCGCCTGCGCGCTGGAGCGTGACCTTGGCGTGCTCGAGCGGTACCCCCGTGGTCGAGCGCACGAAGCCGCTTGGGTCGACCTCCTGTTCGCCTTCGGATTCGTCTTCGCCGCCGCCTTCTTGCACTTCGCAGCTCCAGGCATTCTTGAAGTCGGCGTGTTGATGGATTATCCCGTGCACCTGCAGGCCGCTGGCTGCGAAGATCGCCTCGGCGCCGGAGAAGCTGACCTGCAGCGCGGCGCCGCCCCCGACGATCGACCAGGTGACCTCTGCGCCCCCGGGCACGCGTTGATCGACGACCTGCGTCGTCGGCGTGAGGAGGTAGTTGCCTGCTTCGGTCTCGAACGTATATCCGCGAGGACCGTTCTGGTCATAGACCATCACCAGCCGCTGGGTGCCCGAGTAGCTGTATGTCGTCCCTCCGTTGACCCCGGGGTCGGTCGAGAATTCGAGCGAGACGGTGAGCACCGAGTAGACACACGGACTGGGCGGCGCGGGCTTCAACGCCGAGGCGGCGGGTTCCTCAGCGAACGGGAACTCGAGTTGATAGGGCTGGTTGCCGTAGACCACGGGGAGACCCTCAAAGCTCCCACCGCCGGGAGTCGAGGTCCTCACGCCGGCGGGAAAGAGTCGCGGCGGGTGCAGCGTCGGGCTGACGTTCGTCGCTGGCCCCGGCGGCACGTTCACGTTGATCGCGGCATTCAGGACCGTGCTGCCCGACGGCGGGTAGAACTCGATGTGGTAGGCGCCCGGGGTGAGGTTTGGGATGCTGTAGGACCCATTCTGGCCGGCAGAGTAGGTGGAGCATTCGAGCAGGCCCGGGTGACAGAGGAGGATCCTCACGCCCGCGAGCGGGGTCGGCGCGGCCTTGCCGCTCGAGGAGCTGACCGTTCCGGCGATCGCCCCGAGGGTGCTCGCGACTCCGCTGAGGCTCACGACGTGGGGACTCCCGGAGGCGTTGTCGGTGAATGCCAGCTGTGCGCTAGCGCCGCCGCCGGCGCTTGGATGGAAGACGACGGTGGCTGAGCAGCTAGTGCCCGGCGCGAGGCCGCCCGGGGGACACCCATTCGCGCTGAGCGTAAAGCTCGCCGCCTGTGGGCCGCTGAGGGTCGCGCTCATGATCAACAGCGGCGCGCCGCCGCTGTTGGTGAGCGTGACGCTCTGCGGTTTGCTCGACGTCCCCACGCCCGCTTCGCCGAAGCTCAGCGCGTTCGCGCTCAGTCTCACCGCGGGCTGCCCGGCCGTGTTAGCCGGCGCCACCACGACCGTGCGGCTGGTCCGCGCCGCGGGGGCACCGAAGATGCTCGCCTCCTGACCTGTGAAGACCTCGCCGAGGTTGCTCGCCAGGCCGTCGGACTCGGTCACGGTCGCGTTGTAGTTACCAGCGAGCGCATATACATGGCTGGTCGTTGGTTCAGCGGTGGTGACTTCTTCCGAGCCGTCGCCGAAGTTCCAGGTGTAGGTGGCGATCGATCCAAAGGCCACCATCGAGCAGGAGGGGGTGGCGCCGCAGGAGGCGTCGAAGCTGCTAGCCGAGCCTGCTGTGGCGCCCGAAACCGTGAAGTCCGCCACCGGCCCCTGGTCGGGCGTGATCGCGATGCCGCGCGGCGCCTGACCGACGGTGATCGCGCTGCCCAGCGCCCCGGTTGCGGTGGCTACCGGCGTCACGGTATCGCCGTTTACCGCACCGTTGCTCACATAGAGGGTCTTCGAGTCCGGGGTGATCGCGAGCGCGTATGGGTTTGTCCCTGTCAGCGCGATCGGCGTCTCGGCAGCGTTCGTCCGGAGATCGATCGGAACGACCGATTCCTGCCCCCCGTCAGCCACGTACGCCCGCGCGCCGTCGGGTGTGATTGCGATCGCCGGAAGGCCGTCTTTTTCGGGGCTGATTGGAATCGCCCCACCGACCGTCTTCGTGGCGAGATTGAGCGGAAAGACCTCCCCGGGGGCATGGGCGCCGTTCTCCGCCACATAGGCCAGCTTTCCATCCGGGGTGACGGCGATCGCAAACGGTTCCGGTCCAAGGCCTTCGATCAGCGTCCCCGGCGTGTTGGTGGCAACCGTGATCGGCGTCACCCCCGCTTTCGAGCCGGCTGTGTGATTTGGCGCGCTCGGGTTGTCGTTATCGACGACGTACGCAGTCGAGCCGTCCGGCGAGAAGGCGATGCCCTCGGGGTTCGCGGCGACATCGATCGGCGGTTCGACCGTCGCCGGGTTGGTCGTGAGGTTCACCGGCACGATCTGGTCGTTGCTCGGATCGCTGACGTAGGCCTTGCTCCCCTCCGGAGAGATCGCGAGGTAGTTGGGGCTGCGTGTGTGGTTGTCGCGGGCCGGGGGATCGGCGAGGCTGATCGGCGTCTGCGCGATCGGCACCCCGCTGCTCAGATCGACCGGCGTGAGCTGATCGGAGCCGACGTCGACCACGTATGCCGTGCGGGCATCGGGCGTGATCGCGATACCGAGGGGAAGTTCACCCACGCCGACCGTGTCATCGGCCACGTTTGTGGAGGTGTCGATCTGACTGACGGAGTCCGAGGTCGAGAGGTCGTTGACGACCAGCGCCTGCCAGGACTCCGCGTGGGACTGCGCGGCGCCAAGGCCCATGAGGGCAAACACCAGCGACAGCAGGATGCTCAGCCGGCTGCTCAGCCCGCGAATGTTCTGGGGACTACCGTTTCCGATCCACATCAGCCAACCTCCAATGCGTTGACGGCGCTGCGGCCCGAAACCTAGCATTCAGCTGCAGCGCGTGGTCAAGTTTGTGGTTCACGCCTGCGCGCCCTCCACCACGGCGGCGCCCGCGGCGCTCTCCTCCTCAGCGGTGAGGGATGGGCCTGTCCCGGTCTTCGGCACGAGCACGCCGGCGAGCAGGCACACGAGCGAGAAAGCCGGTCGCCATCACGAACGTCTCGGTGAAGCCGGTGACCGCCGGCTGCCCGTGGAGCGTGTGCGCGGCGATGAACGTCGCCGAGAGCTGGCCGCCGAGCGCGCCGCCGAGCGTGCGCATGACCGTGTTCATGCCGCTCGCCACGCCCGTCTGCGTGGCTCGAGACCGCCTGGATGATCAGGTTGCCGAGCGCCGCGAAGGCGAGGCCGATGCCGACGCCGAGCAGCCCAGCGGCGATCAGCAGCTCGTAGGGATGGCTGTGCGTCGATCGCAGCAGCGCGAACGACGCGGTCGTGAAAGCAGTCCCCGCCAGCAGCGCCGCGCGCGAGCCGAAGCGGGCGGAGATCCGCCCGGCGTAGAGGCCGAGGATCGTCATGCCGATCGTCGACGGCAGCAGGTACAGACCCGAGACGACGACCGAGGCGCCGAAGCCGAACCCGGTGCTCTTCGGCAGCTGCGCGAACTGCGGGAAGATGATGAACGACGCGTACATCCCGGCGCCGAGCAGGAACGCGGACGCGTTCGTCGTCCACACGCCGCGGATCCGCATCATCGTCATGTCGATCAGCGGGTTGGGGCTGCGCACCTCGACCGCGATCCAGACCGCGATGAAGACGAGGCCGACGGCGATCAGGCCGAGCGCCTTCGCCGAGCCCCAGCCCCATGTCGTCGTCTCGGAGATCGCCAGCAGCACGATCGAGATGCCGATCGTCATCAGCGTCGCCGCGAGCCAGTTGATCTCGTCCCGGGACGCGCACCGGCGACTCCGGGATGAAGCGCCACGTCGCCACCGCGGCGAGGACCGTCGCGACGAGCGGGAACCAGAACAGCCAGTGGTAGTTGAGGTGCTCGACGATCAGGCCCGCAGAGCACGATCCCGATGCCGCGCGCCGACGCCGAGGATCGCCGAGAGCAGGCCGATGCTGCCGGCGACCTTCTCGCGCGGGAACTCGTCGCGGACGATCCCGAACGCGAGCGGGAAGATGCCGCCGGCCGCGCCCTGGATGAAGCGGCCGACGATGATCACCGCCAGCGAGCTCGACACGGCGGCGAGCAGCGTGCCGACGGCGAGGATCACGAGCGTCCACGAGCAGCAGCCGCTCCTTGCCGTACATGTCGCCGAGGCGCCCGAGGATCGCGGTGCCGACCGAGGCCGGCGAGCAGGTAGGCGGTCAGCAGCCAGGTGACCCCGGTCTCGCTCGTGTGCAGGGCGTGCTGGATCGTCGGCAGCGCCGGCACGCACCGCCGAGCTGAGCATCGCGTAAGCCAGCCCGCCGAGCGCAGCACGGCGAGGATCAGCGTCGGGTGGGTACGGCCGGGGTCGGTGGTCGTCGAGGTCATACGTGTGGTGGCCAGCCGCGGTGTTGGGGCCGGCTGCGGAGGCGGAATGGATGCTGCGTCAGGAGTCGGTAACTACAGTAGCCAGCTGCGTTGTCGGTCCGTCTTGCTGGGACGCGCGCGCGTCGGAACTCGAGGGGACGTGCACACGTTGCGGGGCTGGAACCGCCGAGACCAGCGCCTGTCTCACCGGTCAGCGGTGGCTTGCGGGTGTAGGAGGTCGCGGGCGGCGGTGGCGTCCTGCGGGTGTAGGAGGTCGTGGGCGGCGGCGCGGACCAGCTCGGCCAGTTCACTCGCTGGCACGTCGCCGAACATCTCGCCCCCGCCCAGCAGCGTCACGATGACCGCGCCGGCCGAGCAGGCCATCCGTACCCGCTGGGCGAGCGGGATCTCAGGGCTCTGAAGCAGGGCGCGCATCTGCTGCTCGAGGTCCTCGTTTCCAGCCTGGTGGCGCTCGTCGTCCTGGATCTGCTCGAGCGCTCGATGGTTTCGCTGGTGGAAGAGGAACAGCTCGGGGTTGTCGATCACCTGATCGATGAAGTGGTCGAGGAGCTCTGGCCAGGCGGCCGCGAGCTCCTCTCCTTTCTCCAATCCCCCCAGTCGATCGAAGGCCTCTCGGCCCAGCGCATGGAGTCGTAAATGGAGCTCTAAAAGAATGTCCTGCTTGCGCGCGAAGTAGTAGTAGAGGGCTGCCTTTGTGGTACCCAGCCGCTCGGCGATCTCGCGAATCGAGGTGTTCTCGTAGCCCTTCTCGTTGAACAGCGCGAGCGCGATATCGAGAATGCGCTCGCGCGTCGCGGAGCCGCGTTGCTTGGGTTGATCGGGCTGTTTTGGGTGTTTGGATCCTCGGTTTGAGCGTGCCACAGCTTTAGCTTACTTGACGACCGGTAAGTAATGTGTATGCTCTCCTTACTTACCGACCGGTAAGTAGATCTTTTTGTACGCAGATCCTTTTTAGGAGTCCATGACACACGATTTGATGATTGAGGCCCATGGCCTGCGCAAGCGATTTGGCCCAACCGTCGCCTTGGACGGAATCGACCTGGAGGTGCCGGCGGGCGCGATTCTCAGTGTTCTTGGGCCAAACGGCGCGGGCAAGACCACCGCGGTCCGCATCCTGACCACGCTCTCGATTCCAGATAGGGGCTCGGCCCGAGTCGCGGGCCACGCCGTGCTCAGCGAAGCGGGCGCCGTGCAGCGCAAGATCGGCGTCACCGCGCAAGACGCCACGCTCGACGAGGTCCTGACCGGCCGCGAGAACCTCGTGATGGTTGGGCGCCTGAGCGGCCTGCGCCGCGCCGAGGCGAAGGCCAGAGCGACCACGCTGCTCGAGCAGTTCGATCTCACCGATGCCGCCGAGTGCATCCTCAAGGAGTACTCGGGCGGGATGCGCCGGCGCCTGGACCTCGCCGCCGGCCTGGTGACACGCCCACCGGTGCTGTTCCTCGACGAGCCGACGACGGGCCTGGACCCAACGAGCAGGGTGCGAATGTGGGAGGTGATCCGCGGGCTCGTCGCCGACGGCGTGACGCTGCTGCTGACGACCCCGTACCTCGACGAGGCCGACGAGCTCGCCGACAAGATTGTGGTGATCGACCACGGCCGGGTGATCGCCGGCGGCACCGCGGCCGAGCTGAAGCGGAAGGTCGGCGGGGCGCGCCTGGAGCTCACGCTCAGCGAGGCCCATCCCGCGGCCGCCAGCGCACTCGAGCCGTTCATCGCCGGTCCCGTACACGTCAGCCACGACGGGCGCCGCCTGCGCGCGCCGGTGCGCAGCGCCGCCGGACTGGCGAGCACGGTCGTGCGCGCGCTCGACGCGGCGGGGATCAGCGTCGATGACGTCGAGGTCCACCAGCCGTCGCTCGACGACGTGTTCTTCGCCCTGACGGGCCATCCAACCGAGGAGGCAGCAGCATGAGCAAGCTCCGCGACGTCGCCGTGCTCACCGGGCGCAACCTGCTGCACATCAAACGCGAGCCGCTGCAGCTCTCGGACGTCACCGTCCAGCCGGTGCTGTTCACGTTGCTGTTCGTCTACGTGTTCGGCGCCGGGGTCGTCCTGCCCGGCGGCGGCAGCTACAAGGACTTCGCGATCGCCGGCCTGCTCGGGATGAACCTCACGACCTCGGCGATGGGAACCGCGGTCGGGCTGAGCAGCGACCTGGGCAGCGGCGTGATCGACCGCTTCAGAACGCTGCCGATGTGGCGGCCGGCCGTGCTCGTCGGGCGCTCGCTCGCCGACGTGATGACCGCCGCGATCTGCGCCGCCTGCGTCGCCGCGACCGGCCTGTTGATCGGCTGGCGGCCAGACGCCGGGGTGGCGTCGATCGCCGCGGGCTTCGCCATCTTCCTGCTGTTCAGCTATGCCCTGTCGTGGGGCTGCGCCTGCCTCGGCATGGTGAGCAAGAGCCCCGAGTCGGCGCAGGGGATCGGCCTCGTTGTGCTGTTCCCGCTGGCGATCGTCTCCAACGCCCTGGTCCCGACCGAGCGGATGCCGGTGGTGCTGCAGGACATCGCCAACTGGAACCCGGTGAGCGCGGTCACCGCCGCCTGCCGCCAGTTCCTCGGCAACCCGAATCCGTCGGCGAGCATCCAGGCCTGGCCGATGCAGCACCCGGTGCTCGCCTCGTTGCTGTGGTCAGCGGTGCTGATCGCGGTGTTTGCCCCGCTGGCGACGGTGCTCTATCGAAGGCGGACTACGGATTGAGGGGGAGGTTGGACTGACTTCACAGGCAGGTATCGACCCGTTGTTCTACCGAGCCCGGCATTGCCGAGCTCATTCCGGCTGCTCTATCCGCCGAGATAGCCACTATGGCGATCCGGCGACAGACGGTTGCGTTGCTCGTGGGGCTCGGCGGGGTTGCCCTGTTCGCCGTTGTTCATCATCGGCCAGGCGTCGCCGAACGCCACCCGGAACGCACCTTCTACCCACCAACGCCGGCCCAGGCTGCTGCGTTCGCCAAGCTCAGGACACCGAAGCGCTCCTCAGCCACCCGGTGGAATTGCTGGGCCGATGAAGTGTGCTTCCATCGGTCGCCCTCGATCACGCTGTCACCTGCTGAGATGCATCGCCCAAAGCGGGCCCACACCAAGCTCTAGGGGCCCCTCGCTTCGCACGAGTAAATCACATCATTCGGCCAAGTGGAAGATCCTGGCTACAGGATAGCCGCACGAATGCCGATTGCTGCTAAATGGAGGCCAGTGGCCACTCCCAGTCGATCGGCTTGCCGCGCCGGATTATCGCCATTGTTGTGCTCGGGATGTGTTGCGCGCTGATTGGGTGGTCCGTCTTTCACGCCACTCGCACCGTACACGGATTCCAGCAAGAATTCTTCGGAAGCCCGTATGCGCCGCTACCAACCTCGGTACATGTGCCTCCTGGACTCACGAGAATGACCTGCCCCGCGTTTCGGAGCCCCGGTCTGTGCTTCACCCGAACGCGTTCGTTGATCCTTGACCCACGCTCCGCCACCAGCTTGGCGCTCGCCGCCGGCGTGCTTGTGACACCAAGTGCGGTTCGATGCCTATTCGCTCATCGTACAGCGCGAACACCGCGGCGGCTCGCCAACAGCTGTGAAGCAACAGCCGAAATCGCCGACCGAAAGGTGATTTTGTGGATCACATCCGTCTTCATAGTTGGGCCGCAGACCGAGTCGTCCGTGACCGACATGACAGGATCACTTCTCGGCAAAACAAAATCACTTCCACTCTTTTGGGTCGCGATTCAAAGCTTCGGCAAGGGACCATGCCGAACACACAGCCTACGCACTTGCTCAGCCGGGCAGCCGTAGCAGCCGGCTGTCGTCCGTCCTGAGATAGTTGCTCCTAACAATTCGTGTTGGTGAGACAGATATTTTAGATCTTAATACCTACAATTCCGAGGCCTATTTTCACTAGATCTGTGATAGCGCCTTTTACGCTGTTTACCGTCTCAAGACCCTCAAGCTCCACTAGTTTAGAAAAGACAATCTTGTAAACAATCTGCTGCTGCTGGTACAACTCAGTGTATCGTGTTCTCTTAAGTTCCTCATCCTCCGTGCGGTCGTAGAGACCGACGTCGAATTCGTACACCTTCAGCTCTTGCAGATCTTCACTTAGAGACGTGGGCAGATAAGCGAACTGTTGCTTTTCCAGACGTGCCCACCTACGTAAGAATGCGTGCGCAAATTCACTTTCCTGTGCATTAGTTTCATATCGGCCACTCGGGTCACCCTCAGTCAGCGGGGAGTCCCCTGCGTAGCTGTACGGAGCCAATGTGATTTCCACAGCCGGGTCGACGCTCAAAAACTGTGCGGTCGCGGGATCATAAGTCCGTGCGCGGAGATAGATTAGCCCGGTGTCTGAGTCTGTGTACTGTCCGTCGTAGCCAAGTGGAGTGGTCGTTCCGGTGGTACCGCTGACTTTGCCGTACGCATCGTAGGTAGCTGTTCCCGCTACCGTGCCTGTGCTCGTTGTAAGTAGGCGTGTTGAGCCTTGCTGGTCGTGGTGGTAGTAGAGCGGTGTGCCGGCGCTATCGATCTGCTCGATAGGAAGACCGCCGGGTCCATAGATGTAGTTGTTCGTGCCGTCGTTGAGGATCAAGGGCAGCTTTTCCGCGAGATCCCATGCTAGATAGGACGTCGTGCCTGATTTCGTCTGCGCGGTGCGTAGGCCGTCTCCGTTGTAGGCGTATGTGTCTTTGATTTCCGGGGTGCTGCCTTCGGCGGTGCGTTCCATGCTCGTGAGGTTGCCGGCCTGGTCGTAGCCGTATGTCGTAGCCGGACCGCTTTCCGGTGTGGTTTTGGTGCGCTCGCCGAGTTCGTTGTAGGTGTATTTCGCGCCGGCGCCTTCTTCGAGCTCGCCAGCGGCGTCATAGGTGGCTGCTTTGCCCCGGATCGTTGTGGCGCTATTCGCGGCGTCATAAGCGAATTTTTCGGAGCCCGCCTCGGTCAGTCGCTTGCGCTGATCATAGGTGTCTGTCTGGGAGCTTCCCGGGAGTCCATCGGGTGTTTCTGTGGCCACCTGCCCATCCGCGTTACGCGTGTAGTCGACGGAGGCGATCGTGGCGCTGCCTTCACCGAGGGCGGTGAAGCTCGTCATCTGATCGTCGGCGTTATACCCGTATTCGTCGGTGTTGTTCGTCCCCGAGGGGAACGTGATCGTCTTTAGGCTGGCGTCTGGGGCGTAGGAGAAGGAGGTTGTGTGGCCGAGCCAGTCTTCCACGCTCGCCAGCCGCTCGCTTGCGTCGAATGTTCTGTGGACTGCTTCGCCGTTGGGGTAGGTGATCCCCGTGTGGTTGTTGGCGAGGTCGTATTCGTATTTCGTGACGTCGCCGTGCCCGTCTTTGCTTTGTGTGAGCCTCCCGAGCTGATCGTAGGTGTAGGAGGTGGTCCCGCTGCCATCGGCCATTGACGTACGGGCCCCGTCGGCGTCGTATTCGTATTTGACCGTCGGCGTCGTCCCGTCGGAGTAACTCACTTCCTTCAGTCGATTCGCGGCGTCGTAGCTGTAGGTTGTGGTGCGGCTCGCGGGATCGGTAACCGTGACCAGGTTGCCGGCCGCGTCGTAGGTCTTGGTTGTGGTGCGATGCAGGGGGTCTTCTACGGCGGTTTCTTGCTCGAGGTAGTTTCGTGTGTATTTCGTCGTCTTGCCGTCCCCGTTGGTCTGGCTGATGACCTTGCCTTCGGCGTCGTATCCTGTTTCTTCTGTGCTGCTATCGGCGTTGGTGATCTTTGTTGGCTCACCGTCGGCGTCATAGGTCGTGTGTGTTTCGTTGCCTTCTGGGTCGGTGACATCTGTGATGTTGTCGTCGCCGTCGTAGGCGTGTGTGGTGGTATGCCCGAGACCGTCCTCTTCTTTTGTGACCCGGCCTCGATCATCGAGCGTGTACGTCGTTGTGTATTTTGCTGCTTCAGCTCCTGTGACGTTGCCCGCGGGCTTGGTCTCTAATGTCTTGCGTGAGTCGGCGTCGTAGGTGTAGGTGGTTTCGTCGCCGCTTGGGTCCGTTTCGCTGGTCTTGTCGCCGTGGCTGTCATAGCCGTAGGTCCATGTGTGGCTGTCGGGGTCTGTCTTTGATGTCTGCTCGCCGTGGCTGTTGTAGGTGTAGCTCGTTGTTTGAGTCGTGCTGCCCGGAGCCGGCCGGGATTCCGAGAGCCGGTTGCCATGGGAGTCCAGTTCGTAGGTCGTGGTCTCGCCTTCTGGGGTCGTTGTTGAGGTGATGTCGTGCAGGCCGTCGTAAGTCCAGTGGGTGCTGTCGCTGTCGGCATTGGTTTCGCTCGTCTTGTTTCCCGCGCTGTCGTAGGCGTAGGTCGTGTTATGCCCATCGCCGTCAGTCTTTGTCACGAGCTCCTCCTCGGCGTTATACGTCAGTGTCTCTGTTGTCGCGTCGGAGGTGCCGTCGGCCGCGGTGATCTGAACGGGCTGGCCGTTCTGGTAGCGCTCGTCCGTGACCGACCCGTTGGGGTTGGTCACCTGTGTTCTCGCTTCCCCTTCGCCGCCGGATGTTTGGTAATAGCTCCACGTGGTCGTCCGTCCCAGCGGGTCTACCTTGCTGGTCGTGCGGTCTTCTAAGTCATAGGTGTAGTCGGTTGTGTTGCCGTTGCCATTGGTCAGGGCCGTGAGCTGGTGTGAGCTGTCGTAGCCATACTGCCAGCGAGGAGTCGACTCACCCGCGTAGGTGACGCTGACCAGGTTCCCCGGTCCGTCGTAGGCATAGTCGATGCTCTGCCCGGTGGGGTCGGTGGCGCTCTGAACCTCGCCACCGGCGTTGTAGCTGAACGTCAGGGTGCGACCCGAGGGATCGGTGACAGTCGTCAGCTGCCCTTCACCGTTATATGACAGGGTCGTGGCGTTGCCCTCGCGGTCGGTTTGTGAGAGCAGCCGCCCGCTGCTCGAGAACAGCTCGCTCGTCTGGCTTGGCAGCGTGTAGGTGTAGGTGCCGTCGCCGTTCTGCACGAGCGTCGCTTGCACGGTCGGGCCGGCGACCATCCTTCCGTCGCTGGCCACGACATAGGGGATTTCGCTGCCGTCGGATTGCACCACGGTGACATGTCCACCGCTGCCTGGGCCGACGCACTTGTCGAGCACGAGATGATCGCCGAACGTGCTGCTCCAGCCGTACCCGAACATTCCCGGGGAAGCCTCCACCACCGCCGCGTGTGAGTTATAAGTGCGCGCCAGGTTCAGGCCTACGCCACGACCGCCGACGGAGATGTCTGTTTGAGGCTGGACTGAGTTCCCCGTTGCGTCGTTGACGCCTTCGCCGACGCGCACGACATTCGGTTCGGCTTCGTTTTCTTCACCCAGCTGCTGGGTGGGACATGATTCCTCGTTTATGACTCTAGCTTGTCCAACGATGCCATGATGTTCGGACCACACATCGAGGAGATACAATCCTCGATAGGCGTAATCGAATGTTCCCCAGGGTTCCGGATATGGCTTGTAGGATGCGCCGAGGTACCCATAGTTGGCGATGTCCACCCCCCATTGGATCGGTTCACCGTGGAAACCAACGGTAATGGTGCCATCATTCTCGAGGACAGGGCACTGATAGGCTTCGTCGACCCATTCGCAGCCCGTCGCACCTACGGTGCCGACCGCTGAAGTGGCCCGGATGGTACCCAGATTTACAAAGAAGGTTCCGATATCACCGAGTGCGTCGATCCTCCCTGATTCCCAGGTCATAGTCCCCTCGTTGACAAATTGATAACCGTGCAGATTGGCCGCGGCGTGAAGCACACTCGTAGATCCAGGCTCAAGGACAACGGTGCCAGAACCGGTGAGCTCGACACCGTTACTGGACCAGGTCAGCGAGCTGTTGATGTCCAGTTCGCCGCTCACAGACATTTCTTGTCGGTTGCAGTAGCAGGATTCTGCGGGCGGTATCAGCGTCAATGAATTCAAGACAGTCGGTGTTACTCCCGTCAGTGTCAGGTAACCAAGTTGGAAGGTGAGGTCGGCGGTCGCACCTTCGATGGCGCCTGCGCTCACATTGCCATGCACGATCATCTGCCCTTTGACGGTAGAGCTTGCTCCCAGCGAGTAGGTCGCGCCGCCGAAGAAGTTGTTCAGCGCAATCGATGCGCCCGGCGCTGCCGACCACGTCTCTGGCGTGAGCTGCCCGGAACTCCCGCCGCCCGTGAATTCAAGCTGCCCAGTGTCAGTCTTGACCAAGCTCTCATTGTCAGTCGCAAATCCAATTTGCGCGGTGCCGGCACCTTCGATCTTCTCAAGCGTGCCGGTGTTCGTCAGGGCGCCTTCGCCCAAGATGCCCGAACCGGTTTCGCTGTTCACCTTGAGTGTGCCCGAGTTGAAGATCCGAGCATGCTCGCCGCCTTGGATGCCGCCCGCTGTATCGATCGTCAGCGTACCGGCGTTTTCCAGTGTGCGTTCTTCCAAATCAAGCAATGATGAAACGGTACCGGTCGCCCCCGACTCGATCACCGTGGATCCCGACCCGCTGAGCGCGCCAAACCCGCTGGCCGAGAACGAGTTTGTGATGTCCACCTCACCCGACCCGGTCAAGGCACCACCGCCGCGGTCTTCCTCATCGGTGACCGTGAGATTACGCAACGTCGATGCCGACCCCCCGTCGACTTCCAAGACGCCGATGCCGGCCAGACCGCGGCCGCTGATCGTCACGCTCGCGCTAGAGCCGTCGATCGTTCCAGCCGTTACCGTGCCATCCAGTATTTCCACCGACCCCGACAGCGATACCGAGGACCCGAGAGCAAAGGCGCCCCCGTACGAGTTGAACACTATCCCGGTCCCCGAGCCTGATGTAGACCACGACCCGCCGGCGTGTACGCCGGCAGTGCCGCTTCCGGTCAGTTCGAGCGTTCCCGATGTGACGCTCACCGTGCCTTCGTTGTCGATCCCGGAAGCGATGATGGCAGTTTCTGCGCTTTCGGTCTTTTGCAGCGTGCCGGCATTTCTTAGGACGCCGGTACCGTAGAGATATCCGTCGAAAGTCAGGGTGCCTTCGTTGAGGAGTTCACGTTCATCGAAAGGCAGGCTTCCGGCGATCGTTCCCGTAGCGGAAGATGCGAGCACTGTCTGTCCCGATCCTGAGATTGTCCCGCTCGACCATGAGAGCGATTCGGCGATGTCCAGGGTCCCGGCGCCAGCGAGGGTGCCGCCATCGACGGTGAGCGTGTTGACTTCCGAGACGGTGCCGCTGTCCGCGACTTCGAGTGTTCCGCCGCTGAGGATCACGGCTCCTTGGCCGCCGATCGACCCGACTTGGTTGGCTCCGCCCGTGACATGCACCGTGTCGCCGGATGAGATACATGCCCGTTCGCTGGAATCAGGGACCACTCCGGTAGACCAGTTGCCGGCGGTTTCCCAGGCACCGTCACCGGCTTCACCGCTCCAGTTATCTGTGCACCCGGCTTCTGGTCCTTCTAATGGGCCGCCGTTGTCGATGTGGGTGCTGATCGGCCTAGTCGTGTAGGTGTTGCCCGCATGATCGGTGATCACCGCGTGCAGCTGGTAGGAGCCGTCGGTTAGCAGCGTCGTGTCGATCGAGCAGCTGTAGTCGTCGCCTTCGGAGGGCAGGGTCTGTTCCAGGCAAGCGTTGTGCCATTCGCCGCTGCCGGTGACCTCGATCTCCAACTGCCAGATCGCTACACCAGAGAGCGCATCATCCGCGGGACCCTTGACTTCGATGACGCCCGACGAAGACCGGGGCAGCGCATTCAGGCTTCCCGTTGGCGGCGTGTTATCGACCGTGACGGCCTGTGTGCTGGTGTCGTAGGTATTCCCGGCGTTATCAGCCACCTGAACTCGGATGCTGTATTCGCCGTCGCCGAGCGTGGTGGTGTCCAGGCTGCAGCCGTACGTCGATCCGGAGATCGGCGTGCTCTGCGGCGAGCAGGCGTCTGTCCACGAACTGGACCCCGCCGGCCTCACCTGTGGTGCCCAGCTTGCTACGCCGGAGCCGCTGTCGCTGGCCGTGCCCTGCAGGCTGAGCGTCCCCCTAGCGTACCCGCTTTCTGTGACTGTTTCCAGCGTGCCTGACGGCGGCGTGTTGTCGACCGTCGTATCCATCGTGGAGGTGGTGTATTCATTGCCGGCGTTATCGACGACCACTGCACGCAGTGCATACGCGCCGTCACCGTACCCAGTGCTGTTCACGTTGCAGCCGTACATTGACCCGGAGCTTGGCGCGGTCTGCGCTGAGCAGGCGTTCGCCCATTCCTCTTTGCCTGCCGGCGTGATCTGTAGCTGCCACGACGCGACCCCAGAGCCAGTGTCGGCTGCCGTGCCGGAAACGGCTGCCGCCGACCCACCTAGATAGGACGTGGCTGACACCGTCCCCGTCGGTGGCGTGTTGTCCACCAGCACCGTGATCGCCGTGGTCGGTGCGGTATTCGGTGGTTCGGAGCTGTCGCTCAGCTGCGCCCTCAGCCGGTATTTGCCGTCTGCGTAGAAACCTGATGCAGTGTTCCACGAGCAGTCGAATTCGCCGACCAACCCAGGCGTCAGTGGCCCGCAGAGGCTATGCCATTCGTCTTCGCCCGCAGGCGTGATTTCGATGCTCGCACTCGAAAACCCTGTCCCGACACTCGCACCAACCCCAGACACCGAGACAGCGTGCGACGCATATGGGAGAGGATTCAGATGTCCTTTCGGTGGTCCCGCGACTGGCTCTCGTTCGACGGTCGCTCCGCTGACTTCGACGGCCGAGAGGTCGACAACTTCCCCGATCAGAAAGGTCCCACCGCTGAGGACGATGCGCCCGCCGCTCTGCACAGCCCACGAGCCGGGAGCGGCTTCCCCAGGTATCCCACCGTCGCTGAAGTCGAGGGTCCCGGCCTTGGCTTCGACGGCCCCATCGTTGTTGAACTCAAAACCAACCGTCGCGGTACCAGCACCCGAGGTCTTCTCGAACGTCCCGGTGTTCTCAATCGACGGCGCAGCGCCACCCGCCGCAGCGAAGATCGTGCCTTCCGCAAGATCATCAAACGTGCCTTCGTTTTCGAAGACCGCACCATTTTCGCCGTAAAGCGGGCCGGGGTACCATTCCATCCAGCCTTCGTTCACGAGCGTCCGTTCGTCGAGCGTGCCGCCCGAGCCACCAAAATTGGCCACACCCGAAGCCTCGGGACCCACCACGGTGCGGCCCGAACCGGACATCACCCCCAGAGCGCCCCAGTAAAACCAGCCTGACACATCCAGCGTGCCAGCACCCGACAACGTCGCCTCCCAGAGCACGAGACCCGACAAATGCGAAGTCGATGGACCCGCCAGCGTCAACGAACCACTGGTCAGCCACACCGTTGCAGCGGAACCCTGGATGTCTTTCGCGCTGACGGCGCCGCCGGTGATGTCAACCGTGCCCGACAGTTCAACACCTGACCCCAGCGAGAAGGACCCGCCCTCGAAAGCAACGGACGCTTCGCCTTTTGCGCCCCACGATCCCGTCGCGGTCTCTTCAGGCACACCACCACCGCTGAAGTCGAGCGTACCTGCTTTTCCTTCGACTGCCCCGTCGTTGTTGAACTCAACACCGATCGTTGCGCTCCCAGCCCCTTCCGTCTTCTCGAACGTCCCGGTGTTCTCTATCGTGGGCGCAGCGCCACCCGCTGGGGAGAAGATCGTACCTTCCGCAAGATCGTCGAACGTGCCCTTGTTTTCGAAGACGGCACCGTTCTCACCATACAGCGGGCCGGGATGCCATTCCATTGTGCCTTCATTCACTAGCGCCCGTTCGTCGAGCGTGGCGCCTGAGCCACCAAAATTGGCCACACCCGACGCGCCCGAGCCCAGGACGGTGCGGCCCGAACCGGACATCACCCCCAGAGCACCCCAGTAAAACCAGCCAGACACATCGAGCGTTGCGGCACCTGAGAACGTCGAGTTCCAGAACACGAGACCCGACAAATGCGAAGTCGTTGAGCCCGCCAGCGTCAACGAGCCACTGGTCAGCCACACTGTTGCACTGGTGCCTTGGAGATCCTGCGCGGTCACCGCACCGCCAGTGATATCGACCGTGCCCGACAGTTCAACACCTGACCCCAGCGACCAGGATCCGCCTTCAAAGGCAACCGAGGCTTCGCCTTTTGCGCCCCACGATCCCGGCGCGGTCTCTTCGGGCACACCACCACCGCTGAACGCTAGTTGCCCTGCTTCGCTCTCGACCGCGCCCTGGTTATCGAACTCAAAACCAACCGTCGCGGTACCGGCTCCCGAGGTCTTCTTGAACGTTCCGGTGTTCTCTATCGCTGGTGCGGCGCCACCCGCTGGGGAGAAGATCGTACTTTCCGCAAGATCGTCAAACGTGCCCTTATTTTCAAAGACCGCGCCGTTCTCGCCGTAGAGCGGGCCGGGATGCCATTCCATTGTGCCTTCATTCACGAGCGTACGTTCGTCGAGCGTGCCGCCCGAGCCACCAAAGTAGACGACGCCAGACACGCCCGAGCCCAACACCGTGCGGCCCGAGCCAGACATCACCCCCAAAGCGCCCCAGTAAAAGCTGCTGGACACATCAAGCGTTGCGGCACCCGAGAATGTCGAGTTCCACATCACAAACCTCGACACGTGCGACGCCGCCGGGCCAGCCAGCGCCAACGAACCACTGGTCATTTCAACCGCCGCGGTAGAACCCTGAATGTCGTTCGCACTGACGGCACCGCCAGTGATGTCGACCGTGCCCGACAGTTCGACACCCGTTCCCAGGGAGAAACTACCGCTTTGAAAGGCAACGGACGCTTCGCTCTTTGCACCCCATGATCCCGTCGCGGTCTCTTCGGGCACACCACCGCCAGTAAACGCCAGTTGCCCCGCTTCGCTCTCGACAGCGCCCTGATTATCGAACTCGAAACCAACCGTTGCGGTTTCCGTACCAGCCGTCTTCTCGAAGGTCCCGGTGTTCTCTATCGACGGCGCGGCGCCACCCGCCGCAGCGAAGATCGCGCCGTTAGAGATATCGTCGACGCTGCCCTTGTTTTCAACGACGGCGCCATTTTCGCCGTAGAGCGGGCCGGGATGCCATTCAATCGAACCTTCATTCACCAGTGTGCGTTCGTCGAGCGTGCCGCCCGAGCCACCAAAGTAGACGACGCCAGACACGCCCGAGCCCAACACCGTGCGGCCCGAACCGGACATCACCCCCAAAGCGCCCCAGTAAAAACCGCTAGACACATCAAGCGTGCCGGCACCCGACAAAGTCGAGGTATACAACTCGAGCGATTCGACATTCGATGGCGTCGAAGCATCGGTCAGTTCGAGTGAGCCACCGGAGATCACGAGACCTCCTTTATCCTGCACAGAGCCGACCTCGTTTGTTCCGCCCGTAACGTGGACGGTGACCCCCGAGCCGATACACGCTACGTCGCTCGAGCTCGGTACCGAAGAGGTTGACCAGTTTTCCGCCGTCTGCCAGAGCCCATCCCCAGCCGTACCTGTCCAGGTGTCCGTACAGCCTGGATCGGCGGCCGTGCTCGCCGGCACCGCGATCAGCACGGAAACGACGAGCACCGTAGCACCTGCACTCCACCCCGCGAACCGCATGCCTAGCGCCTCCCCGGTCGATGAGCGACCGGCACAACCACGCACCATCATCCACCCCAACTACCGGATAACAACGGCACGATCATGCCGGCTGCTTCTAGTCAGCCGAATCTACATGAAGACCGGAAGATTGTCTAGCCCAATTGATTCGTGTGCTCCGAATACGCTACTGCGGAGGCCCTGGATGCCCTAGATACGCTGCCGCAGAGCGCCAGGGCAGTGCCAAGCCAGGGAGCCTGAGGTGCCGCGCGTAGTGAGACCGCCTCCCTGCAATCTGGCTCGACCGTCCCGGCGAGGAACCGGGCTCCATCCGAACATCATCAACAGCCTCCGAGACCTCGAGCCATCGTGAGCAAGCTTCGCTGAACTCGTTGCTCACGAACGGGAGCTACCGGCGGGCGTGCACGATGGCTCGATCAGTACTCAGATAGGCCCATTTGAGGCGACTACGGTGGGCGGCAACACGACTGTGAACTATATTCGCGGCGTTGTACGCGGTGTGGCCTACTTTCCCGAGCAGGCCGCGCGTGCCAACAGTCTCGACGTCGCGGAAGTCACAGGCGCGCATCATTCCCGCAAGAGCCGCAGGATTTGGCCCCCACCAGTTCGTCGCGTCTCCCTGGATAACGTCTTCTGCCGGATAGAACGCTGCTGCCGGACGAGGAGCCCACACGCAATCCACCAATGTCTCAACCACGAGGAGCTCCTTCGTCAAGTCCGCAACGAGTTTTAGTCCATGCAATGGATCACGAAGGTGGTAAAGCACTCCGAGCATCAGCACGACGTCGAAAGTTCCGACGCTCTCGGGCGTCAAGTCATAGAGGTCAGCCTCGTGCGACTCGACTCGAGAGTCGAGCACTTCGTGCGCGAGGTCAAAGGTCGCTTTTGTCTGGCCTCCGGGCGCGGAGCCAGTCCAGCAGAATGAGTCGACCGCTACGACCCGCTTTGCTCCAGCACGCTCTGCCGCAAAGGAGAAAAACCCGTCGTTGGCACCGATGTCGAGCACCGTCTTTCCCGCCAAAGGCGGCAGCCGTAGAGCCTGCAGCTTGCGCGCAGACTTATCGGCGCCTGGTGTGACGAGTCGGTTGCCCAGGTCAATCTGATGAAACCACGGCAATTCATCGATCCGCTGACGTAGGTCATCTCTGTCGCGCGCTGACATTTGAGGCAGTACCGGATAACAACGGCACGATCATGCCGGCCGCTTCTAGTAAAGCGAACCTACACGAAGAGCGGAAGATTGTCTAGGCCAATCGATTCGGGTAGAGCGGATGCTCTCTTTGCGGGATCTGAATGCCCAAGAGCACCGCATTTCGCTGGAGTAGGCGCCCGAGGTTCCTAGGACTGACCCGAGGCCAAGATGGGGCTAACGCGCGGGCTGTTACGCCTGGGGCGGATCGGAGCCACCCCGCGATGAGGCTCAGCTGTCGTAGCCCTCGAGCGCGTAGGGATTGAGGAACTGCCGTCCCCAGAAATACTTCCGCTCCTCAACGGTCATGCGCGCCAGCTCGCTGACCTCCTCCCAGCTCGATCTGATCGAGTCAACCTGACGGTCGATGATCTGCCGGGCCTCGGTAGCGGTGAGCAAATACTCGGCGGCTGCCTCGACGCAGCCCGCCAGCTGGCTGAGCCTGTAGCCGTCGGCGCGGATGTCCATCGCCTGCGCTGCCTCGCCGCCGGCCCGCGGCTGCGGGCAGATGTCGTAGGCCGGCGTAAGTGAGAGCTGCTTGCCGTCCCAGAACGCCGCGTGATTGCGCGCGTGATCGTCGGTGTTGCCGACGAGGATGTTGAAGGTGAGCCGAGCGAACAGCTCGTGCACTTCGCTGCGGCCGCCAGCGGAGTCGTGGCGGAACTTCTCTGCAAGCTCCGTGTAGCTGGCGCCGCGCCATGGCGTCTCTCCAAGCTGGAGGATGGTCGATGCCGAGACGACAGCCAGCCGCTGGTGGGTTCCCGGCGGGCGGTCGAAGCGCTCGACCAGCAGGACGTCCTTGTCGAGTGCACGGTGGAGTTGGACGGGCGCTGCCGCCAATCCCGCGCGGTGTGCGAGCTCCATCGCCGCGAACTCGCCCCTCACAACCGCATACTGGTCGGTGGTAGAAGAGAACTTCGCGATCAGCTTGCGAGCGCTGTCCTCCAAGAGCGCCTTGGGGCGCGCACCGCCGACCGAGCTTCCGTGGAGCAGGGCCTGATCCAGGGTGGGCGAGAACGGCAGTCCTTCCTCCAATCGCTGTGCGGCGTGCATGAGCTCCTCGAGCGGAGCGCTCCCATCGCGGCTCTCATACGTCTCCGCGGAGGACTGAAAGTCGAGCGCGCCGATCCGGTCCGAGCCGGATTCCAAGAGGAAGGTCAACAGCCCAGGGTCGACAGCGTCGTCGGTGGCGTTTCTGCGGCGCAGGATCACACGGCGCCCCCACGCGTCGGGGGCGCCGTCAGCGATACAGCCGGCCACGCGGGCGCCGGGTAGCGGGACAAGCACACCACGCCGCAGTGGCAGCTCAGGTAGGTAGAGCGGGATCGCGTCGCCGCGGGCCAGATAGCTTTGGCCGTAGTTGAAGTTCACGATGTCGCCCACGGCCTCGAGACGGCCAGCGACGATCGGACTGGATTCCCCCGGCAGCCACGCCCACACGTACGCCTCGGTTGGGTTAGAAGTCATCCTTGACCGCCCCCGCCGGCATACGCACGCGCTGGGGAAGGACGGCGGCCCGGGCGCGAGTGCGATCGAGATCGAGCGTGAGACGCGCGCGATCCTCGTGGAACAGCGGCACCCCAACGAGCCTCGCCACCTCGAACGCCACGCCGACGCCCACCGTCGGATCGCCTCGCTCGACCTTGCGCAGCGTGGGTTGGGTGATCCCCGCCCGCTCGGCCAGCTCACGCGCGGACCAGCGCCGCTCGCGTCGAGCGACGGTGATCTGGGCACCCAGGAGTTGTGTGGCCTCGAGCGTTTCGCGCGAGTACAGCCGGCTTCGCTTCATGCGATTATAATAACATTTAGCGTATCAAAAGAAAATAAAAGTTTAGATCAGGCCCTCAAGGCCTTCCTTGAGGCTGTGAACGCTTCGCCGTGAGTAGTGCGGCGAGGGTGCTTGCCCGGATTGGTCGTCCGAGGCGCTCGTGGAGGGCGTGAGTCTCGTTCCGTAGGGCCTCGCGCTGGGCGGCTGAGAGTGCTGCCCAGAATGACATCGTGGCGAGCAGAGCGTTGAGCTCATCGGCGGTGTGCTCGATCAGGGTTGGCACGGCAGCGAGCTGCAGATCCTCGAAGAGATCGGCTGCGTAGTCACGTCCGATGTCGTAGCTGCCCAGCCAGGCCCAGGCGTCAGCGATGTTCTGACGGTGCTCCCGCACGCCCGCGATCGTGTGATCGAGGTCGCGGTAGGTGGGCCAGCTCGCGGCGATCTCCGGCGCGTGCTTGCGCAGGGCCGAGAGCAGAGCCCCCTGATCATCGACGCTGCGCCGCTCCTGCAGGCCGAAGTACTGGATCAGGGCGAGCGTCCCGTCCGGAGCGAGCGCGTCGGCGATCTTCCGCCAGCCCAGGTCAGGGTCGACCCAGTGGATCGCGGACGCCGAGAACACCGCCCGGTAGCTCTCGCTGGATAGCTGCTCCTCCTCGAGCCGCGCGTGGAGGAACTCCACATCGCCCGCGCCTCTCAGGTTCTCCTCGGCCAGGCCGATCAGTTGATCTCCCGGCTCGAGTGCGCTCACACGCAGCCCTCGCGCGAGCAGGCTGCGCGTCAGCTGCCCGGTCGCGCAGCCGACCTCGAGCACCCGGTCGCCGTCGGTGAGACCTGCCACCTCGCATGCTTGATCGATGAGCGCATCGGGGTAGGCCGGACGGTTGCGGTCATACTCGAGCGCAACCTCGTTGAAGACGTTGCCATAGCTCCGCGCGAGCGTCCCGCCACTCATGGGGCGAAACGTACACCGCGGATCCCCCGAAGGCTTCCCTCGCGACGACGGACTATCGCAAGGGGCAAAAGAGGCGATGGCGAGAGGCGGACTCGAACCGCCGACACCACGATTTTCAGTCGTGTGCTCTACCAGCTGAGCTATCTCGCCGCAGACCATCGCGCAGGCCGATCTTCGGTCGCTGCGATGCTAGCGGCTCCCCCGTGGCTCAGGCGGCCTGCCGTGGCTCGAGCGGCTCGGGGTGGGCTCAGGCGGCTTCCCACGCCTCGCAGGTACGGGAGCGGGTCGATCGGCACCCCGCCCGGCGCCTGCCAGCCGCCGGCCCACATCTCGAAGTGCAAATGCGGAGCGGTCGCGTCGCCGGTCTGCCCCGCCTTGCACAGCGCCTGCCCGGCCGCGACGGCCTGGCCCGCGCTCACCGCCAGCGAACTCGCCTCGCAGTGGGCGAACATGAAGTCAAAGCCGATGCCGGTGTGCTCGACCGCGTAGTAGCCGGCGCCGCCCGCCTGGTAGCTCGTTGAGGTGACCGTGCCAGCCAGCGGCACCACGACCGGGGTGCCTTCGGCGGTGAGCACGTCCTGGCCCTGGTGGGTGTAGCCGGCGCGGGGCGCCCCGAAACGATTTTCCGGGCCGCCGAAGTTGTGCGCGCCCGCCACGGGGAAGACCGCCCCGTCGGCCACCGTCTGCGCGGGCGTCGGCACGCCGGGGAGAACCGGTGTCGGAGTTGGGGTTGGAGGCGCCGGCTTGGGGGCTGGAGGCGGCGGCGCGCTCACCCTCAAGCTCGCCTCACCAGAGCTGTGCGCCTTGCGCAATAGCGTCTGTCCATGATGATCGTGGGCGCTCACCGTGAGCACATAGCTGCCCGCCGCAAGCTGCGCGCCCGCCGGCCAGGCGACCGTCAGTGTGCGCCCGGTGTGCGACCAGCCCATCGTGGCCACCAGCGATGAATGGTGGGTGGCGAGGTTGATGACTTTCACCCGCAGGTAAACAGTGCCCACGCCCTGCTCGTCCAGCCGCAGGGTGACCTTCGGAGGAGGACCCGCGATCGCGCTGGTGGGGACGCGCAGGTCGCTGATCACCGGCCGCGGGAGCGGAGCGACGCGCGTAAGGATGCCGTACTCACTGCCTCCCGTCTGCGCCTCGGAGGGCGCCTGCGCGCCGCCGATCCGATCCGCGCTCGCCGCCGAGTCGAGGACGGCGCAGAGCGCGATCGCGACCAGGACGCCCAGCGTCGCCTCGCGTGCAGGCCTCACAGCGTAGGCCTCATAGCTCTACACGCCTCATACCTCTACTGTCGGCCCGTGTCCGGCTTACCGCAACGGCTGCGCGTCGAATTGCAGTCAGCTCGCGTCGAACTCCTCCACGAGCGCCTCATAGGTTTTCCGCAGACCCTCGGCGATCGGCACCTGCTGCTCGCCACCCGAGCTCGCTTTCGGCCAGGCTCGCGTCGAGGCAGCTGTGCTGTAGCTCGCCGGGGCGCAGGTCCGCGAGCTCGGGCTCGAGGTCCGAGCCGGCGACCTGCCTCAGCTCGCTCCAGATCGTCATCACATCCGTTTCCACACCCGTCGCGATGTTGAACGTGCCGGCCTTGCCGGCCGCCGCCAGCAACGCGCTCACCACGTCGCCGACGTACACATAGTCGCGCGTCGGCTGTCCGTGACCGAACAGCTTCGGCGCCTGCCCCGAGTGCAGACGATGCGTGAAGATCGAAACCACCCCCGCCTCCCCATGCGGGCTCTGGCGCGGCCCGTACACGTTGCCCAAGCCGGCACACCGCGTTCGGCACGCCCTCCTGGAGCGCGCCCAGGTCCCGACGTAGGACTCGCCCGCGAGCTTCGAGGCGCCGTAGGGCGACAGTGGCTTGGGGTCTGCTGCTCGCCGGTCGGCCGCGGCGCCTCGTCGCCGTACAGCGCGCCCCCGGTCGAGGTGAACACGACCGGGATCCCCGCGCTTGTTGGCGGCGTCGACGACGTTCAGCGTGCCCTGCACGTTGACTTCGCAGTCGCGCCCCGGGTTCTCGACGGACACGACCACGCTCGACTGCGCCGCGAGGTGGAAGACCGTCTCGGGCTCGAGCTCCTCCACGACCGCCGCCACCGCCTCGCGGTCGACGATGTCGAGCTCGAGCAGCTCGCGCCGCCGGCGCGACGCGGCGCGCGTCGCCGGATGACAGATCGTCGATCACGGTCACCGCGTAGCCATCGGCGAGCAGCGCGTCGACGAGGTGGGAGCCGATGAAGCCGGCTCCGCCGGTCACGATCGCCTGAGCGCTCATGCGCGGCAATCTATCGGCTGACTTCAGCCGACGGCGTGCTCGGGCTCGGCCAGCAGGCCTTCGACCGTCGCCACCGACTGGTCGATCCGCTCCAGCACCTCGGCTCCGGCGCCTCGCCGCTCAGCATGTATCTGCGCAGCGTCGCCAGCACCCGCTTGGCGATCCCCATCGCCAGCCGCTCGCCGCTCGCGTCGATCTTCCCTCATCCCTCAGCGCGATGACCCGCCGCAACGCCGGTTCGATCACCTCGTCGTGCACCATCGCCGCCGGCACGCCGTCCTCGATCGCCTGCGCGATCGCGCCCTCGGCAGTCTCGGCGTCGCCGCGCTGCAGCGCCGTCGCAAAGGTTTCGAGGATGCCCTCGGTCAGCACCCCAGGGTCGGCGCGCGGCCTGCTCGCGCGCGTCGGGGCCGGAGCGGCCGAGCACTTCCATGAACGCATCCAGCAGCACCGGGTCGAAGTGGCGTCCCGCGCTGCTCGAGCATCATCTCGACGGCTTCCTCGACCGTGAACGCCCGGCGGTAGACACGGTCGCTCGTCAGCGCGTCGAACACGTCCGCCACCGCCACGATCCGCCCCTCGATCGGGATCGCCTCGCCCACGATCCCCCGCGGGTAGCCCCTGCCGTCCCACTTCTCGTGGTGGCTCAGCGCGATCGTCGCCGCCAGGTCGAGGATCGAGGAGGAGGAGCCGCGCAGCAGCCGGTGGCCCTCCTCGGCATGGGTCTCCACGATCGCGCGCTCCTCCGCGGTCAGTTGGCCCGGCTTGAGCAGGATCGCGTCGGGAATCGCGACCTTGCCGACGTCGTGCAGCGGCGCGGCGTGCGTGAGCGTCGCGCAGAAGTCCGCATCCATCCCGACGTGCTCGGCCAGCAGCGTCGAGAAGCGTCCGATCCGCTCGATGTGCGCGCCGGTGTCCTCGTCGCGGAACTCGACCGCCATCGAAAGCCTGCGCACGGTCTCGGCCTGCGCGATCTCGAGCTCCGAGAACGCCCGCTTCAGCTCGCCGGAGCGGCTCTCGATCTCCTGCTCGAGCGCCTCTGGCGGCGCCCGCCGAGGCGCCAGCCAAAGCGCCGTCGCCGCGCCCGCCAGCACCACCACGCAGAGCGCCACGAGGGCGAAGCCGTCGGCGAGCACGGCGCCCACAGCGGCGAGCACGCCCAACAGGAGCCACGGCGCCCACCCCAGCGGCGAGCGCGGCGGAGGGGAATCGTGCCGCGGCGGCGCGCCGCGGGCTGAGGACTGCTCCCCGGATTCACTCCCCATGCTTACGAGCTTACCCTACCGGCCTCGCCCTCAAACGCATGGGCGCCCACGGCCTTTCGCGCGCCATCGCTCACGGTCGTTCGCGCTCGGTTGCTCGTACGGTGGCCCACGGTCTTGCGCATGCGCTCGTAAGCGCGCGTGCCGCGCGTACCCAGCTCGAGCCATAGACCTCCCACCCCGCGCCGGGCGGGCAGGCGAAAGCCGGCTTGATTTACTCCGCTCACTGGCGCATCTCACATTTCTCGCTGCTCGCTTTTCCGGTTCGGCATTTGGCGAGCCTCTCTTGAGCGCCCTCCAGCGCGATAAGCGCATAGTCGAAGGGGACGCGGCCAGCCGAAGAAGACGTCGGCCGGCCCGAAGGAGATGTCGGCCGGGCGATAAGGATGTCGGCCAGGCGAAGGGAGCCGGCCGGTCGGAGGAGGCGTGGGCTCGGCGAAAGGGACGTCGGCTAGGATCTGCGCCACCTTGCATCTCTCACCTGTGCTCCCGGCGGTAACGGCGCTCGTGCTCGTTGCGGTCGCGCTCGCCGGCTGCGGCGGCTCGTCGCTCGAGCAACGGCATCGCCTCCAAGACGCCCGCCGAGATCCTCGCCGCCGCGAAGGCCGCGGCCGACAGCGCGAGCTCTGTGCACGTCGCCGGCTCGATCGTCAGCGGCAGCTCCCCGATCACGCTCGACCTCGAACTCGTCGCGGGCAAGGGCGGTCGCGGGCAGATCTCCGAGAACGGGCTCAGCTTCAACCTGATCCAGGTCGACGGCACCGCCTACATCAGCGGCAGCCCCGCCTTCTACAGCCACTTCGGCGGCCCCGCGGCTGCGCAGCTGCTCGAGGGCAAGTGGCTGAAGGCGCCGGCGAGCAGCGGCAGCTTCTCCACGCTCGGCTCGCTCACCAACCTCAACCAGCTGCTGAGCACGCTATTGGCCGAACCGGGAACGCTGGCGAAGGGCCCGCCAGCACGATCGACGGACAGCCGGTGCTATCGTCACCGACGTCTCGCACGGCGGCACCCTGTACGTCGCCACGACGGGCAAGCCCTACCCGATCGAGATCACCAAGAGCGGCAAGACCGGCGGCAAGATCTCCTTCACGGCCTGGAACGCGCCCGTCACGCTGGCGGCGCCGAAGGACGCGATCGACCTGGCGCAGCTGAGGCCAACCACTGATGCGCGCTCGGCCGCGATCGTTTACGCGGTTCTCGCCGGAGCGGGACCTGCGCTCGCTGTACTACAAGCACTTTTCCGATCGGCGCAAGGAGCGCCAGCTGCTCTCCACCGGCGCCTTCTTTACGACCTTCGCCGGCGTGCGGGGCATCACCCACGCGATCCGCGCCGAACGCGGGCCATTCAGGAACATCACCCCCGGTGGCCGCCACATCCACCACATGACCTTCGGGATCACCGGCCTGCTCGCGGTCGGTTATTTGTGGCTGCTCGAGATCGGCACGAACGAGCAACGCGGGGCCTCGCGGGCGACCTCGATCGCTTACGGCAGCGGCGCCGCGCTGACGCTCGACGAGTTCGCCCTGTGGCTCAACCTCGAAGACGACTACTGGACCAAGCAGGGCCGCGAGTCGATCGACGCGGTGGTGATCTTCGGGTCGCTGTTGAGCGTCAGCGTGCTCGGCATGAGCTTCTTCACCGACCTGCTGCGGACCGAGAGCGCCCCACCCGCGAAGAAGACCCTCGCGCGGGCCAAACGCTTTTTGCTGCACCATCCGGACAGCCCGCTCAGCCCACGCCGGTAGGTACGCCGAGCGGGCGGATCATCCGCGCTCGGTACGCGCACGCAGGCGATTGCCGGCCCGCCGCGTTGCCGCGCCGACCGCGATCATCGCGATCAGGATGCCCATGCCGTCCGCCAGCACCCGTCCATAGCCGTTGCTGGTGACGTCAAAGAATGGGTACGGATACCACCCGGTGATCGCTCCGCGGATCAGCGTGTAGCCGAAGTACACGACCGGAAAGATCAGCCAGCGCCAGGTCCTGTGCCACGCGATTCGCGATCGGGGCGGATCGACCAGCCAGTCGAGCACGATCACGATCGGCATCAGATAGTGGACGACCGCGTTGGCCCACGGCACCGACGGCGCCGAGCCCGACAGCAGCAGCACGAACACCGCGCCCGTGATCACCATGTAGATGACGGCCGCGCCGCGCAACAGGTCATACGCACGCGGGCCGTCTGCCTTGGAGCCGTCTGTCGCGGTACTGGACCAGCCGTCCGGGCGCAGGCCACGGTAGGCCCCATACAAGAGCAGCGCTGTCGCGAACAGATTGCTCTCGTTCGTGAAGTAGCTGAAGAAGTTCGCCGTATAGAAGGCCGACGGATTCGCGCGATGGGCGTACTGGGCCACGATCGCCACGATCGCCAGCAGCGCAAAGGCCAGGCGCGGGAGCGCGAGCGTACGCCGTTGGGGCACTGCCTGATCCTGATCGATCTTCCGGACGGGCGTCGGTCCTACAGGCTCATCGCGACGTACTTGGTCTCCAGGTACTCGCCGATCCCCTCGAAGCCGCCCTCGCGACCGAAGCCCGACTGCTTCACGCCGCCGAACGGAGCGGCGGCGTTTGAGACGACGCCCTGGTTGAGGCCGACCATCCCGGTCTCGATCCCCTCGCAGACGCGGAAGGCGCGTTCCAGATCGCGCGTGTAGACGTAGGCGACGAGGCCGTACTCGGTGCGGTTGGCGGCGGCGAGCGCCTGCTCCTCGGAGGAGAACGTCGCGATCGGGGCGACCGGGCCGAAGATCTCCTCGCGCAGCAGTCGCGCGTCGTCGGGGACGTCGGTGAGCACGGTCGGCGCGAAGAAGTAGCCGGGTCCGGGCGCGCGCTCACCGCCGATCAGCACGCGGGCGCCGCGGGTGACGGCGTCGCCGACGAGCTCGGCGACCTTGCCGCGTTGGCTCTCGTCGATCAGCGGGCCGACGTCGGTGTCCGGCTCGGTGCCGCGGCCGACCTTCAGCGCGCCCATCCGCTCGGCCAGCCGGTCGCGCGAACTCATCGGCGACCGACTCGTGGACGTGGAAGCGGTTGGCCGCCGTGCAGGCCTCGCCGACGTTGCGCATCTTCGCGAGCATCGCCCCCTCGACGGCGGCGTCGAGGTCGGCGTCCTCGAACACGAGGAACGGCGCGTTGCCGCCGAGCTCCATCGAGACGCGCAGCACCTGCTCGGCCGACTGTTCGATCAGCGTGCGTCCGACCTCGGTGGAGCCGGTGAACGAGAGCTTGCGCGTGCGCGAGTCCTTCAGCAGCGGTTCGATCACCGCGCCGGAGTGCTTCGCGGTGATCACGTTGAGCACGCCGCCGGGCAGCCCGGCGTCCTGCAGGATCTTCGCGAGCGCGAGCATCGACAGCGGCGTCTGCTGCGCCGGCTTGACGACGACCGTGCAACCGGCGGCGATCGCCGGGGCGAGCTTGCGGTGCCCATCGCCGTCGGGAAGTTCCACGGCGTGACGAACACGCACGGCCCGACCGGCTGGCGCATCGTGAGGATGCGGCCCTTGCCGGTGGTGTTGACCATGTAGCGGCCGTGGATGCGCACCGCCTCCTCGGAGAACCAGCGGAAGAACTCGGCCGCGTAGGCGATCTCGGCCTTGGACTCGGCGAGCGACTTGCCCATCTCCAGCGTCATCAGCAGCGCCAGCTCGATCGGTCTGCGCGACGATCGCCTCGTAGGCGCGGCGCAGGATCTCGCCGCGCTCGCGCGGCGGGTGGACGGCCCACTCGGCCTGGGCATCCGCGGCGGCGCTCGAGCGCGGCGAGCGCGTCATCGCGGAGCCCATCGGCGACCTCCACCAGCGTCTCACCGGTCGCGGGGTCCTCGACCGCCAGGGTTCCGCCGCCGGAGGCCGCGCGCCACGCACCGCCGATGAACAGGTCCTTGGGGACCCCCGCGAGAGCGGCTTGCTCGTGCCTTGCTCGGCGTCCTGCTCGGTGTGCTTGCTCGGCGTCGGAATCGGTCATCTCAGTCAGTCATCTCGGTCGCGTATTCCGTCAGTCGCTCGTTCTCAGCGATGTCTATTTTGAAAATCCTCTTCCTGCCAAACATCCTGCAACGCTAACCCACTCCCCCCGCCTACCCGACCCATACTCATGCAATCCATCTCCTCGAGCGCGTCACCCGCTGATCGACTGTGTTCTTCAGAGCACGGATGCTCGCCCGTATATCTGCTCTTTTTGCTTCGTTGCTCGGTGCCCTTTTGCTGAGTGCTGCTGGCGCGAGCGCCTCCACGCTCGTGATCGACGGCGCCGGCGACGGGCACGGCGTCGGCATGAGCCAGGAGGGCGCGCTGGGTTATGCCGAGCACGGCTTGGTCCTATAGCTCAATCCTCGCCCACTACTACACGGGCACCGCGCTGGGCGCGGCGCCGGCGGGAGCGAAGGTGCGCGTGCTGATCGGCAGCACGGTCAAGACGCTCCCGCTGGAAACCTATGTGCGCGGCGTGATCTCCGCCGAGATGCCCGCATCGTGGCCGGCGGCGGCGCTCGAGGCCCAGGCGGTCGCGGTGCGCACGTACGCGCTGACCGCTCACGCCGGCGGCTCGCAAGTTCGACGTCTACTCCGACACGCGCTCGCAGGTCTACCGCGGCCCGTCCGCCGAAACCGCGAGCACGAACGCCGCGACGATCGCCACCGCCGGGCAGATCGTCACCTACGACGGCGCACCCGCGATCACCTACTTCTTCGCCTCCAGCGGCGGGCACACCGAAGACGTCCAGGACGCCTTTCCCGGCGCCGCCGCGAGCCCTGGCTGGTGGGAGTCTCCGACCCCTACGACCAGGGCCCCGGCACGCTGGACGCTCGAGCATGAGCTTCGCCGCGGCCGGCGGCGCGCCTGCGCGGCCTCGTGAAGGGCTCCTTCCGCGGGATCGAAGTGCTCAGGCGAGGCTCCTCGCCGCGGATCCTCTCCGCGTACGTGCTCGGCTCGGCCGGCGCACGCTGGTGAGCGGCGCCGAACTGGCCGGCGCGGCTGGGGCTGAGCAGCACCTGGGCCTACTTCAGCGTCAAGCGCGGAAGCGCCGTGAAGGCCGAGCCCGACCACAGCGGGGTGGCACCGGCGGCGGGCGGGAGTGGCCCGGCGGGGACGAGCAGGCGGGCGCCGCGGGCGGGTCGGCGCCACCGGTTCCGGCCACGCCGGGAGGCGGCGTGCAGGGTCCGGCGGGCTCGCCGGGTTCCAGTCCCGCGGGGGGCGTGGTTGCGGGGTAGGTCGAGCGGGCCAGTTCACCTGGAGCGAAAGTTGCTGGATGCTCGAGGGGTAGGCGGTCGGCGTCGGGCTCTAGGCTTGCAGCGCCGATGCCCGCCCCGCTGTTGATCGCCGACGTGCCATGGCTGCTGTATCGCGCGTTCTTCTCGCTGCCCAAATCGATCGTGGGCGCAGACGGTCACCCGGTGAATGCGCTGCTGGGGACGGTGAACGCGTTGCTCTCGGCGATCGAAGCGCGCCCATCGCGCGCCGTGGTCGCCTGCTTCGGGGCCGAGGAGGCCGTCTATCGAGTGAAGCTCTATCCCCGCTACCACGCCCAGCGTGAGCCGATGCCACCGGAGCTCGCAGCGCAGTGGACGCAGGCACCGGCGTTGCTCGAGAGTTTTGGCTGGACGATCGCCGACGCCCAGGACCTGGAGGCCGACGACGTGATGGGCGCGTTTGCCCAAGCGGAGGCGCAGGCGGGGGGACGGGCGCTGCTGCTGACCGGCGACCGCGACCTCTACCAGGCGGTCAACGAGCGAGTCGCGGTGCTCGCGCTCGGCAAAGGCGGCGAGGAGCCCAGCGAGATCGGCCCCACCCAGGTGCGCGAGCGCTACGGGATCGAGCCCGCGCTCGTGCCCGACTTCATCGCCCTGCGCGGCGACCCCTCCGACGGGCTGCCCGGAGCGCCGGGGATCGGCGCGAAGACCGCCGCCGAGCTGTTGCTCGCGCACGGCTCGCTGGAGGGTGTGCTGGCGGCGGCTGGGGCAGGCAGCGACGCGGGCGTGGGCGGCGGGAGCGCGGGCGGCGCCGACGCGGACGAGGGCGATGCGGCCGCGGCCGCGGTCAGGGCCACCTGGGTGATGCGTCCGCGAATCGCCGCCGCGCTGCGCGAGAACGCGGAGTTGCTGCGCACGTTCAAGGAGATCGCCACGCTGCAGGAGCTCGAAGTGGAGCGTCCGGCGGACCGGGCGAGTGACTTCGCGGGCGGCGCCCGCGGCGCGCGGGAGTTGGGGATGGAGCGTCTGGCGAAGCGGTTGGAGGGGTTGACGGGCGCGAGCTCAGCCTGAGGTGGCGGCGAAGGACGAGCGCGCGTCCTGAATGGTGACCACGACAATCTCCTCGTCACGCTCATCGTAGAGATAGACAAGCAGGAGCCATCGCCATGAACCGATCAGGAGGCGCAGAGGTTGCCATCTTCCATCCAACTGGCGACCGACCAATGGGAATTGCTCCAATATGCCTAGCGAGCGCTTTACGCGAGCACGCGTGTCGATGGGAAGGCTGTGAGTGACGATCATACGGTCGAGATTTTCGACCGCAGCGAGACTCAACTCGATGCGCGCCACGCGCTACAGCTCTTCAAGAGGAATGGTTCGTCCCTCTCTGGCCTGCTTCAATCCGAGTTGCGCCTGCTCGTAGGCTCCCGGAATGCCATCGAGCAAGTCGGTCACGTTGCGTGCATCCGGATCGGCTTCGTCCAGGGCGGTCGACAACAGCGAACGCGCCAATGTTCCCTCCTGCACATGCGTGCGTTCAGCTAACCGCGTCAGCCGAGCGGCATGCTCGGGGTCGAGCGTGACATTTAGACGATTGGCTGGTGTGGCCATGGCTTCATTGTAATACACGATCCGGCACGGATCGTGTATGTATATTCACTGCGCCCATCGACTGCCGCGGGTCTTACGGCGTGAACTTGACGGTGATCACGTCGCCGTCGCTCATCGCGTAGTCGCGACCCTCCAGGCGCAGCGTGCCGCGGTCGCGGGCGCCGGAGTAGCCGCCGGCGTCGACGAGCTCGCGCCAGCCGATCACCTCGGCGCGGACGAAGCCCTTCTGGATATCGGTGTGGATCTGCCCGGCCGCGTGCCACGCGGTCAGGCCTTTACGCAGGTGCCAGGACTGTGCGGGCTTGCCCTCGCCGGCAGTGAAGAACGCGATCAGCTTCAGCAGCGCAAACGCCCCGCCCACGACCGTCTGCAGGGACGACTCGCCGGGTGGGCGGGAAAACAATTCAGCGCGCATCGCCGCCGCGTCCTCGTCGTCTAGCTCGGCGAGCTCGGCCTCGATCCGCGAGGAGACCGCCACCGCACCAGCACCCTGGGCGGCCGCGTGCTCGGCCACCGCCGCCGGAACAATCTCTGAGCCCTCGTCGACGTTCGCCACGAACAGCACCGGCTTGCTCGTCAGCGAGCCGAGGTCGCGCGCGGCATTTGGCGCCTCCTCGGGCACCGGGACCGTGCGCGCCGGGCGACCGGCCTGGAGCTCCGCGATCACCTCGCGCAGCCACCCCTCCTCGGCGATCGCCACGCGATCACCTCCTTTGGCCTGTTTGGCGACGCGCTCGACGCGCTTTTCCGCCGTCTCCAGGTCGGCGAGCACGAGCTCGGTCTCGATCGTCTCGATATCCGCCAGTGGATCCACGCGCCCGTCGGGATGGATCACGTTCTGATCGCGGTGCGCACGCACCACGTGGACGATCGCGTCGGTCTCGCGGATGTTCGCCAGGAATTTGTTGCCCAGTCCCTCCCCCTCGTGCGCGCCGGCGACCAGGCCGGCGATGTCGTGGAAGTCGATCGTGTCCCAGACGATCGAGGAGGCGCCGACCGTGGCCACCACCTGCTCCATGCGCTACGTCGCGCACCGGCACGACCGCGACGTTCGGCTCGATCGTCGTGAACGGGTAGTTCGCCGCCTCGGCCCCCGCTTTGGTCAGCGCATTGAACAGCGAGGACTTGCCCGCGTTGGGCATTCCGACGATGCCGATCTTCGTGCTCACGGCGTCTGTCCCGCTCGATCGGCGCCGGAGTCGCTCGCGAGCGCGGCGACGGCCGTCCCAAGCAGCGCGCCGGCGAGCACGTCGGAGGGGTAGTGGACCCCCAGGTACAGGCGCGATACGGCCAAGCCCCTTGGCCAGCGCATACAGCGGGACCGCCGGCAGGCCCAGCCGCGTATATGCCAGCGCGCCGGCGAACGATGTCGACGCGTGTGCGCTCGGGAAGCTCAGCTGCGTCGGCGTGCTTGTCAGCGGCGGCAGGCCCGGCAGTTCGGGGCGGCGGCGGCGGACCAGCCAGCTTGATCAGCGTGTTCAGCGCGTATGCCCCCGCGACGGTGCCCATCGCCCGCCGCCATTGCGGGCGCCTGGGTTTGTCGAGCGCGTACCCGGCCGCGCCGATCGCGAGCCAGACCGCGCCGTGCTCGCCCAGCCGGAGAAGCGCGCGACCGCGCGATCGGCGACGGCCTGTGCCCGTGGGTGCGCGCCGCGCGCAGCAGCCGCTCGTCAAGCGATCGCGGGACGCTAAGCGCCAAAACCCACGCGGGAATCCTCATCCTCCGCGCGCATGTAAACGACCTGGCCGAGGTATAGCCGCACCGGGCCGTCCTCGGTCTCCAGCTCGTGCCAGCCGCCGCCGCCGAGCGCCTTGTACAGCCCCTTCAGCTGCTCCTCGCTGACGCGCAGCGCGAGCACCTGAGCCACCCTGGAAGCCGACGCTGATCCGCCGCGCGCGCGAGGCCATCAGTGCGCCCCCAGCCCGGCGGCCGGCTCGACGATCTCGGTCAGCACGCCCGCGTCGCGCGCGGGTGCAGGAACGCGACGCGCGAGCCGCGGATGCCTACACGGGGCTGCTCGTCGATCAGCTCCATGCCCGACTCCTTCAGCGCCTGAAGCGTCGCGTCGATATCGCTCACCTGGTAGGCCACGTGGTGCAGGCCCGGCCCCTTCTTCGCCAGGAACTTCCCCACGGGCGTGTCCTCGCCGAGCGGCGCGAGCAGCTCGACGTGGTTCTCGCCGACGTCCAGCAGCACGGCCTCGACGCCCTGCTCCTCGCACGACCTCGCGGTGGGCCACCTCCATCTGCGAAGCCGTCTCGCCACAGCGCGAGCGAGGCCTCGATCTCCTCCACCGCCACGCCGATATGGTCGATCCGCCTGAACACGCCCGCCAGTCTATCGGCGGGCGCGGAGTCGGCAGCGCGGGCTCACGGAGCCGCAGGCCGTGCGGTGCCGTGGATCAGTGGCGTCCGAGGGCGACGGCGCCCTCACCCCGACCGCCGACGCCGCCCTCGCTCCGCCATGGCGTCGGCGCGCCGTGGCCGCGGCCACCACGCGCAGTCCGGACCCCGGGGCGCGCTCCAGGCGGGGCACGCCCTTCATGATCCGGTCGATCGCCTCGCGGTCGAGCACCTCGTGCTCGAGCAGCTCGTCGCCGAGCGCGTCCAGTTGCGGCGGTGGGAGACGAGCGTCCGCTGCGCCGCGCGGCGGGCTTCCTCGATCAGGTCCTGGCGCTCCTCGTCGCGGATCCGCAGCGTCGTCTCCGACAGCCGCACGTCCCCGTCGGGCGCGCGGCCGAGGCCGGCGGTTCCCATCGCGTAGTCGTGCACCATCGAGTGCGAGATCTCGCCACGCGCTTCAGATCGTCGGAGGCGCCCGTCGTGATCGCGCCGAACACGACCTGCTCGGCCGCGCGGCCGCCCAGCAGCACCGTCATGTAGTCGAGCAGCTCCTCGCGCGTCTTCAGGTAGCGGTCCTCGGCGGGCAGGTTCAGCGTGTAGCCGAGCGCGCGCCCGCGCGGGACGATCGAGATCTTGTGCACGCGGTCGACCGACGGCAGCAGCTCGCCGCACAGCGCGTGTCCCGCCTCGTGGTAGGCGACGACGCGCTTCTCGTGCTCGTTCAGCACCCTCCGCGACTGCACCCCCGCGATCACCCGCTCCAGCGCGCTGTCGAAGTCGACGTCGTCGATCCGCTTCGCGCCGCGGCGCGTGGCGAAGATCGCCGCCTCGTTGCAGATGTTCGCGAGATCGGCGCCGGTCAGGCCGCTCGTCTGCTGGGCGACGAGCCCGAGGTCCACCTTGCCCAGCGGCTTGTCGCGCGTGTGCACGCCGAGCACGCCTTCGCGCCCGCGCACGTCCGGCGGCGCGACGAACACCTGGCGGTCGAAGCGTCCTGGACGCAGCAGCGCCGGGTCGAGCTTGTCGAGCAGGTTGCTGGCCGCGATCACGACCACGCGCCCGCTCGCGGCGAAGCCGTCCATCTCCACCAGCAGCTGGTTGAGCGTCTGGTCCTTCTCCCCGGAGATGTCCATCCCGCGGCGCCCGCCGACGGCGTCGAGCTCGTCGATGAAGATGATCGCCGGTTCGTGCTTGCGGGCGATCGCGAACAGCCGGCGGATGCGCGCGGCGCCGAGGCCGGCGAACATCTCCACGAACGACGCCGCCGACTGCGCGAAGAACTGCGCGCCGGACTCGTGCGCGACCGCCTTCGCGAGCAGCGTCTTGCCAGTCCCCGGCGGGCCGTGCAGGAGGATCCCCTTCGGCACCTTCGCGCCGAGCTCCTCGAACTTCTTCGGGTCGCGCAGGAACTCGACGATCTCCTCCAGCTCGCCGCGTGCGTCGTCCACGCCCGCGATGTCCTTCCAGCCGACCGCCTGGTCGGAGGCCGGCTTGATCTGCTGCGGCTTGACTTTCGGCATCACCTTCAACATCCGCCACATCACGGCGATGATCACCACGAAGAACAGGATCGCGATCACCGGCTCCCAGTTCAGCGCCCAGTTCTGCAGGTTCTGCACGAACGAGGTGTGCGGCGCCGGCGGCGCCACCGGCGCCAGGACTGGCGTTTTCACCGTCGCGCGCGTGCGCGTGAGCCTGCACCAGCGCGGCGTGCGTGGCGGCGGCGTGGGCGGCCAGCGGATGCGCGAGCGGAGAATCCCCGTGAGCCGCCTGCGCCGAGGGCGCAGCGGGCGTGGACGCGGTGGGCGTGGACGCCGCCGTGGTAGCGGGCGCTGCGGCCGCGGGCGCCGTGGGCAGCTTGCCCGCCGTCGTGCTCGCCACCGTCGTCGCTCCCTGACTGCATCGCACCGTCACCATCCTTGGTTACTCGCTCGATCCGGAGGTCTACCAGCTTTGCCGATCTCCATCGCACCCCCATCGCATCCGCCGAGTCAAGCTACCGCAGGATTCCCATCGCCAGGTCCCTGAAGAACATCGTCGCGAACGCCAAATCGCGCACGTCGATCCGCTCATCCGCAGCGTGGATCAGCGGCTGGGCCTCGAACAGCGTCTGGTGCTTCTGCGGAAAGAACCCGTAGGCGACGCAATCGGGGAACGCCTCGCGGAAGTGGCGGGAGTCGGTGAAGCCCGGCAGGATCACGGGCACCACGTCGGCGCCCTCGTCGTGCTCGGCGACCCAGGCCGCGATCGCGTCCATCAGCGCCGAGCGCAGCGGCGAGCGGTTGCCCACGATCCGCTCGGTGAAGTCGATCCGCCAGCCCGCGCCTTGACGAGTGGGCTCGCCGAGAACTTCAGCGATCCCGCGCCGCACCTCCTCCTCGCCCAGGCCCGGCGGCACGCGACAGTCGACTTTCAGCTCGGCGCTGGAGGGGATCACGTTGATCTTCTCCGAGGCCTTGATCCGCGTCGGGCGTGAACGTCACGCCGAGCATCGGCTCGAACATCGTCACCAAGCGCTCGTCGGCCGCGCCCAGTTTCGCGACCGCGCCCGCCGGGTCGTTCGGGTCCTCGCCGAGCGCGCGCAAGAACGCCTCCGGCTCGGCCGTCAGCTCGTAGGCGGGCTGCTTTGCCGCCAGTCGCTCCAGCACCGGCGCCATCTTCAACAGCGCGTTCTCTCCGATCTTCGGCATCGAGGCGTGCCCGGCCACGCCGCCGGTCGTGACCGTGAAGCGGAACACCCCCTTCTCCGCGCAGCACACGCCGTAATGGCGCCGGGCGGACGGGCCTCCATACTCGAACACGGCTCCGCCGCCCTCGTTGACGAGCAGGTCGCAGCGCACCTTCTCCGGGTGCTCTTTCGTTATCCACTGCGCGCCGAGCTCACCCCCGGTCTCCTCGTCGACGACCGTCACGATCAGCAGCTCGCCCTTCGCCGGGCGCCAGCCCGAGCGCGCCAGTCCCGCCGCGGCGGCGATCTCGGCCGCGACCTGCGACTTCATATCCAGCGCGCCCCGCCCCCAGATGAAGCCATCGGCCTGATCACCGGACCACGGGCCGTGCGTGCTCCACTCCTCGCGCGTTTGCCAGCACCGTGTCGACGTGGCTGAGGTAACACAGTGTCGGGCCGTTGCGCGAATGTCGGGCCGTTTCCGTCCCCGCCTCCGCCGGTAGCGCGTAATCGCGCCACCAGGTTCGGTCGCTCGGGCTCGGCGCCGAGCAGCTCGCACTCGAACCCGGCCTCCGTCAAGTAGTCACTCAGGTACTCCTGCGCCGCGCGCTCGTTGCCCGGTGGGTTCACCGTGTCGAAGCGGATCAGCCTTTGCAGCAGCTCGCTGGCCTCGGCTGCCGGATCAGAGATGCTCACCCGGTGATCGTACGCCGCCTGCCCCCGAAGCCCGGTTCGCGCCGAGCTTCGGGGGAGATGCTGGGCGGTCTCGTGTCGCTTTGGATCTACCTCATGCGAGGGTCGACCCAGAGACCGGAGAGCTGATATTCGCTGGCCCTCCCGGCGCCCATGAACACGAACCTTGCCTCACGCGCCGATTCGGTCGAACCCGCGATCTGCGGCTGGACGTTGATCGGGTTCGAGAGCGTCCATACGCCCTGGCTCCCGTGGAGTTCTCCAACGCTCTGGGGCAGCGTCGCGGTCCTCGCGCTGAGGTACACGACAGAGACGAGAACCACACCACCGCCCTTGACGTCACGTACCCATACGCGAGCCGTGGGATATTGCAGCGTCACACATACGGGCGGGCTGATCGCCAAGGAGCCGCTGCGCAGGCCCAGCACACCGCCGAGGGCTTTGCTCGGCCGCGAGCTCTGAACGATCGCTGCGCCGTTCAGCAGTTCCCATCCTTCGGAGGGGCTGTTGAATTCCCCTCCCTGCACGAGCGTGTAGTAGTTGGAGTCGCCCTGGCCGGCGAACGGTTGCGAAAACGTCTGACCTTCGCAACTGGTGGTGGCCGCCGGCGCGGTGCTCGCCGCCGGGGTGGCTGTGGTCGCTGACGCGGCCAGGGCGGGTGCTGTCGAGACACCGAGTAGTGCAAAGCAGGCGCCGAGAAGGTATGAGAGCCGTCGTTTGGGCCTGCCTGACTTGGGGTGAGAGGGTGCAAGCATAACGTCCTCCGTAACTTTTACCGGCGGCCGAGCTATCTCGTTTGAGACCTCTGGCTTTGCGTCCTCGCCTCGCGACGAGTTTGCCCTTTTCAGCTGTTGACTTGTCGTCCCTTTCGGGCAGTTCGGCCCCGAGCATCTGCCCTTTTGGGGCAAATGGACGGATAGTCGAGCGCGCTAAGTCGTTTGCCTGCTTCTGGCGATAAGTGCGTGGGATCATGTCCGTCCACGCGATTGAAGAAGCCGAACGTACACGGACCTCCCTCGCGGAGCGAGGAGGGCGGATGCGCCCAGCGGTTCGACGCGGAGAATTCCTGGTCGGCAGCAGCTTCCTGCTGGTCGCGATCGCGATTGCGTTGCTCGGCGGTGTGAGCGGATTCTCACTGCGGACGGCGGCGCTCTTCGTAGCGGCGATCGCGGTCGCGGGCTACGTGCGCTTCGATGTCGGCGCGGGATTCACGGTGCCGACCCAGGCGATCTTCGTACCGATGCTGTTCGCCGTGCCGGTGACAGTGGTGGCGCTGCTGATCCCCCTGGCATTGGGACTGGGGATGTTGCCGAAGGTCATCCATGGGAACGTCTCGCCGGGCTGGCTGCTGACGGTGGCGAGCAACAGCTGGTTCGCGATCGGCCCCTCGGTCGTGCTGCTGCTCGCGGGCGATCACCGTCCCGACGGCCGCTGGGGGATTCTGCTGCTCGCGCTGCTCGCGCAGTTCGCCTGCGACTTCACCGCGAACGCCGTTCGCGAGCGTCTGTTCAAGGACATGACGATTCGAGAGCTCCTGCTCGAGGCCGCGCCGATCTACGCGGTCGACCTTGCGCTCTCGCCCCTGGGGCTCGCGATCGCGTTCGCCGCGAGCGCCGTTCGGGGCCAGTGGCCGGTACTCCTGGTCGCGCCGCTGTTCGGGATCCTGAGCCTGCTCTCCAGAGAGCGACACGAGCGCCTTCTACAACTGGTCGAGCTCAGCGACGCATACCAGGGCACGGCGTTGCTGCTGGGCGATGTGGTCGAGGCCGACGACACCTACACGGGCAAGCATTCCAAGGGAGTGGTCCGTCTGGCGCTCGACGTCGCCGAGGGCTCGGGCTGAATGGCGACCGCAAGCGATATGTCGAGTTTGGCGCGCTGCTGCACGACGTCGGCAAGATTGCGGTACCGAAGGAGATCATCAACAAGCCCGGGAAGCTCGACGAGCACGAGTGGGAGATCATCAAGACACATACGATCGAAGGCCAGAAGATGCTCGAGAAGATCGGCGGTTTCATGTGCGAGATCGGGCTCATCGTGCGAGCGTCGCACGAGCGCTGGGACGGCACCGGCTACCCCGACGGCCTGCGCGGCGATGCGATCCCGCTGGAGGCCCGGATCGTCTCGGCGTGCGACGCGTTCAACGCGATGGTCACGACCCGCTCCTACCGCAAGGCGATCCCAGTACCCGACGCCGTCGCCGAGCTGGAGCGCTGCGCCGGCTCGCAGTTCGATCCGCGGGTAATCGAAGGACTGCTGCACGCGATCGACGCCACTGTCCGGGCGCCCCGGCTCCAGCTTCGACACGAAGGCCCGCTGGAAGGCGCTTTGGACGATGCGCCGCTCGAGCAGCGGCCTCGCACCGCCGCTCTCACCGTTGCGCCGACCGGCCCCGGCCGGCCGAAGTTCCGCTTTCCCCGGGCGGCCGAAGGGACCGAGCTCCCCCGGCCGTGAGCATGCCCGGCACCGCCGCCAGCAGTTCCCGCGTATACGGGTGGCGCGGTTCGCCGTACAGCGCCTCGTTCTCGGCGAGCTCGACGATCTTGCCCGCGTACATCACCGCGACGCGATCGCACATGTGCCGCACGACCGACAGGTCGTGGGAGATCAGCACGAGCGTCAGCCCGAGCTCGCGCTGGAGCTCGCGCAGCAGGTTCAGCACCTGCGCCTGGATCGAGACGTCGAGCGCGGAGACGGGCTCGTCGGCGATCAGCAGCTTCGGAGCCAGCGCGAGCGCGCGCGCGACGCCGATCCGCTGGCGCTGGCCGCCGGAGAACTCGTGCGGATAGCGGTTGTAGTGCTCGGGATTCAACCCCACCCGGTCCATCAGCTCCTTCACCTTGCTCCCGGCGCTCGGTCCGGTCGGAGTGCAGGCCGTGGATCGCGAACGGCTCCGCCACGATCGAGCCGACCGTCTTGCGGGGGTTCAGCGACGAATAGGGATCCTGGAAGACCATCTGCAGCTCGCGCCTGATCGCCTTCAGCTTTCCGCCCCGCAGGTGAGTGATGTCCTCGCCCTCGAACCGCACCGATCCCGCGGTGGGCTCGAGCAGTCGCATCATCAGCCGCGCGGTCGTGCTCTTGCCGCAGCCCGTCTCGCCGACGATCCCCAGCGTCTCGCCGCGGCATCACGTCGAAGCTCACGCCGTCGACCGCCCTCACCGCGCCGGCCCTGCGCGCCAGCAGAACCCCGCGCGTGAGCGGGAAGTGCTTCTCCAGATCGCGCACCTCCATCAAGGGCCTCCGATGCGCTCACGCCGACTCCTCCCACAATCGCCGGCGCTCCTCCGGCTCCAGCAGACATGCCACCCCGTGGGTCCGATCGGTCGGCAGTGGGACGCAGCTCCGGATCGATACGCGCGTGGTCGGGCTGGGCGTAGGCGCAGCGCGGGTGGAAGTGGCAGCCCGAGGGCGGGTCGATCAGGCTCGGGGGGCTGCCCGGGATCGGCTCCAGGCGCTCCTCGCGCGGGCCGTCCAGTTTCGGGATCGAGCGCAGCAGGCCCCACGTGTAGGGGTGTTCGGGGCTTTTCAGGAGGGTCTCGGCGCGGCCGCTCTCGACGATCCGCCCCGCGTACATCACGGCGATCTCCTCGGCCATCTCCGCGACCACGCCGAGGTCGTGCGTGACGATCACGATCGCCATGCCCAGCTCCCCCCGCAACCGCTCCAGCAGCGCCAGGATCTGCGCCTGGACGGTCACGTCGAGCGCGGTCGTCGGCTCGTCGGCGATCAGCAGCTTCGGCTCGTTCGCGAGCGCCATCGCGATCATCGCGCGCTGGCGCATGCCCCCGGAGAACTCGTGCGGGTAGTCGTCCACGCGCTTGCCCGGCTCGGGGATCCCGACGAGACCCAGCAGCTCGATCGTGCGTGCGCGGGCCTGCGCCTTTGTCACGATCCCGATGGCGCTTTCACCGCCTCGATCAACTGGCTGCCGATCCTGTACAGCGGATGCAGGGCCGTCGAGGGGTCCTGAAAGATCATCGCGATCTCGTTGCCCCTGATCTTCCTCAGCTCCGGCCTCGTCGAGGCTCAACAGATCGCGTCCCTCGAACATAATCCGTCCCGTTATCCGTGCCCCCTGCGCGCGTGTCAATCCGAGCACCGTCATCGCCGCCACCGTCTTGCCCGAGCCCGACTCGCCCACGACCCCGAGTGTGCGTCCCGTGCCCCACCTCGTAGGAGATCCCGTCGACGGCTTTCACCACGCCGTCTTCGGTCGAGAACTCGACGCGCAGGTCCTCGACGCGCAACAGCGGCTTTCCCGGCGGGGTTCACGAGTACCTCACCCGGGGATCGAGATACGCATAGGCGATGTCCACGACGATGTTCGCCACGACGATGAACAGCGCGCCCAGCAGGACCGTCCCCTGCACGATCGGGAAGTCCGCGTGCCGTGATCGCGGTGTAGGCAAGCTGGCCGATCCCGGGGATGTTGAACACGACTTCGACGAGGATCGCCGCCGCCGAGCAGGGTTGCGATGTCGAGCGCGAGGATCGTCAGGATCGGGTTGATCGCGGCGCGCACGCCGTGGCGCAGGACGACGCGACGCTCGGAGAGGCCCTTCGCGCGCGCGGTGCGGATGTAGTCCTCCTGCATCGTCTCGGTCAGGCTGCCGCGCATCAGTCGCGCGTAGATCGCGGCCGAGCCCGCGGCGAGCACGAGCCACGGCAGCAGCAGCGAGGTGAACCATTTCCACGGGTCGCTCGTCAACGAGACATAGCTGCCGGCGCCGGGAAAGATCTTCACCTTGCCGATGTCCGCCGCGAACAGATACAGCGCGATCAACCCGAGCCAGTATTCCGGGCGCCGAGACGAACACCAGCGCGGTGCCCATGCTCGCGCGGTCGAGCCAGCGAGCGCCGGCGCAGCGCGGAGACGATCCCGACCGGCAGGCCGATCGCCAGCCAGATCACCGCCGCCCCGATCATCAGCGAGATGCGTCGCGCCGAGCCGTTCGGCGATCAGGCCGCGTACGGGGGCGCTGGAGTGTAGTAGCTGTAGCCGAGGTTGAAGTGCAGGAAGACGTTCCTTCATGTAGATCCAGAACTGCGCGGGCAGCGACTTGTTCAGGCCGAGGTCGACGCGCAGATCGGCGATCACCTTCGGGCTGGCGTTGCGCCCGGCGCGCAGCCGCGCCGGTTCGCCCGTCGGCAGGATCCGGAACAGCACGAACATCAGCGCCGTGACGAGGATCAGCAGCAGGACTCCCCCAGAGGACGCGGCGGATGATGTAGCTGCTCATCGTGGTGTCCGGCCCGAGGTGCTCGTTTACTTCAACGACGTGTAGCTGTAGTCCCACTGGCCGGTGTTCCACAGGTCGCCGACGCCGGCGACGTCCTTGGACTCGATGTCTCGGCTGCTTGTCCCAGTCGAAGGGGATCGCCACGGCCTGGGCGACGAGTTTGCGGTCGATCTGCGCCCACGCGTTCGCGCGTGCCTGGGTGCCGACGACGAGTTCGGCGGCGTCCATCGCCTTGTTGATTTCGGGGTTGTTCACCTGCCCCCAGTTGTTGTTCCCGGTCGAGATGATGTTCTTGCCGTTGAACGCGCACGTCCAGCACCGCCTGGGGGTCGCCGAAGTCGGCGACCCAGCCGACGCTCGGGCAGACGTCGATCTCTTCGGCGGGCGTGCCGCAGTACTTCGAGTACATCACCGAGGACTTCGACGAGCGTGAGCTTCGTCTTGAAGCCGAGGTTCTTCAGCGTCTGGTTGACGATTTCCGCGTCCTCGGCGCTGGGGCTTTCGTTCGCGCCGACGACCTGCGAGCGTCTTCCCACCGGTGTACTTGCCGCTCGGGTAGCCCGCGAGCTTCATGTACCTCGCGGCGACCGCCGCGTTGCCGTCGGGGTAGTCGTTGTAGTCGACCTGCGGGCCCTGCAACCCTCCCGCCTGCGCGAAGCCGGGGATTTCGGGATAGATGAAGTGCGTCATCACGTTCGTCACGAGTTCACCGCCGCGCGCCTTGTTCATCGCGGTGCGGTCGAGCGCCGCCCAGAACGCCTTGCGCACGTTCACGTTCGCGAACGGTCCCTGCTTGTTATTGACGGCGATGTAGTGGTCCCCCGCACCCGGGGAGATCTCCAGCTGGGTGCGGAACTTTTCATACGCGAGCCGCACGATCGGCTGCGCGGGCGTTTCGTTCTGGACCATGTCCGAGCCTTCCAGGACCTGCCGGCCGATCACGGTCGTGTCGCCGCCGAGCTTGACGTCGATCTGGTTCAGATACGCGGGCCGCGAAGTCGGTCGCCGAACTCCAGTTGGGGTTGCGCACGAGCGTCGCCGATTTGCCCGGCACGTAGCCGATGCCGAGCACCTTGCCCGGCGCTGTCGTTCTTGAACATGTACGGGCCTGTGGCGACCTGATAATTGCCGTATTCGGTCGGTTTCTTCGCGTCGAAGCGCTTGGCGTATTCCTCGGGCACCGGCGCGCTCAGCGGCAGCACCAGCGCGGCGAGCACGATCGGCGCCTTCGGTTCGCTCAGGTGAAAGACGATCGTGGCCGTGTCCGGCGTCGTGATCCCGGGGAAGGGACCGCCGGTCCCCGTTCGATCTCCTGCTTGGCGCCCACCAACGAGCTGAAATAGGCTTCGAAATAGGGGTTGCGCGACGTTCGCGTTGGCACCCCGCTCGATCGCATAGGCAACGTCAGCAGAGGTCACTTCGCGGTTGACGGGCGGGCTGAAGTGCACGCCTCTGCGGATGTGGATCGTGATCGTCTTGCCGTCCGTCGGAGATCTGCGCCGGCTCGGAGGCCATGTCCGGGCTCGGTTCGGAGAATGTATTGGGCTTGTAGGAGAACAGCGGACGCTGCGTGGCGTCGACGACCTCGTAGTCGATGTTGTAGTAGGCCAGCCCGGGATCGAGCTGTTCGAAGTCCGTGTGGTTGAGCACGGTCAGCGTGCCGCCGCGTTTGCCGCCCGCTCTGCGCCTCGCGTCCGCGGCGTCTGGATCCCTTTGGCGACCGTGATCCCGCTGCCGCCGGAGACCGAGCTCGCTGCTCGAGCCACACGCGGCGAGCCCCAGCGCGAGCGCACCGGCGAGCGCCGCCGTGCCGAGCTTTCTGGTTGGGCTCATCACTGCGTCTCCTCTGTTATGGGAATATCGAGATCACCGCGCGGCCCTCGGGGTGAGTGCATCCGGGGACCGGGTCATCGCGCGATCCTCGGGTTGAGCGCGTCCTGCAGGCCGTCGCCGAGCAGGTTGAAGGCGAGCACGGTCAGCAGCAGCGCCAGGCCCGGAAAGGTCATGTACCACCAGGCGGTGTTGAAGATCGGGGTCGCGGCGGCGATCATCTGACCCCAGCTGGCGGTCGGCGGGCGGATCCCGACGCCGAGGAACGAGAGGCCCGCCTCGAGCAGGATGTTGAGCGGGATCAGCAGCGTCGAGTAGACGATGATCGGCGCGAGCAGGTTGGGGAAGATCTCGCGGAACATGATCCGCGCGTCGGAGGCGCCGAGCGCGCGCGAGGCCTGCACGAACTCGCGCTCGCGCAGGCTCAGCACGAGGCCGCGCACGATCCGCGCGATGTACGTCCAGTTGGCCAGCGCGATCAGGAAGATCACGAGACCGAGGCCGGGCTGGATCGTGCCCCCCAGCGCAGCCCGCTGCACCGCGCAGGCCGCGCCGATCCCGAGGCCGAGCAGCAGGATCGGAATCGACAGCACGACATCGATCAGGCGCGAGAGCAGCGTGTCCACCCAGCCGCGATAGAAGCCCGCGAGCGTCCCGATCACGACGCCGATCGTCGTCGCCACGGCGGTGCCGAGGATCCCGACCTCCAGGGCCACGCGCGTGCCATAGATCACGCGGGACACCACGTCCTGGCCGAGCTGGTCGACGCCGAACGGGTGCGCCAGGCTGGGACCGAGCGGCGAGCCGAACGAGTCGGTCAGGTTCGGGTTCTGCACCGACGGGCCCGGGCAGGCCGAGCAGTTTCACGATCAGCGGCGCCGCGAGCGCGACAACGAACAGCAACACGACGAACGCCAGCGACGACGAGCGCGACGCGGTCCTGGCGAAAGCGACGCCAGAACAGCTGCAGCGGCGAGCGCGCCGCGACGCCCGCCGGCGCCAGGGGGAGCTCGAAGTCGCCCGGGGGCGGCACCCGGAAACAGCTCGGCGGCGCCTACGCTCATTTGGCGGACCCCTCCCAATTGGCGGAATTCGGTTGCGAACGCGCGGGAAACACGGGCCTTATCTGTTCGACACGCCCTCTTCGACAACCTTCCCCGTAACCTAAATCCAAGTCTTGTCCTACGTGCTCCGTCCAGCGCCCGCACCGGGCGAGAATCCCGCACGAGCCTCCTGGAACCGGCGAAACGGGACGCCGGCGCAGGACACGAAAGCGCAACAGCAAGGGGACGCGAAAGCGCGACAGCGAAGGGGAAGCTGTCGATGTGGCGAGGGAAGCCCGGCGTGCGCGCGATACTGAGACGGATGGACACGCTGTTCGAGTCCGACGCCGGTGAGGACGAGCGCGATCCCGGCCGGCGACGTCGGTCCGGCGGACGATCGCCCGCTGGCGGCGCGCATGCGGCCGGGCACGCTCGCCGACTTCGTCGGTCAGGCACACCTGCTCGGCAGCGACTCGGCGTTGCGCACGGCGATCGAGCAGGGACGCCCCCACTCGATGATGCTGTACGGGCCGCCCGGCACCGGCAAGACGACGCTCGCGCGGATGGTCGCCGAGCACTCAGAAGCGGTCTTCGAGGAGCTGAGCGCCGTGCAGGCGGGCCGCGCCGAGGTGCGCGCGGTGCTCGAGCGCGCCGCCCACCGACGGGAAATCGGCGGGGCGGGCGGGGTCCAGATCCCAACGGTGTTCTTCCTCGACGAGATCCACCGCTTCAACAAGGCCCAGCAGGACGCGCTGCTGCCGGCAGTCGAGGACGGCCTGGTCACGCTGATCGGCGCCACCACGGAGAACCCGGCGTTCGAGGTCAACGGCGCGCTGCTCTCGCGCATGCGCGTGTATGCGTTGCAGGCGCTGACGCCGAGGAGGTCGGGACGGTGCTGCGGCGGGCGGTGGCGGCGGGACGCGGCGGGGTCGGGGAGCGGGGCGGCAGCGGGAGGGGCCCGACGGTGCGACGGAGGAGGCGATCGACTTCCTGGCCGCGCGCAGCGAAGGCGACGCGCGCACCGCGCTGAACGCGCTCGAGCTGGCGCTCGCCACCGCCGCCGAGCTCGGGCGAGGAGCGCGTCACGATCGCGCGGGCCGAGGACGCGCTGCAGCGACGCGCGGTGCTGTACGACAAAGGCGGCGACCGTCACTACGACTACATCTCCGCCTGGATCAAGGCCACGCGCGGGCTCGGACCCGGACGCGTCGCTGTACTACCTGGCGGTGATGCTGGAGGGCGGCGAGGACCCGCGGTTCATCGTGCGGCGGATGGTGATCCTCGCCTCCGAGGACATCGGCAACGCCGATCCCGCAGCGCTCGGCGTGGCGGTCGCGGCGGCCCAGGCGGTCGAGCACGTCGGCATGCCGGAGGCCAAATTCGCGCTCGCGCAGGCCGCGATCTACCTGTCGCTCGCGCCGAAGTCAAACGCGGCCGGACGCGCGCTGGGCGCCGCCCAGACGGCATGTGCGCGAGCACGGCGCGGCGCCGGTCCCGGGGTGGTTGCGCTCGGGGCCGAGGCCGGGGCAGGACGATCAGGACCCCGCCCGATCTCTATGACAACCCACACGGCCATCCTGGGCACCTGGGCTCTCAGGAGCTCCTGCCAGAGGGGGTCGCGGGCGCGCGTTTCTATGAGCCCGACGAGGCCGAGGCGGAGTTTGCGAGGCGGCTGGCTCAGATCCGTGAGATGCGTGGTCGATAATCGTCTGAGGATGAGTCAAGCGCCCCCCGAGAGTTCCGAGACCGCAGCGCAGGCGACGCAGCAGACAACGCAGGTGGCACCGGTCACACAGGCAGCCGAGGCGGCGCGGCAGGCGGCGCGAGCAGCCGGTGGAGGCGGCGCAGGCAGCGCGGGAGCCGGAGCAGGCGGCGCAGGCGGAGCAGGCAGCGGAGGCGGCGGAGGCGGAGGCGGAGCAGGCGGCGGAGGCGGAGCAGGCGGCGATCGAGTCGCGCAACCCCGCGACGGGAGCGGTGCTGGGCAGCGTGCAGGCGAGGCGTCCCGAGCAGATCGCGGGGTGGTGGCGGCGGTCGGGCAGGTGCAGCCGCTGTGGGCGCTGCTGCGCGTCGAGGACCGCGCGCGGTACATGCGCCGGATGGCGCAGGCGATCATCGACGAGTTCGACGACCTGGCGCAGGCGATCGGCCGCGAGCAGGGCCGGCCACGCGCGGAGGTGGCGACGCTCGAGTTGCTGCCGGCGATCGACGCGCTGATCTGGATCGCCGACGACGGCGCAAAGGTGCTGGGTGGCCGACGGGTGGGGATTCACCGCTCGATGTCGCTCGCCCGGCGCGCGCGGATCGCGTATGAGCCCTACGGCGTGATCGGCGTGATCGGCGCCGGCAGCGCGCCGTTCGCGCAGCCGCTCGGTCAGATCGCGGGGGCGCTCTTGGCGGGCAACGGCGTGGTGTTCAAGCCGGCCCAGCGAGCGTGCCTGACCGGCGAGCGGATCGCCCGGGTGCTTGGCCCGCGCGGATCTCCCCGAGGGACTCGTGGCGCTCGCGCACGGCGACGCGCGGGTCGGTGTGGCCCTGGCCCAGGCGCCGGTGGCGAAGGTCCTGTTCACGGGCTCGCCCGCCGTCGGGCGCGAGGTCGCGCGGGCGTGCGTGTCGCGGGAGAAGGAGGTGACGGTCGAGCTCGGCGGCAAGGACGCGATGCTCGTGCTCGCCGACTGCAATCTCGCGCGCGCCGCGGAAGGCGCGTTGTGGGCGGGGTGCGCCGGCGCCGGGCAGGCACGCGGCGCGATCGAGCGCGTGTACGTCGCGCGCGAGGTCGCCGAGCGCTTCACCGAGCGGTTGGTGCGTGGCGCCGCGGCGCTCACGGTGGGCGATCCGGAGCAGCCGGGCACGCAGGTCGGCCCGCTCGCCTCGCGGCGGCGCTTGGAGCACGTGCGGGAGCTGGTCGACGACGCGGTGGCTCACGGCGCGCGGTTGCACTGCGGTGGCCCGGTAGCGCCCGCGGGGTGCTCGGGGGCGTTCTACGCCCCCGCGGTGATCACCGGAGCCAGCGGCGAGCTGCGCCTGATGCGCGAGCCCGATCGATGGTCCCGTGCTCGCGGTCGTGACGGTCGACACGGTCGAGGAGGCGATCTCGGCTGCCAACGAGGGCGACTACGGCCTCGGCGCGTCGGTGTGGACGCAGGATCGCTACCAGGGGGTTCGCGTCGCGCGCGAGCTGGACGCGGGCATGGTCTGGCTCAACGACCACCTGCCGAGCCCCGCGGTGTCGCGCGGCCCGTGGGGAGCCGCGGCGGGCAGTGGGCTCGGCAGGATGCTCGGCGAGGCCGGGTTGCGCGCGTGCGCACAGGAGAAGCTGATCACCTGGAGCCAGCCGGGGATGCGCGGGCTGTGGTGGGGACCGTATGACGGGGTGCTGGAGGGCGGAGCGCGGGCGGTCGCGCAGTTGCGCTCGGCGCGTGACTCCGACCGCGAGCGCGCCTGGCGCCACGGGGCGGTGGCGGTGGCGCGGGTGGGAGCGCGCGCCGTGTTGCGGCGCGGGGTGCCGCGGTAGAAGGCCTGCCGTTGGGTGGGGGCGCGGTGATGTCGTTGGGCGCGAGCAGGGCCGCGGTGGCGTTGTCGGGGGAAGGGCCGCGGTGGATGTTGTTCGGGGCGGAGGGGCCGCGGTGAGTGTTGTTGGGGCGAAGGGCCGCGGTGGGTGTTGTTGGGGCGGAGGGCCGCGGGGGTGTCGTTCGGGGTACGGAGGGCCTTTTGAGCGGGGCCTTGTTAGAGGATCCTGTGTTCCTGTTGTCGTTCTCTGCTGTCGTCGTTCTGGTGGGCGCATGCGCCCACCAGCCGGGGCGTGCATGCACGCCCCGGAAGGCAGGCCCGCATGCGGGCCTGCCGGCTCGCGTCGCATGCGACGCGGCCACCTAGGTCCTGCACCCAAGATGGATACCCTTTGAGGATGCCCGCCCAGGCCTATGCAGGCAAGGATTGCGTCTGTCAGTTGCGCAAGGGAATCTGCGACCAGTCGTGTGTCCAGGGGATGCTCGAGACCCCTTTCTATATCGCTTGTTTGAAGTTGACGGGCCGGCGCTGCCTGGTCGTGGGGGGCGGCGAGATCGGCTTGGAGAAGGTCGAGGGTCTGCTCGCCTGCGACGGCGAGGTGACGGTGATCGCGCCCGAGGCTGAGCCGGCGCTGGCGGAGTACGCGCGGGAGGGCTCGATTCGTTGGCAGCGGCGCGTATATGCGGGGGCGGAGGATCTGGAGGGTGTGTTTATGGCGATCGCGGCGACGAACGACACCGACGTGAACATCGCGGTCTACGACGACGCCGAGCGCCGCGCGATGCTCGTCAACGTGGTCGATGTTCCCCCTTTGTGTAATTTCATCCTGCCGGCGATCGTGCGCACCGGGCCACTGGCGATCGCGATCTCCACGGCGGGCGCCTCGCCGGCGCTTGCCAAGCGGATCAAGCGCCAGATCGCCGAGGAGTACGGCGAGCCCTACGCGCGGCTGGCGGTGCTGTTGAACGAGGTGCGCGGCTGGGCGAAGGGGACGCTCGAGACCTATCAGGACCGCAAGCAGTTCTTCGAGGGGATCGTCAACGGGGACCCCGACCCGGTGGAGTTGTTGCGCGGCGGCAGTGCTAGCGGGGGCGGCGAGGACGCGGTGCGCGAGTTGATCGCGGCGGCGCAGGGCAGGCACACGCCCGCGTCGGCCGGCGTCTGAGCGACGCCGCGATGGGGGCGCTGCGGATCGAAGGGCTGACGCGGCGTTATGGCGAACGCGAGGCGCTGAGCGGGGTCTCGCTGTCGCTGCAGGCGGGCCAGACGCTCGTCGTGTTCGGGCCCAACGGGGCGGGCAAGACCACGCTCTTGCGGGTGCTGGCGAGCCTGTTGCGACCCCACGCCGGCGAGCTGGACGTGCTGGGGCACAGCCTGCCGGATGAGGCCTGGGCCGTGCGCGGGCGGGTCGGGCTGCTCGGCCACGAGCCGCTGCTGTATCGCGAGCTGAGCGCGCGCGAGAACCTGCGTTTTCACGCACGCCTGCACGGGGTGGGCGAGCAGCGCGTGGAGGAGTTGCTCGCGGCGGTGAGGATGCGCGAGCGGGCGAAGGAGCCGCTGCGGACGCTCTCGCGCGGGATGGTGCAGCGCGTGGCGATCGCCCGCGCGGTGCTGCACGATCCCGAGCTGCTGCTGCTGGACGAGCCGCGCGCGAACCTCGATCCGGCGGCGAGCGAGCTGGTCGAGCCGCTGATCGGGGCGAGGAGCGGCCGGGCGGGAGCGGGGGCGGCCCGGGCGGGAGCCGCACGCGGGTGATCTGTAGCCACGATCCGAGCGGCGGGTTGCGCGAGGCCGACCTGGTGCTGGGCCTGCGCGAGGGGCGGGCGGTGCTGTTGCGCGAGGCCGGGGACGTGGGTCCCGCGGAGATCGCCGAGTTGTACAGGTGAGCAAGCCGCCGGGCATGGCGGCGACGGTCGGCGCGTTGCTGCGCAAGGAGCTGCTCGTCGAGCTGCGCACGCTGGAGTCCGTGCCGGGGATGTCGCTGTTCGCGGTGACGACGTTCGTGGTGTTCCACTTCGCGCTGAACCAGAACACCGTCTCCGGCGACGAGGCGGCCGGCATCCTCTGGGTGACGCTGCTGTTCGCGGCGATGCTCGGCGTCAACCGCCTGTTCGTGGCCGATCAGGACCAGGGCGGCTTCGACGCGTTCCTGCTCGCGCCGGTCGATCGCTCGGCGATGCTGCTGGCGAAGGCCTTGGCGCTGTTTGCCTATCTCGCCGTGCTCGAGCTGGTCGCGGTGCCGGCCTTCGGGCTGCTGCTGCTCGGCCCACCGCTCGGCCAGGCGCTTGCCGGATCTGCTGGTCGTGCTCGTGCTCGCGGACATCGGGATCGCGGCGATCGGCACGCTCGTCGCGGCGCTGGCGGTGCAGACGCGCGCGCGCGACCTGCTCGGGCCGCTGCTCGCGCTGCCGCTGCTCGTGCCGATCGTGATCGGCGGGGCGCGGGCCAGCTCGCCGCTGCTCGTCCTCACGCAGGCGGGGGGGCACGTCGATCTGCCGCAGGGGCGCTGGCTGTTGCGCTCGGGCTCTATGATCTGGTGTTCGGGCTGATTGCCTACGCCGTTTTCGACTTCCTTCTGGAGGACTGACGTGAAATCCTCGAGCCGTCCTGGAGCCGACTTCTCCGAGACAGAGCATCGCCCTGCAGGCGATGCTGCGCGGGCCTATCGGCCCTTCGGACGGGGCCTGCGCGGACTGAGCATCGCCGCGGTCGCCGCGATTCCCATCGCCCTCGCGCTCGTGTTCTTCTACGCGCCGATCGAAGCCGAAGAAGGGTTTTTGCAGAAGATCTTCTACCTGCACGTGCCGCTGGCGATCGTGACGCTGTGCGGATTCGTGATCGGCGCGATCATGGCGATCGCGCACCTGCGCACGCGCGATCGAAGCTGGGACCTGCGCTCCTACGTGGCGATCCACATGAGCCTGATCTTCGGCGTCGCGACGCTGATCACCGGCTCGATCTGGGCGCGCGGCTCGTGGGGGCACTGGTGGGTGTGGAGCGAGCCGACGCTCGTCTCGTTTCTGATCGTGATGCTGCTGTACGCGACCTACCAGCCACTGCGCTTCGCGATCGAGGACCCCGAGCGCCAGGCGCGCTACGCGTCGGTGTTCGCGATCCTCGCCGGGGCATTCGTGCCGCTGAACTTCCTCGCGGTGCGCCTGTCAACCGCCTACCTGCACCCGCGCGTGCTCGGCAGCTCCTCGAACCTGCCGGCCAAGATGCAGCTCACGTTCCTCGTGTCGCTGAGCGCGATCGCGCTGCTGTTCGCCACGCTCTGCTCGTATGAGCTGGCCGCCAAGCGCACGCGCATGCTGCTCAAAGCGCGCAGCAGGACGCTCGGCTTCCGATGATCCCGCTCGCCACAGCCCTCCTCGCCACGGCCATCCCGGGGAGCTCTGACAACGGCTACGTGGCGGCCGCCTACATCGTGTTCTTCGTGATCGTGCTGATCTACGTCGCGATCATGGCGCTCCGCCTGACCCGCGTGGAGCGCAGCCTGCGCGAGCTGGGCGAGCTCGCGGAGCAGCCTCGGCAAGAGGAGAGCACGAGCCAGGTACGGGAGCGCGAGACGGTATGAGCGAGCTGCTGGCGCTCGGCATCTCGCACAAGACGGCGCCCGTGGCGTTGCGCGAGCGCCTGGCGTTCACCGAGCAGGAGGCGAGCGAGTTCGCCAAGGCGCTGACGGCGAGCGCCGAGGTGCGCGAGGCGGTCGTGATCTCCACCTGCAACCGCACCGAGGTCTACCTCGTGGTCGGCGGGGCGGGTGGGGCTCTCGTCAATGCCGAGGGGGACGTGCTCGGCCTGCTCGCCCGGCGCGCGGGAATCCGCCCGACGGAGCTCGCGCAGGAGATCTACTCGCCGCGCAACTGCGACGCGGCGCGCCAGCTCTACCGCGTGACCGCGGGCCTGGAGTCGATGATCGTCGGCGAGGCGGAGATCCAGGGCCAGGTCAGACGCGCGCACGAGGCGGCGATGCGGGCCGGCAGCACGGGAGCGTTCTCCAACCGCCTGTTCGCCGCCGCGCTAACGACGGGCAAGCGGGTGCGCACGGAGACCGAGATCGGCTCCAGCCGGGTGAGCGTCCCCTCGGTGGCTGTCGATCTGGCGCTGAGCGTGCTCGGTGGACTCGCCGAGCGCCACGTGGTGATCCTCGGCGCGGGCGAGACCAGCGAGCTGACCGCGCGCGCGCTCGCCGACCAGGGCGCGGGCACGATCTTCGTGGCCAACCGCCACGCCGACCGGGCGCGCAGCCTCGCGCAGCGCTTCGGCGGTTCGGTGGTCGGACTCGACGGCCTCCCCGACCAGTTGCTGCAGGCCGATATCGTCCTCTCCTCGACCTCCTCCCCCCATCCGATCGTCGGTCGCGAGGAGCTCGAGCTGGTGATGGCAGAGCGCGAAGGACGGCCATTGCTGCTGATCGACATCGCGGTGCCGCGCGACATCGAAGCCGGCTGCGGTGAGCTGGAAGGGGTCAGCCTGTATGACATCGACGACCTGCAAACCGTCGTCGCGCGCAACCTCGACACGCGCGCGAGCGAGGTTCCCCGCGCCCAGGAGATCGTCGAGGAGGAGATCCAGCGGTTTGCGCGCTGGCTCGGCCAGCGCGAGGTGCTGCCCACGGTGAGCGCGCTGCGCGAGCACGGAAACGCGCTGGTGGAGCAGGTGCTGGCCGAGAACGCCGGGCGCTGGGAGTCGGCCTCGCCGCGCGACCTCGCACGCGTGGAGGCGATCGCGCGGGCGGTGATGAGCCGGCTGCTGCACGAGCCGACGATTCGCCTACGCAGCCTCTCCGAGGAGCGGGGGCACTCGAGCCTCGAGCTCGTGCGCGAGCTGTTCGGGCTGCGCGACGACGAGGGAGCCGAGCACGCCGAGGAGCAGGATCGGATCCCGCCCGCCCAGCCGCCCGCCCAGCTCGCCGAGGTCCACGACCTGCAGCGCCGCCGCCAGGGCTGATGCGCATCGGAACCCGCGGGAGCGCACTCGCGCTCGCGCAGGCGGGTCAGGTAGCCGAGCTACTCGGCGGGGCAGAGCTCGTCACGATCTCCACGAGCGGCGACGGCGCGGAGGATGACACGACGGACGGGAACGCCGCGGGGAGCGCCGACGGCGCGAACGGCGCAAAGTCCACGGGCGCGCCGGCCGATAAGTCGCGCTGGGTCGACACGATCGAGCAGGCGCTGCTGGCCGGCGAGATCGACCTCGCGGTGCACTCGGCCAAGGATGTCCCCGGTGAGCTGGCCGACGGGCTCTCGCTGCTGGGAGCGCCCGCGCGGGTGAGCGCCGAGGACGTGCTGTGTGGGGCGTCTTCGCTGGAGGCGCTTGCCGATCGGAGCGCGCATCGGCACCAGCAGCGTGCGGCGTGCGGCGCAGCTGCGCGCCGCCAGGGAGGATCTGCGGGTGGTGGCGATCGGCGGCAACGTCGACACGCGCCTGCGGCGGTTGGGCGAGTCGGGTCGGCAGGCAGAGAGGCCGGGGAAGGGCGAGGAGGGCAGCGAGGATGCTCTGCACGCGATCGTGCTCGCGCGCGCCGGGCTGCTGCGCCTCGGACGCGAGGAGGAGGTCGGCGCGGTGCTCGACCCCGTGCGCTTCGTGCCGGCTCCCGGTCAGGGTGTGCTCGCGCTGCAGGGACGCGCGGAGGATGCGCGCGTGCGGGAGGCGGTGGCGGCGATCACCGATGCGGATACGTTCGCGTGCCTGCGGGCCGAGCGTGCGCTGGCGCGCGGGCTGGACGCGAGCTGTCACACGCCGCTCGGGGCGCATGCGACGCCCGCAGGCGCTGGGTGCCTGAGCCTGCGCGCCTGGGTCGGGCTGACCGACGGCGCGGAGTGGTGCGCCGACGAGCTGCTCGGCAGCTTCGACGACCCCGAGACGCTCGGGCTGCGGGTGGCGGAGCGAATGCGGGCGGTCGGAGCGCAGGAGCTGCTGCGCCGGGCATCGGAGATGGCCGTTGAGCACGCCTGAGACGCCCACCCCCCACGCGGGCGCCGCATCCCACCCCGAGACGGGTCAGAAGGCCGATCCTGATCTCGGGCGCGTCTATCTCGTCGGCGCGGGACCCGGCGACCCTGGGCTGCTGACCGCGCGCGCGCTGGAGCTGATCGCGGCGGCGGACGTGGTTCTGCACGACCGCCTGATTCCGGCAGCGGCGCTCGACGGGGCGCGCGCCGATGCCGAGCTGCTGTTCGTGGGCAAGGAGGGCGGCGGCGCGTCGGTCCCACAGGAGCAGACCGAGGCGCTGATGCTCGCGCGCGCGCGGGCCGGGCTGAGCGTCGTGCGGCTGAAGGGCGGCGACCCGTTCGTATTCGGCCGCGGCGGCGAGGAGGCGCTCGCCCTGCGGGCGGCCGGCATCCCGTTCGAGATCGTCCCCGGCGTGAGCTCCGGCGTCGCCGCGGCGGCCTACGCGGGCATACCCGTGACCCATCGCGGGCTCGCGAGCGCGGTGGCGCTGGTGACGGGACACACGCGGGCGGACAATGTCCAGCCGCCCGCGAGCGGAGAGGGCGGGCGCGGAGAGGGCGGCGGGGGAGGGCGGGCGCGGGGAGGGCGAGCGCGGAGAGGGCGAGCACGGAGAGGGCGAGCGCGGGGAGGGCGGGCGCGGGGAGGGCGGGCGCGGGGACTTCGACCGGGGCGAGCCGGACATCGACTGGGCGGCGCTCGCGGCGTTCCCGGGAACGCTCGTGTTCTACATGGGGGTGCGCCAGCTGCCCCAGATCGCGGAGTCGCTGATCGCCGCCGGGCGTCCCGCCGATGAGCCGGTGGCGATCGTCGAACGCGGCACGCTCCCCGGCCAGCGCACGGTGACAGGGACGCTGGCGAGCATCGCCGAGATCGCCCGGGGCGCGGAGGTGCGAGCGCCGTCGATCACGGTCGTCGGGCCCGTCGCCGGGCTTGCCGAGCAGTTGCAGTGGCGCGAGGACGGGACTCGCTATCCGCTGCGCGGCAAGACCGTGGCGGTCACGCGCGCGCGCAGCCAGGCCAGCGGACTGGCGCGGCGCCTGGAGGAGCTGGGAGCGAGCGTGGTGCAGGCTCCGAGCATCCGCGTCGAGCTGATATCGGACCCACCCACCCCGCGCCCGATCTCTGCGCCATACGACCTCGTCTGCTTCACCAGTCCCAACGCCGTGAGCGCGCTGTTCGAGCGCCTCGCGCGGGGACCCGCGCCAGTCTGAAGACCACGCCCGGGCCGGCGCCCGCGCGCGACGCGCGCGCGTTGGCGGGCGCGCGCGTGGCAGCGATCGGTCCCGGCACGGCGCGCGCGCTGGCAGAGCATGGGCTGATCGCGGACATCGTGCCCGAGCGGTTCGTCGCGGAGGCGCTCGTGCAGGCGCTCGCCGAGCAGCCGGTCGAGCGTGCGCTCATCGCGCGCGCGAAGGACGCTCGTGACGTGATCCCGGATGCGCTGCGCGCGCGCGGCGCGCAGGTGGACGTGCTGGCGCTATATGAAACCGTCGCTGAGCCGCTCCCGGCCCAGACGCTCGAGGCGGCCCGAGCGGCCGACTACATCACCTTCACCTCATCCTCCACCGTGCGCTTCTTCCTCGACGCGGCGGGTGGCGCGGCCGGCCTTTCACCCGAGACGCGGATCGTCTCGATCGGCCCGGTCACCAGCGCGACCCTGCGCGAGCACGGCCTCCAGGCGCACGTAGAGGCCGAGGATCACGACGTCGATGGGGTGATCCAGGCGCTGCTCGCGGACGTTGCTGGGTAGGCGAGGTGACGCGGAGGTTGCTGGGTAGGCGAGGTGAGCATCCAAATCTTGACGGGGTCGCTGCCCAGCGACTCGGGGCCCGCACTGGAGCTCCTCAGGGCACGTGCACTGGAGCGCTGGACGGCTCGAGCGCGAATGGTTCGCTGAGCCGCACCACGCACGATTCGACTGGTTCCTCTGGGCACGCGAAACCGCCCCGTGGATCACCTGCAGCGGTTGCCTCGTAGGCGCGGTCGCCGATGACCGAGAAGCCGGTCAGATAGGTGTGGGCGCGAGCACTGGCGTAGGTGCCGCGCGCCGGGTCGAAGCGGTAGACCTCGAAGCCGGCGCCGATGCTGTCCTCATAGAAATACAGCTTCCCTTCAGACCACGACGGGCCGAGCCAGCTCTCGTCGCCCTCCCCGACGTCGATCAGGGCTATGAGTCGTTGCGGGCCGCCCGTTACGGCCTCCGTGCGCACCTCGGTGGTCGTGCCGACCGCTCCGATGTTGTCGTTGAGGATGAAGGTGTCGATCAGCGCGAGCTGGGAGCGATAGAGCTGTAACGCTTGCACTTCGGGCGATTGTGGGGCTTCACAGACCAGCCGCGAGGGAGTCGCCTGTCCCTTGTAGTAGCACTTGCGATGCGGCACGCCCGGCAGCCTCCGGCGCTCGCTTCCGTTCCAGCGGCTGATCATCACCTTCGCCTTGGCGCTCACCCACGCAACCCGATCGCCCCAGATCGTCGGATGCGAGGCCCGGTCGCTGCCGGGGATCGTCCGCGGAGCGCTGCCATCGACGCCCGAAACCACAACGTGGCAGGTGCTGGCGCAGTTGACGTAGGCGAGCATCGGCGCGCCGGTCGGACTCGGGACCGGCATCGACTTCGATCGCCCTGCTAGAGCGTGGGGATCGGCGGCGTGGCGATCCGCCCGTCGCGACGGACCACGACGTGCCAGGACCGGCTCGGCGCGTCGTAGTCGCTCCATACCGCGACAGCACCGTAGGACTCGACAGCCGTGGCGCCTCCCAACACCGCGATCGTGCTGGGAGCGGCGAGCACTGCCGCGGGACCGAGGAGCCCGACGCCCGACGCCAGAATGGCGCTCAGCAGAATTGCGATCAGCAGCTTCACGGTCGCCGCCGCACAGTGGGACACGCAGCGCGCTCCGGAAGCTTGCTCACCTCCCAGCAAGCGGGGGACGCTCCTCGATCGGCACCCTGCGCATCTCCATCGGCGCGTCCAGCTCCTGCGGAGGCAGCGCGATCGAGCCCGAGGCGTGGGCCTCGGCGAACTCCGAGGCCGAGGAAGCGCGCCGAGGCGGCGACGAGCACCGCGTAGGCCATCGCGGAGAGCTCGCGCAGCGACTGGTGAGCGTTCTGACGAGACCCGAGGTCCACCTGGGCAAGCCCGTCGAGGCCGACCGCGCGCCACGCGTCGATCAGCATCGCGATCTCCACGCCGTAGCCAACGCTGAACGGCAGGCGCATGAGCAGCTCGCGCCGCGCCGCCATCTTCGCCGGCCAGCGGCTGGTCGAAGACCGCGAGCTCGGGCGCGTGCAGGTTCAGCAGCGGCCGCGCCAGCAGCTCGGTGACGCGGCCGCCCTGGCCGGCGCGGGGCGATCGCGCCCGATCCCGCGTCCGTCGCGAAACGGACGCTCGAAGCATCCCTTCACGAACTGGATCTCCGGCTCGCAGATCAACGGTCCCAGCAGACCCAGGCACAAAGCCGGCGATGGAAGTCCTCGGTGTCGGCGTCGAGGTAGGCGACGATGTCGCTTCGCACCATCCGACAGCGCGCGCCACATCGCATCGCCCTTGCCCTGCGCAGGGCCGCACTCGGCCAGCGAGCGCGTCCTCCTGCACGACGCGTCAGCCCGGCGGCGGCGGCGATCTCGGCGGTCCCGTCGAGCGAGGCGGAGTCGACCACGAGCGCCTCGTCGATCAACCCGGCCGCCCGCAACTCGACGACGCACTGCGCGATCGGGCCGATCGACGCGCGCGACCTCGCGCGCCGGCAGCACGACGGCGATCGACTCGCGCTTGGCGGCGAGCAGCCGCTCCAGGGGAAACTGCTCGGCCCGGAAGCTGCGCCGCGCGCGCCAGTCGCTCACGGTCAGGTCGTGCGCCAGACCGCGCGGCGCGCGCCCCTCCGTGCGCGCCGAGGTGCTCACGCGCACCGAGCGGCTGCGATGGATCGGGATGCCGCGGTTGGAGAGCTCGCGCTCCAGCGCCTCGTCCTCCAGCGCCGCCGACACCGGCAGCCCTCCGCATTCCCTGTAGGCGGCGGCGGTGAGCGCCAGCGAGGCGCCGCTGAACTGGTGGTGCTCGGCGATCTGATCGCTCCACGGTATACCCCCCTTCGCGCACGTCGCGCAGGCGCCGCGACGCCTCGGCCTCGCGCCGCCGCAGCGCCTGGGCAGACAGCTCCCGCGCCTCGACGCGGGTCGAGCTCGATCGCGCCCGCCGATCGCGCTCGCGCCCGCGGCGCGCCAGCGCTCAGTTGCGCGGCCAGCCAGTCCTCGGCGACGACGCTGTCGGCATCCGTGCTCGCGATCAGGCCCTGCGGACGATGCACCGCGAGCAGGCGCTCGCACGCGAGGTCCATGCCCATGCGCCGGGCGCGTCCCACCCCGCCCGGCACGTCCAACTCGACCAGGTGCAGCCGCAGCTGCGGTGGCTCGCGCCGACCTCGAGCGCCCGCTCGCGCGTGGCGTCGCGGCAGCCGTCGAGCACGACCACCACCTCGTAGGCGTCCTGGCTCACGCCGCGCTGCTCGGCGAGCGCCCGCAGGCAGGCGCCGATGCGCTCGGCCTCGTCGCGCGCCGGCACGACGACGACCGCCTCGCAGGCGGGGATCGGGCGGCAGCGAGCCGAGCGAGTCGGCCGCGAGACGCAGATGCGGATCGGACCTCGCTCACGGCAGCGGGTCTCCCGGCGGCGACGCAGCTCGCGGCCGTGCTCGTAGTCGCTCGTCGCGGTCGTGGGTGAGCACGCCGACCGTCGCGCCGTCGCGGGCGTACCAGACAGTGAACGCCCCGCTCGCCGTGCTCGACGAGGCGCAACTCGTCATAGCCGTCTCCCCACGCGGCGTACTTCAGCGTGCAGCGCGCCGATCGTCGACCAGAAGCCCGGCACCTCGTCCCAGTCGGCCTGTACGCCCGCCAGCGTGCGGCCCGCGACCTTGCCGTGGCCGAGCGCGTCGCCCCAGTGCTCGACCCGGATCGCGCGGCCGGCGGCGGTGTTGTGGGCCAGCGCGACGTCGCCGACCGCGAGGATCGCCGGATCGGAGCTGCGCATCGTCGCGTCGACCGCGATGGCGCCTCGTGCACCCGATCGAGCCCGGCTCGGCTCGGCCAGCTCGCTGCGCGGGCGCACGCCGGTGGCGAGCACGACGCAGGCGCCCTCGCAGCCGCCGGCCGTCCTCCAGCACGACGGCGCGAGCATCCTCGATCGACGGCGACCGACGCGCCGCCGATCAGCGTGACGCTCGGCGTCCCTCAGCCAGCCGGCGATGCGCTCGGCCGCCTCGGCGCCCAGGCGCTCCTCCTGGGGCAGGCGCTCATCGCTTACGAGCGTTGCTCGGCACACCGAGCGCGGCCAGCGAGCCGGCGACCTCGCAGCCGATGAAGCCCGAGCCGATCACGATCGCCTCGCCGCCCTCGCGTGCCCTCGCGGCGATCGCGCGCGAGTCCGACAGCCGGCGCATCGTCAGCGCGTCCTGCGTGCTCGGCGCCGGGCACCGGCGGACGGACGGGCTCCGAGCCGGTGGCGAGCACGATCGCGTCGGCCTGGAGCTCCCGCCCGTCGCCGAGCACGACCGTCCTCCCGTCGCGCCGGCTCGATCGCCTCGCACCGGGACGCCGAGATACAGCTCGACGCCGTGCTGCGCGAACCACTCCGCGCGCTCGATCGCGCAGCTCGTCCTCGCTCCAGCTCGCCGCGCAGGAACTCCTTCGTCAGCGGCGGACGTTCGTAGGGCAGCAGCGGCTCCTCGCCCACCAGCGCAACCGCGCCGCGGCCGCCGTGCTCGCGGTAGGCGCGCGCGGTCGCAGCCCGGCCGGCCCGGCGCCGACGATCACGATCCGCTCAGCGTGCCATCGCCGTCGAAGCGGTCGAGACGATAGCCGGGCTGGCGACCCTCCAGCGCGTGCCAATCGCGCCAGCCGCTCGCGCAGCAGGTCGTGGACTTCGTCCCCGTCGTGGGGCTCGGTCGTGGTGGGACCGCGCCAGTCGACCGCGAGCACCGTCGCGCCCTCGCGCAGCCGCTCGCGCAGCCATCCCACGCCTGCTCCAGCGCGGCGCGATCGAGGTAGTAGAGAACCTCCGAGCACACGACCAGATCCCAGCTCCCGGCCGGGGCCTGCTCGGGGAAGGACGCCTCGCAGGATCGCTCACGTGCGCGCGCTCGCGCAGCCGTCTTGCGGCCAGGGCGACCGCTCGTGCGGAGAAGTCGAGCGCCGTCAGCGCCGCGCAGCGATCCGCGAGCAGCTCGGTGAAGGCGCCGATCGAGCAGCCGACCTCCAGCCCCCGCTCGATACGCGCGCCCATCGAGCGCGGCGAGCGTCGCGGCGTACTTCCCGCGCTCGTACTCGCTCGAGTCATAGCCCCAGGGGTCCGGGCTCTCCGCGTACAGGCGCTCGAAGCTCTCGGCCGATCGCCCGGCTCACGACGCGTGCCCCTCCAGCGTGCCCGCCCTGCGCCGCGAGCGTCGCGCGCCCCAGCTTCGCCAGCTGCGGGTCCAGCCGGTGCTGGAGCAGGAACAGATCCAGATCGCGCCGGCCGCGGTCGAGCGCATCGCCCGCGATCAGCGACCGCGCACCCGCACGCCTGCGCGGCCTGCGTCGGCGATCGCGCGGCTCGCGTCGATGATCGCGGCGCGGCACTCGGTCGCCAGCCCCGCGGGATCCTCCACGTTCTCCTCGTCCAGCCGTTCCCCCGCATGTTCCAGCCAACGGTCGATCGTTGCGCTGCGCCACCCGCATCTTCCCGAGCGCCCTCGCCTGATGCTCGTCGGGCTCGCGTTCGGCCGAGGGCCGTCCTCGCCGCACCGAAGATGCCGTCGGCGATCCCGGCCCAGGTGGCCGCCGTGCGCACCCCGTCGCGGGCAAACCACGGCTGGCGCAGCAGCTCGTTCTCCCCGCCCAGCAGCGCCAGCACGGGCGCATCGGTGAACTCCACGCGATGGCTCTCCGAGGCGCGTAGGCCCGAAGCGCGGTACCAGCCGCGGTCGATCATCACGCCCTCGCTCGTATCGACATAGGCCAGACGCCGTCCGCCCGTCGCCACCGAGGAGTCGACCGCTGTCTTCCCGCACGACGACCAGCGCCCGCTGCACGCCGCCAGCGCCCGAGCAGAACGTCTTTACGCCCCGCAGCACCAGCGATCCACTCCCGCTTGCGCACCACCCGCGCCGGCTCGCCCTCGCCGGGCGCCGGGTCGGCGCCCCACACGCCCAGCAAGAGCTCGCCGCTCGCGACACCGGCCAGCTCGGCCTCGCGCAACTCCTCGGGAGCGCTCAGCGCCAGGCGCTCGACACCGTTGAGGTGACCGTCGAAGATTCGCGCGGTAGAGGCATCGGCGCCCGCGAGCGGCTCGCACCAGCGCTATCTCCCGCGCTCAGCGAGCCTGCCGAGCGATCCGCCGGGAGCTGGAGCATGCCGGCGGCGCGCAGATCCGTCGAGGTTCTCCTCCGGTAGGCGCGGCGCTGCGTCGAGCTCTCGCGCTCGAGCGGAGATCCGCGCCAGAGCCTCGTCCAGCTCAGGCGCTCAGACTCGGCCGAGGGATCGATGTCGATGGAGAGAGGGATAGCACTCACATCGGCGTGCCGCCTCGCGGCGCACGGCGCTCGGGCGCGCGCCGCGGCACGCCAGCGTGCGAGAGCGGCACGAGCCCGCAGGCCTCGTGCGCGCGCCGCAGTCACACAGCGGCGCGATCAGCTCGACGGTCTCCTCGACGCCTGTACGCGCAGCGCGCCGGGACCGAGCGCGTCGTGCATCAACACGATCGCGCCATCTTCGAGCTGCGCGTCGGCCGCCTCGAGCATCTCGGCGCTCGCGTCGCCCCGCCAGTCGTGGGTGTCGACCGTCCAGTGCACCAGCTCGAGCGCGTGCTCCGCGGCCACGCGTTCGGTCGCGTCGGTGCAGTATGCCCCACGGCGTGCGCCAGCGGGTCGGACGCGGCAGCCCGGCGCGCTCGAACGCCCTCAGGGCCGCCCGCGTGTCTTCCGCGCAGCTCGGCATCGGTCAGCTCGGTGTGGCGAATGTGGCGATGGCAGTGCAGCTCGACGTCGTGGCCCGCCGCGAGCGACGGCGCGAGCCAGCTCGGGCGTCGCGCGCAACACGCTCGCCGACCATGAAGAAAGTGGCCCTCACCCCGCAGCGATCGAGCTCGGCGAGCACACGCGGGGTCCACTCCGGGTCCGGGCCGTCGTCGAACGTGAACGTGCATATACCTTTCACCGCCTACAGAGCAGGTTCGAGCGTTGAGCGGTTGCAGGTCGCCGCGCTCTAGTCCGCCCGCCGTCGCCCCGGCGCTCGCCACCTCGTGGACGCCCTCGGCGAACTCCTCGACGATCTTCGCGCAGAAGGCCGGCAGATCGTCGGGCTTGCGGCTGGAGACGAGGCCCTCGTCGGTCACGACCTCCTCGTCGACCCACTCCCCGCCGGCGTTGCGGATGTCGGTCTGCAGCGACGGCCACGAGGTCAGCTTGCGGTCGCGCACCAGATCGGCCTCGACGAGCGTCCACGGCCCGTGACAGATCACGCCGACGGGCTTGCCTTCGGCGAAGAACCCCTGCAGGAAGCGCACCGCCTCCTGCTCCGTGCGCAGCTGATCGGGGTTGGCGACGCCGCCGGGCAGCACCACTCCGTCGTATTCGCCCGGTCGCGCGTCGGCCGAGCGTCTCGTCCACCGAGAACTTCGAACCCTTGTCCAGGTGGTTGAACGCCTGCACCTCGCCGCTTTCGGGGGCGATCAGCACGGGGGCTCCGCCCGCCTCTTCAACGGCCTCCCACGGCTTCGTCAGCTCGACTTCCTCCACGCCCTCTTGGGCGACGAGGAAGGCGATTCGCTTTCCACTCAACTCCGCCATCTGGTCCTCCTGTCAGATCGTTGGGCTCTCATGCGCCAACGACTGTGCGTATGCAGGTTGACCCGCACGTCTGATCAGTCCTCACCACCGGGGCTACCGATGCGTCGCGTCAAGAGCGACGAGCGCCCGCAGGGGTGCTATGGATAGAGCGGTGCCGAGGCTGCGACGATCCGACTGCGCCGCCCCGGGCATCGCGCGCCGCACGGCGCGGTCGCGGCTTTGAATACCGAGATCCCGCGGGCGATCGCATCGACGATCCCGAGGCGCTCGAGCGGATCTCCCAGCTCGCGATCCCGCCGGCATGGCGCGAGGTGTGGATCTGCATGGACTCGCTCGGCCATCTCCAGGCCACCGGGGCTCGACGCCGCCGGGCGCAAGCAGTACCTCTACCACCAGCGCTGGCGCTCCCATCGCGACCGTCTGAAGTTCGACTCGATGATCGCCTTCGGCGAGTTGCTGCCGCGCCTGCGGCGCCGCCTCGGCGAGATCTCGCCTCCACGTCCGAAGAGGCTACCTGCAGAGCGGTTCCGACCTCCGGAGAGGTCGCGATATCCGAGAGCCTCTCCCGCGAGCGCGTGCTCGCCTGCTCGGTGCGACTGCTCGACCTCGGCTTCTTCCGCATCGGCTCCGAGGACTACGCCGAGCGCAACGAATCCTACGGCCTCACCACGATGCTCAAACGCCACGTCTCGATCGCCGATGGGGAGGTGATCTTCGACTACATCGCCAAGTCGGGCGTCCGCCGCGTGCAGGCGATCGCCGACGCAGGACGTGCTCGAGGTGGTCGCGGCGCTCAAGCGACGGCGCGGCGCGGGTCAGCTGCTCGCCTACCGCGAAGGCCGCCACTGGGTCGAGATCCACGCCGAGGACGTCAACGCCTACATCAAGCGCATCAGCGGTGGCGACTTCACCGCCAAGGACTTCCGCACCTGGAACGCCACGGTGCTCGCCGCGGTCGCGCTGGCCGGAACGCGGGAGCCGGGCTCAAAGGCGGGACGCGCGCCGCCAGCGCGTGATCAACGCCGCGGTCAAGACGGTCGCCGCCTACCTCGGCAACACGCCCGCCGTCTGCCGCGCCTCCTATATCGACCCGCGGGTGATCGACCGCTACCAGGCCGCCAGTCACGATCGCGCCCGCGCTGGAGCGGCTGCCCAAAGGCCCGGATCTGGCCAACGCCCGCACGCGCGCCCGGATCGAGACCGCCGTGCTGGAGCTGCTCGCCGACGCGCCGGCAGCGCGGCGTACGGGGCGGCGCTGATCACGGCGCGCGGCCGATCTCGCGTCGCGGCTGATCTCGCGTGGTATTGGTCACCCCGGAGGTTGGAGGCTCGGAGATTTGTCGCGTCGGGGGGTTGGGCTGCCGAGATTCTGGGTAGCTCGTCGCTATGACTACTGGAACCTCTCTATTTTTCATTGCCGTCGGCGCGATCCTGCGGTATGCGGTGACGACCACCGTGTCGGGCATCTCACTGCAGACCGTAGGCCTGATCTTGATAATCATCGGGGTCGTGGGGTTGGTGCTGTCGCTCTTCTACATGCTGGCCTGGAGTCCGCGACGCCGGGTGGTGCGCGATCGAGTGATCGAGCGCGAGCCTTACGAAGATCCGACGACCCCTCTCTAAGCAGGCCGCGGTTGGCGAGCAGGACCGTGGTTGGCGAGCAGGACCGTGGTTGGCGAGGCGCCGCGCCGGGAAGGCTTGAAGGTCCTCGCTCGCGGGTTCCTCACCCAGGAAATCGAGACTTAGGGTGTGCTGACGGTGTACTAACGCGCTCGAGCGGGCGTCGGCTAACGGTGGGCTAACGCGCTCGAGCGGGCGTCGCCTTGCCGATGCCGCCGATGCGCTTGGTCCTCAGGCGCTCGGCCAAGCGAGAGGCGAGCGCCATGATCGTCAATGCCGGGTTGGCTGAGCCCTGCGTCGGCATGACGCTGCCATCGACAACGAACAAGTTCGGCACCTCCCACGCGCGGTGATCTGAGTCAACGACACTGTCGCCGGCCGAGAAGCCCATGCGGCAGCCGCCGACGAGGTGGGCGTAGCGGTCGATCGTGAGGGTGTCCTGGGCTTCGGCGGCCTGCCAGATGTCTTTGAGGGTCTGCTTGCCGTAGGCGATGTTCGCGCGGTCGTTCTCGCATTGGGTGTAGTCAAAGCGCGCGATGGGCATTCCGCGCGCGTCGTGCTGCTCGGCGAGCGTTACGCGGTTCTCGGACTGTGGCAGCAGCTCGCAGAGCACCCCGAGGGTGAACCAGTGGTTGTAGTCGCGCATGTACTCACGCAGCGCATGACCCCAGTGCCCATCCGCGAGGACGTGCTCGGCCCAGCCGATCGGCAGTGGACCGACCGTCTGGATCGAGAATCCACGCGCAAAGCCGCGCGATGGGTCGGTCTCGTAGAACTGCTCGCTACAGATCTCGGGCGGAGGCGCCTTGTACATACTCAGGCGTTCTGGGAAGCGCCCGGCGACTTGGGGGGCGCCTTGGACCATCAGGTAGCGGCCGACTTGGTCGGAGTTGTTGGCCAGCCCACCCGGGAACCGTGGGCTGCTCGAGTTCAGGAGCAGTCGCGGCGTCTCGATCGAGTAGCCCGCGATCACGACCGCCGCCGCGCGCTGCAGGCGCTCGCTCTCTCCGTGGAAGTAGCGGACACCGCTGCAATGACCCCGCTCGTCGATCTGCACCTCCACAGCCATGCTGTCCGCCCGTATCTCCACGCCGTGCGCGAGCGCGTCGGGCACGTGCGTGACGAGCGGTGAGGCCTTGGCGTTTACCTTGCAGCCCTGCAGGCAGAAGCCACGGTAGATGCAGTGAGGACGGTTACCGAACGCGCCGTTGGCGATCGCGACCGGACCGACGCACAGCTCGATGTCCAGGCGCTTGGCGCCCCGCCACGCCTCGAGCGCCCCGGCCCCGACCGGGTGCGGTCCGTGTGGATAGCCGTGCGGATCACCCCACGGCCAGTGCTGCCCGGCGACCGGCAGCTCGCGCTCGAGACGCTCATAGTGCGGGCGGAGATCCTCGTAGTCGATCGGCCAGTCGGCGCCTACGCCGTCCTGGGTCGCGGTCTGGAAGTCTGAGGGATGAAAGCGCGGCGCAAAGCCGGCGTAATGGATCATCGATCCGCCCACGCCCCTGCCTGAGTTGTTCTGTCCCAGCTCGACTGGGTCCTCGCCGCCGATCAAGCGGTTCTCTGTCCAGTACAGCTCGTGGGAGCCGGCCTCGTCTGAGACCCAGTCACGGTCGGGGTCCCAGAACGGTCCCGCCTCGAGTACCACCACCTTCCAGCCGGCACGCCCCAGGCGTTGCGCGAGAACGCCGCCGCCGGCGCCACAGCCGACGATCACCAGGTCGACCTCGTCCTCGTCGCGATAGCGACGCATGCCCTTCACGCCCGGCACGCCGCGCTTGTGCGGGTCGAGCAGCCAGCGCGAGTCGTTCTCCTCGGGACCGACAGCGCCCTTCAACCAGGTTCGGCTCACTGAGGACCTTCCGCGGTGCTGTCGCGTACGGGGTCGCGCTCGAACGCCTCGGCGCCCTCCCAGCTCTCACGCTGACCCGGCCCCAGGCGCGAGTAACCCCGCGGATATGCGGGACCGGCGAACCCGATCTCATTCCACGCCCACGGGTGCGCATAGAAGGCGCTCAGCACGTAGCGCATCACGACCTTCCAGGCACGCTCGATCGGGAGCTCCTCCCACGCGCCGCCGCTCAGCTCCCCTGCCGCGAACGCTTCACAGCGCTCCAAGCGCTGGGCGGCGTCGCAGTCGTGAAAGCTCTCCTGGCCGTGGGCGCCGGCGGCCTCGTCCAACCCGCGGGCGACTAGACGCCAGGTCTGCCGATCGCTTGGCATATCGACGTATTGGAAGCCGTCGAAGCGTTCCTTGGCCATCCGCTCGTCGATGTAGCGGAGCACCGGCACGCGCGGCTCGGCGTCCTGCGCGAGCACCACATCACAGAAGGCGACGAGCGTCGAGACCTCAGCGGAGTCAAAGAAGCAGTAGCCGGGAGGGTAAGCGACACGGTCGATCACTACCCGCCGTGTCTCCTGGTCCCAGTGCTCGGCGTGCGCCATGACGTCGTAGTCCGGGTAGCGGCCGTGCAGCTGGGGCGTGATGCCACGACGCTGGCGCGGCAGCTCGGCGGGATCGCTCGGCTCGAGCCCAGAGCGGTTCTGCGGGAGGTGCTCGGCGTCGCGAAAGCTCTGTGTCATCGGTGCTCTCCTTCAGCGCTCGCGCGGTACGATCGCGGCGAGTACTCCAAGCGCGCCAACGAGTGCCAGGGAGCCGGGAGCGAGCACCGGCGGACCCATCACGAGGTTGTAGAGCGGCTCATCCAGGCCTCCCGGCCGGCGCATCACACCACGCGCGTGAAGGACGGTGCCGAGTAATCCACAGGCGCCGAACAGCGCGGCAGTGGCCGGCAGCGCGGTGCGCGCGGCTCGCTCAGAGGCGGCTCCCGCCACGCCGGCGGCGGTGAGCAGCGGGGTCAGGACGATCGGCGCCCACTCCCAGGGGTCGCTGAAGGATCCCTTGTAGTGCTCCAGGTACACCTCGAGCGCGAGCGGCGGCGCGGCGGCGGCCGTTGTGGCGGCCAGCAGCCGCTGCACGCGCCCGTGGCGCAGATTCTCCAGCATCCCTGTTTCGGATCTGCCCGCTCGCAGCGCGCAGATCGCACGGCCCCGGCGGCGTGTCGGATGCCCGCTCATGCGGCGTAGCGCTCCGCCTCGGCGCTCTTCAGCTCGAGGCCCATGCCAGGCTGTGAGCGGTCGGGCCACAGCGCACCCTCGCGCGGCTCGAGCACGCCGTCGAAGAGCATCCGCTCGATGCGGACGTGATCGTGAAAGTACTCGACGTGAGCCAGCTTGGCCAGAGAGCTGGCGGGATGGGCGTGGATCGCCGGTCCGCAGTGCAGCGACAGCGGATGCTGATCAGCGGCACACAGGGCATCCACACGTTGAAGCTCGGTGATCCCGGCGCAGCGGGTCACATCGGCCTGCAGCACGTCCACCGCGCCGGCGGCGAGCATCCGCGCGAAATACGGGAGGTCATAGCCGTACTCGCCCGCCGCGATCGCCATCGATGCCGGCGCCCGCTCGCGTAGCAGGCGCAAGCCCTCCAGGTCATCGGAGGAGACCGGCTCCTCGAACCAGCTCACATCGGCCTGCTCGGCGAACGTGTCGGCCAGGCACAACGCCTGCTTGCGCTGATAAGCGCCATTGGCGTCCACGAACAGCTCGACCTCTGCGCCGATTGCAGCGCGGGCACGCCGCACACGCTGCGGATCGGCGCCGGGATCTGAGCCGATCTTGATCTTCACCGCTGCCAGTCCCTGCTCGGCCCAACCGGTGAGCTGGCGCTCGAGTCGCTCGTCGGTATATGAGGTGAAGCCGCCGCTGCCGTAGAGGGGCACCGACTCACGCACCATGCCCAGCAGGTCACACAGCGCCAAGTCGAGTAGGCGTGCCTTCAGATCCCACAGGGCGACGTCGACGGCGGCGATCGCCATCGAGCAGATCCCGGGACGCCCGAGGTTACGGATCGCGTGCACCATTGCTCCCCATGCCCTTGGTGGGGACATGGCGTCCATTCCACACACGACATCAGCGAGCTTTGACTGCGCGAGCTTGGCCGTGGCGAGGTCGGCGTAGCTGTAGCCCAACCCGGTCTTCCCGCCGGCGTGGGCGTGCACGAGGACGATCGTGGTGGCGTCCCAGCTCAGGGTGCCGTCTGCCTCGGGAACGTCCGTCGGAACCGTATAGGCGGCGACATCGATCGCCTCTACGGCCACATCCACCCCGCTCGCCGCTGCCGTGCTCATCGGCTCGGCAGAAATTCCTGGACCTTCTGGCGGAAGGACTCGCTGATGATCCTCCGGCTGTTCGGGTCGCGCTTGCGCAGCGCCGAGGTCAGAGCTTTGGCCTGTGCGAGCGTGATGTGCGGCGGCAGCGGCGGAACCTCGGGGTCGGTCACCGCCTCGAGGAGGGTCGGGCGGTCGGCCTGCAGCGCGCGATCCCACGCGTCGCCGATCTGCTCAGGATCATCGACGCGTATCCCATTCAAGCCGAGCATCTCCGCGTAGCGAGCGTAGGGGAAGTCGGGCAGTGACTGAGAGCCCTCGAACTTGGGGTTTCCCTCCATCGCCCGCTGCTCCCAGGTGACCTGGTTCAGATCACCGTTGTTGAGTACCAGGATGATCAGCCGTGGGTCCTGCCAGCGTTCGTAGTACTTGGAGATCGTGATCAGCTCGTTGATTCCGTTCATCTGCATCGCCCCGTCGCCGACGAGCGCAATCGCGGGACGGTCGGGGTAGGCGAACTTCGCGGCGATCGCGTATGGCACACCGGGTCCCATCGTCGCGAGGGTGCCCGACAGCGAGGCCTTCATGCCCGCCCGGAGCTTCACATCGCGTGCGTACCAGTTGGCCGCCGAGCCCGAATCAGAGCTGATGATCGCATTCTCCGGCAGCCGCCGAGAGAGCTCCCAGAACACCAGCTGTGGGTTGATCGGCTCGGCCGGCTGGTGCGCCCGGGCGTCCATCAGCTGCCACCAGTCGGAGACCTCGCCTTCGATTTTCTCGCGCCAGGAGCGGTCCTCCTTGCGGTGCAGGTATGTGATCAGCGAGCGCAAGGTCCGGGCGGAGTCGCCGACCAAGTTGACCTCCATCGGGTAGCGCATGCCGAGCATGCGACCGTCGAGGTCGATCTGCACACCACGTGCCTGTCCCTCTTCGGGCAGGAACTCCGAGTAGGGGAAACTCGAGCCGACCATCAGCAGGGTGTCGCAGTCCTGCATCAGATCCCAGCTCGGCTTCGTGCCCAGCAGGCCGATGGAGCCGGTCACCCAGGGCAGATCGTCGGGCAGCGCCGCCTTGCCGAGCAGCGCCTTGGCGACGCCCGCGCCGAGCAACTCGGCAACCTCGGCGACCTCTGTGCTCGCGTGCAACGCGCCTGCGCCGACGAGCATCGCGACCCGCCTCCCGGCGTTGAGGATCTCCGCCGCGCGCGCGAGGTCCTCCTCCCCCGCGACCACGGTCGGGGAGGAGTAGCCGAGGCCTGAGTGAACTGTGCCGTGCTGGCGGGGAGGAGTCTCGACGGCCGGTTCCTCCTGCAAATCATTGGGCACGATGACGCAGGTGACGGTGCGCTCCGCGAGCGCTATCCGCACGGCACGATCGATCAGGTGGCGGATCTGCCCAGGCTCGGTGGCCATCTGCACGTACTCGTGGGCGACATCCTTGAAGAGGGTTGTCAGGTCCACCTCCTGCTGGTAGTTGCCACCCAGGCCGAGACGGGCCTGCTGACCGACGATCGCGAGGACCGGCTGATGGTCCAGCTTCGCGTCATACAGACCGTTGAGCAGGTGGATCGCTCCGGGGCCGGAGGTCGCCAGGCAGACACCAACCTCGCCGGTGAACTTGGCGTGCGCGCACGCCATGAAGGCCGCCATCTCCTCGTGGCGGACCTGGATGAAGTCCATCGACTCCTGACCGCGGTCCAGCGCGCCCATCAGGCCGTTGATGCCGTCCCCCGGATAGCCGTAGATCCGGTTGACGCCCCACTCACCCAAACGCTGGACTATGTGATCACTGACGAGCTGGCCCACGCGCATCCTCCCGTACCTCGGCTATCGATTTGCGCAATTGTGATACCCGCTTCGTCGGGCTCTAATCAGCCTCCGTAGTCAAGATCTTTGGTTTTGGCGCGTTTGGGTTTTCTCACAGGCCACACGGGTAGTAGGAACGCGTGTGTGCTGAGAGTGCGACCGTGACCCCGGCAGAGCAGGCGAGAGGTTTGATCGCCGGGTATTCGCCGCACGAGCATCGGCCGCTCGCCGAGTATGCCGGCCTGACCGGGTTTTTTCTGCTCGCGACCGGAGGGGCGCTCGGCGCCGTGCGCGTCCACCGCGGCGAGTTTCCAAAGCGTTTTGAGCTTATCGACGTCGTGTTGCTCGGGTTCGCCACGCACAAGATCAGCCGCCTCGTGGCCAAGGACAAGGTGACCAGTTTCCTGCGCGCCCCCTTCACCCGCTTTCAAGCGGACAGCGGACAGGGTGAGGTCGCAGAGCAGCCGCGCGGTGAAGGACTCCAGCTGGCGGTCGGTGAGCTGCTCGTGTGCCCCTACTGTCTCGCGCAATGGGTCGCGGCGGCCTTGACCATCGGACTGCTCGCAAACCCTCGGGCGACTCGCCTGATCGCCTCCCTCTACACGGCCCAGACGCTGGGGGATTTCCTGCAGCTCGCCTATCTCGCCGCCGAGGAACGCGCGTGAGCGCCTTTCGGGGGCGTGTGCTGGGCCGGGGGCGTGTGCTGGCCCGATGAGCTCGCTGGTCGTGGTGATAACGGGGGCGACGTCCGGAGTGGGTCGCGCCACCGCGCTCCAGTTCGCACGGGACGGTGTCTGCCTCGGCCTGCTGGCGCGCGGCGAGGACGGCCTGGAGGCGACCCGTCGCGAAGTGGAGTCCCTCGGCGCCCGGGCTCTGTGCATTTCAACCGATGTCGCGGATCCGCAAGCGGTCCAGGCGGCCGCGGCGGCAATCGAGCAGCAACTGGGGCCGATCGACGTGTGGGTCAACAACGCGATGGCGAGTGTCTTCGCGCCCGTCAGCGAGATTCACGCTGAGGAGTTTCGCCGCGTGACGGAAGTCACCTATCTGGGTGTCGTGTACGGCACGCTCAGCGCGCTCGAGCGCATGCGTCCACGTGATGAAGGCGTGATCGTGCAGGTCGGCTCGGCGCTGGCCTACCGCGGCATTCCGCTGCAGAGCGCCTACTGCGCCTCAAAGCACGCGATTCAGGGCTTCACCGAGTCCCTTCGCTGTGAGCTGATGCACGAAGCAAGCGCGGTGCGCGTCACGATGGTCCAGCTGCCCGCACTCAATACGCCGCAGTTCGACACGGTGCGCACCCGTCTGCCACGACATCCCCAACCGGTCCCGCCGATCTACCAGCCCGAGGTGGCGGCCCGTGCGATCCTCGCGGCCTCGCGGAGACCGGCTCGCCGTGAGTGGTGGGTCGGCGCCTCCACAGCGCTGACGGTGATCGCCAACAGCATCGTGCCCGGTGTCGCCGACCGCTATCTGGCAAGGACCGGCTACGAATCCCAACAGACCGAAACGCCTGTGCCCGCGGGTCGAGCGGACAATCTGTTCGAGTCGCTCGCCGGGGATCGTGGCGCTCACGGCGACTTCGACGAGCACGCGCATGCTCACAGCATGCAGTTTCAGCTCACCCGTCACCGGCGCGCCCTGGGATTGGGCGGGCTCACTGGTCTGCTGGCCGCTGGGATTCTGCGGGGCACACCGAAGCGATGAGCGCGAGCGAGCAGGCGCCCCCGATTGATGACTACGGGTTGATCGGCGACTGTCACGGCAACGCACTGGTCTCGCGCAGCGCGTCGATCGACTGGTGCTGTGCTCCCCGTCACGACAGCGGCAGCTGCTTTGGGCGCCTGCTCGATTGGCAGAAGGGAGGCTTCTGCTCGGTCACCGTCCAGGGAGCGCAACCCGCGAGCGCCAGCTCCTATCTGGAGGACTCACTCGTACTCTCGACGGGCCTCGCGGGCCCGGAGGGCTCGGCGCAGGTGCTCGACTTCTTTGCGATGCGCGAGGGTGGCGCGTCTGAGCCCCGGCGCGAGCTGGTGAGGATCGTGCAGTGCACACACGGCACGATCGAGGCAACGATCGAGGTGGCGCCTCGTTTTGACTATGGCGCGGTCAGGCCATGGCTGCGGCGCGCGGGCAGCGATACGTTTACAGCGATCGGTGGAGATGATGGGCTGTTGATCTTCAGTGAGGGCGAGCTCGGGGTGCAGGGCGATTCGCTGATCGTGAGCGCCCGGCTGCACGCGGGTGAGCGACTGCATTTGCTGATGCGATTCGTGCGACCCCATTTGATCGACGAGGAGCAAGACAGCGCGCTGAGCTCAGGGGAGCTCGATCAGCGCCTGGAGGAAACGTTGGCGTGGTGGCGAGGCTGGCGTAAACGTATGGCCAGCGATGGCCCCGAGTGGAGCGAGGTGGTGCGCTCGGCACTGACGTTGAAGGCGCTCACCTATGCGCCAACTGGCGCGATCGTCGCGGCCCCCACCACGTCGCTGCCCGAGGCGATCGGCGGGGAGCGCAACTGGGACTACCGCTATAGCTGGATCCGTGACTCGACGCTCACCGCCCACGCCCTCGCCGACCTCGGCTGCGAACGGGAGGCCGAACGCTTCCGTCACTTCATCGTGCGCAGCTCCGCCGGGCACGCCGAGGACCTGCAGATCCTGTTCGGCATCGGCGGCGAGCGCCGGATCTCAGAGCTCGACCTCGACCTCGACGGATACCGCTCCTCGCGGCCGGTGCGCATCGGCAATGGCGCCGCCGGTCAGCTGCAGCTCGACGCTTTGGGCGAGATCCTCAACCTCGCTTGGCGCTGGCACATGCGCGGCCAATCCCCAAACGACGATGAGTGGCGCTTCTTCGCCGAGCTCGTCGAAACCGCGGTGGAACGCTGGCAGGAGCCCGATCAGGGGATCTGGGAGTGGCGTGGCGAGCCCCGCCACTTCGTGCATTCAAAGGCCGGCTGCTGGGCCGCTGTGGACCGGGGACTGGCGCTCGCGAAAGAGTGCTCGCGCAAGGCGCCGGTGCGGCGCTGGCAGAGCGCACGCAGGGAGATCCGGGCGGCGATCGAGTCACACGGATACGACAAGCAGCGCGGCGTGTTCCTGCAGTGCTTCGACGAGAGCCATCTCGACAGCGCGTTGCTGCTGCTGCCCGTGATGGGCTTTGTCGACTTCGACGACGAGCGGATGATGCGCACCACAGAGGCGATAGAAGAGGAGCTCGGCGAGGAAGGTTTTCTACGCCGCTACATCCAGGACGACGATCTTCCCGGCGAGGAGGGCGCGTTTCTCCCCTGCTCCTTCTGGCTGGCGGAGTGCTACGCCCGACAGGGCCGCTCAGAGAAGGCTAGAGAGGTCTTTGATCGTGCGATGAGCGCGGCCAGCCCGCTGGGGCTGTTCTCCGAGCAGATCGACCCGGCGAGCCGGGAGCTGCGCGGCAACTACCCGCAGACGTTGACCCACCTCTCGCACATCGCGGCAGCCGTCGCGCTTGGTGACACACGAGCAACCAGCAAACCGAGTACTGGGTTTGAGCCAAGCCAGGCGGGGTAATCAACCCCTATGGAAGTCGCGGCTTTCTTTCTATTGGTGATCATTCTGGTCCTCGCGGCCGGGGCAGGTGTTCTGCTGTTCGGTACCGGCTCTTTCCTGTGGTACCGCAAGCTGGATCCCGAGGAAGACAAGATCGAGGGAGCACCCGAGTCCGAGGAGCCCCGGCCCCAGCACCTGCGTGTCGAGAATGAGCAGAAAGCCCGTTTCGCGCCTGATCGCTGAGAGGGCAGGGCCGAGCGACGCCCAACACCAAACATGCCTATGAACACGTTTGGGGGATCTATCTCCCAATCGCGATTGCCGTGTTCGCGATCGTGCTCGGGACGCTATTCGTCCTCTTGGTGCGCGGCGCGCGAAACAGGCAGGCGGGAGATCGCTCGGGTGCCCTGCCGGCGGAGATCGCCTATGCGTTTGTGTTGGCGTGTGTCGCGGCGTTTCTGGTGTGGGTGACGTTTCGTGCGGAGACGCCGATCGACCGGCTCCTCGCGCGTCCGGGGCTGCGTATCAAAGTGATCGCCGCGCAGTGGAGCTGGCGGTTTGTCTATGCCAATGGTGTGCAGATCGCGGATATCGACACCTGGCACCCGGCGCCGGCGTACGTTCCCACCGGCACCGAGATCGAATTCAGTGGGACTTCTGAGGACGTGATCCACGGCTTCTGGGTGCCGGAGCTTCACTATCAACGCCAGGTCCTGCCGGGCTACAGCACCCACTTCGATCTCCTCTTCGAAAGAGCCGGACTCTATGAGGGGGAGTGCTCTGTTCTGTGCGGCGAGCAGCACTCAGAGATGCACTTCGCACTGGAGGCTGTGAGCCCGGCGAGCTTCCGCGAATGGTTGGCCCGCGAAGGCACACGCATCCATGAAGGCTCGCCCAGCCATGGGGGGATTGTCACGGCGACGGGGCCAGGGGCGTGAGTGCCGTCGCGATATCCACTCGGGCGGGCTCGCTGCGTACGCTGGCATCCACCGATCACAAGCGGATCGCCTCCTCGGCATGTGTGATCGCATTCGTGTTCTTCCTCGCCGGCGGTCTACTGGCGCTTTTGATGCGCAGCCAGCTCGCCACGGACGGCGGCGTCGTCTCTCAGAACACCTACAACCAGCTGTTCACGATGCACGGCTCGACGATGGTCTATCTGGTGATCGTGCCGGTCGCGCTCGCCGTCGGCCTGTATTTCGTCCCCTTGCAAGTGGGGGCGGCTGAGGTTGCGGGGCCGCGCGTCGCACTGGCGGGACTGTGCCTCTATGTGCTGGGCGGGGTGTGCATGTGGTCGGGCTTCTTGACGAGTGGTGGCGCGGCGAGCGCGTCCTGGTGGGGCTTTGACCCGCTCTCGGAATCCATCCATTCGCCCGGCAGCGGCATGGATCTGTGGATCTTCGGGGTGATGCTTGCGACGCTCGGGCAGATCCTGTGGGCCGGGTGCATCCTCGCCACCGCGCTGCGCCGGCGCGCACCGGGAATGACGCTGATGCGGATGCCGGTGTTCACGTGGACGATGCTCGCGACGTGCACGATGACGGTGTTCGGCTTCCCCGCGCTGATTCTCGCGTTGGGGCTGCTGTGGGCGCAACGGCACCTGGGGGGTGTGCTCACGGGCGGCGCGGGCGCGGTCGATTATCAGGCGCTGTTCTGGTTCTACGGGCACCCAGTCGTGTACGTGATGTTCTTCCCGTTCGTGGGGATGGTCGGGGAGATCATCGCGACGTTCTCAGCGCGGCGATTCTTCGGCTATTCCGCGTTCATCGTCGCGCTGCTGATCTTCTCCGGCCTGTCGATGACGGTTTGGGCGCATCACATGTTCACGTTTGGGGTCCTCTCGAATAAGTACTTCGCGCTCACCTCAACGGCGCTAGTGGTTCCGGCCGGGATCGAGTACTTCGACTTCCTCGCGACGATCTGGCGCGGGCGGCTGCGTTTCAGCACGGCGTTCCTGTTCGCGCTCGGGTTCCTCGTGCAGTTCCTGCTCGGTGGGCTGACCGGGATCATGCTCGCCTCGCCGCCCTTGGACTACGGGCTGAACATGTCCTATTTCGTGGTCGCGCACTTTCACTACACAATCTTCGCCGGGAGCGCATTCGGTCTGTTCGGCGGGATCTACTACTGGTTTCCGAAGATCACCGGGGCGATGCTGCGCGAGCGCCTGGGCAAGCTGAACTTCGTGCTGATGGTGATCGGCACGAACCTAACGTTCTTCCCGATGTTCTTCCTAGGCGCCGAGGGCATGGTCCGCCGTGTCGCTCGCTACCCGGCTTCCAGCGGCTGGCAGGGGCTGAACATCCTCTCGACGGCCGGCTCGTTGGTGATCGCCGCCGCCGTGCTCGTGTTCATCGCCAACGTCGTGATCTCACTGCGCCACCGGCGCCCCGCGGGGGATGACCCATGGGGGGCGCATACGCTCGAGTGGGCCACGAGCTCCCCGCCGCCGCGGCACAACTTCGCGGCGCTGCCGCCGATCCGCTCCTACGCGCCGCTGCTCGATCTGCGCGAAGCGCAGGAGTACCGCACCGACGATCCGCGGATCGTCATCGCCGGGGTGTCAGGATGAAGCGCGCGGCGATCTGGCTGCTGGCGTGGGGTGCGTGGCTGGGCGTGTTGACCGGGGCGCAGGCCGCGTTTGAGCCGAAACTAATCCAGCTTGCGATCCCGGCCGTCGCATCGGCGGCATGCATCAGCTGCGGGCTCGCGCTGTGGGCGAGCGAAACCTACCGAGGGCACGATGCGCGCCCGCGGCTGATCGCCGACAGCTCGTTCGCGACCGTGACGCTCATGGTCGGAGTCGCGCTCGCGCTGCTCGGGGCGGGCTTCGGGCTGTGGCTGATCCTGATCGGGGTAGGTATCGGAGCGCTCGGACTGGGCGGCATCGTGCGGGAGCAGCGCGCACGCGGACGAGCGCTGCGCCGGGCAGGCACGCGATGAGCACGGCCGGCCCGACGCTCGCGCGGATGCTCGGCAGCTGGCAGCTGGACCCCGGCGTGCTCGTGGTATGCGCCACAGCCGCGGCGCTCTATGGATGGGGCATCGTCCGCGCTCGGCGAGGCGCCCGCCGGCACTTCTCGCCGTGGCGGGCCGCGTCTTTTGCGAGCGGTCTGCTGGTGCTGATGTGCGCGCTCGAGTCGAGGATCGACGCGTATTCCGACGAGCTGCTCTCGGTCCATGTGGTGCAGCACCTGCTGCTGATTCTGGCGGCGCCGGCGCTGCTGCTGTGGGGCGCGCCGGTGCGGCTGGCGCTCTGCGCATCCTCCCCCGCGGGACGGCGCGCGATCGGCGCGCTGCTGCGCCGCCGCGGGGTGAGGCTGCTGAGGTGTCCGGCTTGCGGGTTCGCGCTGTTTACGATCGTGGTGCTGGGGACTCACCTGACGGGCCTGTATGAAGTGGCGCTCACAGACCAGACAGTTCACGCTTTCGAGCACGCCGCCTTCTTCTGGTCGGGCCTCATCTTTCTACTCCCGATCCTCGCGGCGGACCCTGTCCCCCATCCGCCGAGCGCAATCGCCCGGTTCTGCTGGCTGATGGCCGCGATGACCGTGATGTTCACACCCGCCGCGCTGTTCATCTTCGACGAACAGGTGCGCTACCCGTTCTACCTCGCCCCGGCGCGCGCGCTGCATAGATCGGCGCTTGCAGACCAGCACGCGGCGGGGATGATCATGCTGTTCGCGGGCGGCGTCGCGATGGCGGCACTGGCGATCGGGGTGGCGATGGAAGCGATGATCCACGAAGAGCGCCGCCAGCTGCGGCGCGACTGCTATCTGTACGCGGACGGCGAGGAGCCGGGCAACCCGCCCACAGGCCTGGCCGGGGAGACGGTGGGCGCGTGAGACGTGGGCTACTGGCATTCGCGGCGATCGTTTGCGGCGGCCTGTCGTTGTTCGACCTCGCTGCTCACGGAGCAGGCCAGACCCAGGCCGCGAGCACGGCCGCGGGCACGGCCGCGGGCACGAGCGGGTCGCTCGTCGCGCAGGGGCGCGATCTGTTTCTCTCCTCGTGCGCGGCGTGTCACGGCATGAACGCGCAGGGAATTCCCGGGCGGGCGCCGAGCCTGCACGGTGTGGGCGCTCTGGCGGCCGACTTCTATCTGGAGACCGGGCGGATGCCGCTGCCGTCCTCGCGCGCGCAGCCGCTGCGCACCCGTCCGGCGTTCTCCCAGAAGAAGATCCAGACGCTGATCGACTACGTCGCGTCCTTCGGCGGGCCCACGATTCCCACCGTCCACCCGCAGCAGGGGTCGCTGTCGAAGGGACAGAGCCTGTTCGCACTGGACTGCGCCGGCTGTCACACGATCCAGGGATCCGGGGGAGTCGTGACCGGGGCGGTGGTGCCCTCGCTGAATGTCGCTACCCCCAGGCAGATCGCGGAGGCAATCCGCATCGGCCCGTACGTGATGCCACGCTTCGGCGCCGGGGAGCTCTCCGAAGCGGACCTCGACTCGATCGCGCGTTACGTGCGCAGCACCCAGTCCCCCGATGACCGCGGCGGCTGGGGTATCGGGCGGATCGGCCCGATACCCGAGGGCATGGTCGCGTGGCTGCTCGCGGCCGCCGCACTGCTGGCGATCGCGCGACTGATCGGCGAGCGCACACCCGCGCCCAAGCGCGGGGCCAGCACCCGAGAGGAGGCCTGATGAGCGGAGGCCTGACATGAGCGAGCACCTACCCAAGCGAGGGATCCTGCGCCGGCTATGGCAGGCGATCCTGATGCTCACGTTGTGGCGCATCGGAGCGCTACGCCGCCACCGAGAGCCGCCGGCGCAAGACGAGGTGGATGACCCATCGCGTCGTGAGACCGGCGCCCCCGACTGGGCGCAGCGCCTCGTCCCCGCGCTACTCGGGCTGACGGCACTGGCGGGCCTCGGCTTCGTCGCGCTGTTCGTCCTGCATCCGAGCACGCAGCTGCTGGGGCTGTGCCTCGGCGGCGCGCTCGCGCTGCTGGCCACGGCGCTAATCCTCGCCGGACGCTGGCTGGTTGCGCAGGAGACGAAGGTCGAGGATCGTCCACGTCCAGGCGACCCCGATGCCGTCGAGCAGGTATCCGCGCAGGCCCGAGCGGGCCTGCAGGGCATCACGCGCCGGCGGCTGATCGGGGGCGCGGCGGGCGTCGCGGGGGCGGGGCTGACCGCGGCGGTCGTGATACCCGTGGTCGCCCTCGGCCCCGGCATCGAGCAGCAGCTGAGCGACACGCCGTGGCACGCGGGACGCGCGCTCGTTGACAGCGAAGGCAACCCGATCCTCGCCGCAAACGTCAACGAAGGAAGCTTCGTGACAGCCTTCCCCCGGGGGGTGGACAAGGAGGACCTCGGCTCGCCCGTGGTCGTCGTTCGCGTCGATCCCGCCACCCTGAGACTGCCGGCCGAGCGTGCTTCGTGGGCTCCCGAGGGGATCCTCGCCTACTCGAAGATCTGCACGCACGCGGCGTGTGCGATCTCGCTGTTTCGCTCTCCGCTGAGTCCCACCACCCAGTCGCGCGGCTCGGCGCTGATCTGCCCCTGCCACTACTCGACGTTCGATGTGCTCGATGGCGGCAGTGTCGAGTTCGGTCCCGCTGGCCGTCCGCTGCCACAGCTGCCACTCACAATCGGCACGTCTGGTGTGCTGATCGCCGGCGGTCCGATGTCCGGGCCCGTCGGTCCATCCTGGTGGGGCGACAGCAAGTGAGCAAGCGCTCGTCGCGTTGCGCTGACGCCGCGGTGAATGCGGTCGGCTTCGTCGATGAGCGCCTCGGCGCCGCACGCGGCCTGCGGTTTCTCATGGACTACGTGTTCCCCGACCACTGGAGCTTTCTGCTCGGCGAGATCGCTCTGTATTCGTTTGTCGTGCTGATCGCCACCGGCACGTTCCTCGCGCTGTTCTTCGACCCCAGCACAGCCCAGGGCGTCTACCACGGCAGCTACGCCGCACTACAGAGCCAGAGCGTCTCGGCGGCCTACGCCTCGACGCTGCACCTATCCTTCAACGTGTCCGGTGGCCTGTTGATGCGCCAGACTCACCATTGGGCGGCGCTCGTATTCGTCGCCGCGATCACGCTGCACCTGCTGCGAATCATCTTCACCGGGGCCTTCCGCAAGCCCCGGGACATCAACTACTTCATCGGCCTGACGCTGTTGATCCTCGCGATCCTCGAGGGCTTCGCCGGCTACTCGCTGCCCGACGACCTGCTCTCCGGGATGGGCCTCGCGATCGCCTGGGGCGTCGCGATGTCGCTGCCCCTGATCGGCGGGCCGCTCGCGTTCGCGCTGTGGGACGGTCGCTTCCCAGGCGGGGCGAGCTTCGAGTCGCGGCTCTACATCGCGCACGTGTTCATCATCCCCGCGCTGCTCGCGGGTCTGCTCGCCGTGCACCTGGTGATCATCATGATCCAGCGCCACTCCCAGTTCCCCGGACCGGGGCGGCGCGAGGAGAACGTTGTGGGCACCCCGATGTGGCCCGGCTACGCGCTGCGCTCGCTCGGGCTCCTCGCGGCCGTCGCGGCGGTGCTCGTGCTGATGGGCGGTGAGATCCAGATCAATCCGATCTGGCTGTGGGGCCCATACCACCCCTACATTGGGACCAACGGCGCCCAGCCCGACTGGTATCTCGGCTGGTTGATCGGGGCGCTTCGCATCATGCCCAACCTGGAGATCCACGCCTTCGGGCACACGCTCGTGCCGAACCCGTTCTTCGGCGGCGTGCTCTTCCCGGGCGTCTTGTTTGGGTTGCTCTACGCCCTGCCGTGGCTCGATCGTCGCTTTATCTCTCGTGACTATCGACGTCACGATCTACTGGAGCGCCCGCGCGAGAACCCCCGGCGCAGTGCTCTCGCCGCGGCCGTGCTCGCATGCGTGGCAACCGTGTTCGCCGCTGGATCAGCAGACCGGCTGTTCTTCCAGTTCGGCTTCGGCTACGAAGGCGCTATCTGGTTCTTCCGTGGCGCGTTTTTCGTGGTGCCCGCCATCGTCTATGCGCTCACCCGGCGAGCCTGCACACAACTCGCGCGCGCCGAGGCTCACCCGCTCAGGGACTGGGACGGGGAGATCGTGACGCGTAATGCGGGCGGCGGCTTTGAGCCGCTCGAGCGTTGAGCATCGGTCGCGGGAGACGACCGTGCCTGCACTCTCAGCGCAAAGCGCTCACCGGCTACTGCCTTCGGGCGTGGATTGATTTTCTCGCCAGCGGGGTAGCTGAGGCGCAGGCCTATCTCCCCGCCGGCGTCAAGGAGCATGGTTTGCAATGAAGATCGGTTATTTCCTATCGAGTGAGGAGTTCGGCCCTCGCGAGCTCGTGCGACAGGCGCGCCTCGCCGAGGATGCCGGCTTCGCTGGACTGTGGATCTCCGATCACTTCCATCCCTGGAACGAGGAGCAGGGCCACAGCGGCTTTGTGTGGTCGACGATCGGCGCGATCGCCCAGGCAACCTCACGGATGAAGGTGACGACGGCGGTCACTTGTCCCACCGTCCGCATCCATCCCGCGATCATCGCTCAGGCGGCCGCCACCTCGGCGGTGCTGTTGGAGGGCAGATTCGCGCTTGGTGTAGGCAGCGGAGAGGCGCTCAATGAGCACATTCTCGGTGACCGTTGGCCGGAGGTGGATATACGCCTCGAGATGCTCGAGGAGGCAGTGGAAGTGATCCGGCTCCTGTGGCAAGGCGGTATGCAGAGCCATCATGGCCGCCACTACTGTGTGGAGAACGCGCGTGTCTATGACCTGCCCGAGCAGACTCCGCCGATCCTGATCTCCGGGTTCGGCCCTAAATCCACCGCCCTCGCAGCGCGCATCGGTGACGGCTACTGCACAGTCGGCCCTGATGGGAGCTGTCGAGTCCTTCCGCGAGCAGGCAGGCGCCGGGAAGCTCGTGGCGGGCGGAATGAAGGCGTGCGTTGCCGAGAATGAGGAAGAAGCGCGCGAGACAGTGCTCCGGCTGTGGCCCAACGAGGCGCTTCCCGGTGAGCTCGCTCAGATTCTGCCGACCCCCACGCACTTCGAACAAGCCTCAGAATTGGTGTCTGTCGAGCAGGCCAGCCAAGACGTGCCCTGCGGCCCGGATTTCGATCGGCATCTGCAAGCGATCCAGGCGTATGTGGACGCCGGCTTCGATGAGCTCTACGTCCAGCAGATCGGCGAGGAGCAGGAGCGCTTCTTCGATCTCTACGCCAGCGAGATCCTGCCCCGCTTCGCCCGCACGACGCAGCCTGTCGGGTGATCCCGTGGGCGAGCGCACCGAGCAGCCACCCGTGCTCCCGCGTCGAAGGCGCCTGATGGCGTTTGCCCTTGGGTTTCTGTTCGCCGGCGCGTTCTATCTGCTGTTGATCGATGTCACCGATCTTCCTGAGCTGTACGCGGGAGCGGGAGCCGCGCTGCTGGCGGCAGTCGGCTTCGAGGCGGGGCGTGAGCAGGGTTTTGCGGAGATGACGAGCGCTCCGAGCTGGCTGCTACGTGCCTGGCGCGCCGTTGCCCGTGTGCCCCCGGACATCGCTCGTGTCTGCCTCGCCATCCTGCAACAGCTGGCGCATCCGCGGGCTGAGCGAGGGGTGCTGCGCGCCGTCCCCTTCGATTACGGGAAGCCGGATAGTCCACGCGATGCCGGCCGCAGAGCGCTCGCGGAGGCCCTCGGCTCGCTTGCCCCGAACACGATCGTGATCGGGATCGATCCGGAGCACAACCTGATCCTCGCCCATCAGCTGTACCAAAGCGGCGGCGTCGGCGCGGTCGACGTGCTGGAGTTGCGGTGAACGAGTGGGAGATCGTCGCGGCGATCCTGGCGGCCGCGCTGCTGCCGTGTCTAGGGGTGTGCGCGCTCGCGAGGGTCGCTGACGGGCTGGTGGCGATGGAGATCGCCGGCACGCTCGTCGTCACGATCCTGATGGTGCTCGCCGAGGGCCTACAGCGTCAGCCGTTCATCGACCTGGCGCTCACGCTGGCGATCCTCACGATCATTGCGACGCTCGCAATCGCCCGGCTGCTGGAGCACGAGCTATGAGCTGGAGAGATGTGCTGGCCACTGTGCTGCTCGCCGGCGGAGGCACGCTCCAGACGCTGGCGGTGCTTGGCCTGGTCGTGATGCGCAACGCCTATGACCGTTTGCACCTACTCGGTCTCGCCGGCTACGGCGCGTTGCTGGTGGCCTGCGCGATCCTGGTGCGCGAGTCGTTCTCGTTGATCGGCGACAAGGCATTGGTGACCGGGCTGGTGCTGGTGCTGTTCGGTCCGGTGCTCGCTCATACCACCGCGCGGAGCCTGCGGATCCGCGAGCACGGCGACTGGAGGGCTGGGATCGAGCGCCATCGAGAGGGTGATGAGCGGTGAGTGTCGTGCAGGCCGTCGCTCTCGTGGCGGCCGGCGTCGGAGGAACGGTGACCGTGCTCGTCTGCGACCCGCTGCGCCAGACGTTCGTGCTCGGTATTTACGGGCTCACGCTGACTGTGCTGTTCTTCGCGCTGCAGGCACCCGATGTCGCGCTGTCTGAGATCGTGGTGAGCACGATCGGATTGCCGTTGATCGTGATCGCCGCATTGCGCAAGATCCGCGAGCAAGAGCGCGTCCATGAACAGGGCGAGAGTGAGGATGAGCGGTGAGCAGACGGGTACGTCTGTGTCTGTTCGCGCTCTCCGGGGGAGGCCTGTTGAGCGTGCTGATCGTCGGATTTCTCGGCCTGCCCGCCTTCGGCGACTACCACGGCGTCTACGGGATGGTCGTCAACGGAGCCGAGCTCGGGGAGCGTCACGCCACCGACATGGTGACGGCCCTGAACTTCGACCTGCGCGCGTTTGACACGCTCGGCGAGGAGTTCCTCCTATTCGCCTCGGTCGTTGGTGTCGTACTCCTGCTGCGCGACCTGCGTGGCGAGAACGAGAGCCTCACAAGCGAGATCACCGAGCACCGCTTCGCGGACGCCAGCGACGCGCTGCGCGCTCTTTCGCTCGTGCTCGTCCCGATGCTGATAGCGCTCGGTGTCTATCTGGTGATCCACGGGGCGCTCACCCCCGGGGGAGGCTTCCAGGGGGGTGTGGTGCTGGCCGCCGGCCCGATGGCGCTGCTCGTGGCGGGCCGCTACCTGGCGATGAAGCGGCTCGCTCCCGACTGGGCGCTGGAGGCATTGGAGGCCGTAGGGGCAGGCGCCTATGCGCTACTCGGCCTGGGGGGCCTGATCTTCGCCTCGGTGTATCTGAGGAACTTTCTGCCTTTGGGAATTCCCGGACATCTGCTCTCGGCGGGCTTCATGGCGCTGAACAGCATCGCGGTGGGGCTGGAGGTGACCGGAGCGTTCCTTTTGGTGTGGAGCGAGTTCCTCGACCAGGCGCTGCTGGTCAAGCGCACCGACGGTGCCTAGGGTGATCGGCCCGGTGAGCGCCAGATGAGCTTTCTGCCGTTCGCGATCGCCGCTTGGCTGTTCGTGGTCGGGCTGTGGGGTGTGGTGTCCAGCCGAAATCTCGTCCGTACCGTGCTGTGTCTGACGATCGTGCAGTCCTCGAGCTATCTGGTCCTCGTCGGGGTGGGATACCGCTCGGCCGGCAAGGCGCCGATCGTCGCGGACATCCCGGTGGTGAGCCGGCTGGTCGATCCAACCGTGCAGGTGCTGGTACTGACCGACATCGTGATCGAGGCGACCGTGTGCGCGCTGCTGCTCGCGCTGGTGGTGCAGGGCCACAAGCGTTTTGGGAGCGTCGACCCCGCCGACTTCACGACGCTGAGGGACTGACCCTGATGCCCAGCATCACCGCCCTGCCGGTTGCGATTCCTTTCCTGGCGGCGGCGCTACTCGTAGCGATCCGCCCGCTCACGCGACGCTGGTTGGAGGACGTTGTCGCCTGCACGACGATTGCGGCGGTGATCGCCCTCTGCGCGATCCTCCTCTCAGATGCGGCTAAGCGGCCGTTTGCGTACTGGATGGGCGGCTGGCATCCAAGCCACGGAATCACGATCGGAATCTCCCTCTCGATCGACCCGTACAGCGCCGGCATGGCGCTGTTCGCGAGCGTTCTACTCGCGGCCGCGATGATCTACTCGCTGCGCTACTTCGACTCGCTCGACGGTCTCTTTCACGTGCTGATGCTGCTATTCGGCGCGGCGATGGTCGGCTTCTGCCTGACCGGTGATCTGTTCAACCTCATCGTGTTTTTCGAGCTGATGGGGGCCGTCGCCTACGCGCTCACCGCATACCGAATCGAGGAGCGAGCTCCGATCCAGGGGGCGATCAACTTCGCGATCTCCAACAGCATCGCCGGGTACGCCATGTTCATCGGAGTGGCGCTGCTCTACGCCCGCACAGGAGCTCTGAACATGGCCCAGATCGGCGCGGCACTCGACGGCCACCACGCCGACGCGCTGGTAATCGTAGCGATGGTGCTGTTGTTCCTGGGCTTCCTCACGAAGGCCGCCGTGGTGCCGCTTCACTTCTGGCTCGCTGACGCTCACGCTGTCGCCCCCACGCCCGTGTGCGTCCTGTTCTCGGGTGTCATGATCGAGCTCGGCGTCTACGCCCTCGCTCGGCTCTACTGGGTCATTTTCGCCGGGCCACTGGAGCCTCACGCCGACGCCCTGCGCGTGATCCTGATCGCCGTCGGCGTCGCCACAGCCGTGGTCGGGGCGAGCATGTGCGTGGCGCAGCGTCACATCAAGCGGCTGCTCGCGTTCTCGAGCATCAGCCACGTCGGCATGTTCATCTGCGGCGTGGGGCTGCTCAACCACCGCGCGCTGGCCGGCGTCGCGACCTACATCATCGGTCACGGGCTGACCAAGGGCGCGCTGTTCATGTGCGCCGGGATCCTGCTGCATCGCTTCGCGACGATCGATGAGTACGACCTGCACGGGCGTGGGCGCGAGATACGCATCGTTGGCGTGCTGTTCGCGCTCGGCGGCCTGCTGCTGGCCGCGATCCCGCCGTTCACCACATTCGCGGGCAAGTCGCAGCTGGAGGCCGCGGTGAGCGGCGCAGGCTACGGCTGGCTGGTCGCCGTGTTTGTGTTCGTATCGGCGCTCACAGGGGGAGCGGTACTGCGCGTGAGCGGCCGGGTATTCCTCGGATGGGGCCCCGCCGAGGGTCCGAACCCCGGCCAGGAGCAAGCGGCCCACGAGTCCGAAGACGAGCTGACCGACAGCCGCAGCCAGACGCCTGTGCTGATGGTGATCGTACCCGCCACGCTGCTGCTGATGGCGATGGGTGTCGCGCTGGTCCCCGGCGTCATACCCGCCATCGAGGCGGCCGCGGTGCGCTTCACCGATCACAGTGCCTATGCGAGATGGGTGCTGCACGACGCGAACGTCGTTTGGCCAGCTCTCGCGCCGAGCCACGTCTCGACAGAGGACCTGCTGTACGGCATGCTCTCCACGCTCGGAGCGCTGGCTACCGCCGGCCTCGGGCTGTTCGGCCGTCCCTTGCGCGAATCGATGCCGCTGTGCGAGCGAGGCCCCGTCGTCGCCACCCTGAGGCATTTACGGGACCTGCACTCCGGGCACATCGGCGACTACATCGCCTGGTGGACCGCCGGCGCGAGCCTGCTGGGGGCGGCATGCCTGCTCACGCTTACTTGATACGTGCAAGCACACTCAGGCGCACGGCGTTGGCGCTCGGAAGCTCGCTCGCGCTGGTTGGCTGTGGCGCACCGCCACCCCAGGTGCCGGTAGCGCAGGCCAGCCGCGTCTCCGCCGCCCTCTCCGGGATCGCCGAAGCCTGCGGTGAGGCCTACCAGCAAGGCATCCCCCACTCCAAGCAATCTGATCCGGGCACCATCGAGGCGGCGGCCACCATGCGTGCACGGGAGCTCGCCAAGGTCTTCAACGGCGACCCAGTAGGGATCTACCAGGCTCAGACGCTGCGCGAAGTCGTCGCTCAGACAATCAGCTATCTACGTGAATGCGGGCTCACGCACGCGGCCCTCGCGCTCGAGCGACGAGCCGCCCAAAAGGGCTAACCCGCGAAGAACGAAGACGATGATTAGCGAAGCTCACAAATGGGAATGATGACTGGCGAGAATGCGATGAGTACGAGACCTTCGACAGATCTCCGGTCCTTTCCGGCCCGGGTTGCCCAGGAGATGCGGCGTGTGCGAGCGCGCAAAGCCTCGCCACCGCAACGCCATGGACCGCCTGGCGGCTTGCTCTCGTACAGCTCGATAGCGAAGTATCCCGCGAGAGTGTCCGCGCGAGGGTCGGCCAGAGCCAGTGGAGCGGGATCCGCGGCCCGCTAGGGCTCAGCGGCGGCGCAGCAGAAGGGCCGCCATGTCGTCCGCGTGGGCTGAGCTTTGGAACTCGTCGAGCCTCGCGCTCAGCCCCTGGAGGATCTCCTCGGCGGGCCGGCCCCGGAGCTCTTCGAGGGTCCCGCGCAGGCGTGATAGTCCAAATCGCTCACGCTGTGCGTCGCGCGCGTCGGTGATCCCGTCGGTGTAGAGCAGCAACGCGCTACCGGCTTGCACTTCCAACTCCAGGTCCCGCCAGCGGGCATTTGCGAAACCGCCCAACAGGGGGCCCGGCTCGCCCGCCTCACGGATCCCTGCCGTGGTGATGTGCAACGGCAAAGGATGGCCCCCGATGGCCAGGGTCAGCTCATCGCCGCGCAAACGCAGGCACAGCGCGGTGCAGACCGACAGCGCCGGGCGTCGCTTCAACGTGCCATCGACCAAGGCCAGCAGCGAGGCTGGGCTCGAGTTGAACTCCGACGCGGTTCGCATCGTATGGCGAACGAGCGCCGTCAGCGCCGCGGCCTGAATGCCCTTCCCCGTGACGTCGCCGATGATCATCATCCAACAGTTATCCACCCGCCACACGTCGTAGAAGTCACCACCGACCATGCTCGCCTCGACCGCCGGCAGGTAGTAGCTCGAAACTTCGAACCCCGGAATCTCAGGCAGCCGCTCGGGAAGCAGACTCTGCTGCAACGTCTGAGCAATCAAGGAGCGCTCGCTGTAGAGCCTCGAGTTCTCGATCGCGACCGCCGCCCGCGCGGCCGTCTGCTCGGCCAACTGCACATCGAACTGATCGAGCACGCGGCCCGACTCGGCACTGACGAGGGTCATCGCACCCAGGACACGCTCGCCGAGACGCATCGCAACGATCAGCACCGAGCGAAGCCCCACCGCGCGCAACAGCTCCAGATGGCGATCGTCGATCGCGGCATGCACGAGCATCTCCTCGGAGATCTCCGGATACAGCAATGCCTCCCCCGTTTGCAGAGCCAGACCCATGCCGCGCCGCGGATCGAGCCGATCCGGCTCATAGCTGCGAAGTTCTTCAGCGAGACCGAGCCGCCCAGGATCGACGTGCGCGACCGCGACGGTCCTGCGATCGCCGTCCTCGTCAATGAGATCCACCGCGCACCAGTCGGCGATATTCGGCACCGCAAGCTCCGCGATGTTGCGAAGCGTCTGCTCGTAATCCAAAGACGACGCGAGGACCGCGCCGGCCTCGGCGAGAAACGCATTACGCAACTCGGCGCGCTTGCGCTCGGTCACCTCCTCGATGATCGTAATCGTCGCCTCCACCTCGCCCTTCTCGTCCAGCAGCGGAGCGGCCTTCAACAAATTCCAGCGCTGCACGCCCGTCTGGCGATTCACCGTACGAATCAAGAGCGGCTCAGCCTCCTCGCCACGCAGGATCCGCACCGAGGGAATGTCCGCCATCGCGATCTCACCGCCATGCTCGTCCTGCACGAGATAGTCGCTCATGATCGCCTCCGGCGGCGTCTCGCGCAGCTCCTCCCAGGACTCAAAACCCAGATGAGCAAGCGCCGCGCTATTGGCGTAAAGAAAGCGATGCTCGCGGTCACGAATCGTCACCGCATCGCTCAGCGAGCCCACGATCGCATCGAAGCGCCGCTCGCTTCCTCGCAGCGCGCGCCGCAGTTCATCGACCAGCTGCTCTCGCTCGCGTTCGCCGTCCTTACGCTCGGCTATATCCTGGATGAACGCGTGGAAGATCCAGCGCTCGCCGTCCTTCAGCGCGGAGATCGTGATCTCGATCGGGAACTCGCTCCCGTCAGCTCTCAGCGCCACGATCTCGATCCGCTGATCCAAGACAGGGCCGACGCCGGTCATCAGGAATCTTTGAAGCCCGTCACCATGCGCGAGACGAAACCGCTCCGGGATGATCAGCTCGCTGACCGGACGTCCCACGGCCTGCTCACGCGCCACGCCGAAGACACGCTCGGCACTTGGATTCCAGTAGGTAACCAGGCCGCGCTCGTCCATCGACACCGCGGCGTTGTGCGCCCGGTCGAGGATCAGCTCAGTCAGAGTCGCGTCCACGAGCCGATTATCCGTTGTTTTGAGTGCTCCAGCTAGCCTGTCGTGGCATTGATGGCAAAAATGGGTAGCGACTGACGCAGGATGCCGCGATCGGGACGAATCGGAGTGGTGTTGTCAGGTGGCGGCGCGCGGGGTGCTTATGAGGCGGGCGCGATCTCGATCCTGGGACCCGCGTTGCAGGGGCGGGGTGAGCGACCTACGTTGTTTCTCGGCACGAGCGTCGGCGCGATCAACGCCGCGTACATGGGAGCAAGCCGCCATCTGGACGCCGAGGAGCAGGCCGAGGGTCTGCTTGGCCGCTGGCGTGAAGCGACCAAGGCGAATGTGATCCGCCCGATCCTCAGCCGTCAGCTTCCCTTGACGGTGCTGCGCTACGCGGGAGGGCTGCTGTCGCTCCCGGGGGTCCGCGTGCCCAGCCTGCTGGATCCCACGCCGCTTGCGCACAGTCTCGAGCGCTGGATGAGCTGGGAGGATCTGCACCGCAACGTCGAGCAGGGTCCAGTGCAGGCGGTCGCGGTCGTTGCCACGGCCGCGCGCACCGGGCGGACGGTCGTGTTCGTCGAGAGCCGGGAGGAGTTGGCCGCCAACAACTCGCATGCCGTGCGCTACTTCTCCACCGCGCTCGCCAACGAGCACATCCGGGCATCCGCGGCGATCCCGATCCTGTTCCCGCCCGTTCGCGTCGAGGCGCCCGCGGAGGCTCGCGGCTGGTATGTGGACGGCGGGACGCGGCTGAACACGCCGATCAAGCCGGCGCTGGACCTCGGCGCCGAGCGGCTCGTCGTGATCGGCACCGAATCGATCGCCGAGGCCGCCCCCGAGGCCGACACACGCGAGCACGAGCCCCCGGATTTCGGCGATGGCGCGTTGCATGCCCTGCACGGGACGCTCGTGGACCCCTTGAGCGAGGACATGCGGATGCTCGGCAACGTCAACGAGTTCTTCGCCGACAGCAAGGACGCTACCGCGGCGACGCGTTACCGCCAGGCGCGCGGAAAGCCGCCCTACCGTCGTGTGCCTTACATCTTCATCGCCCCGGAGCGCCGCGGGATCATCGGCGAGCTCGCCTCGGAGATCTTTCGCGTTCGCTACAGCGGCCTGAAGGGCCTGCGCTCGCCCGACTTCCCGTTGCTCGATCGTCTCCTCGGCAGCGACAGCCCGGCGCACGGCGAGCTGCTCAGCTATCTGCTGTTCGACAGCGAGTTCATCGAGGCGCTGATCGACCTCGGACGAGCCGACGCCACCCGCTGGCTGAAGGCCCCACCCGGCCCACAGCGGCCGTGGCAGACCGAGCCGCTCGACGCGTTCCTGCAGCCGAGGAGCTGAGCAGCGTCTTCCCGGAGCGGGCGCCGACAGGCGCCCTTCGCGTGCCGCGGACGAACGAAGAAAAGGCGGTCCACGCCGCAACGGGTCCGCCGTTCAATTCCCGGCGCAGATACCTGAGGCGAATGATGAATGATTGAAGTACCCATGAGTCGGGGTAGAGAAGTGTGAGTCGGGTAGAGAAGTCTGACTCGGGGTAGAGAAGTGTGAGTCGGGTAGCGAAGCGTAAGTCGGATAGAGAAGTCTGAGTCGGGTAGAGAAGTCTCACAATCGACCCTCGCAATCGCGAGAGCTCAACGAAAGGGATGCTCATGGATCTGCTTCTGCTTTTGATCGTCGTGTTGGTCGTACTCAGCGTCGCCGGGGGCGCCTTTATCAACCCGTTCGTCCTATTGCTGCTGGTGGTCGCTCTGCTGCTGTTTGTTGGTCCCTATCGGGGGCGTGGCGCACGGCTGTGAGTAACAACGCGCCCCCAGGCCCAACGATTGGCGCTGAGTTGGAACGCGCGCGCCTAAAGCGACGCTCACGTCAGTTGCGAGGCCTGCTCGAGCTCCTCGGCGCCCGTGCGCGAGCATCCACCGCGGGGCCGCGCGAGCGCCCCGGACTGCACCGCGCAGTCGCGGACTTCACCGACGAGCTCGCACAGATAAGCGAACGCCTGCTTTCAAGCGAACGCCTGCTTTCCGACGATCGGCGTCCCGCAGAGCGCGAGCTCAGGGAGGTTGCGTGAAGCGACCCAGAAGTGAACACGCCGCTGCCGAGCAGTTGGATGCTTAGCACGCCGGGTAACGCGGTTGGGTGCGTCCGCTACGGGGTAGACGGTGACATGACGAGAGAACTCAACCGAAGGGAAAACCGATGACTACGGACAAGAACGTAGATGAGGGGAAGGGGCGCCTGAAGGAGGCAGCCGGCAGCCTGACCGGTGATCGGGATCTGCAGAACGAGGGCAAAGGCGACCGCGCGAAGGCGTCGCTGAAGGACAAGGTGGACAAGGCCGCGGAGGTTGCCAAGGGCGCCCTGGACGGGAACAGGAAATAGGTCATGGATCTACTTCTGCTGAATGGTCCCTATCGCGGCTGTACGGACCGGCGCTAGCTGATGCTGGGCGTGGAGCAGCTCGAGGAGTGGCTGGGCCAGGAGGTGCTGGACTCAGGCGGCGAGCGTGTGGGAAAGCTGGACGAGGTCTACTACTCCGGCACGACTGAGGAGGCGATTTTTGCCGTCGTGAAAAGTGGGTTGCTCGGCCGTCACGCGAGCCTCGTGCCACTTAGCGGCGCGTCCGTGGGGCGTGACTACCTGCGGCTGGCCTACTCGGCCGCACAGATCGACCAAGCGGGCTCGGGGCTCAGCGCCGGCGAGACGTTGGAGCGCGACGACGCGCAGCGGCTGGGAGCCGCCTATGGCGTCGAGGTGCCGGCCGAGAGCTTCGCGAGCGCGAGCTCGATCAACGAGCGCCGCCGCGCGGGCGCGGAGGCCGGCGCTCGAGCTGAGGAGCTGGAGGAGCAGGCCCGTCGTCGCGCCGCCGAGGCCGAGCAAGCTCAGAGCAACGCCAGAGACGCGACGGCGGAGGCATCCGCGAGGACCGACGAGGCCGAGCGCGTCCGCATCGAAGCCGAGCAGGCCCACGTCGAGGCTCAGCGCATCGACCCGGCCGAGCGCACCGAGCACACCAACCCCAGCTAGAGAGCGCCCAACATGCAATCTTGGGAGCGCGATCGTAGACAGGACAGCTCGACGGTTTGGGTGCACGGCGAGCGGGTAGCGTCGCACTCGTGACGAGCAGTCCCGATGAGGTCGACCATCAGCTCGACGTACGGCGCCAGGCCGGCTGGCTGCCCGAAGAGCAGGACGACCTGGAGTCCTGGCTGGCCGGCCACCGCGAGCGGGTGGAGGCCAGGGGCGAGCAGGTCGTGCTCCATCCGGTGCTGGTCGAGTTTCAGGAGTTGATCGACAGCGACCCCGTGCTGCGCATGTACATGCACCAGATGATCGCCCAGGTGCCGAGCGGGAAGCGGTACACCAAGCGCCACCTGGAGAGCGTCGAGCAGCTGCTGCGCCTGATCAACGAGGTGCTGAGCATGGCGCCGGAGTTCGGCCCCCAGGGCGCGATGGTGGCGACGCCGCTGGCGGCGATCCTCGACTGGACGATGGGAACGCCGGCGGGGTTCGCCGCCTTCCGCGACCCGCGGATCAACGAGATGCTCAGGAAGATCCTGACCGTGTGGTGCGAGTTCCTCAGCAGCGCTGACTCGCTCTACGTGCTCAACGAGTCGCCGTCGGGCTGGAAGAGCGCCGAGGCCCAGCGACGGTCGGCATCGAGCAGTACGAGCACGATCCTGAGGACGAGCACTGGGGCTTCTCCTCGTGGAACGACTTCTTCACGCGCCACTTCAAGGACGGCGAGCGCCCGGTGGCATCGCCCGGATGACGACAAGGTGATCGTCAGCGCCTGCGAGTCGACGCCGTACGGCATCAGCACGGACGTCCAGCGCCAGGATCGCTTCTGGATCAAGAGCCAGCCGTATTCGCTCGCGGACATGCTGGCCAACGACGACTCGGTGGATGAGCTCGTCGGCGGCACCGTCTATCAGGCTTTCTTGAGCGCGACCAACTACCACCGCTGGCACAGCCCCGTCGCCGGCAAGATCGTCCGGGCGTTCGTGCGCGAGGGCACCTACTACTCGGAGGCCGACTCGGAGGGCAAGGACGCGGTCGAGCCGACGAATTCGCAGTCCTACCTCGCGCACGTCTCCGCGCGGGCGATCTTCATCATCGAAGCCGACGACCCCGTCATCGGCCTGATGGCCTTCGTGGCGGTAGGCATGGTGGAGGTCTCCTCCTGCAAGATCGCCGCGAAGGTGAAGCCCGGCTATCACGTCGAGAAGGGCGAGGAGCTCGGTTACTTCCAGTTCGGCGGCTCGACCCACTGCCTCGTGTTTCGCCCCGGCGCGATCGCCGAGTTCAGCCTCGCGGCGATCCCCCAGCCGCACGACCCCCAGGCACCCCTCGTACTCGTCCGCTCGAGACTCGCCACCGCCAACGCGACGGGCTGATCGCGTGAAGGCAGAAGAAAGCGAGCGGCGCGCGGCGGATCAGCCAAGCGGTCTTCCTCGCGATGCGCGCGTCTGGCGTCTTGAAGCGGACATTCAAAGAGTACAAAGAGGACAACCTCACCGACCTCGCCGCCGCGCTCACCTACTACGGCGTGCTCGCGATCTTCCCGATGTTGATCGTGCTCGTCTCGATCCTCGGCCTGATCGGACACTCCGCGACGCAGCCCCTGATCGAAAACCTGGGCAAGCTCGCCCCCGGACCCGCGAGGGAAATCTTTACGAGCGCGATCAAGAACATCCAGAGCCGGAAAGGCACCGCGGGGATCCTCCTCATAGTTGCGCTGGCCGGCGGTCTATGGTCTGCCTCCGGCTACATCGCGGCGTTCATGCGCGCGTCGAACATCGTCTGGGACGTGCGAGAGGGCCGGCCGATCTGGAAGACGATCCCGGTGCGCCTCAGCGTCACGCTCGTGACCGTCGTGCTGCTGAGCGGGAGCGCTGTCGCGGTCCTGCTCACCGGAGGGCTCGCGAAGGATGTCGGCAACGTAATCGGGGTCGGCGCCAGCACCGTCACGATCTGGGACATAGCGAAGTGGCCGGTACTCGTGCTCTTGGTGAGCCTGATGCTGTCGATCCTCTACTACGCGTCGCCGAACGTCCGCCAGCCAGGATTTCGCTGGGCGACCCCCGGAAGCATCTTCGCCGTGCTGCTCTGGGCAATCGCCTCGGCCGCGTTCGCGTTCTATGTCGCGAGCTTCGCCTCCTACAACAAGACCTACGGCGCGCTCGGCGGCATCATCGTGTTCCTGGTATGGCTATGGATCACCAACACCGTGATCCTGCTCGGCGCCGAGCTCGACGCCGAGATCGCGCGTGGACGCCAGATCGCGGCCGGCGCCCCCGCCGAGCGCGAGCCATTCCTCGAGCCACGCGACGAACCGAACTAGAACGGAAGGCACACATGGCAAAGCTCCTCTTCCTCCCCCTCAGCCTTGCAACCGGGCTACTCGCGGGCCTGGTCAGCAAGAAGGCCTTTGGACTGATCTGGGCGCTGGTCGATGACCAAGAAGCGCCAAAGCCCGACCATCAAGACGCACACCTCGGCAAGCTCGCCCTCGCGCTCACGATCGAGGGAGCGCTATTTCGCGTGGTGAAGGGACTGGTCGAGCACACATCGCGCCAGGGCTTCATGCGACTGACGGGCTCCTGGCCCGGCGAGGAGGAGCCCCAGGGCGAATAACCGCTCCCTGCGGCTGATTAGGCTCACCCAGTGACGGGTAGCTTGCTGGTCGTGAGCCGTGGCCAGCGATGACCACTCGAAGGAGGAATCGGACCATGAAATGGACCAGGCGGCCGGAAACGAGAACCAGGAGTGCGAACGCGCCGATAGGGGAGGAGGTTCCGGGTCAGTCGCGCACAGAAAATCCTCCAGCGGCTGTCGAATCCCCGCGGGCGGGTCCTCCCTCGGAGTCCCCGCCAGCTTCGGAGTCCCCACGGGCTTCGGTTAGATCCCGCAACCGTCCGCTGGCGCGAGGGGATCGGGCGGTCGATCCCGCCGGGGAGCGGCTCGGCGCCTCGCGAGGCCGCGGGGCGGGATTCCGGTGGCGAACGCGGGACGCCAGCGCCGCGGCTGTGGGGACGCTTGGGTCGGGGGTACTGCTGCTCGCGCGACTCGTCATGACCGTAGCCACACTGATTGCCCTACTGATCGGACTGGCGATCGTGCTACGGGACGTGGATGCCAACGCACGCAACACGATCGTCAAAGGAATTCACGAAGGCGCCAACTTCTTCGCCGGCGCCTTCACTGGGTTGATCACCTTCAACGGTCATCCAAAGCGAGCGATCACGGTCGACTGGGGAATCGCGCTGGTCGTATACCTGATCGTGGGAGCGTTGCTCGCGAACATGATCCGAAACATCGGCCGGGGCGGGGTGCGCTTCGAGCAGAGCCATCGGGCCGTCTAGAGACCCGGGGTCACGCGCCGCGACCGTGTGATGCGCGCTAAACAGCAGGTCTCCCGCTCGATCTGGAACGGCACTGTCGCCTTCGCCGAGGTGAGCATCCCGATCAAGCTGTTCTCCGCCGTGGAGGATCACGCGGTCCATTTCCACGAGGTGCGCCTGGGCGACGGCTGCCGGATCGTGCACCGGCGCGTCGGTAGTGAGTCAGGCCACGAGGTTCCCGCCGAGCGGATCGGTAAGGCGTATGAGACGAGCCGCGGCCAGCGGGTCTCGCTCGAGAACGAGGAGATCGCCGCCGCACGCGGCTCGCGGCCGAAGGTCATCGAGCTCGAGCACTTCATCGCGGCCGCGCAGATCGACCCGGTCTATTACGAGCACCCTTACATCCTCGGTGCGCAGCCCGGCGGCGAGCACGCCTACCGGGTCCTGCATGCTGCGCTACGGCGCAGCGGGAAGGTCGGGATCGGGCGCTTTGTGATGCGCACCCGTGAGCGGCTCGTGGCGCTCGGGCCGCGCGGCAAAGCGCTCGAGCTGTACACGATGCGCTTCGCCGATGAGATCGTTGACCCCGCCGACCTCGACGTTCCGGCGTTGCGTCACGTACCCGCGAAGCAGGAGATCCAGATGGCCAAGCGGCTGATCGACATGCTCGCGGGCGAATGGAAGCCAAGCGAGCACAAGGACCGCTACCGTGCCGCGGTGCTGGAGCTGATCAAGCGCAAGGCCGCCGGCAAGGAGATCAAGCCGCCCACACACCAGCCAGCGAAGCCGCCCGAGGATTTGCTCGCCGCGCTGCAGCAAAGCCTCGACGCCCGGCCACGGAAACGGTCCTCCAAGACCCAGTCCGCCAAGACCCGCAAGAAACGCGCGGCGACTAAAACCAAGAAGAAGACGGGAGCCAGGAGCTGATGGCCCGCGGTCTGTGGTCGGGCACGCTCAGCTTCGGCCTCGTTGTCTTGCCTGTGAGGATGCTCAGCGCGGTACGTGATCGTGACATCCACTTTCACGAGATCGACGAGCAAACGGGCGAGCGGATCGAGATCAGAAGGACCTGCGAGAACGACAAGCAGGAGGTCCCCTGGGAGCAGATCGCTCACGGCTACGAGCTCGGCGGCAAACAGGTCGTCCTCTCTGAGCAGGAGCTCGCTGCCGCCGCGCCCGAACGGACGCGCACGATCGAGATCGAGCAGTTCGTGGAACTGGACGCGATCGACCCGGCGCACTTCAACCACCCATACTTCCTGCTGCCGTACTCGCAGTCCGCGGGGGTGATGCGCGCCTACCAGCTGCTGCGCGCCGCGCTGTCGAGCACCGAGCAGGTCGCGATCGGCCGCGTGGTCTTGCGCTCCAAGGAGTACCTGGTGGCAGTTCGCGAGCGCGACGGGCTGCTCTGCATCACAACCATGCTGTTCGCCGATGAAATCCGCGACGCGGCATCGATCCCGGCGGTGCCCTCGGGACGAGCCGGCGCGCCTCGCCGCGGTGAGCTCGACCAGGCCCTGGAGATCATCGACGCGATGACTCGCGACTTCGACCCCGCCCGCTATGAGGATTGCCACCGCAGCCGTCTGATGAAAATCATCCAGGCCAAGCGCCGCGCCGGCGAAGTAGAGCTCCCAACCATCGAGCCAGAGCCCGACCCCACACCCGACCTGATGGCCGCGCTGCAGGAAAGCCTCGCGCGCGTAAAGCAGAAGACCTAGCATCCCGATGCTGCTCGTCAGCTGGAACGTCGCAGGCCGCGTCAAGCGCCTCGAGGAGCAGGCTGAGCGGCTGCTCCGCCTGCATGCGGACGCGATCTGCCTGCAAGAGCTCACGCGCAGCACGCTGCCCCGCTGGCAAGGCCTCCTCAACGACGCCGGCTACCTGGGCGTCGAGCACGGCGCCTTGGACTCGGGGCGCTCACGGCCCCTGGCGGTCCTGACCGCCTGTCGCGAGCCGATCGAACCCGTCGCGGTGGCCGCGGTGCCGTGGCCGGAGCGAGTCGTCGCGGTCCGCATGGCGACCGGGCTCGAACTCGTGAACGTACACTCGCCGATCAGCCCCAAGCCGGAGCTCGCCAAGGTCCGCACCCACGAGGCGGTCCATCGACATCTCGCGAGCGGATCGCGCGATCGTGCTCGGATTCTCTGCGGCGACCTGAACACCCCGCGCAAGGAGCACCGAGACGGCAGCGTCTGGACATTCGCTCGAGACCAGTACGGGCGGCTGCGAGCCGACCGCGGCGAGCGCTGGGATGAGGCGGAGCTCGCACTGATCCGCGGCCTCGAGCCATACGGCTTCCGCGACGCCTACCGCGTCAGCCACGGTTACCAGGAGCGCGAGCTCAGCTGGGAATGGCCCCGTTGGAAAGGCGGCTACCGCCTCGACCACCTCATCGTCTCAGCATCGGTAGCCGTCGAGAGCGCTGGCTACGAGCACTCATGGCGCAACGACGGCCTATCCGATCATTCAGCGCTGATCGCCCGACTGCAAACCTCCTAGGCAAATCGCCGCAGGCTTGCTACGCCTCGATCTCGTTGGCGTCCTCCTCCCCGGCCAGCTCCAAAGAGGCATCCCGCACATCCTTGTAGTGACGCTGCTGAATCGGCAGCGCCCAGTGGAGGAGGTCGTGGATGCTCGCGAGCTCGGCCTGCTCGTTGAACTTCTCGACGATCGACCAATGACCGAGCTCACCGGCCTCCGCCATCGTGAGGAACTCGAACCCGTCGAGGGCATCGTCCTCGCCCTCCAGGTAGGTCTCCATCATCTCCGTGGCGCTCTGCTTGGTCTCGCGAGCTTGCTCGAGGATCGCGGTCTTCTTCCCATCGAGCTCCGCGGCCACCTCGGTGCACCGCTGCTCCGTCTCAGCGGCCTCGTCGTGCAGTCGATCGAGCAGCACCGAAAGGCGCTGCGGGTCGTCCTCGTCGAGCATCCCCTTGACCTTCTGCGTCGCGCCCTGCGCCGCCATCGCCAAGCCCAGCACCTCGCCAAGCTTGCTCTCCAGCTTCGTCAACTCAGCCATCGACGCGCTCCTTTCAGACGGGGTTTACAGAACGCCGCACGCCGTTTACAGAACGCCGCGTGCTCTCTCTACCCCGACCACGGCACCCTTCAATCCCGTGGAGCCCAGCGGGGTCGCCGCGCGGCGACCCCGCCCTGGCTCTCAGACCCTCACTACTTCACGATGTGGGGCTCGCCTTTACACCGGCGCTCGCCTTCACGCCGTGGCGCTCGCCTTACGAGTGGCGCTCGCCTTAGGACTGGCGTCGCCTTCACGCCGTGGCGCTCGGCTTTACGCCGTGGCGCTCGCCGTTTGCTCCGTCCGCGTCTGCTCCGTCCGCTCTGCCTGCTCCGCTCGCTCCGCCGGCTGCGTGCCCTCGATCACCGAAGGGCTGTCCCCGACGTTGATCGCGACGCGGCGCGGTGTGCGCTGCTCAGGCTTGGGGACTCTGACCTCGAGCACACCTTTCTCGAAGGACGCCTGGATGCCATCGGGGTCGATCCCTTCAGGCAGCGTGAGGGAGCGGGAGAACTTTCCCGCAGCGCGCTCGATCCGGTAATAGCCCTCGCGGCGCTCCTCGCGCTGGGACTTGCGCTCTCCGGAGATGCTGAGCACGTTGTCCTCGAGCTCGACGCTGACGTCATCCTCGTCGACGCCGGGAAGATCAGCGCTCAGGACGAAATGCTCGCCGTCCTCGACGAGGTCCATCGCCGGAATCCAGCGTCGCCCGCCGTTGCCCTCGCCACCACCGGCCTGAGCGTCGAAAACGCTGCCGAAAAGCCGGTTCATCTCCTGCTGGATCGAGTGCAGCTCGCGAGCAGGCTCCCATCTGATAACTGCCATTGTGCTCACCTCCAAATGGAAGGATAGTTGATAGCGCCATTATAAAATCTAAGTCTGAGACTGTCAAGTCTGCGCGGGTCGGCGGCGTCGGCGGCGTCGGCGGGGTGGCGGCGTCGGCGTCGGCGAGCGCGGGCTTCGCCTCGAGCAGCTCGCCCTCTGCGTGGTTCAATCCGTCAGGCCTCCGGGTAGCTGGCCTACATGCAGTCCGGCACCAGCTCGCACGAGACACCGCCTGGGCGGGGAGGCGGGCGCGGCGCCACGCGCGCGCGCGGCGAGCAGGACGCGCAGTTGCGCCCAGTCCACGTCGGCTGCTCGGGCTGGAACTACAAGTCATGGCGCGGGGAGATGTATCCACCCGGCCTGCCGGCGCGGCGCTGGCTCGAGCGCTATGCCGAGCTGTTCGCCACGGTCGAGGTGAACACGACCTTCTATCGCCTGATCAGCCGCGACGCCGTGGGCCGCTGGGTGGCGCAGACGCCGCCGGAGTTCTCCTTCGCGGTCAAGGCCAGCCGCTACCTGAGCCACGTCAAGCGGTTGGCGGACATGCGGCAGGGACTCGCGCGGTTCTATGAGCGCATCGAGCCACTGATCGAAGCCAAGCGCCTCGGTCCGGTGCTCTGGCAGCTACCCGAAACCTTCCACCGCGATGAGCAGCGACTTGCCGGTGCGCTGGCCGCGCTGCCCGCGGGCCGCCACGCATTCGAGTTTCGCCACGCCAGCTGGTTCGTGCCAGAGGTCTACGCGCTCCTGCGCGAGCACAACGCGGCACTGGTCATCGGTGACCATCCAGACCGGCCGTTTCAGAGCTACGAGAGCACGGCCGACTGGCGCTACGTGCGCTTTCACCACGGGACCCGCGGCCGGCGCGGCAACTACTCCCAGAGTGAGCTGGAGGAATGGGCCAAGCGCCTGGACTCCTGGCGCGCGGAATCAGAGATCTTCATCTACTTCAACAACGACTGGGAGGTATTCGCGCCCCGCAACGCCGCGCTACTGTCCCGGCAGCTCGCGCGGCTGCGCAACAACACAGAGGGAAAGCACAAGGCGTTCAACGCTCGCGATGTCGATGCGGCGCTCGAGCACGCCCATGAGTAGCAGCGCCTTGATGGAGAGGAACATGGCAGCCGAGATCACCACCGCCGCGCGGTGCGACCCAGCCACGGCTCAGCCGCGATCTATTTCGAACCACATGCACATGGTTTGCCCGCCGTCATCGATCGACCAGCGATCGGCGACCTGATCCAGCAGCGCCCTTTCATACGGCGAGCACTCGGCATCTGGAGCGTCCGGCAGGAGCGCGTGCGGGGCCCGCAGCTCCACGCGAACGAAGTCACTGGGCAGCCATGCGCTGAGGTGCGCCTGCGGGCCGGTGTCTGGGAGACACGCGCGTACTGCCCGAGTCACGAGATCGCTGGTCAGCAGGCTCACGGCATCACGTAGGTCTGGCGCCAAGTGCCCCATTGCCTCCAGCCGGTGACGTGCCAGCCGTGGTGCAAAGGCATTCAACTCGAGTGAGATATCCAGGTCGGGTGTGAGCGTGTCGGGCACCACTACACAACTTCCCTCGGCTGGGACTCCTAAACCCTTTAGCTCGCACGCCGCACAGCGCTCGAGCTGCCCCCGGCGCTCTCCGCATCGCGTGGCGGATCAATTGGCTTGCTCGGCGAGATGTTCTTGCTCGGCGAGTGCGTCTTGCTCGGCGAGGTACGGGGCGAGGTACTTCGCGGCGATCTTGCTCGGCTGGGCGGTGCTCGGCGTGTCGCTGATCTGCGAGCTGAACCCATGTCCTCCGGTGATGTGCGCGGTGAGGTACCGAGGCTTGCCGTTGGTCAGCAGCATGCCGTGGATCGTGGGGTCAAAGCGCTCCGGTGTTACGGATGCCCCGGCCAGGGCCGCGATCGACTGCGCGGCAACGTCGGCCTGCTGAGAGCCGATGTCGCCCTGCTTGATCGGAAAGTCGGTCGCGTCGCCGGCCGCGTAGATGCGCTCGACGTCTGGCACTCGGCAATGCGGGTCCACGCGGATGAAGCCGTTCTCGCCGAGCGGAATGCCGCGTAGGACAGGGCCGTAGAGCTCGGGCAACGCGATCACCCGATCGACCTCGAGGCGCCGCTCGCCGGGGCTGATCACCACTTCGCGGGAGCTCGGGACCTCGGCGTAGGCGGAGTTGATCGTCTCGATGTTCGCGCGGGCGAGCAGCTCGGCGACGGTGCTGCTCGCCGAGCATCCAAAGATCGCGAGGGGGCTGTCCTCGGGGGTTACGATCGTGCTCTGCAGCTCGATGCCCACGTCGTAGGCGCGCCCGGCGGTCATCAGCGCGAGCTCGTACAGCGGCAGCGGCCAGGCCATGCGGCCGGGCGCGACGAACGCGAGCTTGTGGATGTAGCCAACCTCGACGTCCTGGATCAGACCGTGCATGGTCTCCGCCAGATCGCGGTCGTCGATCGTCAGCGCCTGCGGGTAGCGCTTGGTGATGCTCGCCCCGAGCGCGAGCATCAGCGCGTCGTACTCGATCGCCTCATCGGCCTTGGTGTGGATCGTCCGCGTGACCGGGTCGATCCAGGCCAGTTCGCCTGTGATCAGCTTTGCCCCGGCGTCGTGGATGATCGAGGCGAGCGGATAGCGGCGGGCAGCGCCGCGGGCGAACGGCTCGCCGACGACCATCGGGCGGTAGGCGAACTCGGCGTTGGGCGCGATGACGCTGACCTCGGTGCGCTCCGGCGCAAGCTCGGCCAACGCCAGCGCCGTCTCGAGGGCGGCTACTCCACCGCCGGCGATGACCACACGGAGCCGCTGCGAACGCGAGCCGGTTGTGGGCGCGGGGCCGGGATCGCTGGACACGGCTACCGGCCGGTCTTCCCGTTCGGCGCCGCCGGTGGGGTGGGTGGGGTCGGCGTATCTGGAAACTTGTCGGTCGTGCCGATCAGGATCGTCAGCAGGTCGCTGATCCGTTGCACGCGGCCGAGACGATCGGGAAGTGGAAGGCCGGCTTGGATCGTGTACTGGTTGCGGCGCCCGTTGCGCTCGCGTGTGATGTAGCCGCCATCGGCGAGCTCGGTGACGATCCGGTGCGCGGCGCGTTCGGTGATCCCGACTCGCTCGCTGATCTCGCGCAGGCGCACACCCGGGTCGTGGGCGATGCAGGCGAGGACCTGGGCGTGGTTCGTCAGGAACTTCCAACGGTGGGTTGCGGTCTGGGTCATCGTCGCGGTGTCGGACATATAACAAGACTAGCGTATCTGGAGATATAATTCTGGATCTATATTTCATGCTATGTTGTTCAGGTCCGCGGTGCTCCTCTGGTCGCTGGCGCTCCTGCGCAGATCAATCGAAAAGAGGCCACGTGCCCAGCCCAGCCCTGTCCCATACGCCTCCCGGCAACACCGCCAACGGAGTGACGCCCGCCAACGTCGCGAATCCCACACCCAACGGACGCCACCAGAGCCCCCCGCCTGAGCCCGCGCCGCGCAGCCCGCTGCTGGCAAAGCTGACCAGCCTGAGCTCAATCGCGACCGTTGCCGCGGCGGGCATCGTCGTCGTCGGCATCCTCGCGGTCCTCGGCGGCAACTACGACAAGCAGGTCGTACACGATCAGCTGGTCCCACAAAAGATCGTCTTCCCGGCCGCAAACAGCCCCGCGCTGCTCCCGGGCATCAAGCAGTACGCCGGCCAGCAGCTCGTAAACGGCGCTCAGGCCAAGGCATACGCCAACGACTTCATCAACGTTCACCTCTCCAAGATCGCCGGTGGACAGACCTACGCCCAAGTCGCCACCGCCGCGCTGCTCGCGCCAAAAAACGCGAAGCTCGCCGAAGCGAAGGCGACGCTGTTCCAGGGCGAGACCCTGCGCGGCCTGTTGCTGAACGCCTGGGGCTGGTCGTTGGTGGGCACGATCGCCACGCTCGCCGGCTTCATCCTGATCGCCTTGGGAGCGGTCCTGTTCCTGCTGCCGCTGGCCAACTGGCAGGTCAACCTCAGAGGCCGGCGCACAGTCGCCGCGGGCGCCTAGCCATGAAGGCGCTCGCTATCACGGTCCCGGCCAGCGCGGCTGGGACACCGTGGCTGACCCGAGGATCATCGATCCGGCTGCAGCATGTTCGGCTAACGCCGGCTAATCGAGGGAATTTCCGATCCTGCGTAGGGGTGGTGCGTCGATCGGCGGTAGGTAGCTTGGATGTCCTCGGGGATCAATGGGCGTGCGAACAGGTAGCCCTGTCCGAGGTCGCATTGCTCCTGCTTGAGGATCTCGAGCTGCGCCTGCTCCTCGATTCCCTCGGCGAGGGTTTCCAGGCCGAGTGTCTTGCCGAGCTGGATCAGCGTGTGCGCAAGCGCGCGCGACTCGGCTGAGTTCGAGAGGCCTGTGACGAACGCGCGGTCGATCTTCAGGACATCCACTGGGAACTGAGCCAGATACGCCAGGGAGCTGTATCCGGTGCCGAAATCGTCGATCGCGATCTGCACTCCCAGCGCCTTCAGCTTCCTCAGCTGCTGGGCGGTGCAGTCCGCGTCGCGCATCAGCGCGGTCTCTGTGATCTCGAGCGTCAGAGTGCTCGGCTCGAGGCTGCTGTCGGCGAGGGCGCCCTGGACATCCTCGAGCAGTTTCTCGTGGTCGAGCTGTCGTGCGGAGACGTTGACAGAGACCTGAACAGAGTGGGATTCGTCGTTCCATGCGGCCGCTTGCTTGCAGGCTTCCGCGAGTACCCAGCGACCAATTGGGACGATCAGCCCGGTCTCCTCGGCGAGCGGGATGAAGGTATCCGGTGCGATCACGCCTCGTGCGGGATGGCGCCAGCGGATCAGGGCCTCCACGCCGACGACACGCTCGCTTTGGAGATCGATCGTGGGCTGATACAGGAGAAAGAGCTCATCTCGGGCGAGCGCCTCGCGGAGATCCGTTTGCATCAGCAAACGTGCTTGCAGAGTCGTCTGCATCGCCGAGCGGAACAGCACGTAGCGATCTCGGCCGGACGTCTTGGCCTCGTGCAGCGCGACATGGGCCTCGCGCAGCAGAGCCTCGGCGGAGAGACCCTGGGCCGTCGCGACGCCCATGCTGGCCGTGACCGTGACGGTGCTTTGGCTCGGTATCCGCAAGGTGATTGGTGCTCGCAGCACCTCGAGTATGCGCTCGGCAACGAGCTCCGGCGCTATCTCGAACGAGCCCGGCTCCACCAGGGCGACGAACTCATCCCCGCCCAGGCGCCCAACCGTGTCACCGCCTCTCACCACCGCCTGCAGTCGAGCGGCGATCGTCTGTAGCAGCTCGTCGCCCGCCGGATGGCCGAAGCGGTCGTTGATCTGCCGAAAGTCGTCGAGATCTATGAATAGTGCTGCCGCGGGCGCACGGATCCGCTGCGCGCGACTCAGCATCTGGGTCGCGCGATCGATCACCAGCACACGATTGGGCAATCCGGTGAGTGCATCGTGGAGCGCCTGATGGTGAAGCTCGTCTGTCTTATCGCGCACCAATACGTCGTCCCGCTGGTGCGAGCCGCTGAGCACCAAGAACAACAGCACGCTGAACGCACCTAGCAGCAGGCCACAGGCGAGGATGCTGTGTCTCCAGGCGCTGAGAGCCAGCAATGACGCCGTGACAGCGCAAAGCAGAATGAGTATCCCGATAGGCGTGGCCCGGGAGCCACCGAGTGAGGCGAACCACGCCCTCGCCGGGCTGGTTCTGCCGGATGCTATTTGATCTTCCCCTGAAGCCGTTTGGTCTGGACCGACCATCGACTGGTCATCTAGCTGACGCACGAGCCTGTCTTAGGTAGGGATAGTGATGATCAGCACGAATCGTACTAGAGATCAGCGGGAATGTCGCTATTGATTTACCAGCTACTCGAAAGGCTTACTAGACACTCGAACAATCCTGTGCTCGTTGTGGAAGTGGACGAAACGCCAAGCAGCCTGAAAGTCGCGGTAAGCAAGGACTTCAGCCGCCGTCGATCGTCACCGGTGTCCCTGGAGCGATGCGGGCGGCCAGCCACTCGATGCTCGTGCTGGCAAGGCGAATACAGCCGTGCGATTCGGCGGCGCCCAGCGTCCCCCCGAGATTGTCCCGCCCGTGCATCGCGATCTGGCCCTGGCCACCTTCGAATTCCTGCAGCACATTCGAGCGGGCACTGAGCGCCAGCGCGAATGGGCCGCCGGCCTCGCCGGGAGACATCCGCAAGGTCTCCTCGACGAAGAATTCGCCGGTCGGAGTCGGCGTCGAGGGCTTGCCGACCACCGCGCGAAAGGCTCTCAGCGCGTGGCCGGCGCTGTAGACCCGCACCCGGCGGGCGGCGAGGTCGACGACGATATGCCAGTCAGTCACGAGCTCGCGGGTGCCCTGCTGGGCAATCCAGCCGGTCGATCCGTTGGGGCGGCCCGGCAGCATCACCCGCAGCCAGCGGACCCCGTCGGGACCGGTCAGGGCTCCGATCACAGGCACGGTGGTCGGCTCGCCGGTGATCGGCCCGCGGGCGGGCAGGAGCTCCGGTCTGCGGGGCGCCGGCTTCGGGCTCCTGGTGCACACCGTGTGCGGTACTCAGGACGGCAAGTTGCTGAGCCGCTCCGATACGCGGCCGGCACGCCGGCCGGTGCGCCGGCGGCCAGCGCGCAGCCGGCGCTGAGAGCGAGCAGGCAGACCGCGACGAGCCCCAAAGCCAAGCAGCACTCAAAGCGGGGCGCCAGGAACCGGCGCCGCCGGGAGCTCATCCGGTGAAGGAGCCCCGCTTGTGCGGGAGCGCCGGCCGTGCGAGCGGATGTTTGGGCGAGCTGTGATGGCGATGTTTGCGCGAGCGTCGCTTGCCCGGTTTGCCGATCGTCCGCGAGCCGATCGGGGGCAGTGGGGTCGTCATGGCGGGGGTGCTACCCGAGCCGACGGCTTCCGCGAGCGTGTTGGCTGCCGCGAGCTTGGCCGCTTCCGCGGGCGTGGTCGTTTCCGTGCCGCCGCCGCTACTGCCGCCGCTGCCGCCGCCACCGCCACCGCTTCCCCCACCGCCGGCGCTGGAGGCGCAGTTGGACGTGGTGATGGTGTTGTCTTCGAGCGTCACCGCGGCGCTCTGCGCGAGCAGCCTGCCGTGAATCGTGGCGGCGGTATTCGCGGTGATGCTCGCCGCGGCCATGATCGTGCCGACGAAGCGCGTGCCCGTGCCCAGCGTCGCGGAGGAGCCGACCTGCCAGAAGACGTTGCACGCCTGCGCGCCGCCCGTCAGCGAGACGCTGGTGTTCGAGCCGGTGATCAGCGTGGAGCCGATCTGGAAGATGAACACCGCGTTGGGGTTGCCTTCGGCGTTGAGCGTGACGCTCCCCGCCGAGAGCAGCAGCGAGCTCGAGGCGCTGCGCACGCCCGGCGTGAAGGACTGCCCGGCGAGGTCGGTTCCGGCCGAGCCGTTACTCGGGCGCGAGGCCGCGTCGTTGTAGGCCGTGGTCAGAGCATTCTTTGCTTCGATCGCGACCGCGTCGTCCACGTGGGTCGCGCCGAGCACGTGCGGCGCACCGGTGACCGATGAGCCGGGGCTCAAGCCCAGGTCGCCGAAGATCGTCGTCGGGCCAGTATTGGTGACGGTCGAGCCGGCCAACACCGAGAAGGGGGCGGCCGATCCCAAGCCCACGGTCGCCGTGGCGCCCAGGGCGCTGCTCGCGAACAGGAGAGTGAATAGCGATCCGAGCAGCACGAGGCCTGCTAGAGACATCTTGCGGGCAACCCGTGGATGGGGGCGCCGGCGTGCTGCGAGGCTGCCGTCCTGAAAAGACGGACGCCGGCAAGCTGGGAGAGAGTCGCGCTCTGGCGAGCGGAACATCGATCGGACGCCAACATTCATAGGCGTCTCCTCACTGCGGCGTCTAGCGCCGCGATAGAAGGGGAATGGCTCCCCGGCCTCTTCGACCTGTTATCTAACCCGACAGTTCGCCTCTTCAGGATTAGCCCGGAAGTGGAGCACTAGACAGATGATGATTCTCAAAGCCGAGCCGGCGCTTGCAGATCGGCAGTCACCTGGGCTCATCGAGCCTGCTCAATCGCGTCGCGCCTGATGCCCGCGTCGCGGCCTGCGCGGACTCGAGACCCGACGCCGTGGCGCGTGCTCTGGACGAGGAGGATCCGGCTCTAGAGCGGTTGCGGCCCGCGCCGAGAGCTCCCCGCGGGTGCGGGCGAGGAGCTCTCGGCGGGAGGCGACACCGAGCTTGCGGTAGATGTTGCGCGCGTGGGTGCGGACCGTCTCGATGCCCACCTGCAGGGCGAGGGCGATCTGCGCGTTGGAGCGACCCTGCTGGAGCAGCGGCAGCACTTCGCCCTCGCGCTTGCTCAGCAGGCGCTCTCCCGCAACCGGACCGCCCCGGCCTGCCGTGGCCCGCGGGAGCACCTGCAGCCCCCGCGAGGCGAGGTGGATCGCGTTGATCAGATCGCGCGACTGGGTGTCCCTGCCGAGGCAGGCGCTCGCGCCAAACGCGAGCAGCTGCGCACACTCGACCGGCGCGGGATCGTTCCCGAGCAGGACCAGTCGCGTCGCCGGATGGGAGCCGCTGAGCTCACGGATCTCGGCCAGCTTCTCCAGGGCGCCGACGTCGAGGATCGCCACGTCCGGACGGTGAGCGCGCAGCACGACACCGATGCGCCTGTGCTCCACGTCGGCGGCGAGGATCGCGAGGCTCGGATCGCTCTCGATCAGCTCTCCCAGTCCTCTGGCGAAGAGATCGTCGAAGCGGGCGATGACGATCGTGATTGGGGTATGTGGCGGCATAGGCGGCCCAGGCGTGGGCCAGCGCCTAGTACCTCATCGACAGAAGACAGGGCCAGGGTGAGCCTCGCCTAACCCGCTCTCTCCCCCACCACTCCCCCCAAGATCACCCCAACGGAGGGAAAACCCATGCACCCACTGCCCTCAGCATGTAAGGCATGGCTCGTCTGCTGCTTGCGGTCATCCTCGCAACGACGCTGCTCCTGCCTGCCGCGGCCGGTGCTCACAGCGGCCCGTCACGCGCCCCGAGCACAAATCCCGTGGCGCTGTCGTTGCAGCTCGCCGAGCGCTACTGGCATGGCACCCCGGCATGCGGCACGCCCAGGATTGTGAGGAGCGCTCATCAGCTTCCCAACTCCGCGTACGAAACCGTGACGAGCCCCGAACCCAAGAACTCGGTTGTCGAGATGTGGACCGAAGTGCAGAAGTGCACGATCACGATAAACGCCTCGCTGTGGCCAAATTGGCAGCAGGACGATGAATCTTTTCAGTGGTTCTGCGACGCGATGACGCATGAGGTGGGGCACCTGTTTGGGCATCTCGACAGCGGACAGACGAACCCCGCATCGATCACCTACCCCTTCCTCGACGGAACGAGTCCCAACTTCGACTCGGTCCCTGAGTGCCGGGGAGTCAGCTTGCAATACGGCTCAGAGGAAGTTCGTGACGAAGAAGTATTCGCCACTGATCGATTCAGCCGTCACCAATCAGCCCGGAGAGATCGCTGATAGGATTTATGGGAGAGGGCATCGGTGTGCGGTCGGTCCTTGTGGGACCGGCAACACGACGTGACTTCGGAGATCTCGCTGTCATGTAGAGCGATCCGGAGGTCACAGTGCCCCAGCAGCACACCTCTCTGCCAGATCCGCGACGGAGCGTCGCCGCGTGATGCTCGTGCTGGCGGCCGTCTTCAATTTGAATCACCCGGCGCACGTAGTGGAATGGCATTTCATTCAGCTGTCCGTGGCGAACCTGATCGTGATCGCCCTGATGTTCGTGGTCTTTGCCCTGGCGATCGCGCTGCCGTTCCCCGGCGCGCGTGCTCGCGCGAGCGCCCGCCGGGCTGGGGGCCAACCAGAGTGAGCACGGCGCATACCCCTCCCAGCGCTCCTCACACGAGGAAGCGCACGTGGACCGGCCGCGTGCGGGAAGCCGCCGTGGAGGCGCTGCCGCCCGAGAAGCTCCTCCCCGACGGCCAGCCGACCTATGTCGCCTCGTGGATCTACATCTTCGGCGTCGCCAGCATCGCCGCGCTCGCGGTGATCATCGGCTCCGGCGTGATCCTCTCCCTGAAGGGACCCGCCTGGTGGCATTACACGGGTATCGGTCATTTCTTCAACAGCATCCACCTGTGGGCAGTCGAGCTGTTCTTCTTCGCGATGGTCGTGCACCTGTGGGGCAAGTATTGGATGGCCGCGTGGCGGGGCGGACGCACACGCGTCTGGATCACCGGGGCGGTCACGTTCCTGGTCGCGGTCCCGACCGCGCTCACGGGATATGTCTCGCAGCAGAACTTCGACGCGCAGTGGATCGCGACCCAGGCGAAGGATGGCCTGAACGCCGCCGGCGTCGGCGCGTTCTTCAACGTCACGAACTTCGGGCAGATGTACAGCTACCACGTGTTTCTGCTGCCGCTGGCCGTCGTCGGGCTGGTCGCCGCACACGTGCTGCTCGTGCGCCGCCACGGCGTCGTGCCGCCGTTCGAGCTTGACCGGGCAGCCCTCACCACGCGCCTGCCGCGGGCCGGCGACACGCCACCCGCGGCGCCCGACGGCGAGGCCCCGCCGGCTAGGACGGGAGTGACGTCGTGAGCTTCCTTGCCTCCAAGGAGGACACCGGGCCGTGGAGGGGTGGCTATGCCTCCTACGACCTCGTCAAAGAGCTGTGCATCGCGGTCGGTGTGATCGCGCTGCTGGCGATCGTGCTGAGCGTGCTGTTCTCATCGCCTGATCAGAAGCCGAGCACGGTCGCCCAGTGGTCGCGCCAAATGCCGATCAACTTCGTCGCGACCGCCGCGAAGGAGCTCGACGCCACGAGCGACACCGCCGAATATGGACCGCCGTACAACCACAACTCGGGCAGCGTGCAGCATTTCCTCTTCCTGCACCCGCAGCGCTGGCTCGGTGTGAGCCACCCGATCGACACGGCCGAGGACTACGTGATCGGCCCGCTGGAGACGGTCCGCGGCGACCCGGCGCTGCAGAGCGCCCTGGCTGCATACCGGGCGGCGCCCGCAGCGACGCGGAAGGCATGGGGCCAAGCGTATGCCAAGCCGCTGGAAGAATACGAAGCGGCTACCGAAGAAAAGAAGACGCCGCCCAAGACGGTTGCGCTCGATGACTCGGGCGACGCGGTGACGGTGCAGGCGAGCGGAGCCGGACCGGTTCCGGCGCTGATGGGAGGGCTGCTGAGCCTCGCCCAGAGCGGCGGACTCGACGGCGCCCTGCTGACCAGCAACCAGTTCTTCCAGACCGACTACACCAAGCCACTGCTGTTCATGGCCGATGGCGGCCTGCTGGGCGAACGCGCCGAAGGCGAGCACCTGCTCGGCGAGCAGTGGGGAATGATGAACGAGACCGGCAGCTACCCGGGCCAGGTGTGGTTGTGGCTATACACCCTCTCCTACCAGGTGGAACCGATCAAGTCCTCCGCCAACGCCGACATCCAGGTGATGCTGATCATGGGCCTGCTCAGCCTCGCGTTCATCTGCATCCCGTTCATCCCGGGCGTTCGTGATCTGCCCCGCCGCATCCCGATCTACAGGTTGATCTGGCGGGAGCACTACCGCTCGCTCAAAAGCGCGTAGCAGCGCTGAGAAGGAGGCGTGTGAACGACTGGGAGCTAAAGGCACTTGACCTGGAGGCGCGGTTGCCGGAGATCCTCTCCTCGAGCGAGGAGGCGCGTGCGATCGTGTTCGACCTCGCGGCGGGTGAGAGCCTGTCCGAGCATGAGGTCCACGAGCGCGCGTGGCTCCTCGTGATCGATGGCGCGATCGAGGTGACCACGGCCGCGGGCGAGCGCGCGAGTGGCGAGGCTGGGCTGCTGGTCGAGCTGGCTCCAGGAGAGCGCCACGAGGTCATCGCGTCCTCGGCTACACGGCTGCTGCTGCTCTTGACACCCTGGCCCGGCAGCGGACATCCTGGTGCGATGACGATCCAGCAGAAGCTCTATACGAGGCGCCACGCAGCCAAGCGCGCCCGTCAAGCGGGGCACGGTGCAGCCTCGCTGGCCGCGGAGCTCGTGGCTGCAGCGCAGGCGAAACCCCAGGCTCGCTGCGCCCAGGATGGCGCTCCTGAGTGCCGAGGCAGCTCGCCTACGTGGCCCGGGCTTCAACCGGGAGGCGAGGACCGGCGCTCGCCGGAACCTCGTGCTCGCTGAGGAGGTCGGTGGGGGCGAGGATGAACACCTCGCACATCATGTCGGGGTGTTGCTGATTGCCGCTCATGAAGCCGATCACGCTGCGCCCTGTGGCGTGTTCGATCACGCTGTCGAAGCGCTCACGCATGACATCCTGGAACTCCATCCGCTGCTGAATCACCGCCTGTCCGCGGCCCCCGTCGAGCAGGGTCTGCTCGACGCGCGAGAAGCCCCCGCGCAGAACGCATACCACCAGATCGTCGTCGTAGTAGGACTTCACGCGGGTCGGCCCGTGCCCGTAGAACTCCTTGAGCAGCCCCACCAATCCGTCGGAGATCGCGGTTAGCACGTCACCATGTGTCTGCTTGGCTCTCTGGATGTCTTGGCTCATCGCTGACCGGCGCCTGTTCATGAGGCGGAGTTCAGGCAATCCTAACCGCATAGCGCTACGGCGATAGCGATCGCTCGTTGGGTTCTCGCCCTGCTGCCTCGCGCGCGAACCCAACCGGAGGACGAGAGAGTCAGGCCGCATGTCGGCGCCCGCGAACCTCCGCTGCACGGCGATCGGCTGCTCGCCGCGGTGACGACTTCCATGGTCGCTGTGCACGAGCGCTACCACCACCGCAAGCCGGTGAGCGCCAAGACCCAGATGCTCGGCGACGACCTCCTCGCGTGCGTGCTCGGCGGCGTCTACACCGACGTCGAGCAGACGATGATCGAGTTGGAGCGAGCGCCGATTGCCAAGGACACCCGTAGCGCTTTCCAGAACGCGATGCCACACACGTTCATCAACGAGTTGCAGTGCCTCTCGGCCGCACGATGTCGGCATCTATCTCCGATAGTCACATCGGCGCAGATATCGAGATCGAGCCGTTCATGCTCGCCACGCCCGTCTGGCAGGGTCTTGTCGATCTTGGGCAGATGCCGCTGTGGCGCGACATCGCTCATGAAGTTCTGTGAAGTAGCCGACACGGTGAGGGATGACGGTGTTCGAGAGCGAGGAGGGCGCTGGCATGCCCGCCGGGTTCGGTTCGAGTGCGAGCTTCGAGACCCGCCTGATGGCGAAGGTACTGGCGTGCCTATTTGCGGCGGGTGCCACGCTGGCCCTGTTGACCGTGCTGCTGCCCCATCCAGGGCGTGCCAGCGAGCTTGGGCTGCTGATCATCGTGGGGGACGCCTACATGGTCGCTGGCGTTTTATTCTTGCGAGCCACGCGTCTGCCCGGCTGGATACTTCCAGTCGCACTGGCATGGGGCAGCACTCTGATCACTGGAGTTGCGTTCTTCTCCGGGGAGAGTCCCAGCCCATTGGTCTTCTTCTACTTGTGGGTGTTCCTTTATTCGTCCTATTTTTTTACGAAGCGAGAGTCTGCTGCTCAAATCGCCTATGTCGGGGTCGCCTACGGGGCGCTCCTAAGCGCGAGACCACCTTCGAGCGGGGTTCCCGCCTGGTGGATCGTCGGCATGGGCACGCTGCTTGTCGCGGCGATCCTGATTGCAGCGATGCGCGAGCGCGTCGAGTTGCTGATCACCCAGCTCTACGACGCCGCTCGCACCGATCCGCTGACCAAGATCTCCAACCGGCGGGGCTTTCGCGAGTTGCTCGATCTCGAGCTCGAGCGCGCGCGCCGCGGGCAGTCGCCGATGACCGTGCTCGTCGGGGACATCGATCATTTCAAGGAAGTCAACGACCGATCGGGCCATCACGTGGGCGACGCCGCCCTGGCGCGCGTGGCTCGCCTGTTGGAGCAGGGCAAGCGTCAGATCGATGGCGCCGCGCGGGTGGGAGGCGAGGAGTTCGCGCTGATCCTGCCTGACACCGATGGCCAGGGCGGTTTTGTGATCGCCGAGCGGTTGCGCTGCGATCTGCGCGAGGAGTTCTCCGGCGATACGGTCGCGATCACGATCAGCTTCGGGGTGGCCAGCTACCCTCAGCACGGCGGGACGGCCGCCTCGCTTTTGCGCGCCGCTGACGAGGCGCTGTATGCGGCCAAGGAGAGTGGCCGCAACAGGACCATGCTGCACAGCCCACTCCTGCGTGAGCGGGAGGGTGAGCCGCGGGACATCGAAGCGGAGCGCTTCATCGCGGTGATGCTCGACCTGGCCGAGGCCGTGGACCTGCGCTTCAGCGGCAGCGCTCGCCACTCGGAGACGGTCGGGCGGTATGCGGAGATGATGGCCCGCGAGCTCGGCTTGCCAGAGCAGCGGATCGGGCGGGTGCGACTGGCCGGGATGCTGCACGACATCGGCAAGGTGGGCGTCCCCGACAGCATTCTCAGCAAGCCCGCAAAGCTGACCGAGGAGGAGTTCGCCTCGATCAAGCGTCACCCGGAGCTCGGGGCGCAGATCCTCGAGCATGCGAGCTTCACCGATGTGCGCCAATGGGTCGGCGCCCATCACGAGCGCCCCGACGGACGCGGCTACCCGCGCGGGCTCTCCGGTGAGGAGATCCCATTGGAGGCCCGCATCCTCGCGGTAGCCGACGCGTACGAGGCGATGACCAGCGATCGCGCCTACCGTTCCTCGATCGGCCAGCTCGCCGCTCGCGCCGAGCTGCGGCGCTGCGCTGCGAGCCAGTTCGACCCGCTCGTCGTCAAGGCGTTTCTAGCATGCCTGGAGCGCGAGTCCGACCGCGCCGACGCGACGCTCACACACGCCTGAGTAAATCGCGCCGAGTCGACGGGGCTCCGTGCAAACGCGCGCGATTTGTCGTTTGGCGGAGACCCAGACGGGTAGCGCGTGCTCATGACCAGCTTCGCGATGACCGGCTTCGCGTGCTCATGACCGGCTTCGGCTACACGATGATGTGTGAGCAGTCACGGGCTGACGAGCTCGTGCGCGACGTGTGCTTGGCCGAGGAGGCAGGTTTCGACTTCTCGGTTATCTCCGACCACTACCAGCCCTGGCTGGCGGCACAGGGCCATTCCCCCTACGCGTGGGCGGTGCTTGGCGCGGTCGCGAACGCGACCGAGCATATCCCGCTGATGACCTACGTCACTTGCCCGATCCTGCGTTATCACCCCGCCGTGGTCGCCCAGAAGGCGGCCACCGTGCAGATCCTCTCGGGCAACCGCTTCCGTCTCGGCCTGGGCGCGGGGGAGAACCTCAACGAGCACGTCGTCGGGCGGCGTTGGCCGTCGGTAGGAGCCCGTCATGAGATGCTCAGCGAGGCGATCGACGTGATCTCGATGCTGTTTGACGGACAGGGAACAGTCAATTTCCGCGGCAAGCACTACGCCGTAGAGACGGCCAGGCTCTGGGATTTGCCCGACGAGCGCGTGCCGATCGGCGTGGCGGTCTCCGGAGCGGATTCCTGCCGGCTGGCCGGTTCGAAGGCCGACCTGATGGTGGCTGTGGAGCCGAAGAGCGAGTTGGGCGAGATGTTCGACGCCGCCGGCGGAGCGGGAAAGGGACGTATCGGTCAGATCGCCGTGGCCTATGACCCCGATCGTGAGACGGCGGTCAGGCGCGCGCACGAGCAGTTCAGATGGTTCGGGCTGGGCTGGAAGGTGAACGCCGACCTCCCCAATCCAGACTCGTTTGAGGGCGCCACCCAGTTCGTCACCGAGGAGCAGGTCTCAGAGCAGCTCGCATGCGGGCCCGACGTCGAGGAGCACGTGGCGAAGATCAAGCCCTTCATCGACGCCGGCTTCACCGAGATCGCCCTGGTCCAGATCGGCGCGGACACGCAGGCCGGGTTCACCTCCTGGGCAGAGCGCGAGCTGCTGCCGGCGCTGCGGGCACTCTCGTGATCAGAGGGTTTTTTGGATGCCGAAGCGGGTAGAGAACGGAAATCCCCACTCGGAAAGGAGAATGATGGCTGAGCAAACGGCCGGCGATAAAAAGTTGGTGCAGTACCTGAACGAGGCATACGGCCTGGAGAAGCGTTTGGAGACCGCTTTGGAAGCCCACATCGCGATGACAACGCGGGCTCCCTACAAGAAGCGTTTGAAGGAGCATCTGTCAGAGACCAAGCGTCACGGGCGTGAGGTTGGTAAACGGATCAAACAGCTGGGTGGATGGTTGAGACAGTGTCGGCTCCAGGGCCGGATCAGGTCACCGGGGTGGCGCAGGCGGTCGTGAGTGGAGCGCAGAAGGCCGTGGCGCTCGCGCAAGGTCCGCTGCATGCGCTGCGCGGTACGGGCGAGGATGAGAAGCAGCTCAAGAACGCCAAGAGCGAGTATGCCTCAGAGGCCGAGGAGATCGCCACCTACATCGCGATCGAGGCGCTCGCGCAGGTGCTCGGCGACAAACAGACTGAGCGTCTGGCGCGGTCGATCCGTCGCGAGGAGGAGCGGATGCGCTCGTTCCTGGAGAAAGAGATTCCACGGCTGACCAAAGCGGTGCGCAAAGCGGAGATTCCGCCGGCGAAACGGACGGGCAAACGTCGGGTGAAAAAACCTGCCGCGGTCAAAAGGCCGGCTGCGGTGAAAAAATCAGCCGCCACCAGAAAACGCACCAAAGCGGCCACCCAGTCGAGACAGTCGAAAACTAAAGCTCGAGCGCGCTGAGTTGTTTCGTGGCCGTTCGGGTTAGCGCAGGCGCTCCTTTACCTTCGTCTTCGAGTTCGTGCCGCGATACGAACCGCGAGGGCCCCCACGGCGGCGCACGCCTTCACTAGGGAGTTTTGCTCTTGCTGGCAGCAGGGCTGGCGCGACCGAGGCGACAGGAGGCGGCTATCCCCGTGGATGCCGGAGGCGATCGCGTTCCTCGCCTTCGCCCACCAGCAGGAAAGCAAGCGCGACGAGCGCGATCCCGGCGACCCCGGCCAGGGCGCCGCCGGCAACGAGCGCGAGGATCCCGTGCGCCACCACCAGAAGCACCACCCCGGCAACGAGGAGCGATACCGCGACAGCGCCGATGATTCGACTGGGCATCTCGCGTCTCCTCTGGGGTGCGGGGAGTGGGTCGGGGACTAGGGGAGTGGGTCGGGGACTATTTTGCGGCCGCGGCGCGCTCGGGGGGGTGGATCGAGCGCGCCGCAACCAGCGAAGACGCCTACGCGTTCTTGCCGAGGATCCCCCGGCAGAGAGCCGCTTGGCCTCTGTCCACAAGGCCGCGAGCTTCCACGGAACCTTGCGCCGCGCTTGTGATACCCGCGTCCACCACCCGATAAACACATTTCTCTGGCGATTCATGGATTGTGCTCGAGGATCCACGGATCTTGTTTGAGGACCTGCTGAGCGGGATACATAGCTGCCGCGGAAGCGCTGGGAGCCCAGCCACACCACTACGAACAACGACAACGGAGGGCAATCGGATGATCAGCTTGGCTGTGGTGAAGATCAGGCGCGGAGTGCTCCTGACATGCAGTGCTCTCCTGCTTGGCGGCGGGCTCCTCGGCCCCGTAGCGAGTGCCGGCGCGAGCGACGCGAGCATCAAGGCAGTGATCAAGAGCTATGGCTCGAAGATCCTCATCGCCGAAGGCCACGTGCTCACCGCCCTGGGCCACTACAAGAAGAACGGCGATCCCAGCGCGGTCAAGGCGGCCATCACCAACTCGGTCGCTGTACTGGGCTCCCTGAAGTCCGCAATCGGGACGCAGACCGCGTCCAGCCCCAAAGTCAAGACGGGAAAGACGAAGTTCGAGAAAGGGCTGCAGACCGTGATCCGCGCCTACGACAAATTGAAGCAAGCGTTCGGCGAGAAAAAAGCGAGCCCGCAAGCCGCCAAGGCCGAGGCCAAGAAGGCCCTCCGGGCGGTCAAGCAAGGCAGCAAAGAGCTGCGCGAAGGCGCCAAGCTACTTGGCTGAGCACGCGAAGAGGCGTGAGCTCTGAGCACGTGCAGAGGCGTGGGCTCGATCGCGCCCAGGCTGAACCTCGAGAGGCGGGGGCGAGCCTCGACGGCTACAGATCACCCGACTCGGGCGCACGGCCCTCGCCCGCGGCGCGGGTTGTGTGAGTAGGCTGGAAGCACACGTGCGTTTACGCTGGACCGCTTTTGAGGGCGGGGACTGACGGGAAAACACGGGCTTCGCGGGCGGATTTCATCCGTCTCCTTCCTACCTTTCGCGGGGTCCTGTGCCAGGAGGGAGGCGAGAGAAGGAGCCTGGCTTGCACAGCGCCCAAAACGACCGCTCGGCGAGCGGCCAGCTGTCTTTAGACATCTCCAACGCGGTGGTGCGACTGCTGAGCGATTACACGGGCCGCGGGCCAACGAAGGCCCGTGCCTACATCAACGACGACGTCATCACGGTGATTCTCCAGGACACTCTGACCAAGGGTGAGCGGAGCCTCTTACGCGATGGAGAAGAGGAGCTGGTGCTCGCTACCCGCAAGGCGTTTCAGAACACGATGTCGGCTGAGCTCACGGCTGCCGTCGAGCGATTCTCTGGCCGCCAGGTCATCGCTTTCCTCAGCGCCAACCACCTCGATCCGGATTTTGCCGCGGAGACCTTCATACTTGCCCCCCTCAGCTTGCCCGCTTGATCGCCGCCGCAAGCTCGTCCGTGCGCTGTCGCAGTAGCCCTTACTCCCCTTCGCTGAGGCCAGCGATGAGGGAGAAGTTGAGCTGGCGCCCACGGTAAGCTCAGAGCCGATCTGGCTGGGTGGGCCGAGGCTCGCTGGGTTGGTCTGCTTCAGCGGGAGGGCTGGGATGAGCGCCGGCAGGAGCACTGGAATGCGTGTCGCCGGGGCGACTGGAATGAGCGTCGAGCAAGGGGAAGGACCTCGCTGGTGCCCGTAAGCTCGAGCAGACGCTGCACCTGGCCTCCGCCTGAGGTTACGAGGAAGTCGTGTCCATGCTCCGCGCACAGCTCCTGGGCGCGGAGCACCGCACGCAAACCGGTCGAGTCCATGAACGTCAGCCGGCTCAGGTCGAGCTCGACGGCGCGGACACCATCGCCGCACAAGCCGAGGACGATCGTTTCCAGCTCCGCGGCCACCGCGAGGTCCAGCTCGCCGCTCAACAGGAGGGTATGACGGCCCTCGCGCATGCTGTCTCGAACCTCAAAACCGGAGCGGCCCAGCTGCGATGCCAAGTCTCCGTCGGCAGGTTGTCCTGAGATAGCCATTTCGAGTTCCCCGCACGTTCTCGGCGTGTGAGGCAGTCCAAACGGGCACCAATGTTGCCGTCAGTCCTACCGGTAGAGCATCGTCCACGGGCCTTTCAAGAGCCCTCCGGACCGCCAGAGCTTAGCAATCAGAGACCGGTCTGTAAAAGGGCAACCCGTGCGGTACCGCCCCATAGGGCCGATATATGCACTCTCGCGGCACGCAAGTCCGGGCCTGCCTGATGGCTTTGCTCGGGCGGCTGGTCGCGGGAGGCGCTCGAGCGGGATTCTGACTCGCCGGCTGGCGCCCTCGCCGAGGAGGTGCGCGCCGGTGCGGTGCGTGCCGAGGAGGGGCGCAGCGGCAAGCTGAACCAGACGAGCTTGCCGTTGGGCGACGGGGTGATTCCCCAGTCCTCAGCGAGCTCTTGGACGATGCGCAGTCCTCGTCCGGACTGCTCTCGAGGCGTCGGGGAGCGCAGGACCGGTTGGCCTTCACCGTGATCGCTCACCTCCACGCGGATTTCGTCTCGCGTGCGCTGGATCGCGAGCTCGAAGTCGCTACGGGCATGGCGCACGCTGTTGGTGGCAAGCTCAGAGACCATCAGCTCGGCGGCTTCCACGGTCTCGCGCGACTGATCGCTCAGGACATCCCTGACGAAGTGGCGTGCGCCGGCCACAGACTCTGCCTGGCAGTGGAAGCGGCGCGCCTGCCTCATGATTCGATCGCTCGTGATTCGATCGAGAACACGCCTGTGAGGCCCGTAGCCTCCAGCACGCGCCGAATGATCGGAGAGGGGTTGCGTAGCGACACGCTGCTTGCCTTCGCCGCGGCGCCGATCAGCACCGCAATCCCGGCGCTGTCCATGAATCGCAGGCCGGTGAGGTCAAAGATCAGCGGCGCAGCGAGCCGCGGCGGGATCGACGCCACTCGCTCCTGGAGCGTTGCGGCGTTTGAGCTGTCGAGCTCTCCCGCGAGGGCCACGACCTGCGCGCCGCTGGGGTCGAGGCGCATGTCGATCCGCAGCATCGGGGGCTCGGCCTCCAGCGGGGGCTCGGCCTCTAGCTCTGCCATCGGATGCCCACGATCGCCGTATCGTCATGGTGGCCCTCGGATGTGAGGCCCCGGGCGAGCTCTAGCAGCAAATCCTCGAGTGCGAGCGCAGCGTTGGCGGCCGCCTCTCGCAAGCGCGCCAAGCCGACGTCGAGCACCTCTCCACGACGCTCCACCAGACCATCGGTGAACGCGATCAGCGTCGTGTTGGGCCGCACGGACACCGCCGTCTCCAGGTAGGGCGACTTGCGCGCGACGCCGATTGGCACGTTGGCGTCGAACTCGATGAACGCCCCGCCGGTCCCGTCGATCAGGAGCGGCGGGAGGTGACCGGCGCTGGCCACCGTCAGTCGATGGGCGCCCACGTCGATCAGCGACACAGAGCATGGTCGCAAAGTAGTCGTGGGGCCCGCTGTTGACGAAATCCGAGAGCTGGGCGAGCACCGAGGCCGGGCTGGGGTCCTGCGCCGCATACGCCAGCGCGGCGTGGCGCAGCGAGGCCATCGTCGTCGCCGCTCGCAGCCCATGGCCCGAGACATCGCCGATCATCACCAGCACCTGTCCATCGCCCGCCGCGACCACGTCGTACCAGTCGCCTCCCACATCGATGTCCGAAGCGGCCGGCACATAGCGTGCGCCCACCCGCAGTCCGGCGAACTCAGGCAGGGTGTCGGGCAACAGCGCGTGCTGGAGCGTCTGCGCGATGCTGCGCTGCTCGGTGTACATCTCGACGGTTCTCGGCGGCGACCCGGTCGAGGACGCCGACGAGCTGCTCGGCGTAGCGCCGGCGACGCGCCAGCCGATCGGTCATCAGCGCGGCCGCCAGGCTCACGAGGAGCCCCGACGAGCGCGATGATCCACGGAAGGTGCTCGAAGAACGAGCCTCCGAGCGAGCCGTTCGGGCTCACCACAATCGTGAACACGCCGGCGCCAAAGGGAACGACGTCCGAGGCCTGCCGGCCCTTGATCGGTAAGTGCTTCAGGCTGGTCACCAGCACGTCGCTGGTGCGCTTGGAGCGACCCAGATACAGCGCGTAGTTGAGGTCGGAGAAGGCCGAGTTCTTCTCCAATTTCGAGCGCCTGTTCGCGGGCAGCGGGTTTTCGGCGTAGACCGCGAACCCGTGCGCCCGGCCGGGGGCGCTGAAATCGAAGCCGAGCGCCGGATACGGGGAGCTGAGGAAGCCGGTGAGGTTCAAAGCACCGGGCCGGGTGGAATGCCTGAAGAACTGCTCGGCCCTTTCCGGCATCGACGCAAGGGCGGGCCGCTTGCCGAGCACGGTGCTCGGCGCGAGGTGCGCTGTCGCCCAGCGGCCACAGCGATACCGAGGTGAACTGGCGGCCAGGACCCACGTAAGGAGCCATGAACGCACGAAATTTCTGGGGGCTGCCGCCCGTGGCGTTGGCCAGCTCGGCGGCCGAGGCCAGCGGCGTCTGGGTCGAGGGAGCGGTGGCCGCCAACACGAGGCCCACCTCCCGCACGCGAAGGTTCAGCAACCGCCGCTCGTTGCGGTTGTATACGGCCGCGGACGTCAGCGACAGCGCCCCGGTCACGATCAACCCCGTCAGCAGCGCGGCGAGCGCAACCCGGGACGGTTGCCGGCGCCAGAGGGAGCCCGGCGAGCTCGCGGAAGATGCAGCGTTCTCGGCGGCGCCCTCCGCGGCTGCCTGCTCACCCACCGAGTCGTAGCGGGGGCCGCTCGCCGCACCCGCCGAGTCATAGCGGGTGCTCGTCCTCCCCACCCCCGCACGGCTACTCATTGCAAGCGTCTCCCCGAGCCCATACTCGCCGCCTAGCTTACCCGGAGATGCCGCGTTGCTCAGCCCGGAGATGCCGCGTTGCTCAGCCCGGAGATGCCGCGTTGCTCAGCCCGGGATCAGGATGGGTGTCGAAGCACCCGAGCCGGGTAGCTATCGGCGCATGAGCGACCCCGAGCAGCGACAGATCGACTGGGCGAGCGCGGAGATCAAGGACCACGCCCTCACCGTCGGGCTAAGCGGCGAGGCGGGGCGCGGATGGACCATGCACTTCAACGGCGTGCTCAGCCTGCTCGGGCAGCACGCCGGCGGGTGGGGCGAGATCACCGTGCGCAAGAACACGATCGAGGTCGCCGACGTCCAGGAGGGCGCCGAGGGAATCTTCGTCACCTGCTGGAGAGCGCCCTGCTGCAGGTCAACGCCGACTTCGGGCCCAACCCGGGTGAGGGCGCGAGCGGGGTTGAGCATGGTCCGAGAGCACGATCGATCAGGGGATGAGCGAGACGTTCCGCGGCTTCGCCGACAGCCCCGGCTGAGCCGATCCACGCACAGAAGGCGCACAGAAGGAGAAGACCCAATGGCCAAAGATCACGGTCCCAGCGTGAAGAACGACAAGCAGTACGAAGGGCTGCGCAAAAAGGGGATGAGCAAGGAACGCGCGGCAAAGATCGCGAACACGCCCGGCGCGTCGAGCAAGGGTGGCAAGAACAGCCACAGCGGGGGCTCCGCGCAGAGTAAAAAAAGCAGCGGTCCGGGCAGCGGCGGTAACCGCGCGCAGAAGCAGGCGGCGGGGCGTAAGGGCGGGCGGAGCAGCGGCTGAAGGTGCTCTCTCCCTCTCCCCCGAACATTAAAATCCCGAGATCACAAGGAGCACCAGATGACAACCAAGAGCGGTCATGGAATCCTCGCGGAGGAGATGCGTAAGGAGCGCGAGCAGGTGGTGGGAATGCTCACGAAGGCGTACTGGATGGAGATCGAGACGGTGATGAGCTACATGGCGAACTCGATCAACCCCGACGGCGTGCGTGCGCAGGAGATCATCAAGTCATTGCGGCAGGACATCCAGGAGGAGCTCGGCCACGCCACCCAGTACGCCCAGCGCATCAAGGAGCTCTATGGCGTGGTGCCCGGCTCGATGGAGTTCCAGGCCGAGCAGACTTACCTGCAGCCGCCTGCGCAGCAGACCGACATCGTGCACGTGGTCAAGGGCGTGATCGAGGCCGAGAGCGGGGCAATCGATATTACAACGAGATCATCCAGGCGACCGAGGAGTCAGATCCGGTGACCAACGACATGGTGATCGCGATCCTGCGCGACGAGGAGGGCCACCGGCGCCTGTTCGAGGGCTTTCTGCGGGAGTACGAGGCGGAGGCGGCCTAGGGGCGGGCGCTCCGCGGGAGGTCTCGTGCAGCGGATTACGCCAGCCGCGGGACGGGTAGTGCTTGCGTATACGGGACAACGAAGCGCGGCAGCAGCGACCCCAAAGGAGTCACACGATGCCCAGCACCCCAGATACGAGCAGGAAGAGGCCGACGCGGCAGCGCTTGAAGCCGGCGAGATGGGGGGTGCTCGGCGGGCGTGTGCGCGGCGAGGGCGTGCTCGGCGAGAACGAGGAGCAGCTGGACCCCGCCCAACGTCCGGTCACCGAGGGGGGCGGCGGCGTCGCCGAGGGCTTCGAGGAGGCCGAGCGCGCGCTGATCGAGCACGCCTCCCATGGCGACCAGCAGGCTGCCCACGCGATCCTGCACGATCAAGGGCCGCCCGAGGAGGAGCTCACGGCGCGAGAGGATTCGAGACTCAGACCACGAGCGCAGCAGCGAGCTCGGCGACGCGCGGTGAGTGGCGCGGCGCGGTCGCGGCGGGGCGCGGTGGTGACGCGGCGCGGTCGCGGCGCGGTGGTGAGTCCTAGCGGCGCTCGTCCGCGTCCAGCGTGCGGCGGCGGCGCAGCGGCAGCGCAAACCACAACAGCGCGAACGGAAGCGCACCTAGCATCGCTGTCACCACGCCCGCCGTGACACCAAACAGCTTCGTCGCGACGAGCAGCAGGCAGCCGCACATCGCCAGCGCGAGGAACGCCAGGCCCGCGATCACCATCCGGTTGGAGAGGAAGACCACATACTGCTTGTCATCGTGGCGAAACAGCAGGCGATGCTGCGCCGAGGGCGCGATCGTGCAAAGGGCCGCCAAGGCGGCGAGCAGCAAAGTGATGAAGTACACGGTGCGCTCGTAGCCCCCGACGTGGGCGAAGCCGGTGTTGAAAGGGACGACCAGCAAAAACGCGAACAACACCTGCACACCGGTGATCACCACGCGGAGCTCGCCGGTGAGCTCCTCGAAGTTGCGGTCCACCCGCTCCATCGGCGTCTCCTTCGCGGCCGTCGCCAGCGCGGGGCCGGGCCTCGCCCAGGCTGACCCGGTGGCGCCGCAGAGCCCGTTGGTGGCGGCGTCGACAGAGATCGCTCGTCGGGGGAACATCGAGCTTTCGCTACCCGCGCCGGCGAGCGCCAAACGGTTTGCGTATGCGTGGAGGTGGGTAAAGAGCCCTGGCCGAGAAGTTGTTGCTTTTGCCTAGAAGAAGTAGACCCCGTACAAGGAGGAAGTCGAGATGGCCTCAGCGTCTGTGACTGCACCCCCCTCGCGGCATAGCTCACACGAGGACGCGCGGGAGTTGCTCGAGCGCTGGCACCGCGATGGCGATCGTGGCGCCCACGAGTTGCTGCTGCAGGGGTCCCCGCCGCTGGCTCGTAGCCTCGCCAGACGGTACGCGCATACCTCCGAGCCGTTTGAGGATCTCCTGCAGGTTGCCTGTCTCGGTCTGCTGAAGGCGCTCGAGCGTTTTGACGACCCGGAGCGCGAGATCGCCTTTGCCGCGTTTGCCGTGCCGACGATTCTCGGTGAGTTGCGGCGCTACTTTCGCGACTCCAGCTGGGGCGTGCACGTGCCGCGTCGGCTTGCAAGAGCGGGCGCTTGCGGTGGGCAGCGCCCAGGAGCAGCTGACCAATGAACGCGGCCGCGCGCCCAGCGCCGGCGAGCTCGCCGAGTATCTCGAGCTGCCCCTCGAGCAGGTCCTCGACGCGCTGCTGGCCGGGCAGGCCTACGACCCGCTGGCGCTCGACGCGCCGGCCCGCCGCGCCGGTGAGGAGCAAAGTCGCATCACCCACCTCGACACGCTCGGCGGCGAAGACGAGCGCTACGAGCTGATCGAGCTCGACGCCACCCTCGCCGCGGCGCTCAAGCACCTCCCCGGTCGCGAGCGCGAGATCATTCGCCTGCGCTTCATCGAGGAACTCAGCCAGGCCGAGATCGGCCGGCGGATCGGCATCTCCCAGATGCAGGTCTCGCGCCTGCTGCGGCGCTCGCTGGCGCAGCTGCGCGTGCTCGCGCAAGCGCATCCCGAGGCGCCAGAGGAGATCTCCTAGATTGAGCGCATGCCTCCGTGCTCCCCCCCGGCCGCCAAACGTTCGCCTGCAGCTGCGCAACCAACCCGAGAACGTCTCGCTGATCCGCACCGCCCTCACGGGCATCGCCGAAGCGATCGAGTTCCCGCGCGAGACGCTCGCTGACGTAAGCACAGCGGTCACGGAGGCAGCCAACAACGTCGTCCTGCATGCCTACCAAGGGGAGCGAGGCTCGCTCGAAGTCGACATTCACATCGCGCCCGGCGCGCTCACCGTGGCGGTGCGCGACGAGGGCATCGGGCTTGCCGACCCAGGAGGCGCGGGGGCGCGAGGACGGCGCCCTCGAGCTCGGCGAGCTCGACGGGTGGAGCGGCGGGAGCGATCGCGGGAGCCTCAAGCTCGGTCTGCCGGTGATCACAGCTCTCGCCTCGCGTGTCGAGTTTCGCGTGCGCGCGGGCGGCGGCACCGAGGTCCGCATGGAGTTCGACATCCCTCCAGGGAGCGATGTCCGCGCGGAGCTCGAGCTCGCCGTCGGCCAGGGAGCGGTGGAATCCGAAGGGTCCGAGGAGTCCGCAGGGGTCCGAGCTGATCACCGCCGCCACGATCGCGATCACGCCCGAGCCGCTCGCGCACAGCGTCCTGCCGCGCCTGCTCTGCGCGCTCGCCGCGCGCGCCAACTTCTCGACCGATCGCATCTCCGACGTCCAGCTGCTCGCGGAGGAGATCGTCGCCCAGGCCTTCCAGTCGATCATCGGCGAGCACCTGCATGTGGAAATCGCCGTCGAGCCCCGTCAGGTCGAGCTGCGCGTCGGACCGCTGCCCGCCACGCCCAGCGAGCGGGCCGGCGACGACGATGTGCTCGGCGAGCTGGGACCCGTGATCGGAGCGCTGGCCGACGATCACCGCCTCGCGCCCGCCGGCCCGACTTCAGTGCTGGCGCTGGCGCTGAGCGATCGGTGATCGACGGCCAGGGCATCGGCACGGGCTCGATTGGCAGGCTGTGATACTGACCTCGATGAGGTACCCAACGGAGTCGCGGGACTCAACGGAGCCGGAGGACTCAACGGAGTCGGGGGACTCAACGGAGTCGGGGGACTCAACGGAGTCGGGGGACTCAACGGAGTCGGGGGACTCAACGGAGTCGGGGGGACTCAACGGAGTCGGGGGACTCAACGGTGTCGGGGAGCTCGGAGGAGCGCAGGCGAGCGATCGACCTGCTGGTCGAGGCCGGGGCGGTGCTGGCCTCTCGCTGGATCCGGCGTCCACGATGCGTCAGGTCGCATCGCTGACCGTGCCGGCGCTGGCGACCTCTGCGTGATCGACCTGCGCGACGACTACGGCGCGATCCGCGACGTCGCGGTTGTCGCGACCGACCCGGTCGGTCGAGGCGGGCCTGGTCGATTGCGCGCGCGATCACCCGTTCGACCCCGAGGAGCGAGCATCCGGTCGCGCGCGTCATCCGCAGCGGCGAGCCGCTGCTCCTCCGCCGATGACCGACGAGATGCTGCGCTCGTATCGCACAGAGCTCCGAGCACGCCAGAGTTCATGATCGAGCGACGACTACCGCTCGGCGGTGGTCGCCCCGCTGCTGGCGCGCGGGCGCACGCTCGGCGCGCTCTCCGTGCTGCGGCTGGGCGATTGCGAGCCCTACGACGAGCGCCGATCTCGACCTCGTCTGCGAGCTGGCCCGGCGGGCCGCGCTGGCGATCGACAACGCCCGCCTGTACTCCGAGGTTCGCCGGTCGAGCGGCGCATGGAGGCGATGCTCGTCGACCTCGCCGAGGCGATCACGGTCATCGACGCCGGACGGGCGGATGGTGTTCGCCAACCGAGCGGCCGCGGATCTGCTTGGGTTCGCCACGCCAAGGATCTGTTGGGCGCGCGCCCGGGGACGATCATGCCGCGCTTCTGGTCCTCGACGAGCACGGCACGGAGCTCGACCTGGAGTCGATGCCGGCAGGCGGTTGTTCGCCGGCGAGCGTCCCGGGCCGCTGCTGGTGCGCAACATCGTCCGCGCCACGGGGGAGGAGCGCTGGCTGATCGTCCGCGCCACACCGATCCGCGATCCCGAGACCGAGCGGATCCGCACGCCGTCAACGTTTTCGAGAACATCACCGAGGTCAAGCGCGCCGAGCGCGCCGAGCGCTTCTCGCCGAGGCCAGCCGCGTACTCGCGTCCTCGATGACTACCCCGCGACGCTGGAGCAGGTGGCGCGACTTGCGGTGCCGCAGCTCGCCGATTGGTGCGGGGTCGAGCTGCTCGACGAGGACGGCCAGATCGAGCGGGTGACGGTCCACCACGCAGTCCGGCAAGCTCGCGCTGGCCGAGCGAGCTCGACCGCGTATATCGCCCGGCGCCAGATGAGCCCGCGGGCGTTCGCGAGGTGATCCGCACCGGGTCGCACGGACTCTACGGAGATCCAGCCAGACGCCCTCGCCGCCTGCGCGCGATGACGAGCATCTCGAGCTGCTCGCGAGATGGGTGCGCGGACGGTGATCATCGTGCCGATGGCCGGCGCAACCAAGACGATCGGGGCGATCACCCTCGTCTCCTCGGATCCGATCCGCAGTTTCACCGACGCGGACCTCGCGCTTGCCGTCAGGCTCGGTCGTCGCGCCGGCACCGCCGTCGAAAACGCCCGTCTCTATACCGAGCGCACACGCATCGCCCACGTCCTGCAGCGGGCTCTGCTGCCAGAGTCCCTACCCGCGCTCGCGGGAGTCGAGATCCAGTCGCTGTACTCCGCGGCCGGCGAGCTGAACGAGGTGGGTGGCGACTTCTACGACGTCTTCGACTACGACGAGGCGCGTGCGATGCTGGTGATCGGCGACGTCTGCGGCAAAGGCCCTCGGGCAGCAGGGGTGACGGCGTTGGCCCGCCATACACTGCGTGCCGCCGCGATCGGCGGGCAGTCGCCGACCGACATGCTCGGCACGCTCCATCAGGCGCTGCTGCGCCAACCACCGGGGGCGGACCTGTGCACCGTCTGCCTGATCATGCTCATGCGCGAAGCGGACGGCGCACGCCTGAGGATCGCGCTCGCCGGGCATCCGCCGCCGCTGCTGATCGGAGCAGGCGGAGCGGTCGAGCAGGTCGGCCGCAGTGGCACCGTGCTCGGCGTGATCGACCCCGTCAGCATCGAGGAGCGCGAGATCTTCCTTGGCGCCGGCGAGACGTTGCTGATGTACACCGATGGCGTGATCGAGGCGGGCAGACCCGAGAATCTGCTCGGCGAGGACGGCCTGCTCGAGCTCTGTGCCGCGGCGCCCGAGCTCCCGCTCGAGAGCTTTCTCCAGCACATCGAGCGCGCGGCCCTGGCCCGCGCGCGGGGAGCGCTGCATGACGACATCGCGCTGCTGGGATTCCGCATAGCGGGTTGAGCGAGTGCGAGGCAGTGCGTGCTGAGTAGGCCGCAAGCGCGCTAATGTTTCGCCAATGGCGGTCGGGAGCAACCTCTTGATTGACGTGAGCCGCGAGGGGGAGCGGGTGGTGCTGCGCCTCGATGGCGAACTCGACCTGGCCAGCGTGCCGCTGCTCGAGCGCGAGGTCGAGCTCGCCATGCGCGATGACACGGCGAGCATCGTGCTCGACCTGCGCGGGCTCGAGTTCCTCGACTCCACCGGCCTGCGGACGATCCTCCTGCTGGACAAGCGCTCCTCAGAGCGCGGGCAGCCCTTCGCCCTCGTCCGCGGCTCCGAGCAGGTTCAGCGGCTGATGAGCATGACCCGCGTAGACGAGCATCTGAAGATTATCGCCACCCCCGAGGAGACGCTGCCCTAGCTTGACCGCCGGTATGCCATCTCCGGTGATCGCCTTCCTCTCCGACTACGGTCACCTCGACGAGTTCGTCGGCGTCTGTCACGGGGTGATCGCCCGGCGCGCCCCCAGCGCGCGCGTGATCGACCTCACGCATTCGATTCCCCGCCACGACGTGCGCGCCGGCGCGCTGGTGCTGCGCGGCTCGCTTGCCTACACCCCCGCGGAGGTGCACCTCGCGGTGGTCGATCCCCAGGTTGGCGCGCTCGGGATCAACGCGCGGCGCCGGGTCGCGCTGCGCAGCGCCGCGGGACCCCTGCTGGTCGGGCCCGACAACGGGCTGCTGATGCTCGCCGCCGAGTCATTGGGAGGGGCGATCGAGGCGTTTGAGATCGGCCATTCGCCCGAGCGCCTGGAGCCGGTCTCGGCGACCTTCCACGGGCGCGATATCTTTGCGCCGGTCGCCGCCGCGCTGGTGGATGGAGCGCCGCTGGCGGGCCTCGGCGAGCCGCTCGCCGTGGAGGAGTTGTGCGGCCTGGAGCTACCCGTGGCCCAGCCGCTGCACGATGGGCTGCTGACTCACGTGCTGCGCTGCGACCACTTCGGGAACCTGATCCTCGACGCAGCGCACGAGCAGCTGCGGGCGGCCGGCATGCGACTGGGCGAAGCGCTCGCCGTGGAGGTCGTGGGGCGCGGGACGGCGGGAGGCGAGCTCGCGGAGCGAGGGATTGCGGGGAGCGGGGTGGCAGGAGAGGTTCACCCGGCGCGCTATGCCTCCACGTTCGCCGATGTGGCACCCGGCGAGCTGTTGCTCTACGAGGACGCCCAGCTGATGACGGCGCTCGCTGTCAACCGCGGCTCCGCCGCCGCGCTGCTCGCGGTCGGGCGCGACAGCGAGCTGCTCGTCAGGCGCGCGTGAGGCGCAGATGCTCGTAAGGCGCAGATGAGCTCGCTCGGCCGGCCACGGCTGCACCTGCGCGAGGTCGACTCCACCAACGAGCGCGCGCGGATGCTGGCGCTCGCCGGGGCGCCACATGGCACGCTCGTCACGGCCCACGCGCAGAGCGCCGGACGGGGACGCCAGGGCCGGCGCTGGAGCGCGCCCGCGGGGAGCTCCCTGCTGATGTCGCTCGTGATGCGTCCCGCGCCATCGCTGCTGACGCTGATCGCCGCGGTCGCGGTCTGCGACGTGGTGGGCAGCGAGGCTCAGATCAAGTGGCCAAACGACGTCGTGCTGCGAGCAGCGGATCCCGCCCAGCCGCTGGCCAAGCTCGCGGGAATCCTCGCCGAGGCTCGTCCCCAAGCGGGCTGGGCGGTCCTGGGGATCGGCCTCAACGTGGCCGTCCGGCTGGAGGAGTTGCCCGTCGCGCTGCGCAGCGGCGCCGCGACGCTGGGCTACGCGCCGCGGGAGATCGAGCCCACGCTCGAGCGCCTGCTCGCGGCGCTGGAGCGGCGGCTGGGCGAGCCGGCCGCGGTGACGCTCGAGGCCTGGCGGGGACGCGACGCGCTGTACGGGCGCGAGATCGCTTGGGGTGAATCCGAGCGCGGACGAGCGGCGGGGCTCGATGACACGGGGCGCCTGATCGTCTCGCGCGCCGGTGGCGATCAGAGCACCCTCGACGCGGGTGAGGTTCATCTGGAGGCGGTCGGTCAGGAGCGCACGGGGCGAGGCAGCAGCGTGACAGCGGGGTTACAGGCGGGTCAGTCCTCGGCGTGATCGAGAGCCTCGTCGACATTGCGCTGCAGCGTCTCGCCGACGCCCGGCGCCAGCTCGCCACCGTTGCCTTCCCGATTTTCCGGGCCGCTCGACAGCGCCTCCGTCAGCACCGCATCGCTCGGCGCCTGGTTGCCTCGACGCCGGCTCCTGCGGGTGGGGCCCGTCCCATTTGGAGCGTTCGCGGCGCCTTTTGAGTTTGCGGCGTTTGTGGGGTTTGCCGCGTTCGGCGTGTTGGCCGCGCCCTTTGACCCCTTGCGCCGGCGCCGCGCGTTACGGGCGCGGCGTTTGGGGAAGTTGCGCAGCAGCTCGCGGGCCAGCGCCGGGGGCTTGCGCGCCATCCGCGTACGCGCCCCGCGCAGCGCCTCCTCGGCCTCCGGCGTATGCGCGAGCGCCGCCGCCAGCAGCGCGGCGGCCAGCCGGCGATCCTGCTTGCGCGAGGCGTGGATCAGGCGGCGGGCGTTGCGTGCGTGCGCCCCGCCGGCCGAGTTGACGAGTAGGCCGAGCAGTCGCTTGGTCTCCGGCCAGCGCTGCACCGCGTACTCCTCGTGCACGTCGCGCGTGTACTCGGCCAACCGCCAGATCCAGGCGTTGGCCTGATCGCGGCGGCCGATGCGCCGCTCGACCAGCGCGCGCAGCATGATCTTCGACGCCTCCCGGCGCTCCTCGCGCGGCCAGCCGCCGATGATGTCGATCGCCGTGTCGAAGGTGTCGGGGTCGCCCAGCGCCGGGATGTCGCTCAGCGCCCGCAGGCGCAGCTGCGCGTTCTTGTTGCGCTGCACCGCGGTGATCAGGAAGCGGCTCTTCAGCTCACCGGTGCGGTCGAAGTGCAGCATCGCGCGCGCCCGGCGCCAGCCGTTCGGCGCGACGCGCGCGCCGGCCAGCGCCGCCCACACGTGCTGCTCGCCGTAGTCGAGGTGCTCGACCGCGATCCGCCACAGCTCGCGCTCGAAGACCTCGAAGCGCCGCTCCTCCTCCGCGCACACCGGCAGCACGCGCCGCTCCACGCGCATCCGCCGGCCGCGCCCCCGGCGCACCGGCCCGACGACGATCGCCCCGCCGCGGTAGACATCGCGATCGAGCAGCGAGTGCAACGTCACGACGGGGTCGTCGTGCTTGGTGGCGGGATGCACGAAGTCGACCACCAGCCCCGCCTCCTTGCCGGGATGGCGCCGGGTGACGCGACCGACGCGCTGCTGGTAGATGCGCTTGGACGCCGTCGGCGCCAGGTGCACGCAGACGGTCGCGCGCGGGCTGTTCCAACCCTCCGCGAGCAGCTGCGCGTTGATCAGCACGTCGATGTCGCCGCGCTCGTAGCGGGCGAGGATCCCAGCGAGCTCGCGCTTGGGCGTCTCGCCCGAGACCGCCTGCGCCTTCAAGCCTTCCGCGCGGAAGGCTTCGGCGAGGTTGTAGGCGTGGCGCACGCCGGCCGCGTACACGACGCCGGGCACGCCGTTGAAGCGCGTTTTGTAGAGGTTGGCGGCGGCCATGTTGAACGGCTGCTGATCGAGCAGCTCGGCGAGCTGCTCCTGATCGAACTCGGTGTCCACCTCGCCCCTGCGCAGCGGCACCTTGGCGATCGTGCGCACTCCCGTGCCAGGCGAGATCCGCACGCAGCGCAGCGGCGCGATCACGCCGCGCCGCGCCGCCTGCGCGAGATCGAAACGCGAGGTCTGCGTCGGGAACAGGTCGGTCACGTGCCGGGCGATCAGCGCGCCCGTGGCGGTCATGCCGATGAAGATCGGGCCCGTCCACTCCCTGATCGCGGCGCTCGTCTTCTCCCCCAGCGCCGTATGCGCCTCGTCGCAGATGACGATCGTGTAGGCGCTGGAGATCTTGCCCGCGTTACGCACGAACCATTGGTAGGTCTCGACTGTCACCGGACCCTTGGTCGAGTCCTCGCCCACGAGCAGAGCACGGCTGATGCGCTTGGAGTAGCCGCGGTCGCGCAGCTCGCCGTGGAACTGGTCGACGAGATTGCGCCGATGGGTGAGGATCAGCACGCCGCCGGTGTGGGAGGCCTCGACGAAGCCGAGCGCCGCGACCGTCTTCCCCGCGCCGGTGGCGTGCTCGAACCAGAAGCGCTTGGCGGCGTTGGGATCCTCGGGCTGCTCGGCGAGCGTCTCCTCCTCGTCGTCCTCCTCGACCCAGTCGCGGGGCTCCTCCTCGGAGTCGCTTTCCTGCTCTGGCTCCTGCTCCTCCTCGACGAGCGGGTCGAGCTCGTCCTCCAGCTCGTCGTCCACTCTCGTCCTCGTCATCGTCCTCATCGGGCGCCGCACGCTGGACGGGACCCAGATCGTCATCCTCGTCCTCCTCCTCATCCTCGGGCTCGTCCTCCGGATCGTCATCGTCCTCGCCCTCCAGGGCGCCCGGTGAATCGCCGGCCGGAGCCTCCGCGTCGAGATCCTCCGGTGGAGCGTCCTCGTCGGGGCCGAAGATCGCGGCCGAGGCCAGCAGCTCCGGGGAGGCCGCCGCGGCATGGCTGCCGTTCTCGGAAGTGCGCAGCGCCTCGGCCAGCAGCGCCGTCAGCGTGCCCGAGAGGGCATCTACCTGATGGGCCGAGAGCACGGTCCCGTCCACCAGCTTCGGCTCGTCCTCGGAGAGCACGCGTTCGAGACCGAGCAGCAGCGAGAACTCCCGCCGCCAGGCGGTCGAGGGATTCTTGGTCTTTGGGTCCTCCTGGATCTCCGCCAACGCCTGGTCGAGCGCGCGCCGGCGCGGCGTGTTCGGGGCCAGCGCGACGGCCGGATCCTCGCCGTCGTGCAGGAAGCGCTCGCGCACGAGCTTCTCCGCCCGGGCAATATCGGCGGAGTTGGGAATGGACGCGGCCACGAGGGCCACTGAAGTGGGCTCGGCCATAAAGGCTCTGGACTTCGAGACGAGCCACCGCAGAAAACGGTTCCGCGTGGCTCGGAAAGGCCGGCACTCAACCGGCGACGTCTGCCGGGTGCTGAGCGCAACCCGGCCCTTGGTGCGCTTCAGGATATAGCAGGTCCAGGCGCGATCGCGGCGCGCGCCATCTGCAACCCTTACCGGCGATGTCCGCAAACCGGCGCCCGCAACGCACGCTCATCGCCCTGGGCGGCCTCGTCCTGCTCGCGCTGCTGGCCGTCGGCCTGCGGCAGCTCGCGCGCTCCTCGCCGGCGCCGCTGAAGCCGTCGGGCCTGAGCGTCGCGCAGATGCGGGCGCGCCTGGACGGCTCGCCGGCGCCGCTGGCCGCGCTGCACGTCCAGGCCAGCGAGTTGCTGCCCGGGGAGGGGCGCGCGCTGTATGCCCGCCTGGCGGCGCTGCGCGGATACCCCGTGGTGATCAACAAGTGGGCCTCGACGTGTGAACCGTGCCGCGCGGAGTCGGGCGTCTTCCAGCGTGCCTCGGTCAGCATGGGACGCGAGGTGGCGTTCATCGGCCTGGATTCCGGCGAGGCCAGCCGCGCCGGTGCGCTGGGGTTCCTGCGCAGCTTCCCGCTGAGCTACCCGAGCTATTACGACCACAGCGGCCAGCTGGGGGCTGCGATCACCGACTCATCGTTTACGCCCGTCACGGTCTTTTACGACCGCGCGGGCGGGCGCTACATCCACCAGGGTCCGTATCCGAGCGTGGCAAAGCTCGAAGCGGACGTCCGGCGCTACGCGCTGAGCGCATGAGGACGCTCGAGATCAGCCATGCCTGAGATCAGGATCGACCCGCTGAGCGGGCACAAGACGATCATCGCCGGCGAGCGCTCGCGGCGACCTGGAGGGCAGCCCAGCTGCGCGCCAGCGGAGCCGATCGATGCCGAGCGCGACCCGTTCGCCGAGGGCCACGAGGACCGCACGCCGCCCGAGCTGTACGCGGTGCGTCCCGGCGGTGGTGGGGGGAGTCGGGCCGAGGCGGGTGGAGAGGCGAACTCGCCCGGGTGGACGGTGCGGGTGGTGCCCAACCTCTACCCGGCGCTCACCGCGGCGGACCCGCGCGAGGAGGGCGGGGGCGAGGGATCGGGGCGGCGGGGCGAGGGATCAGCGCGGCGGGGCGAGGGATCGGTGCGCGGGGGCGAGGGATCGAAGGGTGTGGAATCGTCGCGAGGGCGCCCGGAGTTGTTCACCGCGCTCCCCGCCACCGGCGCGCACGAGGTGATCATCAACGGGCCCCAATCGGTGCTCTCGCTGGCCGATCTACCTGTCGAGCAGGTGGTCGTGGCGGTCGAGGTGTGGCGCGCGCGCATGCGCGCGCATGCGCAGAGCGCCTATCTACAGCTGATCGTCAACGAGCGCCGTGAGGCGGGGGCCTCGCTGCCGCACACGCACGCGCAGCTGTACGCGCTGGACTTCGTGCCGGCCATCGTGGCTCGCGAGCGCGAGCGCGCCGGCGCCTACGCGACGAGGACGATGGGCCAGGATCTGCTTGGCGACGTGGTCGCCGAAGAGGTGCGCCTGCGCGAGCGGGTCGTCGCGGTCGACGAGGAGGCGGTGCTGATCGCTCCCTATGCCTCCCAGCTGCCATTTCAGCTGATGCTCGCCCCGCGGCGCCCGCGGGCGCGCTTCGAGGACGACGGGCCATCCGGCGCGGCGTTGCTGCACGACGGCCTGTGCCGGCTGGCGCGCCACCTCGGATCGAGCCCGCCGCTGAACCTGTTCGTGCGAACGGCGCCGCTCGGCGCCGAGCACTTCTGCTGGCGGATCGACATCCTGCCGCGCCTGACCCATCTGGCGGGGCTCGAGCTCTCCACGGGCGTGAATCTGAATATCGTCGCGCCCGAGCACGCGGCGGCGTTGTTGCGGGATGCGTGAAGGGGCCGGTGCGGGATGCCTGAATGCGGGGCGTTGCGGGCTGCGTGAGCGGGGGTGTTGCGGGATGCGTGAGCGGGGGTGGGGCGGGCTGCGTGAGCGGGGGTGTTGCGGGACGCGTGAGCGGGGGTGGTGCGGGCTGCGTGAGCGGGGGTGGTGCGGGCTGCGTGAGCGGGGGTGTTGCGGGATGCGTGAGCGGGGGTGTTGCGGGATGCGTGAGCGGGGGTGTTGCGGGATGCGTGAGCGGGGGTGTTGCGGGACGCGTGAGCGGGGGTTCAGCCGCACCGGCACGGTCCAGATAGGCTGCGGGACGTGCCGCCCGAGGAACGCTTCGTCCCCCGCTTCGCCGCCGAGCCTCCGCTGGAGGAGCTGCCCAACGGTCGCTGGGCCGAGCGCCTGAGCGGAGAGTTTCTGGCGGCCTGCCTGGCGCTCGACGTCGAGGGTGAGCAGCTCGGCGAGCCCGGCCCGATCACCTGGTATCCGGACCGCACCTGGCACGGACGCACGTACGTGCCGGCAACGACGATCACGAGCAGCGGTTTTGAGCTGTTCGGCCACGTGCGCTACGTACCCGCTCCCGAGAACGGCGACCCGAGCGACTTCTTTGCGCAGGCCGACTTCACCGAGGAGACCGCCGAGCGCAACCCGGACTGGAAGCTCGACCTGTGCGACGAGGTGATCGGCATCTGGCGCGGGCAGCTGGGCGCGGTGGCCGCGATGACCCTCGTCTGGGGCCGGCCGCTGATCTCCGGCGGGGCGATCGTCAGCGCCGAGCTGGCCGACCTCGCCGTCGATCAGTGCGAGCTGATCGAGGAGCGCTTCACATTGATCGCGCCGGATGACTACCGCCACGACCTGCTCGAGATCAAGTTGTTCAGCGCCAAAGGCCAGGAGCTCGCGCGCGAGTCACTGTATGACGAGGATGAGGATGAGGATGAGGAGGGAGAGGGAGAGGGAGAGGAAGCCGCGGCGGAGTAGGAGGGGACGCCGGACGCGGCGGGGGCGAGCAGGAGGGACGCGGCGCGGAGGCCAAGGGGCCGCAGCGGAGGCCAAGGGGCGGTGCGGAGCCAAGGGGCCGCGCGGAGGCCAAGGGGCCGCAGCGGAGTGACCGCGGCCCCTCTGGCTCCCGTCCTCCGGCTTGGTCTCAGCGTTAGTGGCTTGGTCCCAGCGGGTGGCTTGGGTCCCAGCGGGTGGCTTGGGTCCCAGCGGGTGGCTTGGGTCCCAGCGTGGCTTGGGTCCTAACGTGTGGCTTGGTCAGCGTGTGGCTTGGTCTCAGCGTTAGCCGCGCTGGCAGGCGGCGAGCGCCTCGGACTTGGCCACGGCGGGGATCGGCGAGGCGTTGATGACTTCAGCGCACACCGCTTTGGCGGCCGCGCGCGCTCCCGCGAGGTTGCCGTGGGCGGCTTTGTTGCAGATGCCTTCGACCTTGGCCTTGAGGCTCGAGGAGAGCGTCGGATCCCTTTGAGAGATCGACTTGCAAGCCGCCACGGCCTGCGCCACGCCCGCGGCGGTCGTGGGGATGCTCGTGGGAATGCTTGGCGGGCTGGCCGAGGTCGTTGACTTCGTGGTGGCAGGTGTGGTTGGGGATGTCGTGGTGTTGGGGATGTCGTGGTGGGCGGCGCTGTGGCCGTCGTGGCCGGGGACGTCGTGGTCGGCGTCGAGTTGCTGGATGTGGAGTTGCTGCTCCCGCAGCCGGCCAGGAGCGCCGCGCCGGCGAGTGCAACGACCAACCAAGTGCCGCTCTGCCTAATCATGTGTCCCCTTGGCATGTGTCCCCTTGGCATGTGTCCCCTTTGATCGAATTCCTTTTGGTTGTTTGTAGCAGTCCCCAATACACTCGGTCAAATATGTCGACGGGGTGCTGCCACCCTGTGATGAGGGAGGAATCGATGACACAGCATGGCCCGGTGAAGTCCCAGCATCATCTCGCGAAAGCGCTACATCCGAGTCCTTCGGTGATCAAAGACGCGATGGGCGATGTCGAAGGCTTCAACGCGAAGTTCGCGGTGCTCGTCACACGGTTGGTCGGGACGATGTGGTGTGCCTATCTGTTCACGATTATTGCCCTGCTCGGTCTCTCCCCGGCGCTCAAACCCGGTGGCGAGGGCCTGATCGCGTGGATCGCGCAAACGTTTATTCAGCTCGTTTTGCTATCGATCATCATGGTCGGGCAGAACGTGCAGAGCCTCGCGGCGGATGCGCGGTCGGCGAATACGTTCAAAGACGCCGAGACGATCCTCGACCGGCTCGATCTGCACACCCAGGGTGGGCTGAAGGCGATCATGGATCGCTTGGAGGAAATTGCGCCTGCGGCCGGTCGAGGGACGGCGGGCGCGGGTGGCGTTACAGCGGGTGGCGCGGGTGCGGCGAGGGGTGCAGTTGCGTCGGGGGGCGCGGGGGCCGGGAGTGCGGGTGATGTGGGTGCGGCGGAGCCATCCGGCGGGGGCGCCTGAGATCCGATGACCGATGTCATGACAGGATTACAGGATTGGCGGCTGAGGGCTGAGTTGGACCAGGCGGTGGGCGACGGCGGCGGCGCGGGCCTGGGGCGCGCGCTCGAGCAGGAGAACATCAAAGCGAGCATGCTCGACGAGTTTGCCGACGGGTTGAAGGCCGAGGAGGCAGCCACGATCCGCACCGAGCGGGCCGTGATGCTGAGCCCGTTGTAGATGAGCACATCGGGGCTGACATCTGATTGCAGGTTCTGCACCGCGTGCGGGGCTCAGATGGAGCGGGCGGCGAAATTCTGCGGCGCGTGCGGGGCGGCAAGTGCGGCGGGGGAGTCGAGTCGGGCGGCGGAGTCGAGTGGGCCTGGCGCGGGTGAGAGCCCGGGCGTTGAGGCCGTCGCGCGGCGGGTGCCGCCCCCGCCGCCTCATCCGCCTCCATCCTCTCCCTCTCCCTCTCCTCTCCCTTCCCCACGACCAACGCCCGTGGAGATCATGAGCGGGTGGATCCCATCGCAGATGCATGAGATGAATGTGTTCGCGATCTGCTCGCTCGTGCTCAGCCTGATCTGGATAGGTGGGATCGGGTCGGTGGGAGCGATCGTTTTCGGGCACATGGCCAAGCGCCAGATCGCCGCCTCGGATGGACAGCAGAGCGGCGAGAGCTTGGCGACCGCGGGGCTCGTGATCGGCTACCTCGGTATCGCGCTCCTGCTGATCTATGTCATCTATGTCGTCGTCCTGGCGAGCAACGTCAGTGGGTGATCCTCGTCGCGTGTCGCTCGCCGGCGTGGCAGGGCTCTATGCCCTGCTTGCGGCACTTCTCCCAGTTGGCCGTGGCCCGGTGATGTGCCCCTTTCGGAGGCTCACGGGGCGGCGCTGTCCCCTCTGTGGCCTGACGCGCGCGAGCCATGCGCTGAGCCGGGGAGACATCCGCGGGATGCTGGAGTCCCACCCCCTCGCGCCGCTGTTGTGGGGCGCCGTCGCGATCGGCCTGTGGCGTGGAGGAGACGCGCGAGGGCGGGGGGACGCGCGAGAAATCAATCGCATTCCCACAAATCTCGGCATGACACAGCCAACGACACATCCAACGCGACTGGGAGGTTTGTAGTGGCGGCCAGCGTGCAGCAGATTCAGGTCAGCTCACAGCCCGAGCTCGAGAGCACGATCGTGAGCTACATAGCTCAAGGTTTCGTCGTCTCGAATCGAACCCCCGACTCCGTGACGCTGTTCAAGAAAAAGGAGTTCAACGTCATCTGGGCGGTCGTCGGCTTCTTTCTCTGCCTGCTGCCGCTGCTCGTGTACTGCATCGTCTATGCGACGCAGAGCGACGAGCTGGTGGTAGTCACGATTGCCGCCGCGCAAAACGCCGGCCAGCTGACATGGTCCGAGGATAGGCAGTGGTGGTGGGATGGGGAGCGCTGGCGCGACGCGCTGCTCGAGCTTCCCCCCCAGGCCGTGCTCTCCGAGGATCGGGGCACGTGGTGGGACGGTGAGAGTTGGCGTCCGGTGCCGCTGGAGGCGCCGGCGAGCATCGCCGAGGACGCGGGCGGAGCGGAGGATGCTGGTGGTGAGGGCGAGGCGGGCGGTGAGGTTGGGGCAACGCCGCCTGAGGCTGATCTGGGCGGGGGGTAGTGAAGTGACTCAGGCGAGGAGCCGGGGCGCGGCCGGCAAGGGACCCACCCCCAGCAACTCGCGCACCTGCAACTCGATCTGATCGCCCAGCCAGGGCACATGACGGCTGGCGATCATTGCACGCGAAGCGAGCATCACGCCAGCGGCCGCGGGCAGCGCACGAGGATCCCGGTCAGGTAAGCCAGCGATCGGGCGCAGCGATCGGGGAACGAGCGCCGTGGCGGCGAAGCCGAGCAGGCGAAAGGCCGGCTCGAGCGCCGCCAGGCGACTCCCGGGCAGTCGCGGACGGCGCACGAAAGAGATCGTCGCGGCGGCGTCGTCGCTGGAGCAGAGTCGCGGGAGCACCCCGGCGAAGTAGGCGCGATAGGCGGCCAGGGAGTCGGGGATCATCGCGGAGGGGATCTCCATCAGCCGCGCCACCGCGACCTGCTCGGCCAGGTAGCGGTCCTGATCGGTCTCGCTGAGGCGCCCGCCGTAGGCGCGATAAGCGGCCAGGAAGGAGTGGACCTCGACGCAGTGGACCCACAGCAGCGTCTCAGGATCCCTGGCCGAGAACGACCTGCCCGTGACCCGGTCAACGCCCTCCACACGCACGTGCAGCCGCTTGACCCGTCCCGCGGCCTCGTGCGCGGTGTGGGTATCGCCGAAGGTAACGGCGTGGACATAGGCGCTGGTGCCGCGCAGGCGCCGCAGCGGATCGGAGCGAAAGTCCGAGTACTGGGTCACGCCCGCCAGCGCCAGCGGATGCAAAGCCTGGATCAGCAGCGCGCGCAGACCGCCGACGAGCATCACCGGATTGGAGTGGACGCGCCAGGTGACACTCCCAGGCCCAAACAGGCCGCGGTCGACAGACTGGGTCGCGAGCGCCGGGCCGCGCTTCGAGCCGGGCTTGATCGCAGTCATCCCGCGTGCGACGCTAGCGCGCTCGGCCGCAGCTGCGCCCAGCGCTCGACTCCTTCGAGCTGGGCCGCGAGCCCGAGCAGCGTCGCCTCGTCGTTTTCCCGGCCGAGCAGCTGCGCACCGATCGGCAGGCCCATCGTGCTCAGGCCGGCGGGGATGCTGATCGCCGGCCAGCCGAGCACGTTCCACGGCCACGCGTACGGGCAGGCACTGGCCATGATGCGGTCGGTCTGCCAACCACCCAGGCCGGCCGTGGCACCGACTCGCAGCGGCGGGCTCGCGGTGGTCGGTGTGAGCACCACGTCGACATCGTCGAAGATCGGGGAGACGCGGCGGCGGAACCACGGCTCCGCGCGCCGCGCGAGGCTCAGGAACGGCCCCGCTAAGAGCTTGCCCACGCGAGCGGCCTCGCGCGTGCGGGGATCGAGCAGAGCGGGGTCGAGGACATTCGCGGCAGTCCATTCGTGGACCCCCGCCTGACCCCGGACCACGAGCGTCAAGCCCATCAGGCCGTAGCGGGGATCGGCCTCGATCACGTCGTGGCCGAGATCGGTGAGCACGCCCGCGATCCGCACGATCGCGGCGCGGATCTCGGGGTCAAGCGCAACCGGGGCGGCGCTGAACGGCGCGCGTAGCGAGAGGGCGATCCGCAGCGTGCCAGGATCTCTCACGGCCGCCTGCGCAAACGGCTCGCTCGGCGGGGGCGGGGTGTGCAAGTCCCCCAGGTGAGGGCCACTGAGGAGATCGAGCAGCAGCGCCGCGTCGGCGACTGTGTGGGTTAGCGGGCCGAGGCCGCTGAGGCCGTTGAAGGCCTCCGGTTCCGGCCAGGTGGAGATCCGTCCGCGCTGGGGCTTAACCCCCACGAGCGCCGTCCACGCCGCCGGGACACGAACGGAGCCCGCGCCGTCGGAGCCGATCGCGGCAGCGACGATGCCGGCAGCCACGGCCGCCGCCGCCCCACCGCTCGATCCTCCCGGGGTGTGGTTGAGATTCCAGGGGTTGCGTGTCACACCGAACGCGAGTCCCTCGGTGAACGGGTAGAGGCCGACCTCGGGCGTGTTGGTCTTCCCGATGATCACCGCGCCGGCCGAGCGCAGACGCCGCACGAGCTCGCTGTCCGCCGTCTTTGAGGGAAAGTCCCCGGCGCAGCCGAACGGCGTGGACTGACCCTCCAGGTCGACGTCGTCCTTGATCGCGAACGGAACGCCCAGCAGCGGCGCTCGCTCGCCGGCGGCCAGGCGCTCATCGGCCCGCACGGCCTCCGCCAGGGCCTGCTCGGTGAGGATCACGCGGAAAGGTTGGAGCGGCGGCTGGAGCTGCTCAGCGCGTTCGAGGGAGCGCTCGGCGAGCGCGACCGATGAGACCTCGCCCGCGGCAAGCTGCTCGGCTTGTCTCGCCAATGAATCCAGCGCGGATGGCGCCTGCATAGAAGACAAGAGACGGAAGGCTAGACGGAGATGGACAAGCGCTCCAGAGACGTTTATGGATCGTCACGACCCGGAACCTCGAAGCGTTAGTCTGAGGGAAAGGGACTACAGGACTCAAAGACCAAGAGACGTCGATCGGGAGAGGTGAGGGAGATGCCTGCAAGGCGGACGGGCACGCCAAAGCCAGATCCGCCGAAGGCGCTGTTCCCGAAGCTGCAACCCAGGCGTAACGGGCCGAGTCGGGAGCACGTGGCCGCCCATCAGCGCGCACGCCTGCGCGGCGCCGTGATCGAGGCGGCAGGCGCCAACGGCTTCGCGGCGACCAGTGTCGCGGAGCTGATCGCGCTAGCCGGCGTGTCCAGGCCCACGTTCTACGAACACTTCGACTCCAAGGAAGCGTGCTTCCTGGCCAGCTACGAAAGAATCCTTGCCGACAGCGCGGAGCGCATCATGGCGGCCTATCAGCGCGAGCCCGACGTGCTGGGCGCTCTACGCGGCGCCTATCAAGCCTTCGTGAGCGAGCTGATCGAGAATCCACAGGCCGCCAGGGTCGTGCTCGTGGACATGCTCGCCCTGGGCTCCGTCGCGTTGCAGCGCGCGGAGCGCATACGGCTGGGCTTCGAAGCAGCGCTCATCGATAACCCCGACCTGCTGGGCGCCTTCACGCTCTCCCCCGCCGTCCTGACCGCGGTCCTCGCGGGCGTATGGCAGGTGGCGCGCCGGCGCCTGTTGGAGGATCGCTTGGAGGAGCTGCGCGGCATCGGCGATCAGCTGCTGCTGTGGATAGCCACCTACAACTCACCGGCCGTGGAGCGTCTGCGCATACAGGGACCTCCGGCTGTGGATGGGGAGCACCCGAGCACGCAAGGACCTCTTATAGATAGGGACCCACCAACACCATCACCCCGCCCACCCCGTCCACCCAGCCGTGATGAGCCGGATCCCCACAAGCGGATGTTGCGCAGCGCGGCCGAGCTGGCCGCGAGAGACGGATATCACGGGCTCACCGCCGCACGGATCATCGACGAGGCCCACGTCCGCCGACGAGACGTTCTTCGCGGCCTACAACGACACCGAGCAATGCTTCATCGCCGCGCTGGAGCTGCAAGCCGCGGAAGTGCTCGCCGTGGCGCTGCGCGCGATGCAGAGCGCCGAGGATTGGGCCGGCGCGGTCCAGCTGGGAATCGCGGCGCTACTGGAGCAGATAGCCAGCGAGCCGGCGCTCGCCCCGCTTGCCTTCGTCGAGGTCTTCACCGTCGGAGCGGCCGGCGTCCAGCTGCGCGAAGCGCTCCTGCAGAAGATCGAGGCGCTGGGCGCGCGCCACGCTCCCGGCGAGCGAGCGCCTTCCGGGGTGGTGACCGAGGCGATCGTGGGGGCCGTCTGGGGGCTGATCTACGACCGCGTCGTGCGCGGCGAAGCGCACCGTCTCGGAGAGCTGACCGAGCACGCGAGCTACATCGCGCTCGCGCCGGCGCTCGGAGCCGAGGAGGCGGTGGAGCGGATCCTCGCGGGCCGGGCGCGTAGGGATGCGCAGGGGGACGGCTAGAGGAGCGCTTTGTCGAGCGCGCCGAGCAGGCGCTCTGAGCACGCCGCGTCGCGCATGCCGATGCGCACGTGACGGGACTCGCCGAGGGCATCCCCGCCGGCCACGAGCACCCCGGCGCGCGCCAGGCGCGCGACGAGCTCGCCACCGTCGAGCGAGGGGTGAGCGACCCAAAGGAAGTTGGCCTGGCTGTCGGTGACCTCGAAGTGGCGCTCGCGCAGGGCCGTGGTGAGGTTGGTGCGCTCGCGCGAGACGGCAGCGACACGCTGGGCGAGGATCTCCGAGCAGCAGCGCAGCGCCTCCAGCGCCCCAGCCTGGGAGACCTCCGAGACACCGAGGTCGGGTGCGAGCTCGGCCAGCAACTCCTCCGAGCCGGGGCCACCGAGCGCATAGCCCACGCGCAGTCCGGCCAGTCCCCAGGCCTTGGAGAAGCTGCGAAACACAAACAGGCGAGCGTGCCCTGAAAGCAGCCGCAGCGAGGAGTCGACGGGCTGCGCGTCTGAGAACTCGACGAGCGACTCGTCGAGCAGCACGGCCACGTCGTCGGGTACGCCGTCGAGCAGCCGCGCAAGCTCGGCCGCGGGCAGCAGCTCACCGGTTGGGTCGTTGGGGCTCGCGAGCGCAACCACACGCGTGTTGTGCCGCGGTATCGCCTCGAGCAGCTCATCGACACCGCCGTTCACGGGCACGGCCCGGCCGTGCGCGCGCCGGGCCATGATCGGGTACAGCGGGTAAGAAGGCCAGGATGTAAGGAGTACTTGGCCGGGCGCGATCAGCGCGCGCGTGGCGGCGCTGAGCAGCTCGCCCGCGCCGTTACCCAGGATCAGACGCGCCGGCTCGACGCCGTGGCGCTCCGCCAGCTCCTTGCGTAAGTCCGAGCCGCGCAGATGCGGGTAGCGATGCAGGCCGCGCCGCGCGACGAACGTGATCGCCGAGACGATGCTCGGGTGAGACAGCTCGGGCCAGGTGGTCTGTGACAGATCGAGCGTGTCCACGCGAGCGAGCGCCTTGCGCTCGCCCTCGGTTGCGTGCGCGCTCACTCGCCGAGATCTCCGTGCGTGCTCACCCGCCGAGGCCTCCGTGCCCAGGGTCCAGCGCCTCTGTGCGTCTCACCCGCCGTTGCCGGGTCCGTTGATGATCAAAAACCAGAACGTGAAGATCAGCGTGCAGATCAGCGCGGTGATCGCAAAGATCCGCCCAAGGACACCCGTGCGCTGATCGTGGCCGGCGGCGCGGCGCACGAGGATCCATGCCTCGTCGAGGCGGCGCAGCAGGATGAGCGCTCCGAAGAGGAACACGAGCAGCCCGGCCAAGGCGATCAGGATGCCGAAGCTGACACTGCCTGAGAGGTAGTCGACCTGCGAGCCGATCCACAGGCAGGCGATCGGGATCGGCCCCCAGCACAGCAGGCTGAGGACTGTGATCGCGGCAAACAGCACGCCGGCCAGCGAGCCGTCGATGCGTTGGCGGCGATTGCCGCCGCGTTTGGGCAGCTCGCGAAAGCGAGTCGGCGCCGTGCCGGGCCGGCGACCGACGAACAGGCCACCGCTATCGGAGGGGTCGTTGCGCACAGGGCTATGGAGATGTCTGTGTCAAGAGATCGGTTGGGTTTACTTCTTCTTGTGATGTGTTTTTGGTGGTTTCTTGGGGCAGGGGACTTTGAGTTCGGTGATGATGTTTTGGCCGCCTTCGAGGGTTACTTCGCCCTTCCCGGGGAACCCGCCCTTCGGGCACTTGCTGGGGACGCGGCCGTAGTAGTAGGTCTTGCCGTGCTTGCGGATCGCGGCGCCGGCCTTCTCTTTGATCGAGGTCCCGGATACCGGCAGCGCCCCCGGGACGGAGTCAACGAGGGGGATGTTGAACGTGAGCTTCGGCCCGTAGGGCGCCGGCGCTGTTTCCCACTGCGCCGGGATGATGATCTGCGCGGAGATCGGCGCGAGGGCGTTAGCGTAGGCAACGACCCCGTTACCGGGGGTGATGAAGACTTCCAGGGCGCCTTCCTCACGCGTCGCTTCACCCGAGCCGATCTGGTCAGCGACACCGACCGTGCCATCAGCGATCCGTGACAGCTTCGGGCAGCCTTCCGGGCCAGCCTGTTCGAGCTTCGCCGCGGTGCACGTCGGGAAACCCGTCGGGTCGATCCTCGTCCCCGCGGGGAAATACAACACCAGCCTACGCGTCTGCAACGGCAAGCCGCCGGGAAGTTCGTTGCCTTCGAGTTTGCCTTCGATCTCGACATCAGCACCCGCACCGAGGATGTCCCCCGTCCCCGGGAACCCAGGAATCGGCAAGATCGCCGCCCTCACACCCGTCACCGTGGCCGCCGACGCACACACCGGCAGGACGAGGAGAACCAGCACAACAAGGACCAGGCATATGGGCATGCAGACCATGGGCGCCTTGCAGACCATGGGCGCCTTGCGCATCAATTGTCCCTCTCCCCTGTGCATTTATTCATCCCTCTCCTCCTAGAGCTGAGGCCGTGACCTCGGTGGCGTCTGGCTGATCGGTCCCCTGGTTGAACGATCGAGTGAGCGGAGCGGGTTCGCAAATAGTGTTTATGGGTTGAGTAAGCACTGGCAACGAACGAGGGCGCTTGATGCGCTATGATGTTCTTGTGGAGCGTCGACGCAGAGCACCGCATCGTCAAGGACGTAGGACCACTCTGACCGTGCCCCGCTCCGTGCTCGAGCCGGCCGAGCGCTTGGCACGAGAGCTGGGCACGACGACAAACGACGCGATCGTGCGCCTAGCACAGGAGGGCGCGAGCGTCCGCGAGCGTCTCGAGCAGCTTTCGGCTGTGGCATCCCAGCGTCGAGCGGCAGTCGAGAGCGTCAGCTTGGACAAAGCGCTGACTTTCCCCTCGCCTGAGGAGCTCCGTGAGGCGATGCTCGCCGGCCGTCGCGACTAGTGACGGTCGCCTGGGACACGACGCTCGTCTCCCGGCTCTACCCGGGCGGAGCAGTGGAGCGAGCGCTACTCGAACACGCCCACGAGGGTGCGCCGGTCGCGGTCACCGCCCCCACCGTGATGGAGGTCGTCCGGGGCATCCAGGCGACGGCGGGCGAGAGCCCCAGACCGATCGGAGATCGTTTAGCAGCAGGGCTCCAATGGTTCATCGGGCTCGTTGCCAGCGACCTCGTCGAGATCTTGCCACTCGACAGGCCCGCGGCGATCGTGGCAGGCAGGCTTCGCGCGCTGCACCCGATTCCCCCGACCGGAGCCCGGCGTAAGGGGGTCAAGCCCGAGCAGCGTGCCGGCTGGGTCCTCGACATCCAGATCGCCGCCTGCGCCTGGACCCACGGCCACGAAATCGCCACCGAGAACCTCCACGACTTCCAAGCCCTGCGCGAGCTCATTACAACGCTCTACCCGGATGCCTCCCCGCTTCTCGTGAGCGCTCCAGCCGCGATCGAACCTACCACCGACGAGTAGTCGGGGCGCCAATGCCCCCGCCAGGAGTCGAACCTGGATCTACCGCTTAGGAGCATTGGCGCGAGCCTACCGGGCGGCTGAGTCGGCGAGGAACCGGTCGATTTGCTCGTTGAGGGCCTGCGGGCGCTCGAGCATCGTCAGGTGACCGCAGTCCTCGAGCAGTACGGTCCTGGCCGTTGGGGCGATGGCATCGAATGCTTCGAGGTCGGTGCTTGGGACGATGTGGTCGTGGGTGGCGCCGATCGAGAGGATCGGGCATTGGATCTGCTCGAGACCTTGGTAGGGGTGCGAGCGCCCGATCGCACGGGCGGTGGGGATCACGCCCGGCGCGCCTGCGCCCGCGAGGATCGCGGCGGCTGTGTTGGGCCGCAGGTCACCGGGCCTGTAGACGTACGGCCACAGCGCCAGTGCTCGTAACAGCTTGTGTTTGGCGATCGTCTGCTCGAGTGCTCCTGGGATCGGGATGGCGCATGTCAGCGCCTCGGTGTAGATCGCCGCCGTGTCCAATGGCCGTTGGAGTGCGATGCGTGGCACTTCGTGGCACCCGAGAAGCGTGCTGAACGTCCTTGCGGCGCCCGCGAGCAAGATCAATCTGTCGGTGAGGGCCGGGTGGCGGGTCGCGAAGCGCAATGCGATTGGGCCACCCATCGAGTGGCCGATGAAGATCACCTGATCGAGCCCGACCTGGTGGGCGAGTGTCGCCGCCGTGTCGGCGAGCAGCTCCAGCGTGACCCGGCTTGCCGGCATTTGCGAGCCTCCGAATCCGGGCAGGTCCAGGGCGATCGCCCGGCCGTGCCGTGCCAAGGACGGCAGGATCTCCGTGAACAGCCGCCAGGAGCCGCCCATGCCATGCACGCACACAAAGCCCGACGCGCCTGCGCCGATGTCCACGTAGCGCACACGACGACCGTCGATCAGCGTCTCACGTTGGTGCGCGCTCCAATCGATCGCGCCTGCCTGCGGATCTGCGGGGCGCCCGTAGTCGGCGTTGCCGGGGATCCTCTCGATCACGGCTGTGGTGTGGCGAGCAGGCCGACAGCGATGACTTCGCGTGAGCGTTCCAGCACCGCCTCGAACTGCCTATTGGTGAGGCCCATGTTTCCCGGTCCCAGATGGCTGCAGATCACTCCGTCCCACGCCGCCCACAGGAACCTCGCGGTGCTTTGTGCGTCCACGGATCGTGCGACGCCTTCATCGATCGCCCGCTGGATCTCGCCCGCCATGCGCTTGGTCTCATCCTTGATGCGCTGGGCCACCCTCGCGCTCGCGGTCGGCGTCAACTCGGCGCCGGGACGGTCCGGCGGGGGGAAGCGAAACAGCTGGAAGTAGCCCGGGTGCTCGCGCGCGAAGCGCAGATACCCCTCAGCCAAACCGAGCAGCCGTTCAGCCGGCAGCGCGCCCGTGTCAAAGCCCTCGTCGCAGTACTGCTTGTCCAGCTCCAGGGCCCGCTCGATCAGCGCGCTGTACACGCCCTCCTTGCTGCCGAAGTGCGCGTAGATCGAGCCGACCGCGACGTCGGCCTCCTCGGCCAGCTCCTCCATCGTCGTCGCCGAGTACCCGCGGCCGATGAACAGTCGCTCGCCGGCGTCCCTGATCGCGGTCGCCGTGCGCGCCTTGCGGCGCTCCGAGCGCGAGCCCTCGCGGGCCGGCGCTTTGGCAGAGGTCTGCTGCGTGAGGTTCATCCGCAAATATTCTAGCATTAGTGTAATCTCCTTCTAGTTCTGTATCGCAACTTCAGGAAGATGGTGACGCTGGTGGCATTGCTTGTGAAGTTGGGCATCTGTGAGCTCGCACTCGCCGCGCTGTCGGGCTGGGCGATGGTCGCGATCGTCGAATGGCCCGAAGCGCTCAAACGCGCCGGCTTCCGCCACCTCGGTCGTATCCGCCAGGCCCATCTCGATCTCCTGTTCATGGGCACGATCGTCACCGTCGTCGGCCTCGCCATCCACCCGATCCCCACTTGGGTCGCCGCGCTACTGGTATTCGGGGCGTTCCTGCAACCCCTGATGTTCCTGCCGCTCGCCGTGGCACCCGAGCTGGGGCAGAAGCTCGCCTACCGCGGGTTCAGCGGCCTGCTGTTCAGCGCCTCGTCGATCGCGTGGGTCTCGCTCGCGACGATCGCGCTGTCGCGATGAGCCCCCTACGCCGCAATGACACACGGCCGGCAGCCGTGCCCGCCGGGCTGCCGCTGCGGGGTGCAGCACCCGACGCGACGCTGACGCTGCGGCCGCTGCTGTGCGGGGAGATCGCGATGCCGCCGAACTGGTTCGAGCGCGGGCACGGGCCCATGGAGACGCTGAAGGCGTTCGGTCTCGGCGTACCCGCCAGTGACCTGCGGGGGATCCCCGTGCCGGCGTACCTACTCGAGCACCCCACCGCGGGCCACCTGCTCGTGGACACAGGCCTGCACGCCTCGATCGCAGGCGGGCGAGCGGACGCGCGCGCGGGCGACCGAGCAGGCGGGCGGGCGGGCAACTTCGGACGCGAGCGCGTGCGCAACCTCGGAGCGGTCGGCGCGGTGATGTCGCGTCACACAACGATGCGGCCCGAGCAGACCGCCGCCGCGCAACTGCGGGCGCTCGGCCTCGACCCGGCGGAGATCCAGCTCGTGGTGATGACCCACCTGCACTTCGACCACGCCAGCGCACTCTCGGACTTCCCCAACGCAACCGTGCTGGTCAACGAGCGCGAGTGGCGCGCGGCGTGGGCACGCGACCACATCCTCCACGGCTACGCCACAGCGCAGCTGGACCCGCATCCCTCCTACCGCACGCTCGACTTCTCATCACCCCCGGCGGCTGCCAGAGGCCCGTTCGAGCGCACGCTCGACGTATTCGGCGATGGCTCGCTGACGCTCGCCTCGACGCCCGGTCACACCGCCGGGCACCTGTCGTTGATCGCGCGCCTGGCCGAGCGTGAGGCGTTGCTGACCGCCGATGCCGCGTACACGCTGGCGACGATCCGCGAGAGACAGCGGCCGTGGCTCACGTACAACCGCAGCGCGTTCGAGCACAGCCTGCGCCAGGTCCAGGCCTACGACCGCGAGAACCCCGACGCGTTGATCCTCCCCGGACACGACATACAGGCTTGGCAAAAACTGCAACCCGCGTACTGAGCCCCAACAGAAAGGAATACAGCGATGCCCAAGTTTGCCCTCCAGCCAACGGCAGCAAGCGCGATTTTTGCCCCCAGAGCAGCCCTGCGACCAGCGGCGGACCAAATATGCCCATTACCAGGGCTTTCGTGGTGATGCCCCCGCCAGGAGTCGAACCTGGATCTACCGCTTAGGAGGCATGAGGTGAATCCCAACCAATTGCGCCTATTTGCAGGCATTTAATGGTCAGTCTGACCACTCAACCCGAGGACTGGATAGGGCTGGATTTACGGGGATTGCTGAGGCTTTGGGCACTGAGACGCGGTTAGTGCCCAAACGTGTTCCGGGTGGCGGGGGGATCCGTTAGAAGTCGACTAACACAAGCGATTCAGGCCACCTGCAACGGGTGTGCAACCGCGACATCGGGGTCCATGCCGGGCTTCACGTCAATTGACGCCGACCGTATGCCCGGTGGACGCATGTACGCTGATGCGTGGTGTCGCATGTCCCGAAGATCGCACCGAGCTAGCTCTCTAGCTCGCCCGGCGCGACCAAGCCGAGGCGTTCGACGAGCGGGGCGGCGGGGCGGCGCAGCAGCTCGAACTCGCTGCGGGCGGCCGCGAGGATCGCGTCCTTGACGTCCTGGGTGTCGAGGAGCTCGTCGCCCGCGGGGTATTCGGCGAGCACGGCGAGCCCGCACATCAGCAGTGGATCGATGTCCTTCCAGGACTGAAGCCAGGGGTCGCCGAGCGGCCCGACCCACTCGCTAGGAGGGATCGGGAGCCGGTCGAGCATCGCCCGGGCCTGCTCAGCCTCGGCGTTCAGGTTCTCTGCCGTCCACGGGTCGATCTGGCGCAGGTAGGTGCGCACCTGCCCCCTGACGAGCATCATGAACATCCATGACGGGCTGACCGCGCTCTGAATCCGTTCCGCGGCCGACATCCCCGAGCGCATCGCGTCGGAGAGCTGGGCGAGCGGCGCGAGCGCCACGATCCGCGCCACCGAGGGGACCAGCGCGCGCTGGAGCCGCCACGAGGCGCCGCTCACGGGCATCTCCACGAAGTCCAGCAGGTGGTGGCCGGCGAGTTCGCGGGCGAGCTCGCCCGCTTTCGGCTCGCACCCCTCCTCTCCGCGCAGAGCCAGAGCACCGCTGAGCACGACCGTGTGCAGCCACCAAAGGGGACGCCCCATGAGAGTTTTCCACGCTCGATCGAGCTCGTGCGCGCGCCGGTCGACCGGCTGGGCGAGCACCGCTTCGGCGAACTCGCGGCCGTCGGCGACCGAGCCGATCCACGGGCTGTCGTGCAGGTCGAGCACGCCCCGCACGCCGAAGTCGGCGGCGAACTCCTTGCGGGCCGCCTCGCCCTTTCGCCACGCCTCTCTGCGCAGCTCGAGCTCTCGCTCGTCGTTGCGCTTGCGGGCCTCGGCGAGGATCTTCTGTACCTGCTCCTGGGCTTCCGGGAAGGCCTTCGAGTCGAGGCTCTCGGCGAGGCTGTCGCCGAGCCGCTCGACGTATCGCCTGCGGATCTCGCCGCCCGCAAGGTCGTCGCGCGCGGCGCCGCCCCGTGCCCACTCCTCCAGCTGCGCGGCGAACTCGGCCATGCTCAGACGATCCTCTGGTCGTTGGCAGGTCGCGCGTTCGAGGATCAGCCCCAGCGCGAGCGTGCCACCACCGCCCGTCCACTGACCGAGGTCGTGGTCGGCGACGTCGACGCGGATCTGCCCCTCGGGCGGGTAGCGCTGGCCGGAGGCAAGCGCCCAAAGCGTCTTCGCGAGCGAGTACACGTCGGCGGGACCGGCGTCCGCGACGTCCGGTTCGCGGAGCATCTCCGGGGCGATGAAGTACAGAGGGCCAAGGCGTCGCTCGCCGGCGGTGATCGGCTCCTTGCCCGGGTAGGTCACGAGCCCGAAATCACCGATCACCCATCGACCCTCGTGCCGGAACAGGTTGTCCGGCTTCAGGTCCCGGTGGCCGATCCCTTTGGCGGCGAGCCCGGCGAGCGTCAGCGCGTACTCGTGAATCGCATCGACGACGTCCGCGAGCGGGGCCTGGCCGAGCGCATCCGCCGCTCGCTCGGCGACGGGGGTCGCCAGCCATGCCGGCTCGCGGGCGGCGGGCTCGGGCAGCTGTGCGACGATGAGCGGCAGCACCCCCGAGTGATCGCCGAGCTGCTGCATGACCGTCACCTCGTCTCGGAAGCGCTGCCAGCGATCGCCGCCCTTGCGCGAGAGGATCTTCAGCGCGCACTCGCCATGCTCGGCGTGCGTCGCACGCCATACCTTGCCATTGCCGCCCTCTCCGAGCGGCGCAATCAGCGTCCAGTCGTCGATGCGATCCCCGGCCTTCACGAACCTCACCCTGACACACATCCGTGGCGCCCCCTGACGCCGCCGAGGATGGGCGTCGGGCACCTCTTTCGCCCTGCGTGGGCGGGCGACGGTCCTTGCGGCGTTCAGCCGGAGCACGGCCGAGCGCCCGGGTACCCTTTTCGAGAATGTCCGATCAGATCGAGCTTTCGATGTCTCTGCCGCTCGACCGCGACGAGTTTCTCCGTCGCGAGTGCCCGACCTGCGAGCGGCAGCTGAAGTTGGTGGTCACCGACCCGGACGGCGAGGAAGAGCCACAGCAGCTCGACCCGGCGGGACTCTTCTGCCCGTACTGCGCGATCCAGGCTCCGTCCTCGGCGTGGCACACCCCCGAGCAGCTGCACTACGCGGAGATCATCCTCGCGCGCGAGGGCATGGGCCCGATCTTCGACCGGGCCGAAGCGGCGGGGTTCCGCGTGACGCGCAAAGTGCCCGAGGAACCCGCGCCGTTGACCGAGGACGACGACATGCGCCGCGTCGAGTTGCCTGCCACCCGAACGAGCCGGTCAAGGTGCTGGACGACTGGACCGGCACCGTGCACTGCCTCGTCTGCGGAACGCCGGCGGCGAGCTAACCCGCGGCGCCGGCGCGGTCCACGAAAGTTCCCAGCGCGAGCGGCAGCCGCTCGGCGAGATCGGAGACGAACCGGTCGAGCATGCGGCTCTGCTCGATGCCGCCTACCGGCGCCTCATAGCGCTCGGTCTGGTTGAAATCAGAGCCCGCGGAGCGCTCCGGGCCGACGAACAGCATCCACCGTGCCAGCAGCGTCCCGTCGTCGAGGAGTTCGACGCACCTGCCCATCCGAAGCACGTGAGGCCAGACGTCCTGGCCGGAGACGATCGACGAGCAGCGCACCCATTTGAACTCGGTCGTGCGGCCGTGGTGGGAGTGCCGCGCGCCGAGGATGTTCTCGATCAGCGTGACGCCTATCGCGTCGATCTCGGCGCGATCGTCGATTTGGCGCAGCGCGTCGTTCAGCGGCTTCGACTGCTGCTGGAGCTCGCGCACGGCCTCGAGTGCCTGCTCTCGCTGTTGCTCGCGCTGCTCGCGCGCCGCGAGCTCGCCCGAGCGAGTCGAGCGGAAGCGCGCACCCAGATCGGCGACATCTATCGTCGGGCGCTCCGGTCGCGGCGAGCGCCATGTTTCGAGTTCTGAGACGACCTCGCGCACGGTCGGGCGTGACCCGGGGTCGAGGCTCGTCATGCGATCGATGAGCCGGTCGAGCTCGCTCGCGCCCGCGTGCGGGCGCAGGTCATAGATGCGAAAGCCACTCGAGCCAGCCGGCTGGTGACCCAGAGGCGGCGTAGCGACCTCAGTCGCCAGGGACCAGAGCGTCTTCCCGAGCGAGTAGACGTCCGCCGGTTTGGAGTCGGCGCGCGCGGGGTCGCTGATCATCTCGTAGGCCATAAAGTTCACCGGGCCGATTGGGCGATCCGATCGCGTCAGTTCGTCGAGCGCAGGCACGTCGATCAGGCCGAAGTCACCGACCAGCCACCGGCCATCGAGCTCGTAGAGGTTCCCAGGCTTGACGTCGCGATGCCCGACCCCGAACTGCTCAGCCAGATCGGCCAGGGTCGCCGCGACGGCGAGGACCGCATCAACGACCGTCTCCAGCGGCTCTCCCTTGGTCGCCGCCGCGAGTCCGCGGGCGACCGGCATCGCGAGCCAGGGGCGATCAGCCCGATCGCCGCCGTCCGGGAGATACGCGTCGAGGATCGGCAGCACGCCGTCGAAGCCCTCGAGCGAGCGCAGGAAGTCGATCTCGCGAACGAACCGACGGTAGGGCTCCGCCGTCGGTTTACGCGACTTCAACACCTTCAACGCGACCTCGGACCCATCGGTCGCGTGCGGGGCGCGCCACACGACCGCGTTCCCGCCACGTCCCAGCTCCTCCACCAGGCGCCAAGGTCCGATCACGCGCTCCCCCGCGGAGCTCATGCGAACGCCACCGCTCTGCGCTCACGCACGAGGATTCGGTCGCTCGCCTCGAGAATCGAGTCGCGCGCGGACACTCGGAGCGTGGGGCCGTTGCGGCGAGGCGCATACAAGCCGCGCCGGTGCGCGGACGGCGTGACCGACTTGCCATCGTCCGGCGTATGGTTGGTCGAAGCAGGCATAAGCGCGCAGTGTTTCGCGAACCAACTGCTCGCCCTGAGCTACACGGAGTTGTGGAAATGCTGTGGTTAGCTCGTGCGCGGAGGCGGGGGAGTTCGGGGCGCGCGCAAGCTCGTGCAGAGCGCCCCTGGCAAGCACCATCCGCCGATCGTTGGTCTGCGCAAGCGCGGACCAGCTTGGGATCGTCGGGGCAGCCGCCCGGAAGCGCTCAAACGCAGCTTCGTATTGCGCGTACATGTAACTGAAGGCAGTCGCAGCGTCGCCGAGGGCGGAGCGGAGTTTCTCGCGTGTGTCGGGAGCGATTTGGGCGCTTAGTAGTGCGGCGCCGCAACCGATGCCGAGCAGCAACCACGGCGAATAGGTGCTCGCTAGCCACCGGCCGAGCTCGAAGAGCCCGGCGCCCGCGATCGTCGGGATCATCACGACGCTGAACATCATGGTCCCCAGCTCGCCGGCGTCGCCTCCTGCCTTGAGCAGGTCGACCCAGGCTCGGTGGCCAGCCAAATCGAGGTCACATCCGTAGACGGCTTGCAGTGCCGCGCGGTCGTCACTAAGGAAGAACGCACCGAGCGCGAGTGCCAGCGTCGCGGAGGGAACATCGTCTGGATCCTTTGAGTGAAGGTTCGCAATGCGCTCCAGCTCGGCTGAGCTGAGGACGCCGGAGGGGATCTCACCCTCTCGAATCTCGCGAATGAGCGGCAGGTACTCGCTGTCCCATTGCTCCAGGAAGCGCCCGAGTGAGACGTCTGCACAGCGGTCGGTCCATTCGCGCGCGTGCTCGGCGACCTCCTCGAGTACGTGTGACGCGCAAAAGATGCGGGTTGCGCCCGAGTTCGCGGCAGTGACCAGAACCGTGCGACGCCCCGTGCGACACGTGTAGAGGATGTTCTCGCGCAACCGGTTGGCATCCGCGACGATTGGCGGCACGCCTCTACCGAGCGTGGCGCCTGGAAGGGATGAGGAGGCGAATGCGCCTTGCTCGTCGGGGCGATGGATCGGAGCGATCGCGTTGCGAGCGTGCGCAAGCGCGAGCATCTCGTGCACCCGTTGGGACATCGGGTGCTCGGGGTCGGGCATCCAAGAAGCTATCTCCGCGGGAACGCTACGTGGAGGCGTAGTTCGTTTAATGGTCGGTTCGGCCATATCCCAATGATGCCGGAGCGCGCTACTCACCCGCCATCGCGTTCGGCTGCGCGTCGTGCATGCCACGTGTCGAGCATGAACTCGGCGACCGCCGAGGAGCTGTTGAACGCTAGTCGTGCATGCCGCGTCAGCGCTTTGCTTGCACTGTTGCGCCCGTGCCCGAGGCCCAGCTCGTTGCGTAGCTCGGCAAGGCTCTGCACTGCCGAGGCGAGCGCGCGAGCGGCTCGTTGCGCGGACTGGCTGCCCTTGGCATTGTCGGGAACGGAGTCCGCGCTAAGTTTGAGAGCCTTGGCTGTGGCCTTGTAAAGGTCGAGGAGGTCATCCTTGCGACCGTATTCGATGCCGTAGTCGTCGAGGATCACCTTGCAGGCGGACTCGACCAACTCCTTCGATGACGCGATGGCTGCCGGCGGGTCGTTAGCGAGGCCGGCAGCGATGCGGCGCAGGTGCTCGTGGAACAGCTGCGGGTCCCGGAGCCGCTTGTACTCCGGCAGCTTGAGCGCCGTGGTCGGCTGTTTGGCGCCCTTGATGCGTCGGCCGCCGAAAATCGGTCTGCCGGAGACCTGCTCGACTTCGACGAGCGCCCAGCCGTCTGCTGCCAGCTTCTTATTGATGGTCTCAACGAGTGCGCGAGCCTTGTCCACGTCAGGACGGACGGCGGGATGAACCATCTCGGAGAGGAAGCGCAGTAGCGTCTCGTCGTCGCCGTGCATGAGGTCGAAGCGGCTGTCCGTGAAGACCCAGTCGTCCTCCCAGTCCTGCGGATTGTTTACGCGGTGCTGCCAGATGTCGCTGGCGGCGTCCTTGAAGCGGCCGTCCGTGGAGCGCATGTCGGCCAGGTCAAAGATTCGCGCTAGGAAGTCGGGCTCCTCGAGACGCCCTGCCCAGTCGACGCGCTCGAGCATGAGCGAATCGAAGATGTCTCGGCGCGTGATCTCAGAGATGGTGCGCGGGGTGGTCCGTGGCAATCGGGGCACGCACCCATTCTGGCGGGCGCGGTGGCGCGGTCAGAGTCGTCGGCGGTGCGTCAGAGCGCGAGTGCTCGGGCGGCGATGCCGGCCACGGCGAACAGTGCTCGGAGGCGCTCCTCGGCCGAGCCATACACGCTGCTCGGATCCGCATCGACAAAGCGGTTCGCAGCGCGGAGCATCTCGTCTGCTACTCGCCCGACGGGATCGTCTTGAGCGATCGGGAGGTTGGCGATGTTGGGCGCGAAGTCTTGAATCAGGCCGGGGAGCCTGTCTCTGGTTGGGTTTACATAGCCAGTCGGAGCCTCGGCTTCGCCTAGTGCGTGAATCGCGCGCAACGCCGCAACGCCGAGCGCAAAGATGCGCTCGCGAACGGCGCTGAGATCTCGCGGCTCAGCACCGGTCGCATCGCGCAACGCTTGGGCGGCGTCGCGCATAAGGACGGGCGCGGCCTCCGCAGAAAGAGCCTGCGGTGGTACGGCGTCGCTGAGTTCGGTTAGGCGTTCTTCGTAGCGGATCGTTTGCATTGCGCGTGCCTTGGGTGCCGCGGGGAGTATGGCGAGACAGCGTTGGGCGCGGTCCGCGACCAAGTCGATGAGCCGTCGAGGCAACGGCCGATCGAGCGCAACGACATCCTCGTCGTTTGCGGCGTCGGAGAATGCGTCCGGCGCGATCGTTGCGAGACGGACGACGCGCTCGAGAACGGCGTCGGTATTGAGCCCTAGATCGGTCGCGGCTTTGTCCCACGTGTTGCGGTGTGGATAGACCCTGTAGTCGCCTCCGATCTTCATGGCGAATTTCAGCTCACGCTCGTGTTTGTCGTAAGGCAACGCCGAGGCGATGTCGTACAAGGGAGCGAGACGGACATCGCCGCCGCTCAGCAGCAGCGAGTAGTTCTTCGCGTGCGCATCGGTTCCCGCGACGAGCCAGTTCCAAATCAGGGCATCGAGGAAGCGCCAGGCGGCGTCGTCGGCTGCGCGTGGCGGCATGATCGCGCGGAACAGCGTGGCGAGGTCCCGTGCGGAGGGTCCGCCTTCGTTCTGGTACTTCTGGTCGGGAGGCTTTCCGAGCGCTTGGCACGTGTCCTCTTGGTGGACGCGCACGAATTCGCCGTCAACTATGCGTCGGTCGTAGCGATCCACGACGATGGCGCTCTGGTCGCCGAACGTCGCCACGCGCGTGCGCGCGACGATGAGCCCGGCGCGACGTGCAGCGTCGAGGCAGAGGTGCTCGTTGAGGTCATGATCGTCAAAGCCTTGGACGGCCGGCTTGAGGATGTGGCTGGTTGCGGCCGAGCCGGAGGGGACGCCCCAGCGTCCGTCCTGTAAAAGGAGTGCCGTCTTGGCTTGGGCTCCGGCCAGGCTGAATTGCCCGGTGAACTCGCGGCCCAGCCAGGCGGTGGTGTCCTGGCGCAGCTCACGGAGACGCTGAGCGACCTCCTCCTCGGTCAGCCACGTGACCGTGCCTGGCTTGGCCAGGACTTGGAGGGCTTCGTCGAGGGGCGCGAAGCGCACGGCTCCCGCGCAATCGTGGCCGATCGGTGTCGATAGGAGCGAGAACGGTTTGGCCGGGACCTGAAAGTCGCGCGCCCAGCGTGCGAGGACGCGATCGTTGTCTGGGAGGAGGCCCCAGAGCCACGGGCTGATGTCGCTGTCGGGATGCGTACGAATACTCGGAGGCATCGAGACCGAGAGAGGCGTAGCCGCCGGTCTCTGCCGGTACTCATCGTCGTAGTCGAAACGAAGCCGACCCTGGTCGAGTCTGGTGATGACGCCTGCGACTGCGTCGTCCAGGAGGACCGCAAGCGTCTCAGTCATCGGGCTCGGTGCTCTTCAATGAGCGTGTCGAGGTCGCGAGTGCTCTGGCCGGCCGCGGTCTTCTCGTCGTACGTCACGTCCAGAACCAGTCCGAGGGCGTCCAGGACGCGGAGAATGAGCCGAAGCTCGGCAGTTGGTTTGCCCGCCTCGAACTGGTAGATCCACTTGCGGGACACGCCAGCGCGGGCGGCAAGTTCCGCCTGGCTAAGGCCAAGATCTCTGCGGCGGCCGCGGGCGACCGCGGACAGGTCTCTAATAGAGCGGACTTTCATGGGGTTCCTTTGCTACCGTTCGGTGGCAAGTATAGTATGATCCCGTACGGTGTCAAGATGATCGTGAAACCGCTCGGTTGCAAAGGGCGCGGCGTCAGTGTCGCGCGTGTCAGCCGCCCAGCAGGGGCGTGGAGCCTGCAGCTCGTCGCTAGGCGAGCGGATTACGCTGCGCGCCGATGAGCGACAACAGTTACCTGACGATCGGCGATCTCGTCTTTACGTGGCGCTATCAGGTGCCCACATTCGTGACGTTCCTCTTCAAGGAGAAGGACATCTTCATCGAGCGTGAGGCGCCATTGCCCCCGATGCCGGGGGAAGAGCCGGTCGAGGTAGACCCGGATGAACTGGCCCTTGTCGAGGCGGGCTTTCGCACGACCGTTGCTGCGGCGAAGGCGGTGCTCGATGAGTACAGCTACACAGTCGAGTTTTTCGCCGACATCTACGCGTCGTTCCGCGACGAACTCGACGCGCGGGTGCGCGAAGCGGTCGGCGATGACATCGCGCAGAACTCGTCGGAGCCGTTGACAGACGAGGCTACCGACGCGGCCGTTGAGGCTCACATGGCTCGCTCTCGCGGCGGGCCACTTGACGACCTGCGCGCCTTCACGGCATTCCTCCGACGCGCAATCGAGACGGATTTGCGCATCGAGCCGTTCCTGGCCGACGTCACGCTGGGCCAAACCGGTCAGACCGTGTCCGCACGCGACTACCTCCGATTCCGCCGAGAGGCCCTCACGGACTTCGACTCCCTGCAGATGCTCGCCGTCAGCCGCGCAGACCGCGTGCCGGCCGATGTGATGCGCCCGCTGGTGCTTTTCGACGACGGCTACGTCTACCTGTATCCAGAGGTCATCTCTCTGCTGTACACGCGCCTGGTGCTTGGCGCCATGGACGATGACGCCCAAGTAGTACTCGACGTCCGCCAGGTCGTCGACACCGAGGCGGAGGTGCGCGCCCTGCACAGCGACCTTGCCCACCAATTGCTGCATAAGGTCGAGGTCTATCAGCGCGTCTTTCGCGCTCTTTCCGAGCGTGCTGAGGACGTCCAGGATCGGTATGCGCGCAGCCAGGCGCGCAGTGGCCTGTCCGAACTCGCTGCTGCGGCAGATGCGCAGCGCAAGGGCGAGGCGCTTGAGCGGTTGATGGCGGCAACCTTCTCGCTGTCGCCAGCGCTGCAGGTCGTCGCGCGCAACTACAGCACCGATGACGAGGAGATCGACCTCGTCATCAAGAACAACGTCGCGCGGCCGTTCTGGCAGGGATTGGGCTCACCGCTGATCTTTGTCGAGTGTAAGAACTGGACGGCGCGTGTCGGCGCACCAGAGGTGCGCAACTTCGAGGTGAAGCTGCAGAACCATCAGCCGGTCACGCGCGTCGGGATTCTCGTCGCACCGAACGGCTTTACGAGCGAGGCGACCAATGCGGTAAAGCGATCAAGCCGGGACCCGTACACGCTCGTCCTCGTCACCGGCGAGGACCTGGGCGACCTTGCGAATGGCGCCGAAAGTGTGCTCGACTGGCTCGAGCGCCTAATCTGCCGCCCAGTCTAGGTCGCGATAATCGATCATTGCGGCTCTGCACCCCCCGAAGCACTTGACGACGCTTGCCAGAGCGTCCCGGGTCACGATCCTCGGCATGCGTAGCCACCGATTGCTCTCGCGGTGCTCGTCACCTCAATCGGATCACGGTTACCTTCATGCGAGCGAGGATGCGGTTCTATTACGGGGGGAGTTCCGGCGATGCCGCGTGCTGCGACGGGCCAAGTCATCAGGAGGCAGAGCGGTGCTTGGGTCCTACGGTTCCGTGCATACGGTGAGCGACGGTATGTGACGCTGGGCACGGCGGCGAAGGGCTGGTCGCACACTACAGCGCGTATTGAACTTCAGAACACCCTTGCTGATGTGCGCCGCGGTATCTGGTCACCAGTAAAGCCGGAGCCCAAGCGGCTGCCAGATAGCGACCCGAGTTTTCGTGACTTCGCTACCAACTGGCTGCGGATGAGTCAGCCCGAATGGGAGCCAAAGACGGTAAGTGACTATGAATGGCAGCTGGTTCACCATCTACTGCCTTTCTTTGGTGATCATCGCCTCAGCGATATCACAATCGCGGAGGTCGATCGCTACAAGCAAACAAAGGCATCAGAAGCTCGGACCCTGCAAGCAGCGATCGCCGAAGGGAAGGTTCTCGTTACGGAGTACGTCGACAAGAACGGCCAGAAGCGCACTCGACGAGTCCGCCCCCTCTCACCTACATCGATCAACAAGACGATCGGACGCCTCAGTCAGATCCTCGGCGTCGCGGTCGAATACGGGCTGATTCAGAGCAACCGCGCCAAAGGCCGTCGCCGCCGGGTAAAGACGCATCGAATACGGCCCGTCTGGCTGGACAGTGCTGAGCACATCGAGGCTCTTCTGGATGCAGCAGGCGAGCTGGACCACCCGTCTGAGCTCAAGATGGGCCACGAGCAAAGGGGCGGGCTCGTGTACCGACGTGCGCTCCTCGCGACGCTCATATTCGCCGGGCCACGAATCGGCGAGCTCACGGCATTGAACTGGCGCGACATAGACCTCACGGCCGGCCACATCCAAGTCCGGGAGGCCAAGACCGCCGCCGGCGTGCGACAGATCGATCTTCTTCCAACGCTACGCGACGTGCTGAGCGCTCACAAGGCCCGCGCGCCGAACGCGACTCCGGACGCGTACGTGTTCCCGAGCGCAAAGGACACCCAAATGAGCCAAGAGAGCATTCGACACCGCGTTCTCCGACCAGCCGTAGCGAAGGCCAACAAGCAGCTCGTTCGGGCAGGGAACTCGCCGCTCCCAGATGGGCTCACTCCGCACAAGCTGCGGCACACCTTCGCCTCGATCCTCATCGCAGTCGGCGTCGACCCGGGAAGCGTCATGGATCAGCTGGGCCACAGCGATCCGGGCTTCACGCTCCGCTTGTATCGCCACTCGATGCGCCGCGACTCCGGTGCTCGAGAGTCCCTGCGAGCGCTCGTCGGGATCAAACAGGCAGAGCAAGCAGAGACACAGTAGCCCGGAGAAGGGGACGCGAACACGTCGTCCGGCCCTCCCAGGGGTGACTTAAAGCCCGACCTGGATGTACCGCTTCATGGGCAGTAGGACGAGGGTCTTGGTCGCTACGCTCCACGCAAAAAGTGCCCTATCTATGGGGATTCGAGGGCAATTTTCTGCGACCTCGATGTACCGCACACTTCTGACCAGAAGGTCGCAAAATGCGGGCAAAACGAGGCTCCAAAAGGGCCGTTTGGGCACTAAGAGGCGCTAAGCATTTCAGCGTCCCGAGGGTGAGCGGCTAAAACATGGCTGATTTGCAGGACTTTTGTAGATGCCCCCGCCAGGAGTCGAACCTGGATCTACCGCTTAGGAGGCGGTCGTCTTATCCATTGGACTACGAGGGCGCGGACTCTCGGGATTCCGAGGCCCGCAGGGAAGGCTACCGGCGCTCCTCGGCTGGGCCGCCTCGGCTTGCCCCGTCGCGGCGCCCTGGGCCGCGACGCGCGCGAGCGCCTCGCCGTCCAGGCGGTGGGTGATCCATTCGTTCATCGTCTTCGCGCCGACCCTCCGGTAGAAGCCGAGCGCCGAGCTCGTTCCAGTCGAGCGCCGCCCACTCCAAGCGCTCGCCGCCACGCTCGCGCACGCGCGCCGCGACCGCCCCGAGCAGTGCTTTGCCCACGCCCTCGCCGCGGTTGGCCGGGCGCACGAACAGATCCTCCAGCCACACCCCTGTGCTGGCGAGGAAGCTCGAGAAGGTCGGGAAGAACAGCGCGTAGCCGAGCGCCTCGGGCCGGCGGAGCTCGACGGCGTTCGGCGATCAGCGCCTCGGCGGCCGGACGCGGCCCGAACAGCGCCTCGCGCAGCTGCTCCTCGGTGGCCCTCAGCTCGTGCTCCAGGTGCTCGTACTCGGCCAGCTCGCCGAACAGCCCCAGCAGCCTCGGCACATCCTCCGCCCGCGCGGGGCGAACGGCAGTGATCCTGAGCGTTGTTGTGACGAGTCACGTGCTTGCCTCGCCGTTGTGTCGCCTCAGCGGCGGTCGGGAGTCGGGGCGGTCGGGGGAGTCGGGACGGTCGGGGGTAGTCGCGCGCGTCGGGACGGTCGGGACGGAGCGGTCGGGGATCGGGACGGTCGGGATCGGCCGTCGGAGCGGAGTCGGGACGGTCCGGGCGGCCGGGCGGTCGGGGCGGTCGGGGCGGTCGGGGTAGATCTCGTCGATCGTGCTCAGCGCCGCGTACGGGCGCGCCCGCCGTCGCGCCTCGATCGCCGCGCCGCCGCCGGCGAGACGGTCGAGCACGCTGACCACCCCGCAGATCTCCAGCCCTCGCCTCCGCAGCGCCGCATCGCCGCGATCGTCGAGCCGCCGGTCGTGACGACGTCCTCGACGACCACGCAGCGCTCCTCCGGCCCGAGCGGCGGGCCCTCGATCCGGCGCTGCAAGCCGTGCGCCTTCGCGTCCTTGCGCACGAAGAACGCCTTCGCGCCGCGTCCCGCCCGCCAGCGCCGCGCAGGCCACCGGGTCGCGCCCATCGGCATCGCCGCCCACCGCGTTCCCTCCCCATGGCCACGTGCGTGCTCGGCCACCAGCAGTGCCGAGCGCCACAAACGCCGCGGGCGCAGGATCGCGCGCTTGGCGTCGACGTAGTACTCGGCCTTGCGCCCGCTCGTCAGCGTCACCGTCACCGATCACCAGCGCGTGATCGCGCAGCTCCATCGACAAGTCGCTCGCGGGCCGCCTCGAGATCACTGTCGTTTCGGCCAGGGTGTCCACGGGTGGATCTAATCTAGCCCGATGGCGAGCTCCGGCGCATCCTCCTCGCTCGCCAGCCTGCTGCGGCTCGCCTCGTGGTCATCTGCCTGATCGTCGCCGCCTCGTTCCTGATCTTCGTGGTCGAACAGACGAGCTCGGCCTCCACCCATCAGCAGGAAGTGCTGGCGGACATCAGGCTCCGGCCATCCGCCGAAGGGCACCGAAAGCCCCCCCAAACACGAAAGCACCCTGCACAAGAAGATCGACGAAGCCGCCGACGTATTCACCTCGCCCTTCTCGAGCATCGTCTCGGGGTCCGACAGCCAGTGGGTGATCCGCGGCGTCAAGCTGCTGCTTGCGCTCCTGCTCTACGGCCTCGTCTGAGTTTTCTGGCGCGCGCGATCCGCGTCAGGGCGTAAGCGGCGATCCGCTCCGACGAGTCGACCTCGCGCCGAGCGAAGGGCGATCCGCGCCGAGCGAAGGGCGACGCCGCGCCAGAGCGAAGGGGCGGCGCCGCGGCAGAGCGAAGGGCGATCCCGCGGCGGGTCGGTCGATCCTACGGACCGGCGTTGGCGCGACGGTGCGCTGCCGCCGCCGTCCTGGTTGTAGACATCGACCGGCGTGCCCGTCTGGACCCATCGATAGATCGCCGCCGCGTCGGGAATCGGCACGCGCAAGCAGCCGTGGCTGGCGGCGTAGGTGGGCACTTCGGCGTAGCCGTGGATCGCATAGCCGCGGATAAAGTAGTTGGAGTCGACCATGCCCTCGGAGTTCGTCCCCGGGCGTCTTCGAATACACCGTGAAGCGGCCGATCACCGTCGGCGTCGAGGGCTTGCCAGAGCTCGTCGTGTAGATCGTCCGCACGCTGTCCGCCCGGTTCGATCTCCGCGAGCACCTGTTTCGTCAGGTTCGCCTCCACGTGGCGGCCGTCGCGCGGTAGCGCACAGGGAACGCGCCCGCCGCCGTGCGCCAGTCGCTCGAAGACCTGCCGGCCCGCATAGGGAATCCGCTCCAGCCCGGTCACCTTGCGGAAGGCGATCAGCGCGCGTCCCGTCCCTTCGTCGAACACGCCGCTCAACGGCACCGCGTAGTGGAGCACGTCGAGCTCGGACTGCAGCAGGCGCACCGACTGACCCTGCGCGCCCGGCCGAGGTTCGTGTTGACGAAGCGCACGCCCGGCGACGCGCGCGCTGAACGCGCCCTGCTGCGGCGTGGCGTAGTGCGCCGCGCGCGCTTGCACGAGCCCCGCGTCGCCGCTTGAGAAGCCGACTCTGAATTTGCCCGCGGCGTTGCTGCCCGCGAGCACGCTCACCGTCTTCACCCCCACCTTGCGCCCTTCGCGGTAGAAGCTCACCTTCACCTCTGCCCCGCGACATACGGGGTCACCATTCCGCGCACGACGATCCGCCCGCCGAGCAGCTCAAACGGCGGGCTGCCGTGCACCTGCCGCAAGGCCAGCTCGAAGCGCACCGCCACCGGGGCTCCGCGGGCGGCGGGGGCGAAGCGATGCCGGACGGGACGAGCATCGGGTCCGATGTGCTCAGGCGCTGATAGCCACCGGGATCGGCGAGGAGGGCGCAGGCGCCGTGGAGATCAGACCCACGCGCTTGCCCGCCAGCACGATCGCCGCGATCACCACCAGCGAGGCGCCATCAACACGGGCCCTGCCAGAGGCCCACTCTCCAGGCTGCCGAACGCAATCGAGTTGTTCAGCGAGTGCGCGACGATGACGGATACAGAGAACCGGTGTAGCGATACAGCAGACACAGGCCGAAGCCGAGCGCCGCCAGCGGGACGAGGTCGAGCAGGGGCGCTGATCCGAAGTGCACGCCGCCGAACAGCACGCCGGTGATGATCGCCGCCGGCAGCGTGCCCTTCCAGTTGCGCAGCGCCGTAAAGATGAGCCCGCGAAACAGAAACTCCTCGCCGATTGGCGCCACGACGCACGTCAACACCGCGCTGAACAGCAGCAGCAAGGTGCCTCCGTTAGAGCCGAGCGTGTTCGAGCACCTTGTCTTTTTCCGGGATGGACCACCGCCGGCCAGATCGCGCTGAACACGATAACGCAACAGCAGCAGCACGATCAGCCCGCTCGCCCTCGCCCAGCGCATATCCGTGGGGGGCGCAGCCCGAATTGCCACGAGCGCACGCCGCGTCCGCCGACGCGCGCGCAATACACCGCCATCAGCACGAACGCGACGTCCTGCACGACCGTGTCGGCGATCTGCAGGCCCGCCCGGGATGTGCGAGGAGGTGATTTCACGCCGAACGCGAGCGGCGGGAAAATCGACGATCAGGCCGCCCACCGCCGCCAGCACCAGCGCGCCGAACAGCGCCGCCGGCGCCATCCACGGCGGCCAGTCGGCCGTTTCCTCGCTGCGGATCGCCGCTCGGCGGCGCAGCGCCTGCGCGAACGAATCGGCCCGCGGCGGTGTGGGCTCGCCGGGAGGCGGTGACTGCAGGCTCGACATCTGACTCGCTCAGCTTACGCGGCCGGGCCACGGCTCACGCCACCCAATGCCAGGTCGCGAACTCGCCGACGAACGACATCATCAGCGCCGCCGATACCACCAGCGCCGGTCGTGCGCACGTGGGTGCGCGGCCAGCCAGGCGGCCAGCCAGATGCTCAGCGGGAACAGCACCACGAGAAAGCGCGGCAGCGACATCAGCGGCTGGGAGGCCACCGGGTAGGACAGCGGCATCGCCAGCGCGGCGATCACGTACACGCCGTAGGCGAGCGGCAGCATGCGCAGTACGCCCACGGTCGCCGGAATCGCGGCAATCAGGAAGGCCAGCAGCATCAGGTTGTGCCCGGCATCGATCGAACGGGCTCCGCCGGCGAGCGGGAAGTACACGGTGATGACGCTGCAGTGACAGCAGCTGACGCGCCCCCTCGAAGGCCGCCTTCACCCCATCCCACACGCCCAGGTAGGGCCCCGCGAAGTGCCTGCCCCAGACGTCCTGCGCGTGAAACGGCAGCAGCGCACCGCCCCCGTCGAGCGCCAGGTAGAGCATGTACAGAACCCAGACCGGCGGGACGAGACCCAGCCACAGGACATCGCGCCGCAGTCGGTATCGGGCGCCGCCGCACGCGCCAGCGCGCGAGCGCGGGGAAGTCCGGCGCGCGATCCTCGCGCGGGCCGTACAGGTAGAGCATCGCCGCGGGCAGCATCAGCACCAGCCCCGTGCTGCGCGTCGCGGCGGCCAGCGCGCCGAACACGCCGACCCACGCCCAGCGCCCCTGCCGCGCGCACAGGAAGACCCCGACCGACAGCGCCAGGTACAGCGACTCGGAGTAGTCCGCCGAGAAGTAGAACGCCATCGGGGCGAACGCCGTGACGATCACCGCCAGCCTCGCACCTCGCCCGCGACTCGCGCGCGCCGATCCGTGGTCGCCCTGGGCGCGCCCGAGCTCGAGCGTGGTCAGGCGATGGATGCCGTACAGCGCGAGGGCCAGCGCGACGGTCGACAGCAGCACGCCGGCCAGCACCGGCGGCACGCCGAGTGTGCGCAGATCGCGCTCAGCCCCAGGGGGTACAGCGGGAAGAAAGCGGTACGCGAAGAAGTGAACGCGCCCAGATCGGGGCGGTAGCCGTAGTGGGCGATCACCAGATACCAGGCCCCGTCCCAGCGCGCGGCCGGAGCCGCCAGCAGGTCGCCCAGCCAGCCAAATCCTCGCGTCACGCCAGGAGGATTGAACGCGTTGCGCACCGGCCCGACGCCGAGCGCCAGCACGGTCGCCCATCCCGGCGACCCACACCAGCAGGCGCGAGCTCCACAGCGCCCGCCAGCATCGCGCACGCAGCCGCGACGGTCTTGGCCGGGATCCAGACCCGCCGCGCAGCGCGTCGAACCGGCGAGACGGCTCTGACGTAGCTCGCGGCAGTCAGGCGCTGGCGATCTCGGCTCTCGGTGCGGCGTTCATGTCCTGGAGTGAGCTGCAATGCGCTGCGGCAGAGCGCGCAGTGCAAGTGGCAGGAAATCACAATCCGAGCGGTAATCTCGGCAGAGGAGATGTCCCGACAAGCTCGACAGCGCCGGCAGCGACATCACCGCGCCGGACCCACTCGGATCCTGCTGATCGCCGGCGGCGTGTTCGTCACTGCGCTGATCGTCGGCGCGATCGCCGCGTTGGCTACGTCCTGCACGTCGCCCAGTCGGCGCCCGCGCTCGCCTCGCTGCGTCCGCTCGTCGGCGGTGGCTCCTCGCAGGTGTTCGCCGCCGAACGGCACGCGCCTCGGCTTCATCCAATCCGATCAGCTGCGCACGCCCGTCTCCTGGAATGAGATACCCACGACCTGAAGAACGCCACCGTCGCGATCGAGGACCAGCGCTTCTACAAGAACGACGGCGTCGACCTCACCGGAATCTTCCGCTCGGCCGTCAAGGACGCCACCCACGGCGAAGCCCTGCAGGGCGGCTCGACGCTGACGATGCAGCTCGTCCGCAACCTCTACCTCGGCGGCGACCAGCACACGCTCAAGCAGAAGATCATCGAGGCCAAGCTCGCGCTCGACTACAACGAACACCACTCCAAGCACTCGATCCTCACCAGCTACCTCAACAGCGTCCCCTACGGCACGCTCGGCGGGCAGACCGCGGTCGGCGTGCAGGCCGCCGCGCGGATCTTCTTCGACAAACCGGCCTCCCAGCTGAACCTCGAGCAATCCGCGCTGCTCGCCGGCCTACCCCAGGCGCCCTCGCAGTACAACCCGTTCCTCGACTCCTCCGCGGCCCGAGCATCGGCGCAACGAGGTGCTCACGAAGATGGCCGAACTGCACTACATCTCAGCCGCCCAGGCGAATGCCGCCAAGCACGCGCCGCTGGAGGTCAGGCACGGGAACTACTACTCCCAGCGCAGCGAACCGTTCTTCTTCGAATACGTCCGCAAACAGCTGATCCATCGCTACGGCAAGAAAACTGTCGAGCAGGGCGGCCTGAAGGTCTATACGACGATCGACCTGGACATGCAGCGCAAGGCGCGCAAGGCGATCGCGGAAGTGCTCAACGAGCCCGAAGATCCAGCTGTCGGCGATCGTCACGATCAACCCCGCCAACGGCGACATCGAGGCGATGGCCGAGTCCGAGTCATACGAGAAGTCCCAATACAACCTCGCGGCCGACGGACATCGCCAGCCCGGCTCCACCTTCAAGGCGATCGACCTCGCCGACGCGCTCTCGCGCGGGATCGACCCGAACAGCACCTACTACGAGTCCCATACCCTGGCGCCCGGCTGGCTGCCCGGCTATCCGACCTACGAAGTAAAGACCTTCGAGGGCACCTCGTTGAACAAGTCGCTCAACCTCGTCAACGCCACGCTCGCCTCCGACAACACCGTCTACGCCCAGCTCGCCGCCGACCTCGGCGAGGAAACGGTCACGCAAATGGCCTACAAGCTCGGCGTCACCACCCACCTGAGCTCCTATCCAGCCGAGGCGCTCGGCGGATTGAAACTGGGCGTCACGCCGCTGGAAATGGCCAACGTCTATGCGACGCTCGCCGACGGCGGCTAGCGCAACACGCCGATCGCGATCACCAAGGTCGTGTTCCCCGGCGGTCACGTCGACTCGAGCTGGGGCACGCCCCACCGCGTGAAGGTGCTCTCCAACGGGATCACCTCCGAGGAGACGAAGCATCCTCCACGAAAACGTCCTCTCGGCACCGCGGGCGCTCGGCGATCAACTGCCCGACGGCCGCCAAGACGGGGACCACGAGCGAACTGGTCGACGCCTGGCTCGACGGCTACACGCCGCACTACTCGACCGTCGTGTGGATGGGCTATCCGACCAAACGCGTGTCGATGACCGACGTCCACGGCGAGCCCCAGCAGGGCGGCTACCTGCCCGCCGAAATCTGGCACGCGTACATGGCGGCGGTCACCGAAGGCCAGAAATGCATCGAATTCCCGCCCGCCACCGAACCGCTCTCCTACCAGCCGTTCTTCGGCAAATTCGCAAGCACCGGGATGTCATCCCAAACGAGCGAAAACGAGCGAAGAAAGCCCGAAAAAGCACGAACACAAGCACGGCGAAAAGAGCAAGCCCAACGCAGCTCGGGCGGCCCTGGGGGTCCTGGCAACTCAGGGGGCGCGCCTGGCGAAACCGGCGGCCCTCCGGGTGGCGGCTGGCAGAGGCGAAACGGGCACCGGGGCGGCGGGCCAGCGGGCGGGGATACCCATGCAAGAACCGAAGCGCCGACTCCGCATACGGGCGGCCCGCGCGAACGAACGCCCGGTAACGGCGGCGGCGCGGGTCAACGAACCGGCGGAGCCGCCCCCGGCTGAGAGCAGTTCTCAGCGCGAATCGCGCCCCGCGGCGCGCACGCTGGTAGGTTAGATCTGTGGCAAAGGAAGACAAGGTCGAATTCGAGGGCGAGGTGATCGAGGCGCTGCCGAACGCGATGTTCCGCGTAAAGCTCGACAACGATCACGTCGTGCTGGGGCACGTCGCCGGCAAGATGCGCCGCTTCCGGATCCGCATCCTCCCGGGCGATCGCGTTCGCTGCGAGCTCTCTCCATACGATCTCGACCGCGCCCGGATCGTCTACCGGCATCGCTGAGCGGGACGCCGGCGAGGGCCGAGGACGGATCGGTCCGCCACGCAGATGGAGCTCTCGCTGATCGATTCGATCGCCGCGGCGCTGCCCGCGGGCGGCCCGCGGGTCGTGCGGGGAGTCGGCGACGACGCCGCGGTGCGTGCGGGCGGGTGGCGAGCTGTGCGTGACCTCCGTCGACGCGATGGTCGAGGGTGTGCACTTCCGCCTCGACGATGAATCCTCAGCCCGTTCGATGTCGGCTGGCGCGCCTTGGCGGGTGCGCTGTCAGACCTCGCCGCGATGGGCGCCCGCCCGGGCGAGGCGTACATCGCGCTCGGCGTCTCACCCCGCGTCGGCGAGGAGCGGGCGCTCGAGCTGATGCGCGGCGCCTGCGAGCTCGCCGCACCGCGACGAGGACGTGCTCGCGGGTGGCGACGTGGTGGCAGGCACCGGTCCTTACTGTCTGCGTGACGGTCGTCGGCTGGGCGGATCTGGAGAGCGAACTCGTCGGCCGCGACGGTGCCCCGTCGGCGACCTCGTCGGGGTGACGGGCAGGCTCGGGGGCAGAGCCGCGCGCCCGGTTCCGCGCCTTGTCCGAGGGCAGCGCGCTAGCGCGGGCCGGCGCTACGCGATGATCGACCTATCCGACGGGCTCGCCACCGACGCGCGACACATCGGCGAGGCAGCGGTGTCTGCTGGAGATCGAGCTGGGGCGGCTGCCGCTCGAGGAGGATGCGCCAGGCTGGAGGCAGGGCATCGCTGGCCGCGAGGAGGCGTGCCCGACCGCGCGCAGGCGGCGAGCGCGGGAGAAGACTACGAGCTGTGTTTCACGCAGCCCCCTCCGAACGCGCGGTGTGGAGGACGCCCTGCACAAGCAAGCGGCGCGCCGCTCACGTGGATCGGGCGGGTCCGCGACAGGCCGCCGGGCGTCTCGTTCCTGGACGGGAGGGCATGAGCACCGGCTGGAGGGATTCGAGCACCGCTGGTGAGCGGCGGCTGGCCGGCACGGGTGCTCGACGAGAGAGCGGCTGGTGGATCTGGGCCGCAGCTGTGCGCCCTCGTGTTTGCGCGGCGCCTCGTTAGCGTCGGCGTGGCGCGGTCCGCGACGCCTCGATCGGCTGGACCTGCGGGTCGCCGGGCAGCCTCCGCGCCGCGCCCTCGGGCACTGTGCTGGTCAGGCGCGCGTAAACGAGCAGCCGTTTTTCTGCACTGAACAACGGCGTGCAGGCCGACAGCACCAGCCGGCTGTAACCGACATTTGCGACGGCGGCCCGCACATCCGTCGGCGCGACCACCCGCTCGCCGATCACCGTATAGGTGAAATGGGCGTAGGGCATCTTCAGCATGATCCTGCTCCCCTTCCGCAGCGCGTCCATGTGGCGAAACGGCGCCAGATAGGTGGTCCGGTGGCCGGCGATCGCGGTCGTGCCCGCCACCCCGGGGAAGTTCGTTTCCGAGTAGATCCCCGGGCCGCTCTCCAGATCGGAGGTGTCGGTGCCCTTCACCACCACATAGCTAGCGCCGATCCGCGGGATCACGATCCGCCCCACGGCGCTGCCATCGCCCGCATGGCGCTGCAGCTCGCTCGCCGAGGAAGGCGATCCGCCGGCGCTCGTCGGGCAGGCTCGCCAGCGCCGTCGCTCGACCGGCGTGGGAGTCGGCCCGTTCGGCCGCGCGCAATGTCCCGCTCAGATGGTCCTGGCGCAATTTCGCGTACAGCGCCGAGAACGGCTCCTGCCAGTCAATGTCACACCCGCGTCGAGCAGCGCCAGCGCGCCCGTGAGGATCAGCACCACCGACAGCACGCGCCAGCCGCGGCGTGCGGCCGGTCTCGCGGCTCGGCGCGGGCGCCTGGAGAACGGGGCCCGTCGGCGCGATCCTGGGGTGAGAGCATGTCAGTCATCGTTCTTGCCCATCTATCGTCGCAGGGCCGGCTCGGTTCCACCGAGCGATCCAGGACCAGCGTAGGACAGCGGGCCACGAGTGCGCATCCAGCGCGCCGTCGGCCATCCTCGGGCGATCGCGTGCTAGCGGCGGCGTCAGTCGCGAGCAACGTGGCCGCAACCGCGCAGCCAAAGGCCAGGCTCCACAGCGCCGCCGCCAGGACCCCGATGTGTCCGCCCGCGAGCAACAGTACCGCGTCCCACGCGATCGCGGCCGGACCCACGCCAGCTCACGCGCGTAGAAAGCGATCAGCAACGCGAGCGGCACCAGCGCCAGCCCCACCAACACGAGCGCCGCGCCGCGCCGCGGACGTAACGCCGGCGAGAGAATCAACAGCCACAGGTGCAACGCCGGCAACACCAGCAGCGCGGCATATGGATTGCGCACCCAAACCACCACCCCTACGCCGAGCACCACCGCCAGCATCGCCAGCCCGCCCGCCGCGGCGTCCGGACGCACCTCAACACCCAGTCGCACCACCAACACCGGCCATGCCAACCAACCGAGCGCCAGCACCAGCACCACCGCGAGCAGCGCCCTGACGGCTCCCCCGTCCAGCGGCAGCGCGCCGGCCGGCACGGGCATCCCCGGCGGCGGCGCTGCAGCACGTCCGAGCCAGCCCAGCGCTCGGGCAAACAGGGCCGCCGCGAAGAACGGCAACGCACAGGCACCCTCCACTACAATCCCCGCGCGATGCTGCGATCCCCATCTGTCCCCGTCGGCGGCGCAGGCGCGCATACCCGTCGGCGCGCAAGCAGCAGCGGCGGCGATCAGCAGCGCGGCCAGCAGCAGCCGCAGCGCCCACTCCGGGAATCGTCTTCCGTCCAATCACCAGACCCGTCTGCTACCTCGCTTCGATATCCGGCGCCACGTCAAGCGCGTCCACGGCGCTCAGCACCGCGCGCCCAAATCCTTCCAAGCGTGCGCCTGACGCGCCGATAAGATCCCTCTCCGCCCGGCCCGCGTTCGCCGCTGACCTGGACCAGCACGCTCGGCAGCCCACTCCCGTTCAGCGCCCCCTGCTCGCCCACCGCAAACGGAAACGCCAGATGAGCGAGCTGCCCGATCGTGCTCGGGGCGCCAGGGTCGCCCCCGAGTTCTGCGTGATCGCGCCCGCCACCGTGCGCGCCAGCAGCTCGGGCGCACTGCCGAAGCCATCCGAGTAGGGCACGACGAACGGCTTGTGCTCACTCGCGCCGGCGAGATCGCCGAGCACGATCGCCGCGTCGATCGGGTGGGCGGCCTTGTATCGCTCGGCCATTCGTGGCAAAGTCGATCGCGCCCGCGGCGCCGCCGCTGCCACCGCTAGTCGAGACGAGGATGATCGTGCGCTGCGTCTCGCGCGCGGCGAAGACCCGCGCCAGCTCCAGCAGCGCGGCCGTCCCGGACAGTTCTGCCGCCGACCCCCGCGCGCTGGCGTCGCGATGGGCCATGATCACGATCGGCGTGCCACCGCTCGCTCCCGGCGCGCTGAGCGATCACCGTCTCGAGCGTCCGCTCACCGTCGATCGTCTGCGCCGCAAACCGCCGAGTCCGTACCTGAAAGCCCCCGTGCCCGGCGCCGCCGAGCCCTTCCAGCGTGTTTGCCATCCGCGCCGCGAGCGCGTCATCGCCGCGAGCTGCCGGGGCGTCGATGGGGAAATTCGCGCCACCAGGCTCTTCAGTTCCGCGAACGCACTGTCACCCTCGAACGCGTCGGGAGCGAGCGTCGAGGTGAGCGGCAGCGGACGCGCTGTCAGGAGAACGCCGCGACCGCGAGGCAACCAGAAACGGCATGAAACTCACGCGGTAGAGGCGTCCGTTCAGCATCCCCGAGACCTTAGCCCCGTCCTCGGCCTCCGGGGCTCGACATATCCGTACATGCCTTTAGGTATCGTCCTGCCGCGTGCTCCAACCCGTAGCCGTCGGCCACAAGACCCTCTCCGACTACACCCACATCTGCGGCAAGGAGCTGATCGCCGAAATCCGCGAGCTCGCCGAGCCACTGCAGGGCCAGCGCGTCGTGCACATCTCGGCGACCGCCTTCGGTGGGGGCGTCTCGGAGATCCTCTACACGCTCGTCGGCGCTGATGCGCGACGTCGGCCTGGACTGCGAGTGGCAGGTGATCTACGGGCGCGAGGAGTTCTTCAACGCGACCAAGCTGATGCACAACGCGCTGCAGGGCGCCCCCCAGGACCTCGACGAGGAGCAGTGGGAGACCTGGCGGCGCTACAACGAGATGAACGCGCGCGAGCTCTCCGGCGGCTGGGACGTCTGCCTCGTCCACGACCCCCAGCCCGCGGCGCTGCACACGCTCGTGCCGGAGAAGGCCGCCGGCTGGGTCTGGCGCTGCCACATCGACCTCTCCACCCCCAATCCCGCAGACGATCGCCCAACTACTGCCCTATATCGCCGAGTACCCCCAGTCGCTGTTTCACATGGCCGACTACGTGCCCGACGGGCATGCGCGGCAAGGTCAACGTCGTTCCGCCGGCGATCGATCCGTTGACGCCGAAGAACATGGCCCTGTTGCCCGAGGATGCCTCGTTTGTCTGCGAGCAGTTCGGGATCGATATCGACCGGCCCTTGATGTGCCAGGTCTCGCGCTTCGATCCCTGGAAGGACCCCCTGGGAGTGATCGACGCCTATCGCATCGTCAAGGAGCAGATCCCCAATATGCAACTCGCGCTAGTCGGGTCGATGGCCTCAGACGACCCCGAGGGCTGGGACTTCTTCAACGCCACGATCGCCCACGCCGACGGCGATCCAGATGTGCACATCCTCAACAACTTCAACAATGTCGGGGCGATCGAGGTCAACGCATTCCAGTCCCACTCCGATGTGCTGATCCAGAAGTCCACGCGCGAGGGCTTTGGCCTGACGGTCTCCGAGGCGATCTGGAAGGCGCGTCCGTTCATCGGCGGGGACGTCGGCGGCATCCCCTTGCAGATCGAGGACGGCGTCACCGGCTACCTCGTCTCCAGCGCCGAGCAATGCGCACGAGCGCACCCTGGAGATCCTCAAGGACCCGGCGCTTGGGCAAGTTCCTCGGCCGGCGCGGCAAGGAGCATGTGCGCGCGCACTTCCTGATGCCGCGCTACCTGCGCGACTATCTGCGCATCTTCAACGAGCTGCGCGAGTCATGAGCGCGCGGCGGTTCTCCGCGGCGTGCTTCGCGAGCGCGTGGATGTCGTGAGCCAGACGCCGGCACAGCGGACTCCGCTGGTGCTGGTGTCCAACCGGGGGCCGGTCACCTTCCACGCCGGCGGCGAGATCCAGCGCGGCTCGGGCGGCCTGGTCACGGCGCTCACGGGGCTGGCCTCGCACCGCGAAGCAATCTGGATCGCCTCGGCGATGAACGAGCACGACGCCGAGGTCTCGCGCGAGCACGACGGGCAGTCCTTCCCCGTGCGCTCCCCCGCCGGCGGCGAGTTCCAGGTGCGGCTCGTCGTCTCCGACCCGGACGCCTACGACCGCTTCTACAACGTCTTCGCCAACCCGATGCTGTGGTTCATCCAGCACTACCTGTGGGATCTGTCCAACGCACCCGACATCCGCCGCGAGGAGATCGAGGCCTTCGAGTTCGGCTACAACGTCGTCAACGAGGACCTCGCGCGCGCGGTCGTCGAGGAGCTCGACGGTCGTCAGGAGCCGGTCGTGATGGTCCACGACTACCACCTCTACACGCTCCCCGATCTCGTGCGCAAAGCCCGTCCGGACGTCTTCCTGCACCACTTCATCCACATTCCCTGGACCCAGTCCGACGCCTGGCGGGTGCTGCCCGCGCGGATCCGCGAGGAGATCTTCACCGGCCTGCTTGGCCAACGACATCATCGGCTTTCACACCCGCTCCTACCGGCGCAATTTCCTGCAGTGCTGCCGCGACCTGATGGATCTCGAGGTCGACTTCGAGCGCGGCCTCGTGCGCTTCGGCGAGCGCGAGATCTGGGTGCGGGCCTATCCCCTGCCGATCGACCATCGCGCCACGCGAGCGGTGGCCCAGAGCGAGCGCGTCGGCGAGTTCGAGGACGAGCTGCTGCGCCGCCGCCGCGACTTCCTGATCCTGCGCGTCGACCGCGCCGACCTCTCCAAGAACGTGCTGCGCGGGTTCTCCGCCTTCGACCTGTTCCTCGATCAGCATCCCGAGTTCTCCGAGCGCGTCACGTTCATCGCCCAGCTGATGCCCTCGCGGACCGACGTGCCCGAGTACGCCGAGTACCTCGAGCGGATCGAGGCGCTGGTGGCGGTCGTCAACCACCGCCACGGCACCACCGACTGGATGCCGATCCAGCTGAAGCTGCGCGACGACCTCGAGGAGGCGATGGCCGCCTACAAGCACTACGACGTGCTGCTCGTCAACGCGATGTTCGACGGCATGAACCTAGTCGCCAAGGAGGGCCCGATCGTCAACGAGCGCGAGGGCGTCTCGATCCTCTCCGAGAACACCGGCGCGCACGAGGAGCTCGGGAGTTCGCCCTGTCGGTCAACCCCTTCGACATCCAGGAGCTCGCCAACTCGATCTACGCCGCGCTGACGATGGATCAGTCCGAGCGGCGCCAGCGGGCCGAGGGCCTCGTGGAGATCGTCACCTCGCGCGACCCCGGCGACTGGATCGACGAGCAGCTCGCGGACATCCGCGCAAAGGGCGCAGACCCGCTAACCTTTGCGCCTGCACATATGACCCTGCCCGCGCCCACATACGACCTCGTGATCCTGCTCGACCCCCAGGCCGAGGAGTCTGACGCGCGGGAAGATCGTCGCTGACGCGCGCAAGGCGATCGAGGCGCAAGGCGAGTTTTTGCGCCACGACGAGTGGGGCGAGCGCGCACTTGACCTACCCGATCGATCACAAGACGAGCGCCGAGTACCACCTGCTGCAGTTCCACGCCACGCCGGAGTTGCTCAGCACGCTGAACCGCACGCTGCGGATCATCGACGAGGTCATTCGCTTCCGCGTCATCAAGCTGGCGCCAGGCACCCCCGAGGCGCCGGAGATGCCGGCGGCTGGCGCGGTGGCGAGCGGGATTGCTGGGGGGGCCGCGCGGCGCGTCGAGTCAGAGCCCGCGGCGGAGCCGACAGCCGAGCACCCCGCGGAGCCGCTCGCCGAGCTCGAGCTCGCGGCCGGCGAGCCGGCGTAGCGTCTCGCCACCCAACGGGGCTTAGTGCGGCGCGGGTGCGGCGGATGCGGTAGTTGCAAGGGGCGCCGCAGGGTGCGATGGTGCGCGGGCCGTCGCGCGGCGGTGCGCTGGCGCGGGTGTCGGCGGTTACACAAACCGTCGGCGGGTAATAAAATCGTTGGGATGGCTTGGGTTGAAGACATGAGCGACGGGACGGCGAGCAGGACCGACGTGCTGCGGGCTTCCCCGCCGATGTTCGACTCGCGCCTGCTCGACGTCCTCTCGCGCGTGCATCCCGCCGTCCCGTGCTGATCTTCGCCCCCGCCGTGCTGATCCTGACGGCGTGGCAGCTCGCCAGCGCGAGCGTGCTCGCCACCGCCGCGCTTAGCGCTCGCCGGCTATGCGCTGTGGACGCTGTTCGAGTACTGGCTGCACCGGATCGTCTTCCACTTCGAGCCGCAGGAGGGCCTCGGCGCGCGGATGCACTGGATCATCCACGGCGTCCACCACGATCATCCGAACGACCCGCTGCGCCTGGTGATGCCACCGGCGGTCAGCATCCCGCTGGGGGCGCTCGTGTTCGGGATCCTCTTTTTGATCTTCGGCGCTCGCTATGCGCCCGGACTCGGCGCTGGATTCTTCGCCGGCTACCTCGCCTACGACATGATCCACTACTACGTCCACCACTTCCGCCCGCGTGGCCCGCTCGGGACGAATGCTGCGCGAGCGACACATGCGCCACCACTTCCAGGACGACACCCGCGGCTTCGGGATCAGCGCCCCTTACTGGGACGAGGTCTTCGGGACCTCCTCGCGCAAGCGCTGAGCGCGCACTCACGACGATTCTCGGGATGTTCGCGGGGCCGGAGGGTCCGGGAACGCCCTAATCCTCGCAACTAGCGGGGTGGCCGCTGCCCGGATCGAGCGTTGCGCCCGAAGGCGGCTCTAGACTCGGAGGTCGAGCTCTCAGAACATGGAGCTCGGGAAAATCGACGAGCTCCCGCGAGCGGGAGAACCAGCTGAAAGAGAGGGCAAGACCATGGCCGCAACCAATATCAACCGCGTCGTGCTGACCGGGAACCTGACCGCCGACCCGGAGCTGCGCTCGCTGCCGAGCGGCACCTCCGTGTGCAAGCTGCGCGTCGCATGCAACACGCGCCGCAAGGACGGGGCGTCCGGCGAATGGGTCGACAAGCCCAACTACTTCAACGTCACCGTCTGGGGCGCGCAGGGCGAGAACGCGGCGCGCTATCTGTCCAAGGGACGCCCGTCGCGATCGACGGGCGCCTGGAGTGGCGCGAGTGGGAGACCCAGGAGGGCGCAAAACGTCAGGACATCGATATCATTGCCGATTCGGTGCAGTTCCTGGGCTCGCGCGAGGACGCCTCGAGTGGCGGCTTTGCGGGCAACGGAGCGCCCCAGGGCAACGACGTCCCGGTCGATCAGGGGGACTTCCAGCCCGCACCTGTCGCCGCCGGGGCAGGCGACGACGACATTCCGTTCTAGCAAGCACAAGGAGCAACCAGTGGCAAAAGCGCGCGGTCGCGGCAAGCCAGTTCGCCGCCGAGACAAGAAGGGTGGGCCCGGAAGCGGCCGGCGCAAGCCATGCCAGCATTGCCGTGACAAGATCGAGCAGGTCGACTACAAGGATGTCTGGCACGCTCTCGAAGTTCATCTCCGAGAAGGGCAAGATCCGTTCGCGGCGGATCACCGGCTCCTGCCGGCGCCATCAGAGTCAGATCGCCCGCGCGGTCAAGCGCGCCCGCGAGCTGGCGCTGCTGCCGTACGTCAACGAGGGCGGCCGCGAGGACAACCCGCGTGGCGAGCGGGGCGGTCGCGACCGCGACCGCGACCGGTAGTCCGATGCCTGAAGCGATACTCCTCCAGGACGTCGAGGAGCTCGGCGAGCAGGGCAAGGTGATCGATGTCTCCAAGGGCTACCTGCGCAACTACCTGATTCCGCGCAAGCTTGCCCAGCCCGCCACGAAAGGCGCGATCGAAGTGATTCGCGAGCGCCAGCTGGCAGCCGAGCGAGCGGCGCGTAACGCGGTCGAGAAAGCCCAGGAGAACGTCAACCTGCTGAACCGCACCGTGCTGACGATCCCGCAGCAGGCCGGCGCCGACGGGCGGCTGTTCGGGTCGGTGACCGCGCAGGACATCGCCACCGCGGTGCGCGAAGCGCGCGGGCTGAAAATCGACAAACGGGGCGTGCACATGCCCGAGCCGATCAAGAGCGTCGGCACCTACATGGTCGAGGTCGAGGTGGTCGAGGGAGTGACCGCGACGATCAAGACGATGGTCGTCGCGAAGAAATAGGTCCGCGGGGGGTTTGCAGACCCGCCTGTTGGAGGGGCCCACGGGGAGGGTCGCGGGGGGTTTGAAGACCCGCCTGTGGGAGGGGCCCACGGGGAGGGCCGCCTGCCCATTCTGAGTGATGGTCGTCGCGAAGAAATAGCGCGCGGGGAATCCGCCTAGAGGCTGCGAACATGCGTTCGTGGAGTGTGATTTCTTCCTGGGGTGTGATTTATTCCGAGATAGCGGGATGAGGGCCGAGGCTGGGGGCATGGTGGACTTACACTCGCCGAGGCCATGAGCGCGGTCTCGGTAACCAACGGCAACGGCACGAGCGAGCGCCGCCAGCAGGCGTGGTTGCGCCGCCCCACAACCTCGAGGCCGAGCAGTCGGTGCTGGGCTCGATCCTGCTCTCAGACCGCTCGCTGTACGCGCTGGTGATCGAAGAGGGACTACGCGCGGAGGACTTCTACCGCGAGCGCCACGGGACGATCTACGAGGCGATGCTCGCGCTCTACAACGAGTCCGAGCCCGTCGACGTGCTGACGGTCACCGACCGCCTGCGCCAGAGCGGCAAGCTCGAGGAGGTCGGCGGGGTCGCGACGGTCGATGGGCTGACCGGGGTCGTGCCGGCCGCCGGGCACGCCCGCCGCTACGCGCAGATCGTGCGCGAGAACGCGCTGCTGCGGCGGCTGCTGGGGGCGTCGTATGAGATCCAGGAGAGCGTGCTCGACCACCGCGCTCCCCCGCGCGAGCTCGTCGAGCAGGCCGAGAAGGCGATGCTCGAGGTCGCCCGCGACGATCGCCAGCAGGACTTCCGCGCGATCGAAGAGGTGCTGCACGAGGAGCTCGACAAGCTGCACCGCCTGTCGATCGAGGGCACCTCGCTGACCGGCACGCCCTCCGGCTTCAAGGACCTCGACGAGATCACCGGCGGCTTTCAGCCGGGGAACCTGATCATCATCGCCGCCCGCCCGGCGATGGGCAAGAGCGCGCTGGTCTGCAATATCGCCGAGAACGCCGCCGTCGAGCACGGCAAGCCCGTCGCGCTGTTCAGCCTGGAGATGGCCGAGGCCGAGCTGGCCCAGCGGTTCGTCGCCTCGCAGGCGCGGATCAAGGGCGAGGAGCTGCGCAAGGGACGCGTCGCCGAGCAGCGCTGGCCGAAGATCCTCAAGGCCTCACAGCGCCTGGCGGCGGCGCCGCTGTGGGTGGACGACTCCAGCGACGTCGGGATGCTCGAGATCCGCGCGAAGGCGCGGCGCTTGCACTCGCAGTGCGAGAACGGGCTTGGGCTTGATCATCATCGACTACCTGCAGCTGATGCGCACCGACAGCCGCTACGACAGCCGTGTGACCGCCGTCGGCGAGCTGAGCCGTGGCCTGAAGATCCTCGCGCGCGAGCTCGGCGTGCCGGTGATCGCGCTCTCGCAGCTCAGTCGCGCGGTCGAGTCGCGCCCGGACAAGAAACCGCAGCTCTCGGACCTGCGCGAGTCGGGGAACCTCGAGCAGGACTCCGACCTGGTGATGTTCATCTACCGCGACGAGTACTACGACGAGGACTCCGAGCGCCCCGGCGAGGCCGACCTGATCATCGCCAAGCACCGCAACGGCGCGGTCGGCAAAGTCACGCTGACCTTCCAGAAGGAGTACCCGAAGTTCCTCAACTACGCCGGCGAGCGCTATGCGCAGTGAGCGAGCTCCGGCTCCAGGCCCTCGTAAACTGCACTCGCCATGCCAGGAATAGTCATCGTCGGCGCCCAGTGGGGCGATGAGGGGAAGGGGAAGATCACCGATCTGCTCGCCGAGCGGGCGGGCGCGGTCGTGCGCTTCCAAGGCGGCAACAACGCCGGACACACGATCGTGCGCGGGGACGTCGAGTGGAAGCTGCACCTGATCCCCTCCGGCATCCTCTACCCGGGCAAGCGCTGCGTGATCGGCAACGGCGTGGTGATCGACCCGAAGGTGCTGATCGAGGAGCTCGACGGCCTGCGCGCGCGGCGCGTCGACGTCAGCGGCCTGCGCATCTCCTCCAACGCCCACCTGATCATGCCCTACCACCTGCTGCTCGACTCCGCCGGCGAGACCAAACTCGGCAGCCGCCAGATCGGCACCACCCGCCGCGGCATCGGCCCCTGCTATGCGGACAAGGCCGCGCGACTGGGCATCCGCGTGCAGGACCTGCTCGACGAGAAGATCCTGAAGAAGAAGATCGTCGCGGCGATGGAGCCCAAGCGCCTGTCGCTGCGGCCCTTCGAGAAGGACCCGATGCTCGACCTGCACGCGATGACCGAGGAGTACCTGACCTACGGCCATCGCCTCGAGCAGCACATCGCCGACACGGCGAAACTGATGTGGGAGCTGCTCGACGATGGTCGAGAAGGTGATCTTCGAGGGCGCGCAGGGCGCGATGCTCGACATCGACCACGGCACCTATCCGTTCGTCACCTCCTCCAATCCCCTCTCGGGCGCCGCGACGGTGGGGACCGGCGTGGGACCGAAGGACATCGACGAGGTCTGGGGCGTGTCGAAGGCCTACACCACGCGCGTCGGCGCCGGGCCGTTCCCGAGCGAGCTGCACGAAGAGATGGGCGAGCTGATCCGCACGCGCGGCGGCGAGTTCGGCACGACCACCGGGCGCCCGCGGCGGACCGGCTGGCTGGACCTCGTCGCGCTGCGCTACGCCGCCCGCCTGAACACGCTGACGGCGCTCGTGATCACCAAGCTCGACGTGCTCTCGGGCCTCGACCGGATCCAGGTGTGCACGAGCTACCGCGGCGCCGAGGGCGCCGAGTTCGAGGACTTCCCCTACCACCAGACGGTCCTACACCACACGACCGCCGAGCTGACCGAGCTGCGCGGCTGGCAGGAGGACCTCGGCGAGTGCCGCACGTACTCCGACCTGCCCGAGGCCGCGCGGGAGTACCTCCAGTTCATCGCCGAGCAGATCGGCGCGCCCGTGACCCTCCTCGGCGTCGGCCCCGGGCGCGAGCAGGTGATCTGGACCGAGGCCGGCGAGCAGACGAACCTCGGCCGCGACGGCGTGGCGATCGCCGATCGCTCGCCGGCTTGATCGCCCGCGCCCGGCGGTTGTGCCTCGACGGCTTCCCGCCGAGCGTGCAGGTGGAGAGGAAATGGGCCGTGCAGGAATCGAACCTGCAACCTTGGGCTTAAAGAGGCCCCTGCTCTGCCGGTTGAGCTAACGGCCCGTGAGGGCACCGACCATGACGGGCCGGCTCAGCCCGCGATTCTAGCCCAGTGCGGCGGATCCTGAAGGCGTGGGCTCGATGTCGCCAGCTCCGCAGGATGCCGCCGACGGCGCGGGCGGCTATTTCTTCTTGCTGCTTTCGAGCTGTTCCTTGACTTTCTGGCTGACTTTGTAGCTCTTGCCGCCGACCGTGATCGGTGGCGTTCGCCGCTTCGCCGCCCGAGCGCGCTGCGTGCTCGCCGCAGACCCCGAGAGCGCCGGTCGACCGCAGCCGCCCGTACCTCGCAGTGCGCCCGTGGACGTGGTCGCTGCTCGGCGGCGCTCTTCTTCAGTTCCGCCAGCTCTTTCTTCAGCCGCGCCCGTCCGGAGGCCGGAGCGAGGCTGACCGCCTTGGCCGCGGCGAGGTCGCCCTGGCGGTGTTCTGGGCTTTGTAGGCGTACTCCGCGAGCGCGCCGAACAGCGCGGCGCTCTGCGGCTCGGCGGCGACGACGAGCTGCAGCACCTCCACCGCCGCGGCCGGCTGGTTGAGCCCTTCTTCGCCGAACACCCGCACCATTTCCTTCGCCAGTTTGGCGTTGGGCTTCGGCGGGTTGAGCGCCAGATAGCTGTTCCAGGACTGCGCCACGTCGGAGAACAGTTCTTTGCCCTTGCTCGTCAGTTTGCCGTTGCTGACGTAGGATTCGCCGCCGGCTTCGTGCAGCTGGGCGTTGGTCAGACCTTCCCACGCGCTCAGATCTCTTCGGCTGCTTGGCGACCAGCTTCTGGTACTTCTTCACCTGTCCGGCGAAGCTCGCCTTGGGCGCGCCGCTTTCCCCGGTGAAGGCGTTCAGGATTCCGCCGCCGCCGCCTCCCACGCCGACGCCGAGACCGACGAAGCCCACGCCGAACAGCAGCGGCGAGGCCGACATAGATCACCTGGACTGTGCGGCGGCGGCCGCGTCCTCTGAGGTCGAAGAGCATCGCGGATGATTCTACGGACAGCGCCTCGCCGGTAGGAGCTCGCGATCGACCCGCCGCGCCGCCCGGGACGCTCGCGAGCTAGGACAGCTCGCGGTCGATGTGGTCGATGATCTGCTTCACGTCCGGCTCCAGCCTCGTCGGCCGCGACGGCTGGCGTCGCGTCGCCCCCGCGGCCGGCGACGCGCCGCAGGCGCCGCTGGCGGACCGCTCACGCCGGCGCAGTGGGGCGCGCGAGCCGCCGCCACGGCCCGCGCCCGGAGGCGCCGCCGGGGCGGACTGGGCCCCGCCGCCGCGCAGGCCGCGGCAGCGGCCGCCGCTTCGGCCCGCTCCCGTTTGGCATCGCGGCGCGCGACGAACGAGGCGACGCAGGATGCTCAGCTCGTAGAGGATGTACAGCGGCACGGTCTCCAGGACCAGCGTCACGGCGTCGCCCGGCAGGAAGGCCGCCATCGGCGGCGCAGGCGAGAACCGCGTAGCGGCGATTGTGGCGCAGCTGCTGGGGCGTGACGATCCCGACGCGCGTGGCGGCGAGGATCGCGACGGGCACCTGGAAGACCAGCCCCATCGCCAGCAGAATCGTCGCGACGAATTTGTAGTACGGGCTGGCCTGCACGAGGACGTTGAACTCGCCGCTGTTGAAGTTCTGAAAGAACCGCACCGCGGCGGGCAGCACGACGAAGTAGCCAAACGCGACCCCGATCACGAACAGGAACGGGATCGCGACGAGCAGCGGCATCGCGATGCGTCGCTCGCGCGGGCTGAACGCGGGCAGCACGAACCCGTACAGCTCGAACAGGATCACCGGCAGCGAGATGACGAGCGCGAACAGCAGCGTCACGGTGATCGTCGTCGTGAACGGCTCGCCGATGCCCAGCGTCACGGGCTTGTTGCCTTCCGGGATCTTGGGAATCTTCGCGACAGCCGCCCGCAGGCTGGGAATCTCGCGCGCGAGCGCGGCGCGCGTGGCGGCCGGCAGACCGCTGCTCGGGGCGCTCAGCGCGAGCACGATCGCCTCGGTGTCGTGGGCGACTTTCAACACCCCCTGCTGAGCGAGCGCGGTCTGGCCGAGCGGGCCATTGCCTTTGGCGACCTGTTTCTCGGTCTGCTTGCTCAGCGGCGCGTTGATCAGGTGCAGCAACGCGTGGTTCTGCCACAGGCAGAAGCCAAACGCGACCGCCAGCGCGATCGCGCTGACGATCAGGCGGGTGCGCAACTCGTCGAGATGGTCCACGAGGCTGAGCCTGTCCTCGTGGCCGATCGCGCGGATCGTGGTGGCCATGCTCATATGAACCTACCACCGCAACCGCCCGGCCTGGAGTGGCAACAGGCACTGACCCCGATCGCGGTCCGCTACGCGTCTGATGACCAGCTTACGCAAACCTCCGAGCTACGAGCAGCGCGCTAAAGGCGACCCGCATGGGAGTCGATGAGTTCGGGATCAGACCATGCACCCCGACAGAAGCCATCACACCCGTCACCGCGTGCAGCTGCCCAGCGGCAAGCAGATCGAGGTCGTCTATCGCGACCAGCAGGGCAGGCGCGGCCGCCGAGAGCGAGCCGACTCCGGAGAGCGTCCGCGCGCCCGATCCGCTGCACGTCTGCTTCCACTGCGCCGGCGAGCTCGCGTATCCGCTCGACTGGGCCGAGGAAGGCCCGCGCCACTGGCGCATCGTGCTGCGCTGCCCCGAGTGCGAGGCACGCCGCGAGGGCGTCTTCGAGCAGGCCGTCGTCGAGGAGCTCGACGAGCAGCTCGACCACGCGACCGGCGCGCTGCTGAGCGACCTGAAGCAGCTCACCCAGGCGAACATGGAGGACGAGGTCGAGTTCTTCATCCGCGCGCTCGACGCGGACCTGATCGTCCCCTCAGACTTCTACCTGTAGCGCTGCCGTAAGCCGCGCTTACCTGTAGCGCTCGACCACCGCGTCGGCCACCAGCTCCAGCAGCACCGCGCGATCGGCGCGGCAGGCTCCGCGGGGAGCGCCGCCTTGGCCTCGGCGACCAGCGCGAGCGCCTGCTCCCTGGCCGCCACGAGCGCGCCGGTGGCGGCGATCCGATCGCACAGCTCCTCCGCTTCTGGCGCGCGCCTTCGCAGGCCGCGAGGTCGATGCTCGAGCGAGCTCGCTGTCGCGCTCGCGCGCGAGGATCAGCGGCAGCGTGACGGTCCCGTCGAGCAGATCCGTGCCGCGCGCCTTGCCGGTGCGCTCGACCGGGCCGGAGATGTCGAGCACGTCGTCCAGAATCTGGAAGGCCAGCCCGATCCGCCGGGCGAAGGCGCCGAGCGCGTCCGCGAGCTCCGCCGAGCCGGCCCGCTCGCCGCGCCCGCGGCACGAGCGCGCCGAGACGGCAGGCGGCTTCGAACAGCGCGGCGGTCTTCAGCTCGCAGCGCCGCAGATAGCGCTCGATCGCGACGTGCGAGGCGTAGGCGTCCTCGCGCTGGAGCAGCTCGCCCGCGGCGAGCGCCGAGCTGGCGTCCGAGAGCGCGCGCAGCTGGGCCGGGATCGTCGTTGCGTGCGAGCTCGGCAAACGCGCGCGAGAACAGCAGGTCGCCGGTGGCGATCGCGACCTGGCCGTCCCGCGCCGCCGCGACCACGGTGGGGCGTCCCGCGCCGCAGCGGGGCGCGCGTCGATCACGTCGTCGTGCACGAGCGTCGCCGAGTGCACGAGCTCGACCGCGACCGCCGCGCGGAGCAGGCGTTCCTCCCCCTCGGCGTACCAGAGCGGCCGGATCGAGCCCCGGGCCGCCGGCGGCTTCGGCGGCGAGCACGACGAGCAGCGGGCGCAGCCGCTTGCCGCCGGCCATGATCGTCGCGCTCGCGTGGGCAGCGAGCGGCGCGCCCGCGGCGGCCGTCACACGCTCCAGGTGCAGCTCGATGCGGGCCATCCGCTCGCGCAGCTCGCTCGCCGCCGCCGACGGATGAGCGCCTCGACGGCGATCCATGATCCTCGGTCGAGTGCCCGGTCATGTGCAGTGCTTCGGGGTGCCGGCGGCGCTCAGGCAGTCGCCCGCGGAGCGCTCGGCGGCGGGACGGCCCACCGCGCTGCTCACGCCCCCTCCGGGGGCACCGTGCCGACGTGGATCACGACGATGCCTCCGGCGGTGAGCAGGTAGCTGATCTCACGCAGACCCGCCCGCTCCAGCTCCGCCGCCAGCCCCGCGGGCGCGGGGAAGCGCTTGACCGAGTCGGGCAGGTAGGAGTAGGCGTCGGGGTCTCCCGCCAGGCGCCCCAGCAACGGCACGATGCGATCGAACCAGAGGCTGTAGAAGAGCGACAGCGGCGGCACGGGTGGGGGAGGTGAACTCGAGCACGACGACGCGCCCGCCGGGGCGCACGACGCGGACCATCTCAGCCAAGCCGCGTGCGAGATCTGAGAAGTTGCGAGCGCCGAAGCCGACGGTGGCGGCGTCGAAGGCTGCCGTCCGCGAAGGGCAGCTCCAGCGCATCGCCCCACTCGAAGCGCAGCTCGGCGCCCGCGCGGCTTGGCCTTGCGCGCGCGCCCGCGCGAGCATCGCCTCGGAGAAATCGCTGCCCACCACCTCCCCGCCGGGGCGACGCGCCGCGCCAGCTCGAGCGCCAGATCGCCGGTGCCGGTCGCGACGTCGAGCACGCGAGCGCCCGGCCCGACGCGCGCCAGGTCCGCCGCGCGCGCGCGCCAGCGGTGGTGCAGGCCGGCGGTCATCACGGTGTTCAGCAGGTCGTAGACACTGCGCGATGCGATCGAACATCGCCCGCACCTCCCCCGCCTCGAGCGTTCCCGGCCTGATGGAGTCCGTGCCCGTCCGGCCGCCCCGGCGCGGAGCCGTTCGGCATGCCCGGAGCCGCTCCGGAGAGGGCCGGCTCGGCGCCGGTGGAGATCGCGCTCAGGTACGCATGGGCTCGAGTGACCGCCAGCTACTTCAGCTGCGACGAGGAAGGCGACGACCGCGTTGAACTTCTGCGGCGGCAGGTTCTTGAACGAAGGCATCGGCGCCGTCGGGTTCACGAGCGTGCGGGCGATCCCCTGGGCCGGCAATCGCGAGGCGATGTGCGTCAGTTCCGGCCCGGGACCGTTGTTGCCGTTGTCGCCGATCTTGTGACACGCCAGACAGCCCGACTGGGCGACCACCGCCTTGCCGGCTTCGTATTCGGCGAGCGTCGTCCCGCCCGCCTGCATGCACGTGCGGTGGCGTGGCCATTTCGATCGCCGTCGGCGAACCGGCGTTGGCGCCCGGTAGGTGAGAAACGCCATCGCGCCGATCACGAACGATGCGCCGTGATCGGTCGCGATCGGGCGGCGCTCGGGACGGCGCTCGGGACCGCGATCGTAGAACGGCAGCAGGAACAGCAGGATCATGCCCGATCGTCGGCACGCCGATCGTCGCCAGCGGCACGAGGCCCGGCGGCTTGATCACGCGCAGAACCTCGAACAGGAAGAAGAAGTACCACTCGGGGCGCGGCACGTAGGTGGTGGTCGTCGGGTTCGCCTTCGAGCCGAGCTCCGCGCCGAGGATCAGCGACATCGCGATGATGCACGCCATCACGACGCACGCCATCGCCGCGTCCTTGGCGACCGCGTAGGGGAAGAACGGCTTGCCCTGCGCCTTCAGGATCGCCGTACTCGCGGAGGTACTCCTCCTTCTCGCGCTGGTTCATCGCGCGAGGTGCGGGTTGGGGTGAGCGGCGCGCCCGCGGGCGCGCCGGGATGCAGGAGGATAGACCACTACGCCTCCGCCTTGCGCAGCTCGGGGCTGCTCGGCCTTGATCCACGGCGGCGCGGTCGTGCCGAGCTTCGCCACCAGGTACAGGTGGGCGCCGATCAGCGCGATCAGCGCGCCGGGCACGAGCAGCATGTGGATCGCGTAGAAGCGCGACAGCGTGGTGGCCCCGAATTCGGGGCCCGCTCTGAGGAAGTCGCTCAGGTAGGGGCCGATCAGCGGCCCGGTGCCGTTGATGTTGACGCCCACGATCGTCGCCCAGTAGGCGCGCTGGTCGAACGGCAGCAGATAGCCGGTGAAGGACATCACCATCGTCAGGATCAGCAGCACCACGCCGATCACCCAGTTGAGCTCGCGCGGGTACTTGTAGGCGCCGAAGAAGAACGTGCGGCCCATGTGCAGGAACACGAGGATCACCATCACGCTCGAGCCCCACTTGTGCATGCCGCGCACGAACTGGCCGAGGAACACGTCGTTGGTCACGTAGCGAATCGATTCATACGCCCCGCCCGCGGGATCGGGGCGGTAGTACATCGCGAGGAAGACGCCCGTGACCGCCTGGGAGAGGAAGGCGAACATCGTCGCCGAGCCGAGCGTGTAGAACCAGTTGGTGCCCTTCGGCACCTTGCGGAACATCATCCAGCGGGCGCCGCCGCTCAGCGAGGTGCGCTCGTCGACCCAGTCGACGACGTTGATCCCGGCCGCCTTCGCGCCCTCGGCCAGGCCGCCCTTGCCGTTGCTCTCGCCGGGACGCGGAGGCGGCGCCTTGAGCGGGCGCGGGGACGGGGGGTGCGGGGAGCTTGGGCAGCTTGGGCTACGTGAGCTAGAGCTTGCGCGCGGAGGGGCGCGAGGGGTAGAGGTACTGGCCGATGCCGTCGATCGGCTCTCCCGGGATCGCGCGGGCGAGAAGCGTTTGAGCTCGCTGTTGACGCTGAAGCGCCCGCTGTACAGTTCGACCCGGTCGCCTTTGCACGCGCGTGGGGAAGCGGTCGAGCGGCCGGACCGGAGGCCCACCCACCCGCCGGCCCAGCAGGTCGTAGACGCCACCGTGACAGGGACAGATGAAGCGCTCCGCGGCGTCGACCCAGCGCACCGGGCAGCCGAGGTGGGCGCAGCGCGTGGAGATCGCGATGTACGGCGTGTTGCGGTCGTAGGGGTCGGTGTCGATCGCGTCGTTGTGCTGGCGCACGTACGCGGTCGTCTTGCCGGCCTCGCCGATCCCCTGGGCGACCGTGATGACCACCGGGATGTAGTTGTTGTTGGTGAAGTCTTCGGTGGAGCCGATGTCCTCCCAGAAGTGCGGCGGCTGTTTGAAGATCGGCCCGATCGCGAAGCCGAGCGCGGGCAGCGCGAAGGAGGCGGCGGCGATCCCGCCCATCGCCTGGGAGCTCACGGTCATGAACCGCCGCCGCGTAACCGTCTCGCCCTCGAAGGCGCCGGGGATCATCCGGTCGGCGGTGTACTTGGACTTGTGCTGGGTGTGCTTGTCTGGCACCGGCGCAAACAATATCGAGGCGCGATTCAGCGCGACGCGGCGAGGCCCGCGGCGCTTGTGCGCATCGCCTCGATCGCTTCTGCGGAGCCCGCGAGCACGAGCTCCTTGGCGCGCCGATGGGCGTCGCTCGATCCCCAGCCGATGGCGCGCGCGCCGGCCGCCCAGACGGCGTCGGCCAGCTCCGGCTCGCCCGCGCCCTGCGCGAGCGCGCTGAGCGTGATCGTGTCCGCCAGCTCGGCCACGGCCGCGATGTCGCCGAGCGCGACCAGGCGGGCCAGCCCGAGCGCGTACAGCCGGTCGCCCGCGAGCAGGCCGAGATCCCCGTCCGCGGTGACGCGCCACACGGGGGGTCCCGTAGTGGAGCAGGTAGCCCTCGTAGATCGCCTCGATCAGCAGCTCGTAGTCCTCCCGGCGGCCCTCGGCGCGCGGACCCGAGGCGGCGAGCTGCGCGGACCGGGGGCCGGACATCGGCGGTCGCGACGCGGTTCTGGGCGATGGCAGGCACGCGTCGAGCATCGCGCCCGGCGAGCCATCGCGATCGCCCGCGCCGTCATGTGCGCCGCGGAGCGCTGCTGACGAGGCTCGCCATCAGGCCGCCCTCGGCGCGCAGCAACGCTCGAGCCGCTCCAGCGAGTGTGCCGCTCGCGCGGCTCGGCGAGCTCATCGGAAGCTCCGCGAAGGCGGCGGCGGCGGCGGCGAGCGTGCGCTCGATGTGCTCGGGAGTGTGCGCGAGCGAGGGGAACCACGCCTCGAACTGGGAGGGCGGCGGATAGACCCCGCGCGAGAGCAGCTCGCGACACCAGGCGGCGTAGGCGTCCAGGTCGCAGGCGCGCGCGTCGTCGAAGCAGCGGACGGGGCGCTCGGAGAAGAAGACGGTCAAGAGACCCGGGACGCTGACGACCTGAACCGGGCCGCCCGCGCCGCCGGCCGCCGCCTCGCGCAGGCCGGCGGCGAGCTGCTCGGTGAGCGAGGCGAGGCGCAGGTAGGCGGGCTCGTCGAGCAGCGAGAGCGTCGCGAGGCCCGCGGCGACGCGCGAGCGGGTTGCCGGAGAGCGTGCCGGCCTGGTAGACCTCGCCGGCGGGAGCGAGCAGGCGCATCAGCTCGGCGCGGCCGCCGACCGCGGCGGCGGGAAGGCCGCCGCCGAGAACCTTGCCCGAGGATCGTCAGGTCGCCGTGCACGCCCGTGAGCTCCTGCGCGCCGCCGCCGCAGACGCGAAAGCCCGAGATCACCTCGTCGAGGATCAGCAGCGCCCCGCAGGCGTCGGCGCGCTCGCGCAGGAGCTCGAGGAAGCCCTCGCGCGGGCGGGACGAGGCCCATGTTGGCGGGCAGCGGCTCGGCGATGATCGCCGCGAGCTCGTGCACCGTCCCGATCCGTCGATGGCGGCGAGCAGCGCGTCGGGGTCGTTCCAGGGCACCACAACCGTGCCGGCAGCTGCGCTCGGGGGCACGCCGGGGCTCGCCGGGAAGCGCCTGGGTGGCCAGGCCGGAGCCGGCCTGCGCGAGCAGCGGATCGAGGTGCCCGTGATAGGCGCCGGCGAACTTGAGCAGCCGCTCGCGCCCGGTGGCCGCGCGCGCGAGCCGGACGGCGGTCATCGTCGCCTCCGTCCCCGAGGAGGTCATGCGCAGCATCTCGACCCCCTCGATCCGGCGCGTGACCTCCACCGCCAGCTCGCACCTCGGCCGGCGGTCGGCGCGCCGAAGCTCGTGCCCTTCGCCGCCGCCGCGGCGACCGCGTCGAGCACGTCCGGGTGGGCGTGCCCGTGGATCAGCGGCCCCCAGGAGCAGACGTAGTCGACGAAGCGGTTGCCGTCGACGTCGATCAGCTCGGCGCCCTCGCCGCGATCGATGAAGATCGGGGAGCGACCGATCGCGCGCATCGCGCGCACGGGCGAGTTGACCCCGCCGGGCAGCACCTCCAGCGCGCGGCGGTAGACTCCGCCGAGCGGGCGTCAGCGAGCGAGGTGCTCACGGACGGCGGCGGAGCAGCTCCGGGATGACGGTCCGGCGTACTGCGGCGCAGCCGGACTGAGCGCATCGCCGATCACGCGTGCTCGGACTCCCAGTTCTTGAAGTCCTCGGTGAAGTAGAGCAGGCGGATCTTCTTGAACTCGGTCGAGGAGTAGAGCGTGGCGCGCTCGTGGATGCCGGTCTGCTCGGCGATCGCGTCGAGCACCGCGTCGCACTCCTCCTTGGAGCGGCCGTGAGCCATCGTGAAGACGGAGTAGGGCCAGTCCTCGTAGGTGGGGCGCTCGTAGCAGTGGGAGATCGCCGCGGAAGGACGCCATCCGCGGGCCGAGCTCGGCGATCTGCTCGGGGGCGACCTTCCAGACGCCCATCCCGTTCGCCGAGAAGCCGGCGCGGCGGTGGTAGAGGATCGCGGCCACGCGGCGCAGCAGGCCGCGCTCGCGCATGCCCTGCATGTGCTCGAGCAGCGCCGCGGTGTCCATGCCCAGCCGCTCGGCGGCCGGGCGCGTAGGGCTCGGAGATCACCGGCATGTCCCCCTGGGTGGCGCGGATCACGTCCTTGTCGAGCTCGTCGTAGGCGACGGGCTCGAGGTCGACCGGCTCGACGGCGACGCCCTCGCTGGTGAGCGCCTTGGTGCCGCCCTCCATTTCGAGGTCCATGCGGATCTTGAACAGTTTGAGCGTCGGCAGCTGGCGGATCGACTCGGCGCCGGTGAGCCGCTGGAGCACGTCCAGCGTGCCGTCCAGACCGAGCCGCGAGTCGGGCTCGACGGCGAGCGTGAACCACATGTTGAAGTCGTGGTTGCGCAGGTAGTTGTGCGAGACGCCGGGATGGGAGTTGACGATCTTCGCCGCCTGCCAGGGGTTCTCCGGGTCGACCTTGGCCGCCACGAGCATCGACCCGTAGCCCAGCGCGCGGGTGTCGTAGATCGGCGTGACCTGGCGGATGATGCGCTCGTCGAGCAGACGCTGGACGCGGGTGAGCACCTCCTGCTCGGACACCTCGGCGGCCGCGGCCACCGCCGCGAAGGGTTGCGGCTCCAGCGGGAAGGAGCCCTGCATCAGGTTGAGCAGCTTGCGGTCGAGGTCGTCGAGCGCGACGGCCGCGCCGTCCTTGCGCGAGCGGGTCTTGGGAATCGCGGCGCTCGCGCGATCGCCGAGCACCGTCGGCGTGGCGCTCGTGGCGTCCGCGGCGTCGCCTGACGGCTCGGCGGTCTGCTGTTGGTCTGTCAGCTCTACTCGGCTAGCCATCGGGCGGCATCCTTGGAGTGGTAGGAGATGATCGTGTCGGCGCCGGCGCGGCGGAGAGAGGTGAGTATCTCCAACACCGCGGCGCGCTCGTCGAGGTAGCCGGCGGCGGCGGCGGCCTTGACCATCGCATACTCGCCGCTGACGTTGTAGGCCGCCAGCGGCAGGCGCGTGGCGCGCTTGACCGCGCCGATCAGGTCGCCGTAGGCGAGCGCGGGCTTGACCATCACCATGTCCGCGCCCTCCTGCACGTCGAGCAGCGCCTCGCGCACGGCCTCGCGGCCGTTGGCGGGATCCAGCTGGTAGCCGCGGCGATCGCCGAACGCCGGCGTCGAGCCGGCGGCGTCGCGGAACGGGCCGTAGAAGGCCGAGGCGAACTTGGCCGAGTAGGCGAGGATCGGCGTGTCGGCGAAGCCCTCGGCGTCGAGCTCGGCGCGGATCGCGCCGACGCGGCCGTCCATCATGTCCGAGGGGGCCACGAGGTCGGCGCCGGCGCGGGCGTGGCTGACGCGCGACGCGGGCGAGCAGCTCGAGCGTCGCATCGTTGTCGACCACGGGCTGGGCCGGACTCGCTCGCGCAGCACGCCGCAGTGGCCGTGGTCGGTGTACTCGCAGAGGCACACGTCAGTGAGCACGAGCAGCTCCGGCAGCGCGCCGCTTGAGCGCGCGCACGGCGGTCTGGATCACGCCCTCCTCGTCCCATGCGCCCGAGCCTTCAGCGTCCTTCGCAGCCGGGATGCCGAACAGCATCACACCGGCGATGCCCAGCGCGGCCACCTCGCGGGCCTCCTCGAGCAGCGCGGAGATCGACAGGCGCTCGAACGGTCGGCGGGTCGATCCGTCGCGATCGGCTCACGCGCGGCGAGCCGGAGCGGGTCGTTCTCGGCAACGAACAGCGGCAGCACGAGCTGGCCGGCGCGCAGCTCGGTCTCACGCACGAGCCCGCGCAGCGACGGCGTTCGCGCGCAGGCGACGCATGCGCGTCTGGGGAAAGGCCATCGCTCCTCCCAGGATTAGAGCCTCGAGCGCGCGGCGGCGAGTCGAGCGCGCGGCGGCGAAGGGGTCACTCCGCGCGCCGCAGGCCGACGCGCGCGAGCGCGCCGAACAGCACGGCGAGCACCGGCGAGGTGCACGAGCGAGATCAGACAGGCTCGGGGAGGACTGGTTGACGGCCGCGTCGAGCGCCTGCAGCGCCGCCTTGAAGGGAAACACAAACGAGACCGACGGAGATCGCGTCGTAGAGCCCACCGGCCGACCGATCCCGAGGGGACGAGCGCGAGGAAGGCGAGCGGGAGCGAGAGCAGGAAGGCCAGCAGCGAGGCGGCGCGCACCTCGCGCGCGAGCGCGCCGATCGATACGCCGAGCGCGCCGAAAGCGAGCGCGCCCAGGGCGAGCGCCGCCAGCCACAGCGGCACGCGTGACCAGTCGAGACTGACGAACGCGCCGATCCCGGCGAGCATCGCGAAGGCGACGCACGAACGAGCAGGCGGCGGCGAGCAGCGCCTTCTCGGCGAGCAGCGCCTCGCGTGAGACCAACCCACGGAGCAGACGGCGCGAGCGCGTGCTCTTCGCGCTCGAGCGCGACGGCCCCGGCGGCGAGCAGCAGGCAGATGAACATCAACGACACGGTGACGGCGACCACGACGGCGAACGTGTTCAGCGGCGTGCGGCGGCCGTGGAGCAGCGTGGTGTGGACGGCGATCGGCTGGCTGATCGTCGAGAGCACGGTCTTCGAGAGGGTGAGGTTCTGGGCGGCGAAGGTGGCGAAGGCGAGCGTCCGCTGCAACGCCGCGCGGTCCGGGCCGGGCGGCTGATGAGCGATCACGCCGCGCAGCAGCGGCGGGATCTGGCCGAGCCCGACCAGGTTCGGGGGCGCTCCGAGCACGCCGAGGTTGCCGCCCTTGAGCAGCAGGCCGATCGCCTGGGCGGCGGCCTGCTGGATCTGTTCGGAGAAGCCGAGGTTCGCCTGCGCGAGCGCAGAGTTCAAGCGAGGACTGCACGAGCGACTGCTCGAGCGCATCGCCGTTGTAGAGCACTTCCAGGTGGGCCTGGGAGATGTCGGAGGAGAGCCGGGCGGCGATGTCGTGGGGGATCACCACGGCGGCGAGCACGTCCCCCGATTGGATCTTCGCGATCGGCCTGCGCGCGTGTGGCGGTCGGCACGGCTTGCGACCTGGTCGAAGAGCTGCGCGGCGTACTCGCTGACGTCGACGCTGCGGCCGCCGACCTGGACCCTCGCGCCGGGGGTGGTTTCGTTGACGATCGCGACGCGTGGCTTGGCGGGGCCGCGCGAGAGCGCCAGCCCGATCAGCAGCGCGATCGCGACGGGGTAGATGACGAGCAGCGCGACGCGTCAGGCGCGAGCGGCGGAGGATCAGGAGGTCCTTGCGCAGCAGCCAGACCAGCTACAAGACCCGCCTCATTGGGGAGCGCGCCGTCTAGGAACGAGACGAACGCGTCCTCGAAGTCCCCGATCGAATCACTGGCCGCGTGCTCGGCCTCAGCGAGGAACGCCGCGGGAGAGCCGTCGAACAGCAGCCGGCCGTCGGCGAGCACGAGCGCGCGCGAGGCATAGCGCTGCACCTCGCCCACGTCGTGCGTGGAGAACACGACGCTCGTGCCCTCCGCCGCCAGGCCGCGGATGAAGCTCCACAGCCGCTCGCGCTGGCCCGGGTCGAGCGCCGTCGAGGGCTCGTCGAGCGCGAGCACCGGCGGACGGGAGAGCAGGCCGATCGCGACGTTCACGCGCTGGCGGTTGCCGCCCGAGAGGCGCGCCAGTCTGCTCGGCGGCGCGCTCGCGCAGGCCGGTCTGCTCGAGCATCCGCTCGACCGCCGCGCCACGGGTCGGCGACGCGCTCCAGGCGCGCGAACAGCTCGAGGTTCTCGGCGACCGAGAGCTTGGAGTAGAGCGCCGGCTGCTTGGGGCACCCAGCCGACTTCGCCGGGAGCCCGGTCGACGCTGCCCGCGCTGGGGCGCTGGATGCCGGCGAGGATCGACAGCAGCGTCGTCTTGCCCGCGCCGTTGGGACCGACCACCGCGACCAGCTCGCCCGCCGCGGCGTCGAAGCTGACGTCGCGCAGCGCCTCGCGCTCGCCGTAGCGCATGGTGAGATCCCGAGCTCTCAGAACAGGCGCCGCCGAGCCCGGTCCCGGCCGGCGGGTCGCTCACAGCACTCCGTCGCGCGGGTGTTGCCCACGGCTCGAGCGTCAGATGGCGGCTGAGGTAGAGGTCGTCTCGCGCAGGATCGAGAGGATCGGCAGCGCGAGCAGCGCGCCGACCAGCCCGTAGAGGTGCTGGCCGAGCAGCAGCGCGAAGATCACGAGCAGCGGGTTGATGCGCAGCGAGTGGCCGAAGATCTGCGGCGCCACGATGTGGCCCTCGAGCTGCTGGATGCCGACGAACAGCAGCGCGACCCAGAGCGCGGTGATCGGGTCGGTCAGCAGCGCCACGAGGATCGGCGGCAGGGCGCCGAGGAACGGGCCGAGGTAGGGGACCAGCTCCATCAGCCCGAAGATGATCGCGAACACGACCGCGTACTTGCTGCCGTCGGGGAAGATCCCGATCACGCCGAACACGTACAGCGCGACGCCGGCGGTGGCGCCCATGATCACGCTGAACAGCGAGCTGGCCCTGCACGTAATGGGAGACCGCGCGCTGGACGAGCGTCGGATAGTCGTCCGCGGGCGTGCCGTCGCCGTCGGGCATCACGCGGCGCACGAGCCTGCCGATCCGCTCGCCGTAGACGAGCATGTAGATCGACAGCACGAACACGAGCACGAGGTCGAAGATCGCGGCGCGCCGCTTCGGTCAGCAGCGCTGCCGCCGAACGAGACGATCTTGCTGGCGCTCTTGGAGAGCTTGTCCGAGATGCGTCTGCAGCGCCGTCTTGCCCTGTTCGGCGAGCTGCACATGGACGCCCAGGCGGTGCAGGTCGCCTTCTGGAGTCTGACGATCGTCCGTGTTCGCTTCGTCGACGAGGTGCGGCAGGCTGTGCGTGAACGACTTCACCTGGTTGGAGATCGGGTTGGCCAGCAGCACGCCGATCCCGGCGAGCGCGAGGAAGAATGCGAGGTACACGGTGAGCACCGCCAGACCGCGTGGAAACCGCGAGCGCTGCAAGAAATGCGACGGCCGGATTGAGGATCAACGCGATGACCCCCGCCACGACGAAGATCAACAGCACTTTTCCCGCCGCTTTCGCCAGCGCCCAGGCCGCGAACAGCGCCACGCGGCAGCAGCACCAGCTGGACCCAGCGGGGAACGATCGACGCGCGGCGGCCCAGGGGCCGGCGGGACCGGCGCCGTCCGACGAGCTCGCGCTCCTCGCTTCAGTGGTGCGGCCGCGCGGCGCGGAGCCGCCGTTCGCCGGCTCGCGCTCTCGCCTCGGCGCGCCTCGCGGAGCGCGCTTGGAGCTGCCGATCATCTGCCTCCCACCATCGCCAGAGTATGGCTGAGGCGCGAGGCGTCGACCGCGCGGAGACGGACCGCACGCGGGGGGAGCGGCCCACCATGCGGGTAGGATCCTGTTCGTCGGGCGATCTCGTCGGTGGCATCGGGCGGCGCACGCTGCTCGAGTGCCTGCCGCTGCTGCGCGAGCGCTTCGACCCGACGTTCGTCGTGGTCAACGGCGAGAACGTCGCCGGCGGCCTGGGGATCACGCCGAAGGCCGCCGAGCGAATTGTTCGCCGGGCGGAGTCGATGCGATCACGCTCGGCAACCACACCTACCATCGCCGCGAGATCTATCCCTATCTGGACTCCGAGCCGCGGATCCTGCGCCCGGCCAACTTCCTGCGCAGCCAGCCCGGGCACGGCGCGTGCGTGGTGCAGAGCGCGGACGGGCAGCGCCTCGGCGTGATCAACCTCAGCGGGAACCTGTACCTGCGCGCGGGCCGCTCGGCGTTCACCGAGATCGAGGCCGCGCTGGGCGAGCTGGGCGGGGGATCGATCAGATCCTCGTCGACATGCACGCCGAGGCGACCTCGGAGAAGGTCGCGATGGGCTGGCACCTGGACGGGCGCGTGACCGCCGTCGTCGGCACCCACACGCACGTGCCCACCGCGGACGCGCGCGTGCTGCCCGGCGGAACCGCCTACATCACCGACGTCGGCATGACCGGCGCGCGCGGCGGCGTGATCGGGGTCAAGCGCGAGCAGGCGATCGAGTCGCTGCTGACGCAGATGCCGGTGCGCTTTGAGACCTCCGAGGAGGACCCGTGGCTGATGGGCGTGCTGATCCGCTGCTCGACCGCGAGCCGCTGCGAGCGAGCTCGATCGAGCAGGTGCTGATGCCTCGGCCCACGACATTCGCCGGCGTCATGAGCGATCCGCACGATCCAGGCGCATGAACGCTCGGAGGCAGCAGGCCCTGGCTCGGGAAACCGGCCATGAAGTCCTCTCCTCGAGGCTCCGGCCGGTGCGGGCTCGCGCGTGCGGGGCGCGCCGAAGCGCCCGAGCAGCGCGATCATTACGAGCGGGAAGAACCAGGGGATGTAGAGGTAGAACCAGTGGTCGATCCCCAGCTGCACGGCGATGATCACCGCAGCGCAGGCCGCCGCGAGGCCGACCAGATCATCGCGGCGGGGGACCGCCGCCAGCGCCGAGCGCGAGCGCGACCGCAGCGAGCTGCACCACCAGCTGGCGGCCGCGGGCAGGCCGTACAGGCCCCATACCGAGAACGGCGAGCCGCGGTTTGACTGATAGACGATCGTGCGCTCGAAGATCGTGTGCAGCGAGTCGTGCGCTGAGCGCGGGGATCGAGACGAGCGCGGCGATCACGACGAACGCGAGCAGGAACAGCGCGAGCGCGCGCGAGCGCAGCGCGCGCGATGCCCACCCATCCGTCGCGGCTCGCGCAGGCCGTGGGTCGCCAGCAGCGGCGCGAGCGCGAGCGGCGCGAACTTGGTCAGCCCGGCGAGCGCCGCGAACGCGCCGCGCACGGGCGGCGAGCCGGCGAAGTAGAGCGCCGCGAGGATCATCACCGCGACGAGCGTGTCGTTGGAGTCGCTCTCCAGCGCGAACAGCGTGAAGGGAAAGGAGACCCAGGCGTAGGCGAGCACGATGCCGAGCGTCGGTCCGCGCATGCGCCGGCCGATCAGGAACAGCAGCGCGACGGCGAGCAGGTCGAAGAAGACCGATGCAGCGTGCGCGGCGGGCAGGTCGTTCCAGGTGCCGCTCCAGCCGAAGATCTGCTCGAACGGGACGTAGGCCTCGTAGTTGACGGGGCCATACGTGTCGCCGTGTTCGTTGTCGGCCGGCCAGTGCGCCGTAGAGGGGCTCGCCGTGAACGATCTTGCTGGCGCCGATCACCCCCGCGTAGCCGACGTCGATCACGTTCGCGTCGGTCACGTTCAGCGCGATCCGAAAGCCGAGCAGCGAGACGATGCCGAGCGCCAGCCAGGGCGCGGGGATCAGCAGGCGCAGCGGGCGCGTCGGCATCGCCCGCCGGGCGGGCCGGCCGATGCCGAGCGCCGGCGCAGCAGCGCGAGCATCCGCGCGAGCAGGTAGAGCAGCGGCGGATAGGCGAGTGGCACCGAGGCATAGATGTGGGCGTGGTTGAAGAACGCGAGCGAGACCGAGAACGAGAGCAGCACGAGCAGGTCGAGGTGCAGCAGCGAGCAGCGGCCGGCGCCAGTCGATGAACGGCAGCAGGAACAGCAGGCACAGCGGCAGCCACACGTACAGCGCATTGACGTGCTCGCCGAACGCCCCGCGATAGCCGCGCGCCATCGTCCAGGCGACCTGGAAGCCCGTCCACTGTTCGAGCACGCGGCCGGTGCTATCGGCGATGATCACCTGGCCGATCTCCTTGGCGCCCTTCGCGGAGAAGAAGCTGACCTGCCAGCGCAGCGGGCCCTTCAAATAGGCGCCGCCGTAGGAGCCGGGGTATTTCCTGCGCACCGCGCGCATCTTTGGCAGCGCTTCGGCGATTTCCAGAACGCGGTCGGCGGACAGGTGGCGGCCGGCGGGCGGAATCTCGGAGGCCGGGACGGGAACGGGCGCTTCGGCGATCGTTGCCTGGGTGAGGTCGTTGGCTCTGGCGGCTTCGCGTGGCGGGCTCCGAGCGGGGGGTGCAATGCGCCTGCGGCGCCTGCTACCGCGAGCGCCGCGGGTCAGGGCGAGCAGCGCGAGCAGCGAGAGCGAGACGCAGCCGCGAGAAGTGCCCGAGATGCGCATCGGCCGAGAGTAACGGCGGCTCGGTCGCTCAGGCTAGCCGCCCACGCAGGCCGAAATGCCCGCGCACGAGTGGGGCGATGTCGCGGATCGCCCACTGGCGCGGCTCCTCGGCCGCCGTCGACGCCGCAGAGGACGAGCGCGCCGAGCGAATCCGAGGCGTGCAGCGAGCCGTGGCTGCCCCCGCCGACGTGGGCAGCGCCGCCCCAGTCGAGGAACTCATAGCCGGGCGCGGCGCTCAGCAGGACCTCGCCCGAGGTGGGGCAGATCAGCGCCGACCACACGCGGGCGAGCGCGTCGGGGTACTCGGGAGCGATCAGCCGGCCATCCTCGCATGCGCGCCTGCAGCACAGCGAGCTCACCCTCGACGCTCCACGCGCGCCCGCGCGTATCGATCCGGATGGCGGCGTTCAGCGCGGCATCGATGATCCGAGCCACTGGGCGCGAAGCGCAGCTCGCCGCGATCGGGACTGGCGATCACCGCCTCGCGCGGAGCGTCGTGCGCGTCACGCTCGAGCCAGATGACCAGGTCGACGCCGTCGAGCGCCAGCGCGCGCGTGACGACCGACGCGCGCATCGCGTCGCGCTCGGCCTCGTGCAGCGCGTACACCATCGCCGCCGCGCTGGGAGGGGCAGACGGCGATATGGGCGCCACCCACCCTCGCCACGTCCGCACCCTCAGCCGCCCTGCAGGCCGCCCTTGGGAGCAAGCACGCCCAGGTCGGCGAGCTCGCGCTGGAGTGAGATCGTGCTCTGCACCGGCGCCTGGGAGTGATCGGCCATCGCGATCACCGCGTGCTCCTCCAGGAACCGATCGATCCCGCCACCGGCGTTGAACACGCGGGCGAGCTGCAGATCGGCCTGGGCGATCGAATGCAGCTGCCCCTCGGGCCCGTGCTTGTGTGAGTACCAGTCGTTGTCGGGGAGCGAGAGCAGCAGGAAGTCGAACAGATCGTGCTCGACCATGTAGGCCGAGACGCAGCCGGAGTGACGGTCGCGCACGCCCGGCATACCCAGGCCGGAGCGGCAGCCGGTGGCGCGCGAGGCGAAGATGTCCGCGTAGAACAGCTCGCGCGGGCCCATCACCGGATGGCGCATCAGGCGCGTGGCGAAGCGCGTCAGCGCGGTGTCGCGCTGGGGCTCGTGACGGTGGCGGCCACGGTACATCAGGTAGGTGGTGCCGGCCGTCCGCCGGCCGGCCTGTCCGGCTCGGTCGGCGTCGTCGAGCGTCTCGAACACCGTCGGCGTGTCCGGCGAGAGGTGCGCGCGGTTCATGTTGTAGACCGTGTCCGTCAGCTGGCGCACGATCCCGAAGCGCTGGGCGGCGCGAAAGCTCGAGCCGTACTCGACATAGCGATGCTCCTCGCGGTGAAACCAGTTCATCCCGGGGATCAGGTGCTCGTCCTGCGCGACGCCGGTGACGATCGAGGCGGCGCATACGGGGGTGACCGACGGGAACGCGGCCACGCAGTCGGGGATATAACGCCCGCGCTGCATCAGCGTCGCGAGCATCGGCGCGACCCCCTGGCGACCGCGCGCTCGAGCATCGCGGGCGCCATCGCGTCGATCACGCAGAGGACGAGCTTCGGCGGAGAGTCCATCAGCGCCCGAGGATGCGCAGACCGGCGTACTTCTCGCCGGCGCGCTGGCGGGTGCGCATGCTCAGCACCGCGAGCAGCGCCAGGAGCACGTAGCCGAGCGGGTGCAGCAGCGCAGACGAGCGCCGCGAACAGCAGCGATATCCCGTCGATGTAGATCGTCAAGGCTTCGCGGGCGGCGCGATCGGGCAGGCGCTTGCGAGCGCCGGCGAGCAGCGGGCGGACGGCGAGCTGGCCCAGCGCGGCGCAGAGGCCACCGCCGATCAGGCCGGGCCAGGAAGCGTCGCCGTGGTCGGCCAGCGTCCCCGCGAACAGCAGCGCGCCGAGCGCGATCGCCTGGGCGAGAGACCGCGACGGCGGCGATCTCCTCGAAGCGCTCTGCGCCGAGGCGCAGTTGCAGCAGGTACGCGACGACGAGCACGGCCGCGACGGCGCACAGCCACCAGCTGGACTGCAGGAAGCGGTAGTGGCCGCGTGGGCGAAGCCGACTCCGAGCGCGCCGGCCGAGCCGAGCGCGCCGGCGAGCAGGACGGGCAGATATGGACGCAGCCCGCAGGCAGCGGCGAGGCCGCTCCCGAGACCGATGTAGAAGAAAAGACCGTTCATGAGCTCTGTTGCCTGGCTGATGTGGTGCGCTACCGTGCGAGGCGCCATGACGATAGCCCACACACCCGGCTCCTCGGCCGGTCAAGGCGCAAGGTTCCGCAGGCGCGGCGCCGAATAGAGGCAGGAATGGATCGAGCGAGGCGGTAGCTCAGGCGGTGGGCGGCGCAGCCGCGAGACGGCGCACGAGCTCGCGCGTTACGAGGCCCTGTTCGCCACGCGCACGCGCGGGATGAAAAGCTCGGCGATGCGCGAGATGATGGCGCTGACCGAGCGCCCTGACGTGATCTCGCTCGCCGGTGGCCTGCCCGACACGAGCACATTCGCGCCCGAGCTCTACGCGAAGCTGATGTCCCAGGTGGCGGCGGAGTCGACCGCGCGAGCGCTCCAGTACGGACCGACCGAGGGAATGGCGGTCACGGTCGATTGCATCGTCGAGGTGATGGCCGCCGAGGGGACATCGGTCGATCCGGCGAATGTGATCGTCACGACCGGCGGCCAGCAGGTGATCGATCTCGTGTGCAAGGCGCTGATCGACCCGGGCGACGTGATCGTCGCCGAGGCTCCCACCTATCCGGGGGCGGTGCCGACATTCAGCGCCTATCAGGCCGACGTCGTGCAGATCGAGATGGACGGCGACGGGATGCCGATCGACGAGCTCGAGAGCACCCTGGAGCGCTTGCAGGGCGAAGGGCGCAGGCCGAAGTTCATCTACACGATCCCCAACTTCCAGAACCCAGGTGGGGTGACGATGTCGCTGCCGCGCCGGCGGCGCCTGGTCGATCTCGCGCGCGAGCGTGAGCTGCTGATCCTCGAGGACAATCCGTACGGGTTGCTCCGCTACGAGGGCGAGCCGCTGCCGACGCTGTACTCGCTGGACGCCTCGCTCGGCGGAATGAGTAAAGAGCCGCCCGCTGGCGACGGGGTCTCCATCCGGCCTCCCCCCGCGCGAGGGAGTCTCCTCGGACCTCGTGATCTACCTGGGCACGTTCTCGAAGATCCTCTCGCCGGGGCTACGCCTCGGCTGGGCGGTAGCGCCGCGTGCGGTGCTGGAAAAGCTGAACCTCGGCAAACAGGGCGCCGACCTGTGCAGCTCGCCGATGACCCAACTGTTCGTCGCCGCCTTCTTCGCCGAGCGGGGATCTGGAGCCCACCCCGCCCGACCGGCTTGGCTCGACTACGTGGAGCGCCTACGGGACCTGTACCGCCGCCGGCGCGACGTGATGCTCCAAGCGCTCCAGGAGCACTTCGGCGGGCGCGGAAGTTGGACGCAGCCCGAGGGCGGGATGTTCATCTGGGCGACGCTCGACGGCGTGGACACCACCGACCTGCTGGCGCGCAGCGAGGGCGTCGCGTTCGTGCCGGGGCGCGCCGCGTACATGGACGGCATCAATGGAGACTCCTCGATGCGCTTGAACTTCGCCGGCGTTCCCGACGATGAGATCCGCGAGGGCATCCGCCGGATCGGTAGGACGCTGGGTCCCGACACCGGCCTGCTCGGAACGCTCACGGGCAGCGGCCACAGTGGCACGACAGCCGGCGGCAGGGACACGGCGGGCGCCACGGGGAAAGCGAGCGGCACGGGCACGGCGCGCGAGGATCCCGTGGCGGCGCCGAGCCCAGAGCTCGCGGACGTGCTCGAGCTGCCGCGCCGGCCCGATCGGGGTCGGGCACGCGAGCAGGGTCGATGAGCGCCGGGGAGAAGGTCGCCGCGCAGAAGGTCGCGGTGCTCAAGGGCGGCGGCTCGCTGGAGCGCACGGTGTCGCTGCGCTCGGGCGCGCGGGCACAGAGTGCGCTGGGCAGACTCGGCCACGAGGTGGTGGCGATCGACGCCGGGCCCGAGCTCGTTGCTCAGCTGCACGATTGCCGGCCCGATGTCGCGTTTATCGCCCTGCACGGCCGCGACGGGGAGGACGGGACCGTGCAGGGACTGCTGGAGGCGATCGGTATCCCCTACACAGGCTCCGGGCCCGCGGCGTGCATGCGCGCCACCGACAAGGCGCTGGCGAAGTATCTGATGCGCGAGGCGGGAATTCCCACGCCGGACTTCAGCGCCTTCAAGGAGAGCGCGATCAAGGACCTGGGCGTGGCGGCGGCGCTCGAAGACGTCGAGCGCCGACTCGGATTTCCAATGGTCGTCAAGCCGTCGAGTCAAGGCTCGGCGCTGGGCGTGAAGTTCGCGCGCTCCAGCGAGGAGTTGCCCGGCGCGATCGTCGGGGCGCTGTCCTACGACCGCAAGGTCGTGATCGAGCGCTACGTGAAGGGACGCGACCTGGCGGTGTCGGTGCTCGACGGGGAGAGGCGGGAGGCGCGTCTGGGGAGGCGCGGAAGCCTGGGGAGACGCGGGCTGGGGAGACGCGGGCTGGGGAGGCGGAGTCCTCGCCCACGCCATCGCCCGTGGCGTTGCCCGTCCTCGAGGCAATCCCGCGGGAAGAGGAGTTCTACAACTACGAGTCGCGTTACGAGATCGGCATGACCACGTTCGTCTGCCCCGCCGAGTTGCCCGCGGAGACGACCGAGCGCGCCCAACAGCTCGCCCTCGAGACGTACGGGTTGCTTGGCTGCCACGGTGCCGCGCGCGTCGATTTGATGCTCGACGAGGCGAGCGGCGAGCTGACGGTGCTGGAGACGAACGTCGGCCCGGGCTTGACCGAAACGAGCCTGTTGCCGCTGGCGGCCGACGCCGCGAGCATCGGCTTCGACGACCTCGTGGCGCGGATCCTGCACAGCGCGTTTACTCGGTAGGAAGAGCCCCCGTGGTGGGGCACGGAGGCCCCACCACCATTGCCTCGGTCCGTGCCAACAGGCGCGCGGACGATCTCAAAAAATCCCGTCTACCCAACCTCGTCTATCCCTATCTGAGGAATCCCTTTCTCGGGATCCCCTCTCAGGAATCGCCCGCCGCAAAGTCCTCCGGGGAGACGTGGTCGAGGAACTCCTTGAACTTCTCGACGACGTCCTCGGACTCGTCGACGTTGTGCTCGAACTCGATCGCCGACTCCTCGATCACCTCGTCCGCGGCAAAGATCGGGGCGCCGGAGCGGACCGCCAGGGCGATCGCGTCACTCGGGCGGGAGTCGATCTCCAGCTCACGGCCGGCGACATTGAGCGTGATCGAAGCAAAGAAGGTGTTCTCGCGCAGCTCGGTGACGGCGACCTGCGTGCACTTGACGTCCAGCTCGCCGAGAATCTCGCACAGCAGGTCATGGGTCATCGGCCGCGGGGTCGCGGCGCCCTGGAGCTTCATCAGAATCGAGGCGGCCTCGGGGTGACCGATCCAGATCGGCAGGAACTTGTTGCCCTCGGCGGTCTTCAGGAGCACGATCGGCTGCTTGCCAACCATGTCGAAGCTGACGCCGTAGATGACCATCTCCTGCACAAGAATCCTCCGAGAGGGGAAAGGCCAGAGTATAGGTACCGCTGAAGGCCACTCAGCGGTAGCGGCGGGGCGGTGGGGTGCTCAGTTGTGCGCGCGAAAGCTCCACAGCTTGTTGCCGAGGAAGTTCAGCGGCATCGAGGCCAACACGGCCAGCGCCTGGGCGGGCACCTTGGCGACGCCGGCGCTCTCCACGAGCAGTGTCAGCAGCAGCTGACTGAAGCCGAATGCGAGCAGGCTCACGAGGAAGAAGCGAACCGCCTGCTGATGCGTGCGGCCCCCCGTGGCGTCGAACGTCCAATGGCGGTTCAGCACGAAGTTGTTGAGCACCGCGACCAGCCACGCGGCGGCGGCGGCTATGTGGTACTCGACCCCGAGCGGGTGCACGAACACGGCATAGACGACCAGGTTGACCGCGAAGCCGAGGCCCCCGACCAAGCCGAAGCGGACGAGCTGCAACCAGTTGGCCGGCCGGCGCATACCGTGCAGTAAGCGCACGTGCGGCCGGCGCGGGCGGGCGGGGCGGGGGCGGACGTTGCGCGGGGGGGCCAATGTCCACGGCCCTCGCCTCGTCGCGCATTCGCTCAGGGTAGCGGCACACCTAGGCAGATGCTCCCGCTAGCCTATGCCGGTGAGCTTGGCCCGCCAGAGCACCGCCGGTTGGGGCTGCCTGCTGGTCGTGGTGGTGCTCGCCGGCTGCGGTGGGGCTGGAGGCGGGGGGACTGGAGGTGGCGCTGCGGCTGGGGGTGGCGCAGGCGGTGGGTCTGGGAGTGGCGGACACGCGTCCACGGCGGGCACCAAGACCGATCCGGCGACGGCGACGCGGAAGAGCCATCCGCCGGGAACCAGTACGCCGGTGGCAAAGGGGGGCACGCCGGCGCTCGAGACGGCGACTGTGCAGACTCCCCACGGACGGGTCGAGGTGGCCGAGGTCCGTGATCCGGAAGAAGCCAAGAGCTTTCCCTTGCCGGCATCGTCGGTGGTGCACCATCGATCTGCCAGCACGCCGAGCGTGGCCGCCGAAGCCGCGGTGGCGCCGGGCGCGCCCTCCGACGCCGAAGTCAAGCGGGAGCTGAACCAGATGCACGCCGTCGAACGCGCGGCAGCGCAGACGCAGCGCCGGGAGTTGACCCCTGTGGCCGGCGGCGAGTCGGTCGGCGGGAACGGCACGATCCCGATTCCTTCAGGCGTGCCGGAAGCCGTGCAGCGGGTGATCGCCGGTGGCAACGCGATCGCCAACTTCCCGTACATCTGGGGCGGTGGGCACGGATCGTTCGTCGCCAACGGCTATGACTGCTCGGGCTCGGTCAGCTATGCGCTGGCCGCGGGCGGCCTGCTCAGCGCGCCGCTCGTCTCGGGCGCCCTGGCCAGCTGGGGGGAAGCGGGCCCCGGGCGCTGGATCACGATCTACGCAAACGCCGGGCACACGTTCATGGATGTCGACGGCATGTGGTTTGACACGGCCGGGCGCAGCGGCCCTTACGCGTCCCGTTGGCTGGTGGCGACGCCACCGCTGGAAGGCTATGCCGTGCGCCATCCGCAGGGGCTGTAGGGCGCGTGCTCGGGGCCGGCATGGCGCGCGGGGAGGCATGGTGCGGAGCGGCGCCAGCATGGGACGAGGCTGCAGCGGCGAGGCGTGGGACGGTATGAGCCTGTTGGCCCTGATGCTGTTGGCGCCACTCGCCTTGGACGGCGAATCGGTCTCCAACGACAACACGCCGATCGCGCTGGTCTCGCTGATCTCGATCGTCGGCGGCTTCCTGCTGCTGGGCGCGCTGTGGTACTTCGTGTTCCGCGAGAAGGCACAGGACAAGCGCAAAGGCCCTCCCCCGCGGGATTGAGGCGCCTGCGCTCCGCGTAGCGCGGGAGGCGTCCTCAGCGGTACAGGTTGACGGTGCTGATCACGGTCGTGCTGATCGGGTGTTGCGAAGAGGCGTTGCGGACGACGAGCCTGATCGTTAGCGAGACTTTACGCAGTTTGCGCAGTTTCGCGGCGGTCTTCTTGCCGAACAGGATCTTCACCGTGTTGCGTCCGCCCTTGGTCGTGATCAGGATCGCTTTTGCGATCACGATCGACGGAACCGAGCCCGGGGCCAGGCCGCTGGCCGGAGGGCCGTGGAGGCCGATCCGGCGAGCCACGCTATCGGCGAGCAGCACCTGGAACTGGCCGGCGACCTGCTCGTTGACCGAGTAGACCACCACGAGACCCTTGCCCAGCGCGCTCATCAGCGAGTGTGAGACGGCCGCCTGCGAGGCAACCGGGCCGGGGAGCGGGGGCTTGGCGGGAGTGCCGGAGCCCGATCCCGAGCCGGAGGCACCCGAGGTGGATGGGGTTGCGACGGCCGGTGAGGCGGCGGCTGGGGAACCGCCGGAGCCAGGAGTGCCGCCGGAGGAACCACCGCTCGAGGAAGGCGCGGCCGGGCCGTTGACGGTGACTTCCTTGGTCACGCTTGTTTTGTTGCCACCGGTGTCGGTCACGGTCAGTGTGACGTTGTAGGGGCCGCCGTACTGATAGGAGTGGAAAGCGCTTGCCGCGCAGGGTGTCAGCCACGGAGCAACGCAGGGTGAGGTTTCCGGCGAGTTCAAGGAAGGAGCGCCGGGGGCGAAGCCGGTGACTTCTGGAGAGCCATCTCCGAAATTCCATTTGTAGGTGGCGTACGTCGGCGTGGGGGATGGGTTGAGATAACTCCCCGAGTATGCGGTGCCCTGGTTGAGCGTGATCTCAGACTCCATGCCATTGAAGCCGACGATTTCCCCGGTGTTGACCGGGTTGGGCGCGGTGAACTGCGGTTCGAGGTCGACCCCAGTGAGACATGGAATTCCCGGATAAGGCAGCTTCAGCGCAGCTAGGTTGAACGCATCGTTGAGGTAGTAATTGACCGCCGCCGAACGACTGGTTGAACAGCGTTCCGGCAAACGTTTCCGCTTCGCGCCACTTCGCCGCCAAGTGCGACGCCGGCAAAGAAATCACGGCACTCATCGGTGGCCTCATTGCCCGCTTCATCCTTCCAACCGTTTAGCAGAGGGTCGGTGACTATGTTTTGCTGCTCGACGCCGATCTGGTTGATGATCAGATCGGCAAGGCCCGTGTCGCAGTAGCCATCGGGGTTGGGGCAGATTGTCTGGTTGGGCTCCTGCTGGTGAGGGCCTCCGAGAATTTCCGCCTTCATTCTGAGCTTCTTCCTGCTTTTCTATTTCTTCTTTGTTTTTGGGCGTGTTCTTCTTTTTCCTTTTAGATTCTATCTTTCTTTCTTTGGCTTTCTCCTTTTCCTCGTTCGGTTTGCTGCCTGGATGAAGCCCCCATCCTGGCAGTCATACGCAGACACCTCATCGTCGATGTGTCCGTCGGCGAGTCCACCGGCGGTCCAAGGGACCATCCCGTAGAGGATCGTGCGTTCGTCGCCGACCACTTCGTTGGTCGGACTGATGTCGGAGTGATAGCTGCAGAAGCTGTGTTCGTAGCTTTCTGTATTCACCAGTATGGCCTGGTAATCGGAGCAATGGCCACTGTTACCACCTGCATCAAGGCACACCGTAACGCCGGAGGCGTCAACAGGTAGAAGATCGTGCCCATCCCTTTTTGGAGATTGTGGTCGGGGATAAAGGTTTCCAGCTCGCTTCGAATCTGCTTGTCGGTGAGACAGGTGATCGCGTTGGATTCTTTCTTCGGGTAGCTTTCACCTGTGAATGGCGCAGGGTCGCTGCAGTTGCTGACCGTCGGATAAGGGTCGGTGTCGGTGTAGGCGCCCTGAAACGTCGATTTGTAATCGGCATGATGATTGACGGCGTCGGTGTACTGGGTGTCGACGGCGAAGACGCTGGCGAACGAGCCGCTGGCGGCACCCATGTTCTGAAAGAATGTGTCGATCACATGCTGCCAGTCGTCGTGGTAGTGGTAGGTCGGATCCCAGTAGATCGCGTACGTGTTGTTCGTCGGCAGCACCACGCCGCCGTTGGGATTGGCAAAGTGTAAGCATTGGGAACCGCGAGACATTGCCTAGCGAGTTCTCCTTGAGTGGGCCGTAGACAGCGAGATTCGTTTACGCGGCTGCAACCGCCGACCTTTGGTGGATGCGACCGTCTCGACGAGGGCTCCGGCGGGAGCGGCGCCAGGCTGAGCGCGACCAGCAGGTCGCAGGGCAAGGGCGAGCGCCAGACGGCGCGTGGCGGCCGAGGGAAGGTCGGCCAGCTTGGAGAGCGAGCGAGTAAAGGAGGTCACGAGCCCATCATCGGCAGGGATCGTGCGATCCCTTAGCCCCGGCGGACGCGGGTCACGGTGGAGGCCCCTCGAGCCCGCGTTGAGTCCGCGTTATTTCCCACTCAAATCCCAAAGTATGGGATCATGAGCAGAAAGGCCTGCGAAATGGGCGATCCAGGACTCGAACCTGGGACCTCCTCCTTATCAGAGAGGCGCTCTAACCAACTGAGCTAATCGCCCGCGGGCGCCGATTCTAGCGAGCGCCTCGCGAGCGCCGCCCGCTGCGGAGATCGACCCGAGGAGAGTTTGCCAGAGGTTCCCTCAGGCCTCCGCACGTGCTCGCAGACGCGAGGCAAGCTCGAAGGCCTCCTGGGGCGTCGCGAACTCCAGCGCCGCGCGGTAGTCCCCCGCGCGGGTCAACTGCACCTGCACCTCGGCGCCGAGCGCCTCGCTGAGCGTCTCGGCGATCTCCTTTGCCGCCGCTTCCTGGTCGGGGTGTGCCGCGTGTGGTGAGCCCGCCTCACGAGGAGCAGCCTTGCCCATCTCCGCGCGCGCATCGCCGTTGCTCTCTCGCGCCCGCGCTTCGGCGGTCCTCACCGACCATCCCTGCTCGACGGCCGTCCGCGCCAGGCTCCTGCGCGCGCCATGATCCTCAGCCAGCAGCAGCGCCCTGCCGTGGCCCTCGCTCAAGGCCCCCTCCTCCAGCAATTCGATCGTCTCATCGGGTAGGTCCAGTAGTCGCAGCAGGTTGCTCACCGCAACGCGGCTGCGTCCCACGCGGCGTCCCACCTCCTTGCGCGTCAGCCCGAGCTCCTCCACGAGCGCCGCGCACGCGCGCGCCTCCTCGATCGGGCTGAGGTCCTCGCGCGCCATGTTCTCGATCAACGCGAGCTCCAGCGACTCGGCGTCCCCGCGCGGGCGCACGAGTGCGGGGATCTTCTCCAGACCGGCGATCCGCGCCGCGCGCCAGCGCCGCTCGCCAGCGACGAGCTCATACGTGCCGCCGGGCTTTGTCCGCACGAGCACCGGCTGCAGCACCCCCCGCTCCCCGAGCGAGCCCGCCAGGGCCTGCAGCGCCTCCTCGTCAAATCGCCGGCGCGGCTGCTTCGGGTTCGCCACGATCAGCTCGACCGGCAGTTCGCGCAGTTCCTCCGCGGCTGCCTTCGCTCCCTCGCCCGACACCGACAGGATCGCCTCCAGGCCCCGTCCCATTCCCGGCTTCGGCTTAGCCACGCGCCGCCACCTCCTTTGCCAGCTCGAAATAGGCCGCCGCCCCCGCGCTGTGCGGGTCGTGATGGGTCACCGGCAATCCGTAGCTCGGCGCCTCGCCCACCCGCACGTTGCGCGGGATCACGGTGTCGAATACCAGCTCCGGGAAGTGCTCGCGCACCTCGCGCTCCACGTCGCGCCCCAGTCGAGTGCGCGAGTCGTGCATCGTCAGCAGCATTCCCGCCACCGTCAGGCGCGGGTTCAGCTCGCGTTGAATGAGCGCCAATGTCTCCAGCAGCCCCGCCAGCCCCTCCAGCGCAAAGTACTCCGTCTGTACCGGCACGATCACCCTGTCAGCCGCCACCAGCGCGCTGACCGTCAGCGGGCCGAGCGACGGCGGGCAGTCCAGCAAGATGTACTCGAAGGTCTCCCTGATCGGCGCCAACCGTTTACGCAGGCGCTGCTCGAAGCCCTCGATTCGCGGCAGCTCGACGTTGGCGCCCGCCAACCCCGGCCCAGCCGGCAGCACCTGCAAGCCCGGGATCACCGTCTCTGTCAATGCCTGCCTCGCCGAGGCATCCCCGGTCAAGACCTCGTACAAACCAGGTGTCTGCGATCGCGCCAGGCCCAGCCCGACGGTGGCATTCGCCTGCGGGTCCACATCGACCAGCAGCGTCGTGCGCCCGGCCTCGGCGATGCACGCAGCGACGTTCACCGCCGTCGTCGTCTTGCCCACCCCGCCCTTCTGGTTGGCGATCGCATACACCGTGCTCATTCCCCGGCAAGCTAGCGCCGATTGCTCCTATCGTGCGCCGCGGTGCCCCAACGGGCGCTTGCGCGCCACCCCCGGCCGTCTCGGGAAGCGCTCCGGTGTCGCTTGCACCTTTACGTACACGTGTAGATGGTGATCCCTCGCTCCCGCCCATGGCTGCGTCCTGCGCACCTCCACCCTCTCCAACCCGAGGTCTCCAGCCGCCAGCTCAGCCGCATCCTCCTGCGCGCCGTCCCGCCGGCCGCGCCAATCCACCAGCGCACCGCCCAGGCGCAGCAGTGGCGCCGCGTACTCCAGGACGACCGCCTGCGCCGCCAACGCACGAGCCACTATCAGGTCCTGTCCGCCAATCCCGGCGCGCCAATCCTCGGCGCGGGTACACACCGCCCGCGCGTTCTGCACCTGCGCCGAGACGAGCATGCTTTCCAGAAACTCGCACTTCCGGCTCTGGCTATCGACCAGACTGACCACGCTGCCGGGCAACGCCACCGCCAGCGGCACTCCCGGGAAGCCCGCACCCGCGCCTAGATCCGCGATCGTTTGTGCCTTTTGCACGACCTCCAGCTCCAGCGCTGTCAATGAGTCAGCGATGTGCACATCGACCGCCCGCTCGGGGCTGCGGATGGTCGTCGGGGCCCGCTCCTCGCTCGCCAATATCTCCAGCAACCCCGCCAGCTGCCCGTGCTGGCGCTCGTTCAGCCGATGCCGTGCGATAAGCTCCCGCAGGTGCGGCGGCGCACCCTCGGCAGTCACGAAGCCCGTACTGCTACGTCGCGCCCGCCAGCCTCGCTGAGGATCTGGTGCTCGCGGCGTCTCACGATGATTTCACGTGAAACGCTTTGCGAGCGCTCAGTCGTCCAGCGGAGTGACCACGAGGCGCCGCTCCGGCTCATCGCCCTCGCTATGCGTCCCCACGCCACCACGCTCGCGCAGGTATTCGTGGACGATTCGCCGCTCCGCCGCGCCCATCGCCTCCAACTGCACCGCCTGGCCCGATCTCTGGGCCTCCTCAGCCGCCTGCTCGGCATCGGCTCGTAAGGATCCCGCGCGCCGCTCGCGATACCCGTCAGCGTCGATCACGACCCGTACCGGAGAAGGTCCCTCGCGAAAAACGATTCGCTGGGCCAAATGCTGGACCGCGTCGATCGTCTGCCCGCGGCGGCCGATAAACAGGCCGACATCCTCACCCTGCAGATTCCCCCTCAGTACGCCGTCCTCCTCCTGCACCTCGACCTCGACGTCCAGGCCAAGCCCGTCCGCGACTTCTTCGAGCAGCTCTTCGAGCGCCTCAGCTGGCTCGAGCTCCCCGTCGGGGTTGGGCTCGAGCTTGGGCTCCGGCCCCGCGGCGGGGTCCTCGCCACTCATCTTCGCCGCCCCGAGCGCTTCTTCTTCTTGCGTGGTGAGCGGGGCGGCGGAGCGCCCGTCGCGGTGCCGCCTGGCGCGGCGGCAACCTCCGGCCGGACTGCCCCTGTCGTGGCGCCGCTGGTTGCATCGGCGATCGTCTGGCGCAAGGAGCGGCTGGGCTTACCGTTTGCCGGGGCCGCGGGCCTTGGCGGCGGCGGCATGCGGCGGCGGATGAAGTACTGCTGGACGATCGTCCAAGTGTTTGTCGTGATCCAGTACACCAGCAGCCCAGCCGGGTATTTGAACAGGAACGCGACGATCACCAGCGGCAGTAGGAGCATCATGCGCCGCTGGTTCGGGTCTGCGGAGGCTGTTGCCATCAGTGTCGAGACGATCTGCGAAGCGATGTAGACGCCGATCAACACCACTAAGACAACCCCCGTCGCCTTGCTCGTGATATCGGGGATGAAGAGGAACTTTGCCCCGTGCACCTGCGGCGCGACCTTGCCGCACGTCTCGTTTTCGATGAACTTTGAGAGTGTTTCGCCGGCCTTGTGGTGCGCGTGATACGCCGCTTCCATACCCGGACCGCAGATGTGCTTCTTCAAGTCGGTGCGCAGCATGTAGAAAAGCGAGATGAACACCGGTATCTGCAAGGCGAACGGCAGGCAGGAGGCAAGGGGATTGATTTTGTTCTCCTTGTAGAACTTCATGATCTCCTGCTGCTGGCGCTGTTTGTCCTCGCTGTACTTGTCTTTGATCGCCTTCATCTCCGGCGCGTGGCGCTGCATCTCCTGCATCGACTTCAGCTGCCGATAGGTCACCGGCACGAGCAGCGCGCGGATCAGCACGGTCAAGCCCACGATCGCCAGCCCCCAGCTTCCGCCGACGAGATGGGCGTGGATGAACACCATGATCGATTCAAACAGGCTGATCAGGGGCGAGAACGCCTGCTGGATGATGTTGGCGAAGATGGGCATCTGAGCGGTGTGCGGGCGGTTGGGAGATGTGTGCAGCGGTTAGCTGGGTGGGTGGGGGTGGGCCCGACTCAGGATCGCCCGTGCGCGGCGTGATCGACTGCGAACACCCGCTGGGCCTCCACTGGATCGTACCCGCCGTGGCTCCACGGATTGCATCTGAGCAACCGCCAGCACCCGAGCACCAGGCCTCTAAGTATGCCGTACCGCCCGATCGCGTCGGCCGCGTAGCGCGAACACGTCGGCTCGTACTTACAGCGCCGCGGGATCGCCGGCGAGACGAACCGCTGATAGGCGAAGATCGGTGCAAGCACCACCGCCCGCGCGAGCCTTACCGGCCATGCTCGGGCGCTCGGCGGTGTCGGCGTCGAGACGGACGGCGTTGAAGTGGGCGGCAGCGAAGGGGACATCCTCACGTGACCCGCTCGTCCGGTGGGGCGACCGCGGGTGTAGCGAGCGCACCACGGCGCAGTCCGGCCTGCTCGATCAGCTCCGCCAGGGACGCATCGATCCCAGCCAGGCCTTCACGGTCGGCCAGCTCACGGGCTTGCGGACGGGCTACGACGACGATGTCCTGTCCCGTGCTCAACTCCGCCTCGACGCCCGCAAAGGCCTCGCGCAGCAAGCGCTTGACCTTGTTCCGCTGTACCGCCCCGCCCACCTTGCGCGACACCGACAGCCCCAATCGCGGACGCTCGGCTGTCGGGTTGGGAAAGCAGTAGAGCACCAAGTAGCGGTTGGCGGTCGAACGCCCTTGCCGGTACACACGCTCGAACTCAGCACTACGCGATAGGCGGCCACGGCTTAGGGATCGCGGCTTCATCGCGCGGCGCGGGTCAAGTGGAGAGGCGCTTGCGTCCCTTGTCGCGCCGGCGCTTCAGCGTCAGGCGTCCCGCGCGCGTGCGCATGCGACCGCGAAACCCGTGGGCACGGGCCCGCTTGCGCTTCTTGGGCTGGTAGGTGCGCTTCATCGTCTAGTTCTCCGCTCTCCGCCTGATTCCTGCTCAGGTGGCGGCTGGCTGGCAGAGAAGTATAGGCCGGCCGAGGGTCCTCCGCGCGAGGGCTGTCGGGGATCTCCATCCGAGACCCATCCAGGGCGATTCGCACCGGGCCGAATTTTCCCGCCAATTGCGGGCAGTCACGATCGGGGCAGGACGCGTTTGGTTATAGTCGCCCAGCCGGGTCGTTCGCGGCCCCCCTTGAATAGCCGCCATCACTTTCTCCCTGGGAGGAGCGGGTTTACGCTGCCGTGAGCGACGGGTTGGAGCACATATGGTCACGCGTGCAGGCCGAGCTTGCGGTATCTGTCGACGAGTCGACCTACCGTATCTGGCTAGATGCGCTGCGCGCCCGTGAGCTCTCGGGTGGGCGCCTGCTGGTCGAAGCCCCGCCCCAGGCCTGTGGCTGGATCCGCGACCGCTTTGGCCGCACCCTCCAGGCCTGTGCCGCATCTGTGATCGGCCCAGATGTAGTACTGGAGCTCGTCAGCAGTGACGCTCCAGAGGGCTCCGGCGCTCGCCTCGAAAACGGGCTCCGGCGCCGCGCACGCACACACCACCATGGTTCTCGTTCGCCCCGTCCCGGCGCCGGCGGCAATCGCCAAGCACCTGACGAGCCCGGAGGTGGGGAACCTCGACGGGATGCCCTCGACGGCCCGCTCGGCAATCCCAAGCTCAGCTTCGAGCAGTTCGTGATCGGCGACTCCAACCGCCTCGCCCATGCCGCGGCGCTGACCGTCGCTGAGCTGCCGGCGCAGGCCTACAACCCACTGTTCATCTGTGGTGCGCCCGGCGTTGGCAAGACCCACCTGCTCAGCTCGATCGCCAGCTTGCTGCTCTCCCACAACCCCGGACTCGTCGTGCGCGCCACGACCGGTGAGGCGTTTACCAACGAGTTCCTGGGCGCGCTCTCCGGCGGGCAGACCGAGGGTTTCAAGACGAGCTTTCGCGACGTCGACGTGTTGCTCGTCGACGATGTCCAGTTCCTCGAGCGCAAGACGAAGACCGAGGAGGAGTTCTTCCACACCTTCAACGCGCTGTACGACGGTGGCCGGCAGATCGTGCTCACCTCAGATCGCCCCCCCCAAGACCTCCAAGCCCTGGAGGATCGCCTCCGCGAGCGCTTCGAGGCTGGCCTCGTAGCCGACATCAAAGCGCCGGAGCTGTCCACCCGCCTGGCGATTCTTCGCAAGCGCGCCGATCACGACCACATCGAGCTCGCCGATGAGCTGGCGCTTGCGCTGATCGCCGAGCGAGTGACCCAGAACGTCCGGGCGCTCGAGGGCGCCCTGATCCGCGTGGTGGCCTTCAGCTCGCTCACCGGCCGACCATTGACCGTAGGGCTGGCCAAAGAGGTACTCGACGGCCTCTACCCGGCAAATCCCAAGACCGAGCGTCGCGTGCACTCGGTGCCCGAGATCCAAGCAGCCGCATGCGAGCACTTCGGCCTCTCCTCCGAGGAGCTCCTCTCCTCGGCTCGCAGTCAGCGCATCGCCTGGCCGCGGCAGGTGGCCATGTATCTCGCGCGCGAGCTGACAGCTGAATCGCTGCCCTCGATCGGGCGCCACTTTGGCGGGCGCGATCACACTACCGTCCTGCATGCCTGGCGACGGACAACAGCTCGGATCGCCGAGGATGATGATTCCCGCGAGGCTGTGGAGAAGCTGTGCAATCAGCTCGGCTCTTCCAACCCCCCTCCCTCTCCACGAGCGCAACCCAAGCGCCACGACCGGTAAGCCTGAGAGACTTCATCGAGTATGTCCACAGCCAGTTCACAGCCAATCTCAACGATCCTCCAGCCGGTAGGCCGAGTTCACAACCACACAGCCCCTACTACCTCCTATCTATCTTCATCGCAGGTGTCTTCGTGAAGCTTTCCCTCTCAGCGAACGAGTTGCTAGCCCAACTGCAGACTGTGACTCGCGTCGCTTCCACGCGCAGTGCCATCCAGGCGCTCTCGGGCGTAATGATCTCCGCCCAGGAGGGCTCCTCACCAGAGCTGTTGGCGACTGACATGGAGATCGGCCTGCGGGTTCCCTTGAATGCCGAGATGGCGAGTCCTGGGGCTGCCGTTCTGCCTGCCCGTCTACTACTCGACGTCGCCCGCTCGCTGCCCGCCGACCAGTTGACACTCGAGCTGCGCGCCGCCGAGCAGGACGTCGAGTTGATCTCCGGTCCAGCGACCTTCCACCTGCGCACGCTCCGCGCCGAGGACTTTCCCACGCTGCCCTCGCCGTCAGCCGAGACGCGCATCGCGCTGCCCGCCGCGGCCTTCGTGGAGACGATCTCCCGTGTCGCCCGCTCCGCCTCCCGCGATGAGACACGCCCCGTGCTCACAGGCATCCTGATGTCTGCCTCCGGTCAGGAGCTGCGCATGGTCGCCACCGACTCCTATCGCCTCAGTGTCAAGCAGACGGCATTGGAGGCACCGCTGCAGGGCAGCCTCGAGGCGAACATCCCGGCCCGTGCGCTGCAGGAGCTCGCCCGGATCGCCCAGCAGGCCGAGGGCGAGTCGCTCGCCGTCAGTGTCGGGCAGAACCAGGTGGTCTTCGAGCTCGGCGAGATTGTTCTCTCCTCGCGGATGATCGATGGCCAGTTCCCCAATTACCGCCAGTTGCTCCCTGAGTCCGTCGAGCACGAATTGCGTCTCTCCAGCGCCGAGATCACCGGCGTCGCGCGACGGATCAGCCTGCTCGCCCAGAAGAACGCGCCGCTGCGCCTCAGCTTCCGCGAGGGCGAGCTCACCGTCTCTGCCCAAACCCCCGATGTCGGCGAGGCATCGGAGACGATTCCCGTCCCGTTCCATGGGGAGCCCTTCGAGATCGGCTTCAACCCGGAGTTCCTGCGCGACGGTCTCGAGAGCGTCGAGTCCGACGAGCTCGTCCTCAAGCTGATCAGTCCGCTGCGCCCGGGACTGATCGAGTCCCCGGGATCAGGTGACTTCGTCTACCTGATCATGCCGATCAGGCTGAACGCGTGAGCTAGGAGGCCGGGTGCGAGTCGTCAGCGTGCAGCTGCGCGACTTCCGCACCTATGCTCGCGCCGAAGCTCACCTCGGCGAGGGCCTCACGGTGGTTCACGGCCCCAACGGCGTTGGCAAGTCGAACCTGCTCGAGGCGCTCTACTTCGGCTGCACCGGGCGCTCTACGCGAAGCCGTAACGAGCGCGAGCTGGTGCGCTTCGGCGCCCCGGCAGCGCGCGTGGTCGTCCAGCTGGCCGACGGCTCCCAGCAGCACGAGCTGAGCATCGGCTTCGAGCCCGGTCAACCGAAGCGCATGAGCGCAGACGGAGCTCCCGTCGAGCGCCTGCTCGACGTCGAGGCCCGCCCGCTTTTGAGTGTCTTCATTCCCGACCGGCTCGAGCTGCTCAAGGGCGCCCCCGCCGTGCGCCGTGCGCATCTCGACCAGTTCGTCGCGGCGCTCTGGCCCGCCCGCGCTGCCGACCGGCGCACCTACTCACAGGTTCTCTCGCAACGCAACGCCCTGATCGCGGGGATCCGCGCCGGGCGCGCTTCGCGCGCGAGTATCTCCACCTGGGATCGCCAGCTGGCTCGCCACGCGCTGATCCTGCGCGAGCACCGCGCCGGCGCGGTCGAGCACCTCGCCGAGCCATTTGCCCAGCGCGCTGCACAACTAGGCCTGAGCGGCGCCGCGAGCCTCGACTACCGTCCTCGCTCGCGCGCGCTCGACGAGGACGAGTTCGTCGCCGAGCTGCAAGCCCGCCTGCCCGGCGACCTCGAGCGCGGCTTCTCCACCCACGGGCCCCACCGCGACGAGCTTTCACCGCTGCGCGACGGCCGGGAACTGCGCCTCTATGGCTCCCAGGGGGAGCAGCGCCTGGCCCTACTCGCCCTGCTGCTCGCCGAGCGCACGGTGCTCGCCCGCGAGCGCCGCCGTACGCCGTTGATGTTGCTCGACGACGTGATGAGCGAGCTCGACTCTGAGCGCCGCGAGCTGCTCGCGCGCGAGCTCTCCCGCGGTGGGCAGAGCGTAATTGCCACCACCGACCTCGCACACGTCCCCGGCGCCGGCGCCCGCGGGGTCACGCGGCTGCGCGTCTCCCCCGGCGCGATCCTCCAGGAGGCGCTGGCGGCGTGAGGATCGACGGACGGCATCAGAGTCGAGGGGACGGCGATGGCGCGAGGGTCGGAGGCCTGAGGGCGTGAGGATCGCCCCGTGAGGATCGCCCCGCGACCGATCTCCACCGCGCTTGGAGCGCTCACGGCCACGCTCGCGCCGGCCACGACGCTCGCCCGCGTACAGGAGATCTGGGAGGGCGCGGCCGGCCCCGCGATCGCCGCCGCGGCCAGTCCCACGGCCGAGCGCAACGGCATTCTCACCGTGACCTGCGCGGCGGCTGTATGGGCTCAGGAGCTCGACCTGATGGCCGGCGAGCTGATCCCCAATCTCAACGCGGCGCTCGGCGAGCAGGCAATCCGCGAGCTGCGTTGCCGCACCGGCTGATTTTATGCGTATTTGCAGGTATTTCTGCCTTATCCCCAGCCGAAATTCAAGACCCTGCTGTGCTATTGTTTCCTAAACACTTTCCCCGCCCCGGCCCGCGGTCTTTGCACTCGGGATTCCGGGGCGTTCTCACGTCATCGAGGGACAATTGACCCCAGGCACAGGCAGCGATAACTCTGACAGCGGAGGCGCAACGAAGGGCGGCGTCAACGATCCGTCGATGACGGGTGGCTCGGCGAGCTACGACGCCCAGGACATCACGGTCCTCGAGGGCCTGGAGGCCGTTCGCAAGCGTCCCGGCATGTACATCGGCTCGACCGGCGTGATGGGACTGCACCATCTGGTTTATGAGGTGGTCGACAACTCCGTCGATGAGGCGCTGGCCGGCTTCTGCAGCGAGGTGGCGGTCACGATCCACCCCGACAACTCGGTCACGGTCCTCGACAACGGACGCGGGATCCCGGTTGCGATGCACGAGAAAGAGGGCCGCCCCGCGGTCGAGGTCGTGCTCACGGTGCTGCACTCCGGCGGCAAGTTCGGCGATGGCGGCGGCTACAAGGTCTCCGGCGGTCTGCACGGTGTCGGCGTGTCCGTCGTCAACGCCCTGTCCGAGCAGCTGCGCGTCGAGATCCGCCGCGACGGTCACGTGTGGTCGCAGGAGTATTCGCGTGGAGCGCCCCAGAACCAGCTCCAGAAGGGCGAGAAGCTCGGCAAGGGCGAGGGCACCAGCAACAGCGTCACGTTCCTGCCCGACGCCGACATCTTCGAGTCGCTCGACTTCGATTTCCACACACTCGAGGAGCGCCTGCGCGAGACCGCATTCCTCACACGTGGGCTGAAGATCTTGATCGTCGACGAGCGCGGCGAGGGCCACTCCGCTGAGTTCCAGTACGAGGGCGGGATCGAGGACTTTGTCTCATATTTGAATGAAAACAAGGACACCGTCCATCGCAAGGTCATCTTCTTTGCTGGAGAGGGAGAGGAAGGCGCCGCCGAGGTCGCGATGCAGTGGAACTCTTCCTATCAAGAGTCGATCCATTCGTTCGCCAACAACATCAACACCCGCGAGGGCGGCTCGCACATGTCGGGCTTCCGCTCCGCGCTGACGCGCACGCTGAACAAGTATGCGCGTGAGAAGGGACTGCTGAAGGAGAAAGAGGACAATCTCTCCGGCGAGGACGTCCGCGAGGGCCTCACCGCGGTGATCTCCGTCAAGCTGCGCGACCCCCAGTTCGAGGGTCAGACCAAGACCAAGCTCGGCAACCCCGGGATGGCCGGCTTCGTCGAGTCGATCGTCAACACCGGCCTCGGCGAGTTCCTCGAGGAGAACCCCTCGGAGGCACGCGCGGTGATCATGAAGTCCGTGCAGGCGCAGCGCGCGCGTGAGGCCGCGCGCAAGGCGCGCGATTTGACCAGGCGCAAGTCGGCACTGGAGAACTCGACGCTCCCCGGCAAGCTCGCCGACTGCTCGGTCAAGGATCCCTCGCTGGCCGAGCTGTTCGTGGTCGAGGGCGACTCCGCCGGGGGCTCGGCCAAGCAGGGCCGCGATCGCTCGACCCAGGCGGTGCTGCCGCTGCGCGGCAAGATCCTCAACGTCGAGAAGAGCCGGATCGACAAGGTGCTGCAGAACACCGAGATCCAGGCGCTGATCACCGCGATCGGCACCGGCGTGCGCGACGAGTTCAACATCGAGAACGCCCGCTATCACAAGGTCGTGCTGATGACCGACGCCGACGTCGACGGCGCGCACATCCGCACGCTCGTGCTCACCCTGCTGTTCCGTGAGATGCAGGAGCTGATCGAGGCCGGCTACGTCTACATCGCCAAGCCTCCGCTGTACAAGCTCAAGCAGGGCGCGCGCGAGCGCTACATCGAAAAGGACTCCGAGCTCGAGGAGATCCTGCTGTCGGACAAGTGGGAGAAGCTCGATGTCTTCGACCGCCACGGCACCCAGTTCAAGCTCACCGAAACACGCTGGCAGCGCTTCTCCCGCTTGCTCAAGCAGTACGAGGGCTGGTCGTCCTCGCTGCGCGCCGCCCATGGCCACGACATGGTCCAGTTCCTGGAGGAGTCCTCGCTGCTCGACGAACAGGTGATGAGTAGCGAGGCGGCGGTCGAGGTGCTCGCGCGCGGTGATGTTGCCGGCGACACGCACGCCACCGAGCTCGTCGAGCAGGATCCGCTCGAGATCCGCGTCAAGGCCGTCGAATCCGCGACTGGCTTCGCCCGCACCCATCGCATCAAGCGCGCCCTGTTCGATTCTCAGGAGTACCGCCAGCTCGCGCGTGTGCACGCTCAGCTGGTCGAGCTCGCCGGGACGCCCGCCTTCGAGGTCCGCCTCGGCGATGCGCGCGAGAGCGCGCCCACCTTCGAGGCGCTGCGCGCCGCCGTGATGACCGTCGCGCAGAAGGGCATCAAACTGCAGCGCTTCAAGGGTCTCGGCGAGATGAACGCCGACCAGCTCGGCGAAACCACGATGGCCCCCTCGACGCGCACGCTGGCGCAGGTCACGCTCGAGGACGCGTTCGCTGCCGACCGCATCTTCTCGATGCTGATGGGCGACCAGGTCGAGCCGCGTCGTGCGTTTATCGAGGACAACGCCCGCGCAGTGGCGAATCTGGATGTGTGAGATGAGCTCTTCGCGCGGAAGATGGCCTTGTTCAACGGAAAACCCCTCAGGGGTGTTCAGGCCCGCCGGCCATGAGGGCTTCTGATGGCGACGCCTGAGACATTGAGCGGCGGCAACGTCGAACCACGCGCGCTCGAGGAGGAGATGCGCACCGCCTACCTCGACTATGCGATGTCGGTGATCGTCGGCCGTGCGCTGCCGGACGTGCGCGACGGGCTGAAGCCCGTTCATCGCCGCGTGCTCTACGCGATGAACGAGCTCGGGCTCGGACCCACTCGCTCCTACGCCAAGTGCGCCAAGATCGTCGGCGAGGTGATGGGCAACTATCACCCCCACGGCGACTCCGCGATCTACGACACGCTCGTGCGCATGGCCCAGGAGTTCTCGATGCGCAACGAGCTCGTCGACGGTCAGGGCAACTTTGGCTCGATCGACGACGACCCGGCGGCGGCGATGAGGTACACGGAGGCCAGGCTGGCGCGGATCGCCACCGAGATGCTGCGTGACCTCGACATGGACACCGTCGACTTCGCGCCGAACTACGACGGTTCCCGCCGCGAACCGCTCGTGCTGCCCGCGCGCTTTCCCAACCTGCTCGTCAACGGCTCGTCCGGCATCGCCGTCGGCATGGCCACGAACATCCCGCCCCACAACCTGCGCGAGGTGATCGACGCCACGATCGCCTACATCGACGATCCGGAGATGGACGTCGAGGGTCTGATGCGCCACATCAAGGGCCCGGACTTCCCGACCGGCGGGATCATCCTCGGGCGCGCCGGGATCAAGGATGCCTACGAGACCGGCCGCGGCCGCGTGCGCATCCAGGCGCGCGCCCACATCGAGCCGCTGAAGCAGGGCAAGGAGGCGATCGTCGTCACCGAGCTGCCGTTCATGGTCAAGAAGGGTGGACCGGGTGGGCTGATCGAAAAGATCGCCGAGCTGGTGCGCGAAAAGAAGATCCCCGAGATCTCCGACCTCAACGACTACTCGGACAAGCGCGGGATGCGCCTGATGATCGAGCTCAAGCGCGACGCGATCCCCAAGGTCGTGCTCAACAAGCTCTACAAGCACACCCCAATGCAGTCCACCTTCGGCGTGAACATGGTCGCGCTCGTCGACAACGTCCCGCGCACGCTGAACCTGCGGGCGGTGATCCACAACTACGTGGCCCACCAGCGCGAGGTGATCGTCCGCCGCACCAAGCACGAGCTCTCCGAGAAGGAGGCGCGGGCGCACATCCTCGAGGGCCTGCTGACCGCGCTCGAGCACCTCGACGCGATCATCGAATTGATCCGCGCCTCCCGCGACCGCGATGCGGCCCGCGAGCAACTCGTCGAGCGCTTCCAGCTCAGCCACATCCAGGCAACGGCGATCCTCGACCTGCGCCTCTCCCAGCTGACCGCGCTCGAGGCCGATGGGATCAAACAGGAGCACGCCGACGTGACCGAGCGAATCACCGAGCTGCGCGCAATCCTCGGCGATGAGAGCCGCGTGCTCGCGGTGATCAAGGAGGAGCTCTCAGAGATCCGCGAGCGCTTCGGCGACGAGCGCCGCTCAGAGATCACCCATTCCGAGGACGAGATCGACATCGAGGACCTGATCGCCGACCAGCAGATGGTGATCACGATCACCCAGACGGGCTACATCAAGTCGCTGCCGCTCGCCACCTACCGCCAGCAGCAGCGCGGCGGCCGTGGCGTGACCGGGATGGACATGAAGGACGGGGATTTCATCGAGCACCTGTTCGTTTGCTCGTCACACGACTACCTGCTGTTCTTCTCCAACCGCGGCAAGATCTACCGCTCCAAGGTCTACGAGCTGCCCGAGGCGCAGCGTACGGCCAAGGGGCGCGCGCTGGTCAACATCCTGCCGCTGCGCGAGGGCGAGCGGATCCAAGCGGTGCTCTCCACGCGCGACTTCACCGAGACGAAGTACCTCGTGTTTGCCACGCGCAACGGCACGGTCAAGAAGACGGAGTTGCTCGCCTACAACACCCCGATGAAAGCCGATGGCATCATCGCGATCAACATCCGCGACGACGACGAACTGCTCGCCGTCCGCGCGGTTGATCCCGAGGAGGAGGTGATCATGACCTCGCGCGCCGGCTTGACCGTCCGCTTTGCCGAGGCCGACGCGCGATCGATGGGACGCGACACCACCGGCGTGCGCGGCATGGACGTGGGCAAGAGCGGGAGGGTGATTGCGATGGACGTCGCCCGCGACGACATGGACCTGCTCGTGGTTACCGAGAACGGCTATGGCAAGCGCACCCGGATCGACCAGTACCGCAAGACCCATCGCGGCGCCAAAGGCGTCAAGACGATCGGCCTCACAGAGAAAAAGGGCGGTCTCGCGGGAGCGCTCGTCGTCCGTGAGCACCACGAGCTGGTGTTCATCAGCGTCGGCGGGATGGTCCAGCGGACCTCCGCCGGCGGCATCTCCCAGCAGGGACGCTCGGCGACCGGCGTGCGCGTGATGAACCTCAAGGAGGAGGATGTCGTCTCAGCGATCGCGCTCGTCGTCGACGATGTCGAACCGAGCGATGGACTCGCGGTGGACGAGCCTCTGGCCGGAGCCTCGACAGACGACGAGGCCGCCACCGCTGAGGCCACCACCGAGGTTGATGACACAGACGGCACGGATGACATTGAGCTCGCCGGCGAGGAGTAGCGGATCAGCGGTGTCCACCTGACCCTTGCCGGACGTCACGTCCGTCCGCTACTCTGGCCAGACCAGAGAAAGGAGGTGGTCCTAACGTTGGCAGACAGTCTTTACGGGACTCTGGAGGTGACCGGCCGCTAGGTCGGACAGGCTGGACCGCTTAGCGGAATCCAACCCGGGACACCCCGAGACGTCGGCCGGTTCTGGTCCCTCCGGTAGCCTTTTTGATCCGTCTCGGTCTTCCAGTCAGCGCAGTTGGGCGAAGGGCGTCGAGGTATCGGCGCCCTTCGCTTTTAACGGCCTCGGCTCAAGCGGCCTGGGCATCAAGCGGCGCTGAGGTTCAGGCAGCCTGTGGCAAGTACGCCAGCCACGCCGCCGGAATCGTCGGGCTGGCGACGTGGATGAAGATCTCCGCGCGCGGGGTGCGCGGGGCGTGCCGCGGGTGCATGTCCGCCTGCTTGGGCAAACGGTCGCCCTTACGGCGGTTGCACGGTGCGCAGGAGGCGACGATGTTCTCCCAGCTGGATGTCCCGCCCTTGGATCGGGGGATCACGTGGTCGACGGTCAGGTTCGAATGGGAGCCGCAGTACTGGCAGGTCCAGGCATCCCGGGCAAACACCGCCCGGCGGGTGATCTTGCGCCGGTGGGCGTCGCGCGGGACGTGGACATAGCTGACCAACCTGATCACGACCGGTCGCGCGAGGGTGGCGTTCTCGGAGTGCAGCTCCCAGCCGCCACGCTCGAGCAGCTCGGCCTTGTCCTTCAGCAGCAGCACGACGGCGCGGCGGACCGAGCAGACGTTGATCGGCTCGAACGTCGCGTTGAGCACGAGCACCCGGCCACCGCCAGGCCCGCGTCGCTGGTGCTCGGGGAGCGACACGGACCGAAGTGATACAGGTGGAACGGTGGTATCCACTGCGTCGCGAGTGTATCGATAGACCCGTCTGCCTCGGCCCTCACGCTGCCGGATAGGACCCGAGCACGCGTACCTCCTCGCAGCATCCGCGCACCTGCGCAACGGCCTCGCTCACATCTTGCTCGCCCTCTAGGCCACCATCGAGGTCCACGAAGAACATGTAGTGCCCGAGGCGTTCGCGTCGCGGCCGGGACTCGATCTTCGTGAGGTTGATCTCGCGGCGGGCGAACTCGTTCAGGCAGGCCACCAACCAGCCGGCCCTGTCTGCCCCGGCCCCCCAGAACACCAGGGAGGTCTTCCAGTTGCCATCCCCCGCGGCGCCGAGGTCGTGCAGTGGCGGCGCCGCGGACACCCCGTCGTGGCACTGTGCCAGCCACGCAAAGCGCGTCTCGTTGTCGTCTCGATCCTGCACGCCCTCCCGCACGACCGTGGCGCCGTAGAGCTCCGCCGCCAGCTTGGTGCCCAGCGCCGCCCACCCAGGTTCTGCGCTCGCAACCACTTCCCTCACCGCCGCCGCGGTGGAGCTGGCGGGAAGGACGCGCGCCTGTGAGAGCTCGCTGCGCAGAAACCGCGCGCACTGTCCGGGGACCTGGGGATGGGAGATAACCGTGTCGATCTCCGCCAGCGCCACGTCGGCCGAGGCGATCAGCGAGTGCCTGACGCGCAGCAGCGTCTCGCCGACGATCTTCACGTCGCTCGCCTCCCCCGCAAGCAGGTCGAGCGTCACGCTGATCGAGCCCTCGAGCGAGTTCTCGATCGGCACGATCGCCCACTCGAGCTCCCCCCTGCGCAGCGCCCCGACCGTGTCGTAGATCGTTGCCTGCGGGACCGGCTCGACGGAGTCGCGGGCAACACTCGACAGCAGCGCCTCCTCGCTGAAGGTTCCCGCTGGCCCGAGGTATCCGACGCGCGGGCGCATCTCAGGCTGTTGGCGGATCGGCGCTCCCCGTCCCGGCGGAGGGAGCGAGCACCGCCAAGCGCACGGCCTCGAGCTCCTCGGGCGAGAGCTCCAGCTCGCTTCGCCCCCCGTGTACCTGCTTGGCGTAAACGCGCGCCTGATCGCGATGGTGGATGCAGGAGAGCACGATCCCCGACTGCTCCTCGTCGAGCAGCGCGATCGATATCGACTGCCGTCCGGAGAGCTCGTTGTATGCGTCGTAGCGTACGAGCGCTCGATGCGCGATCGCTCCGCGCAGGGTCAGTTCGACTCCGGCGAGCCGTCCATCCAGGCGTGAGGCGATCCCCTCGACGTACTCGCGCAGCGCCTCGAATGCTTCCTGCATCGCGGCGGCGTGGGCCACCACATCGCGCTGGCCAAGCTCGCCGAGCACTAGCCGCTGGGCCCGCCGCAGGCGCCGCAACCCAAACGCCAGCGCCAGGCAGGCAAGCAGTGCGATGACGGCGAGAGCCGCTGCCGCGATGGCAATGATTCCCTGGGTGTCGGTGATTGACGCGATCATCGCCACAAGTTAGCCGCTGGCGAGGCAGGTGCGCTCGTCCCCCGCATCCTCCCTCGCCGCGTAGCCTGAGAACGACGCAGGGCTATTCAAAGATCGCCAAGAAGGAGCCCTTTGTTCCTTCGTGGTTGGTTTCGCCAGGCACCGGTTCGATCTGGGCTTCGATCTTCGAGGCCACCTTGAGCGCAACCCCGGGGAGGGGGATTTCGACGCTGACGGCCTTTTTGGGTTCGGTCATGTTGATCACGTGGGAGGTCTTCAGCTGTTTGCCAGCCGCCGTCACGGCGAGGTCGACCTTTACGTCAGTCTCCGGGAATTCGCCGTCGTTTTCGATCATCACGGTGAATGTCGGGCTACTCCCACCGCTGATGTGATTGAGCGCCGGTTCTCCTTCGAGCGTCTTGGTCCCCACGCTTACCCCCTTCAGCACGCTGCCATGGTGGCCCGGAGTAACCCCGCTCGAGGAGTTGCTGGCCGGCTGGCCGGTCATGCGCGAGAGGGCCGTTGTCGGTTCGAGCCATCCGAGGTTGGGCAGGAAGCGGCTGGCGATCGTGCTCTGCCCCTGGATGGCGTTGCTCGCGAGCGTCTGCTGGATCAGTGGCACCACGCGTTGGGAATAGATCACGTCGGAGGCCAAGAAGATCTCCATGTCGCCGGCGACCTGAATGCTCGCCTGTTTAGCCTGTCCACCGAGCGCGGTACGCACGAGGCTTGCCACCTTGGCCACTGCCTCGGCGCGGAAGTCGAGCGCCAACAGCAGATCGCGCTGGGCACCGGCCATCGCGCTGGGCACGCTCAGGGATTTCGCGGCGGCCGCCTGGCTCTGTGCCTGGATATGCAACTGATCGAGTTGGTTCTCCACATCGAGCGCCGACTTGGAGTTGGCATTGGTGAGTTCCGAGAAGAACGGCTTGGCGACCTGCTGTTCGGATTCCTGTGCGATCCGGCCCACATCCCGGTTGTAGCTTTCCAGCGCCTGCTTTTTCTGGCTTTTCAAGCAGCCGTTTACGACCAGCACGATCAGGATCAGCAGCACCACGCCGGCAGCCGCCGCCACGCGGCGGCGCACCATCAGCGTGTGCTGATCGAGCGGGAGCGCCTCCTGATTGTGCTGGGCACGGCGCGGCCGCGGCCGCTGCGGCGTGCGGGGCACTCGAGTTGACGGCCGAGGTGCTGTCTCCTCGCCATCGTCGAAGAACGACAAAAGCCAATCGCTCCTTTGCAGGGGTTCTCGGAATGGCCAAGTATGACTGCCGGCCACCTCCCTCGTGATTTTGCAACTTCTCGCTCACTGTGCTTTTTCCTGCGCGGTTTGGCAGGGAGCGAGCTCCTCGGCGGCGAACGCAGGAGCCGGTGGACTCGCTCGATACCCTCGTCCACGCCCGTCCCGGAGGAGATCCGGACCGTGCGTCCCCTGCCCCAGGGCCGATCTCGGGGAGAGGTGCTCGCTACCGCTCCAGGCGCGACGGATCGCCGGGGGGCGAGAAGCTGGTGCTCGGGCGCTACCGCTTGCTCGAGCGCCTTGGGGCTGGTGGCTTTGGTGTGGTGTGGAGGGCGCACGACGAGCTGCTCGATCGCGAAGTCGCGGTCAAGCGGATCTCGCTTGGGGCGGGTGGGGATCCGATCGACAGCGAGCGCGCGAGCCGCGAGGCACTTGCCAGTGCGCGCTTGGCGCATCCGGCGATCGTTGTGCTGCATGAGGCGCACGCGGCTGAGGACGCGTTCTACCTGATCTCCGAGCTGGTCCATGGCGATACCCTCGCGGAGCTGATCGCCGCGCGGGCGCTCGCTGACGAGGAGCTGCTGGAGATCGGCCTCGCGCTCTCGAGTGCGCTGCACCATGCCCACGCGCGCGGCGTGTTTCATCGCGATGTCAAGCCGCAGAACGTGCTGGTTCCCCACAGCCCCGCAGAGCCCGGTGGGGCGGCCAAGTTGACCGATTTCGGAGGCGCCCGGCTGGCCGGCGAAGAGGCGCTCACACGTACCGGGGACGTGCTCGGCACGTTCGCCTATATGGCGCCGGAGCAAAGTGAGGGGCGGGAGGCCGCCGCTCCCGCTGACCTCTATGCGCTGGCCCTCGTCCTGTATGAGGCGCTCTCTGGCGTCAACCCAGTACGAGGTGCGACACCGGCCGTCACGGTAAGCCGGATCGGCCGTCCGGTGCTGCCGCTGGAGCGCCGGCGAGGGGATCTCCCCCGCTCGCTCACCCGCGCGATCGATCTCGCGCTTAACCCATCGCCCGAGCGTCGCGGAACGCTCGAAGATCTGCACTTCGCGCTGGAGCGGGCGCTGGAGCAGGGACTGATGCGCACGCGCCGCGGAGCTGGCACGCGAACAGTCTTCCAGCGCCAGGCAACGGAGGTCGGCGAAGCCGCGCTGGAAGACGACTCCCGGCCGGCTGCATCGTGGCGAGGAGTCGGAGATCGGCCAGTGTTGCCACGCGCGGTGTGGTTGGGGTGCGCATTGGCGCTGATCGCATGGCAGGTCTGGGTGGGCCGTCCGGGCGCGGCGCTGCTGCTGTTTGCCGCCGCCGCTCCGCTCCTCCTCCTGCCGCGCCGTTGCGGTGTCGGCTGGCTGACCGCCGCGCTCGCGCCACCGCTTGGTCTGGCGGGCTTGGCCGGCGCTTTCCCAGCGCTCGCTGGCCAGCGAGCACGTCTGAGCGAGCGTGCCGCGCTCGCCGCGCTTGGCTTTTGGTGGCTGACCTTGGCCGAGCCGCTGCTGGATCGAAGCCTGTGGCTGGGTAGTCCGACGGGGACACCCGCACGGGCCATCTGGGAGGGTTCGCTGAGTGATGCCGCCACCCATGTGGTCGGCCCTATTCTGAATCTCAGTGTGCTGGCCGGCGCGGGCAGCTGGGCGATCGCAGCGGCGTTGCTGCCCTGGGTTGTGCGCGGTCGTAGCGCCATGCTCGATGTGATGGCCGCCGCGGTTTGGTCTGCCGCGCTGCTACTCGCCTGCTCACCCCGCTACCTGGGGCTCTCGGCGCACGCCTCCACCGTAACCCCTCGCGGCGCGGTTCTGGGAGCGCTGCTTGGCGGCATGCTCGCCGTGGCGGCCCGCGCGCTGCGTGGGCCGCTCTAGGGAGACGTTTGGAGCGCGATCGGGAGGTACCGCACGCGCTCATCGAGCTGGGCCCTTAAAGTTGGCCGGGTACCGCCCTGCGGGATCGGATCTACTCCACCCTTGTATGAACCCTCTGAAGAGCCTCGAGACCACGATCGCCAGCCTCCTAGAAGGCGGCTTCGGACGCCTATTCCGTTCTGAGGTTCGTCCGATGGAGCTCGCGCGAAAGCTCGCGCGGGAGATGGACGCCCACCGCACCGCGTCTGTCTCGCGAGTGTATGCGCCTAACGACTACTCGGTGTGGCTCTCACCGGAAGACCGCGCTCGCTACGAGGGAGTGGAGCACGAGGTGATCGACGAGTTGTGTGGCTACCTGCTCGAGCATGCTCGGCGAGAGGATCTGATTCTGGCCTCACCGCCGCTAATCGCCTTTCACACTGACGAGCGCCTGGCGCTTGGCGAATTCGGCATCCAGGCGCGGTTGGTCCGCCCCGACGGGCAAAGTGAGGAGTATTCCAACCTATCCGAGCCACCCGTTCCCGACCCCGACGACGAACACGGACAGACGATGATCTACAGCACGTCGGCTCGCAGGGGTGGGGTGCCCCCTCGCCCGGGCGGGGGTTCTATCCAGCAGGCGCGCAGGCAGCGCCTCCGTGCGCTACTCGCGGTTGACGGACGGCGCTTGATCGTGCCCCCTGGTGGTGGCACGATCGGACGCAGCCGCGATTGCGACGTCGTCCTGGAGGATGCCGGCGCCTCCCGCCGGCACGCCGAGATCCGCCCGCGCGGCGATGTCTGGGAGCTCCAGGATCTCGGTTCCACCAACGGCGTGCGTGTCAACGGGCGCACCATTCGCGGGGCGCAGCCGTTGCAGCCAGGCGACCGCGTCGAGATCGGCTCGACAGAGATCGTGTTCGAGCTCGAATGACCACGCTCGAGCCCGTATCGGTGGCGCTGAAGTTCGGCTTCCTCGCGGTGCTCTACCTGTTCCTGCTGTGGGTGGCGCGCAGCGCGCTGAAGGATCTGCGTGGCGGGGGCGGCGGAATTCCTGCGCCGGGAGGCACGGTCCCGGCTGACGCAACGGGGCTGTACTCGGCGTCTGCGCTCGGCAGCGTCGACGTTGCCCACCGAGCTCCCAAGCTGGTCGTGGAGCGGGCTCCCGGCCACGACCCCGGGATGATCTACGATCTCGACGGCGACATTGTGCTCGGCCGCGGCGAGCGTGCGGAGATCCGTCTGGAGGACCCATTTGCCTCCTCGCGCCACGCGCGGGTGTACGAGCAGGGCAACATAGTGGTCATCGAGGATCTCGGCTCTACCAACGGCACCTACCTCAACGAGGAGCTGCTGCAGAGCGCTCGGCCGCTGCACCCTGGGGACCGCGTGCGCATCGGCGACAGCGAATTCACCTTCGAGGTGGACCCGAGCTGATGCTGCGCGTGGCCGAGCAGTACGCCGGGACCGACACGGGGCGCCAACGCCGCGCAAACGAGGACTCGATGCTTGCCCGCTCGCCATTATTCGTGGTGGCGGACGGTATGGGTGGCGCGCAGGCGGGGGAGGTCGCCTCACGAATCGCCGTCGAGGCCTTCCTGGACGGCCTGCACGACCCGACGGATGCCGAGGGCGCACTCGCGCAATACGCGCATGCGGCGAACGTCAGCATTCACGAGCGATCCCGGGCAAACGCCGAGCACGCGGGCATGGGCACGACGCTCACTGCCGTGTACGTGGGCGCCGAGGAAGTGGCAATCGCACACGTGGGCGACAGCCGCGCCTACTGCCTGCGAGATGGAGAGCTGCTGCGCCTAACCGACGATCATTCGCTGGTTGACGAGCTCATACGCCAGGGCAAGCTCACCCCCGAGGAGGCCGTCGAGCATCCCCAGCGCTCGGTCATCACACGCGCGCTGGGGCCGGAGCCAGAGGTCGAGATCGACACCCGCTCCTACCGCGCTCGCGACGGGGACGTATACCTGCTGTGCAGCGACGGCTTGACGACGATGGTCCCCGACGCCCAGCTCGCCGAGATCCTGCTCGCTCATCCACGCCTGCACGACGCCGGCGAGGCGCTGATCGCGGCGGCCAACGACGCGGGAGGACGGGACAACATAACGGTGCTATTGCTGCGCGTCGAGGACCTGCAGATCGCCGCGGCCTCGCGCACCCACGATCCCGCCACGCTGACCGGCATCCCGGCGCTACCGGCGAGTGACGGCGACCTCGTCGCAGAGCCTTCCCCGCAAGCGGGGCTGAGGGTGCACCCACGGCAACCGAGGCACCCCTCCACGAGCACCTCGCCAGCTGTTCGGCAAAGGGGGGGTCTGCGTCGCGCCGGCACCACGGTGGTCGTGCTGGGGGTGCTGGCTTTGCTTGGCGCCGGGGCATACGTGGCTTCGCAATCGGTCTTTTTCATCGGCACGAACAGTCGCGGGCTGGTGACGCTGTTCAGCGGCTTTCCCTACGAGCTCCCCGGCGGCTTGAAGCTGTACAGCAAGGATTTCGTCTCCGGGGTGAGCGCCTCGACGCTGAGTGCCCAGCGGCGACGAGCGCTGCTCGATCATTCGCTGCGCTCGGAAGGCAACGCGACCGAGTTGATACGCAGCCTCGAACAGGGGCAGCTCGAATGAGCCCTTCTCGACGGGTCAGGTCCCCGCAGTGAACCGCCCGATCGTCCGATTGTATGGGCTCGTCGTCCTCCTGTTCGCGCTGCTCGTCGCGTTCACTTCGCGCTGGACGATCTTCGACGCGGCTGCGCTGCGCAGCAATCCGCTCAACAAGCGCGGGCTGCTCGAGCAGGAGCGCATTGCCCGCGGGCGAATCTTGGCGGCGGATGGCACCGTGCTTGCGCGCAGTACACGGGGCGCGGAAGGGACCTACGAACGGGAGTATCCGAAGGGAGAGGAGTTTGCTCATGCGATCGGCTACTCCTATACCGACCTGAGTCAATCTGGACTCGAGCGCTTTCGCAACTCAGTATTGAACGGGCAGAGCGGTACGAACCTGCAAACAATCCTCGACCAGCTCCAGGGCAAACGCCCGCAGGGCGACGAAGTCCTGACCACGCTCGATCCAAAGGCCCAGCAGGCAGCGATCGCGGCCCTGGGTGAACATCGAGGCGCGGTGCTCGCCCTCGACCCGCGCGACGGAGCGGTGAAGGTGATGGTCTCGACGCCGAGCTTCGATCCGAACAAGCTGTTAGCGCGAGGCGCCTACGCGAAGCTGACGAAAGACACCCAGGGCAGGCCGCTGGTCAATCGCGCCGTGCAGTTCGGTTACGCCCCTGGCTCGACCTTCAAGGTGGTCACCGCGACAGCGGCGATCGACACTGGACAGTTCACTGCGCAATCGACGCTGAGCGGGCGCAACGACGTCCTGGTCTCTGGCGTGCCACTGGGCAACGACAATGGTGAGAGCCTCGGCCAGATCACCCTCACCGAAGCCCTCGCGAAATCCGTAAACACAGTGTGGGCACAGGTGGCTGAAAAGCTGGGCAAGCAGACGATGGCGCGCTATATGACCCGCTTCGGCTTTGACCGCAAGCCTGAGCTCGACTACCCGGCCGAAGAAATGTCCGCCAGCGGCGAGTACCAAGCAGAAAAGATCCTGTCACCCACGAGCTCACACGTCGATGTTGGTCGCCTGGGGATCGGGCAGGACAAACTGGCGGTGGTCCCGCTACAGATGGCCGAGGTCGCCGCCGCCGTGGCCGACCATGGGACGGTTGATGACGCCGCACCTGACCGAACGGATCGTCGATGCCGATGGGCGCACAGTGCAGCGGATCTCCCCACGCACGCAGTCGATCGTGATGAAGCCGGCGACCGCGTCCGCGGTGGCGAGCATGATGGAGGCTGTTGTCAACGAAGGCACCGGGACCCAGGCGCAGATCCCCGGGGTGCAGGTGGCGGGCAAGACCGGCACCGCCGAGACGCAGTTCGGCACCGCGATCAACAATGTTTGGTTTATTGCGTTTGCTCCCGCTGCCAACCCACGGGTGGCGATTGCGGTGACCCTCGAACAAGTCCCAGGCCAGGGTGCCTCGTTTGCGGCGCCTGTCGCCAGAGAGGTAATGGAAGTGTTGCTCCATGATTGAGCCCGGGACGATTATCGACGGGCGTTATCTGGTCGTCTTGCGACTGGGCTCGGGGGGAATGGCCGATGTGTACCTCGCTGAGGACCAGTTGCTCGGTAGGCAGCTTGCGGTCAAGGTGCTGCACCATCACTTCGCTGAAGATCAGGAGTTCGTCGAGCGCTTTCGCCGGGAGGCCTCGAGTGCCGCTGGCCTGTCGCATCCGAACATCGTCGGCATCTTCGATCGCGGTGAGTGGAACGGGACCTACTACATCGCGATGGAGTATGTGGCTGGGCGCTCGCTGAAGGCGGTCGTGCGCGAGCAGGGTGCTCTCGAACCAGCAGCGGCAATCGACATCGTCACGCAGATCCTGCGCGCCGCCCGCTTCGCGCACAAGCGTGGAGTCATCCATCGCGATCTAAAGCCCCACAACGTGATCATCGACGAAGAGGGGCGGGCGCGGGTCACGGATTTCGGGATCGCGAAGGCGGGCGCTTCGGATATGACGCTGACGGGCTCGATTATGGGAACCGCTCAGTACCTCTCTCCCGAGCAGGCTCAGGGACACACGGTGAGCGGACGCTCTGACCTGTATGCCGTGGGGATCATCTTGTACGAGCTACTCACGGGTGCCGTTCCATTCGACGGCGAGACCGCGGTGGCGATCGCGTTCAAGCAGGTCTCCGCGGAGCCACCGCCGCCAAGCCAGATTCAGCCGGGTGTGCCGGCTTCCCTGGATGCGGTCGTGCTGCGCGCGCTCGCCAAGGATCCGGCGCGGCGCTTCGCGGATGCTGAGGAGTTCCTCGCGGCGCTCCAGCAGGCGCGCCAGGGATTAGCAGTGGGTGCAGGTACCGCCGTCGCGAGTGCTGCTTCGGCTACAGCCCTTCTCACCGCGGAGCCATATGTCGCGCCTCCCTACACCGCCCCCGGAGCAGCAGCGCTCCCGGAGTCGGCCGCGCTGCTGCTGGCGCCGGCCGGAGGGCTGGACGCTGAGAACGGCGGCGGTGGTGGATCCGATCAAGCTGACCGTCGCCGCTGGCTGCTGTGGGGGAGCGCGCTGTTGTTGATCGCCGCGCTGGTGGTGCTTGGATTGCTGCTCGCCTCCTCCGGGGACAAGGTGACGGTGCCGAACGTCGTCGGTCAGACAGAAGCGACCGCGCTCCTACGATTGCGAGGAGCAAACCTGGGCCCGGTCGCCGCCACGACCGCAAGTGCCACGGTGCCAAACGGCGTGGTGGTCAGCGAGACTCCCTCGAGCGGAAGCGAAGTCGGCAAGGGAACCCGTGTGAGCATCTTGGTCTCCGCCGGCCCCGGCAGCGTGGCTCTGCCGGCGGTCGAAGGTCTCACCGCGGCGCATGCCACGAGCAAGCTGCGGGCGGCCGGCTTCAAACCGACGACCCAAGAGCAGTCCAGTGCCAAGGTCGCGCAGGGTCACGTGATATCGACCGATCCCTCCGCTGGGATCGTGGTACAGATCGGCAGCCCCGTCACCGTGTTCCTCTCCAGTGGGCCCGCCCAGGTGCGCGTGCCGGACTTGACTGGCCAGTCACAACAAGCCGCCGAAACGGGGCTTACGACGGTGGGCTTAGCGGTCGGCGTGATCACTCCCCAGGTCTCGGCCAGCCAGACGCCGGGCACCGTCCTGTCGCAGTCGCCCTCCTCGCCCGCCTCGCTGCCCGCTGGCGGCAAGGTGAACCTGGTGGTGGCGCAGGCACCCAAGGAAGTGGCTGTCCCAGGTGTCGAAGGCAAGACTGAAGTAGCTGCCACGACCGCCCTCGAAAAGGCAGGCTTCAAGGTCAAGTCAGTCCCAGAACCAACGACCGAAGCGACCCAGGTCGGGCAGGTTCTGAAACAGAGCCCGTCCGGCGGCGCCAACGCGCGCAAGGGTGCCACGGTGACGATTTCGATCGGCATGGCCGCCCAGGCCCCACCGAGCACTACGCCTACCACGCCTCCTACGACCACCCCGAGCACCACCACGACGACCACGACGACATCCTCCGCTGCCACACCCACCCCCGGGCCTGGTCAGTGAGCGAGACGCAAGCGTTGAGGGTGGCGGTGCTGGCCGGGGGGCGCTCTGCCGAGCACGACGTGTCGCTGTCCTCCGGACGTGCGGTATGCGAGGGGCTTCAGGCGGCAGGGCACGAGGTGCTGTGGGTGCAGGTCGAGCGCGACGGGAGCTGGCATCACGAGGGGCAGCTCCTGAGCGTATGTCCGGGTGAGGGATTACTCGAGGTGGACGTTGTGTTTGCAGCGCTACATGGCCCATTTGGCGAGGACGGGACGGTCCAGGGACTGCTCGAGACACTCGGTGTTGCGTATGTCGGCGCAGGGGTGGCAGCGTCGGCGGTATGCATGGACAAGGTTCTGTTCAAGGAGTTGATGGGAGCGGCGGGTGTGGATCAGGTCGAATATGTGGGGGTGCGCGAGCGTCGCTGGCGCATCGCCCCAGAGCAGGTGCTCGCCGAGATCGCTCGGCTGGGGCTACCGGTGTTCGTCAAGCCGGCGCACCTCGGCTCATCCGTCGGGATCGCGAAGGTGGTGGGCGCCGGGCAGCTTCCCGAAGCGCTCGAGCAAGCGTTTGCTCATGACGAGCTGGTGATCGTCGAGGCGCTGGCGGAGGGAATCGAGGTCGAGTGCGGCGTGCTCGGTCCGGCGTTTGCCAGCGAGCCAGGAGAGATCGTGTTCGCCGGCGACTGGTACGACCATGCGGCTAAGTACACACCGGGCGGGATGGAGCTGGTGCTACCGGCGCGTATCACCACGAGCGCCCGCGAGCGAGTGCGCGAGCTCGCCGTGGAGGCGTTTGAATACGCCGGCTGTGAGGGGCTCGCCCGCGTGGACTTCTTCGTCGACGGCGAGCGGGTGCTGGTAAACGAGCTGAATACGATGCCCGGCTTCACCCCGACCAGCGTTTACGCAAAGCTGATGGACGCCTCGGGGTTCGCCTACGCGGATCTGCTGGATCGTCTCTGCCGTCTGGCGATCGAGCGTCACGAGCAGCGCCGCTGAGGATCGCTCAGCGCAACAGGGTGACTTCGGCTAGCGAGGCAAACTCCATGCCAGGTGGCAGCTTGGTGATCCAGATCAGGTAGTAGCGGTAGCGCTTGCCGCCGAGGGCGAGCTCGATGTGGGCGCCACTGCGGACATTGGGGTCTTCGCCGGTTGGGCCTTGCCAGCCGCGCCCGGTGAGTGGGGTGGAGTCTCCGTAGGGCAGGGCGAGGTCGATGTGGTCGGCGACGTAGATCTGTACGGAGAAGCCGGGGGTAGGCGTTTGAATCTCGATCTGCTTGCCCGCCACGTTTGGAGCGGCGTCGACATACAGGCCCACGCCGGTGCCGCCACTCTTCTTGAGCGTGCCGTCGTAGTAGTGCTCGGTGCTCCAACTGGTGTTCGGATCGCCGTCGACTGCGCTTTGGTCGTTTTCGCGATTTTCAGGACCCGTGCCGAACGGGTTGTAATCGTGGGCGGCTGTCTGCGCGAGCGGCACGGCCTGAAGGCCTCCTCGCGCGTCGACGTCCGACGCCACGCCCCGGTGAGTCCCGTTGGCGGCGAGCACGAGCGCGAGCGCGACGAGCGCGGCTAGCAGCGCGAGTGACACCACCCAGCGCACGGGGTGGCGCATGCGCCACGGTAGACGTCGCCTGGTTTTTCCGGGGAGGGTGCGCAGCACGGTCGTGACCTCGCCGGTTGCTTGCCCTGTGCGGGAGGCCTCGATCGCGAGCGCCTCCTCGAGGTCGGCGAGCATGCTCGCGGCATCGGGGTAGCGCGCTGTCAGATTCTTGGCGGTCGCGCGATCTACGACCGAGGCGGTTGCCGCGGAGACTTCTGGACGCGCCAGCTGCACGTCGGGGACGTCCTCACGTACGTGCCTCATGGCAACGGCGACGGGGGTCTCGGCGGTGAAGGGGACCGCGCCGGTGAGCATCTCGTAGAAGACGATCCCGAGTGAGTAGAGGTCGGACTGGCCCGTGACCGGCTGCCCGATAGCCTGCTCAGGAGAGACGTAGTCGGTCGTGCCTAGCACCCGCCCGTCCATCGTCAGGCCTTCCTCTGTGAGCGTACGGGCAATCCCGAAGTCGGTGATCTTGGCGCTGCCTTCGACTCCGATCAAGACGTTCTGAGGCTTGACGTCGCGGTGCACGATCAGCTGCTCGTGGGCAGCGCCGAGGGCGCGCGCGAGCTCGATCGTGTAGGCGATCGCGCTCGGGATCTCGAGTGGTCCGTCCCGGCGGATCAGTGTCTTGAGCGTCTCACCCTCGACGTACTCGAGCACGATAAATGGGGTTCCTACCTCCCCGGCCAGGACTCCTTCGCCGCCGTCGGGTTCCTCCGAGGGAATGCCCTCGGGGGACGGCTCCTCGCCTGCATCGATCACCGTGACGATGTGCGGATGGTTGAGTCGCGCGACCGACCGCGCCTCGCGGCGGAAGCGCTCCAGCTGAGCGGAGTCAGAGGCGATCTCGCGGTGCATGAGCTTGACCGCGACTGGACGTTCGAGCACCGTGTCGAAGGCGCGATAGACGGTCGACATCCCGCCGCGCCCGATCTGGGCGTCGAGGCGGTAGCGGCCGCCGAGCAGGGTCCCGATCATCGTCATGCGTCTCTATTGTGCGCTGGGCGTAGGCGTCTGATCGTGAGCAAGGCAAGCAGTCCGCGGTAGAGCGAGTAAGGCCACAGCGCCGCCGCGTCGTGCCGATCGCGCCTACCTCGCCGAAGCAGTCGGGTGGCCACGAGGGTCGAGAGTAGCGCCGTGGCGCCCCCGAGAACCAGCGAACCGGCCGATCGTCGATCGGAGATCGGCGCCTCACGGGCCATCCCGCGCTGGATCAGGCGGCCGGTCTTCAATGCTCCTGCGCCGAGGATCACGGGAAGTCCGGTCCGGCGGGCGAGCGTGTGCGAGTCGCTGCGACTGAATCCGCGTGCGCGCGCAGCGGCGAGAACCGCACCGCTGCGCGAGACCCCGGGGACCAACGCGAGAGTTTGCGCCACGCCGAGCAACAGTCCGTCGACGGCGCTCGCGTCGGCCAGTGCGCGGATCCCGTCCGGCGGCCGAGTATCGGTGATCGCCATCGTGACTGCGCCGATCAGCAGACCGGCGGCGATCGTCGGAGGTCCGCTGAGGCGGCGCTGGAGGAGTTGCTCGAAGGTATACCCGGAAATCGCCGGTGGTATGAACGAGAGAGCTATCAGTAGTGCCTGACGAGCGTCATGCTCGCGCACCACGGCGTGATTGCTGGCGCGGTGCTCGACCGAGCCGAGGTCGATCAGTAGCGCCACCGCGGTGCCCGCGTGGAGCACCACCTCGAATGACTTGCGCAGCTCCGGGTCGAGTTCGGCGTAGGGCCAGCCCGCGAGCCACGGGATCAGGATCGTGTGGGCCGAGGAGGAGATCGGCAGCAGCTCGGTTGGACCCTGGGCCAGACCGAGCGCCAGGGCGTGGCGGAGGGAGAGCCGTCCTGGCGACTCCATCGCTCGCGGTCAGCCTGCGTCAGCGGCTGCGTCGGAGTCTGGCGCTGTCTCGGGGCCCGCACCCGGTGCGCCGCCTCGCCGCCGCCGCACGACCGCATAAACGATTCCGGCGAGGATCAGCGCGAGGATCGCGTAGTCGACGTATTGGAAGTCCTTGCGCACGCTCGTCCAGTTGCCCCCGAGCGCGTGCCCGGCGAGCGCCAGCGCGAGCACCCACAGAAGCGAACCGAGGAGCGAGAGCACGGTGAAGCGCCAAAAGGGCATTCGCGCGACGCCGGCGGGCAGCGAGACGAAGGCGCGGATCAGTGGGACCATGCGACCGAATAGGACGACCGGTTGTCCGTAGCGCTCGAACCAGCGTTCGGCGCGGCCGATCTGGGCCGGGCCCATGTGGAGCTTCGAGCCGTGGCGTTCGAGCAGCTCCAGGCGCCCCGCGCGACCGATTCCATATGTGATCCAGGACCCGACCATCGTGCCGAGCAGCCCGGCGAGCACGATCCCGACCATCGTCAGGTGATGATGGGAGGCGCTCTGCCCCGGCTCGGCGACGGCGAAGCCGGCGAACAGCATGACCACCTCGGAGGGGATCGGGATGCAGGCGCTGGAGAGCGCCATCAGCAGGAAGATGCCCGGCAGCCCGGCGTCGCGCACGAAGTGCGAGCTGGCGTTGACGAGCGACTCGGTGATCGATGCGAGGACGAGCATGCGCTGGGCAACGATACCGTCCTATTTGATGAGAGTTTGGATCGATTTGACGAACAGCCCGCACGTGCTCGTGATGCGGCCAGTGATCGAGCGCCTGCGCCAGGACGGCCACGAGGTGCAGGTGACGGCGCGTGACTTTGCCCAGACGCTCGCGTTGTGCGAGCGTTTCGGTATTGCCCACACGGCGATCGGCCGCCATCGCGGCGGGCGGCTGATGGCCAAGACGGGAGGACTCGCTTCGCGCTCTACCGCGCTCGTGCGCTGGGCCCGCGGATCGGGCGCCTCCCCACCTTCGGGCGCCCCCACCCCTCAGGAGCTCGCCTCTCCTCGGGAATCCACTCCCCGAGGCGTTTCGACATTGCGCTCGGTCACGGCTCCAACGATGTGAGCGTCGCGGCCGCGATCTTGCGGGTGCCGAGCGCGACGATGTTCGACTACGAGTGGGCGACGGTGCAGCACAACGTCAACTGCCGCTTGGCGCGTACGGTGGTGGTGCCCGATGCGATCCCGGCGGCACGGCTGGAACGTTACGGCGCAAAGGGCAAGGTGCGCTGGTATGAGGGGTTGAAGGAGGAGTACTACCTGGCGGATTTTGAGCCCGATCCTGGAGTGCTCGGAGAGCTGGGCCTCGACCGGAATAGGCCGATTGTCGTGGTGCGCCCTCCGCCAGAGGTGTCGCTTTATCATCGCTTTGAGAACGATCTGTTCGCTGGTGTGCTGGAGCGTTTGCGGAAGGCTGCGGCGGTCAATGGGGTGCAACCGGTGGTGCTGCCGCGTGTGGCATCTCAGCGTGAGGAGCTCGCCGGCGTCCAGGGTTTCGTGGTGCCCGCCCGTGCGATCGACGCACAGTCGCTGATCGCGTACGCGGACCTGGTGATCTCCGCTGGTGGCACGATGAACCGCGAGGCGGTCGCGCTGGGGACACCGGTGTACACGACGTTCGAGGGTCGGCTGGGTGCCGTTGACGAGGCGCTGATCGAGGACGGCCGTTTACGCAAGCTGAAGGATCTGGACGACCTCGACCTGGAGAAGCGCCCCTCTGTCGCGCTCGCGCCGCGCGTGCGCCGCGACCCGCAGGTTCTGGTGGACCTCTTGCTGTCCTCGTTGGGCGACTGAGTAGCCCGTACAATCTGAGCCAATGCGCCGACGGATCCGCGCGGCGGCCCTTCCCATTCACCGACGCTCGCTGCCCCAGCTTGCGGTGGACGGGGCGCTGGTCGTGCTCGCGTACTACCTCGCCTTTGAGCTGCGCTTCGACAACGGGTCGGGTGGGCGCTCGCAGCTACCACACGACTATCAGCTGCTGCTGCAGCGAACGATCTGGTGGGTGCTGGGGGGGAGTTTGATCGTGCTCGTCTTGGCGCGGGTCTACCAGCGCCGCTGGCGCTACGCCGGTCAGCGGGACTACGAGGCGGTGCTGCGCGCGGTGCTGGCGATCGTCCTGCTGACCGTCGTGGCGGTCGCGGTGCTGCGACCCGTACATCCTTTCTCCAGTCATCACGCGGGAGCGATCGGCTTGCCAAACGGCGTGGTGGCGTTGTTCTTCCTGCTGTGCCTGTTGTTCCTGTGCGGTGTGCGGATGCTCGCGCGGGGTCTCTATGAGCGTCGTCCGCTGGCGGCCTTTCGTGGCGGGCGCAAGGGCGAGCGGAGCGTCCTGATTGTCGGTGCCGGCGATGGCGGGCGCTTAGTACTGCGCGAGATCGTGCGCAATCGCGGACTCGGCCTGCAGCCGGTGGGCTTCCTCGACGACGACCCGCGTAAGCGCGGGCTGCGGATCGAAGGGGTGAAGGTACGCGGCAACACCGAGCAAGAGCTGCCCCGCGTGCTGGCCGAGACCGAGCCCGACGAGGTGATCATCGCGATCCCCTCCGCCCCCGGATCTACGCGCGCGCGTGTGGTGCGCGAGTGCCGTCTGCGGGGCATCCCGGTGCGGACGCTACCGACCGTGTTTGAGCTGCTGCAGACCAACAGTGGCGCGGGGACGCTCGCGCGGCAGATGCGCGAGGTGCGGGTGGAGGATGTGCTCGGGCGCGAGCCTGTGCAGATGGAGCTCGAGCGGGTGGGCGCCTATCTGGCGGGGGAGACGGTGCTCGTGACCGGCGCGGGAGGCTCGATCGGCTCGGAGCTGTGCCGCCAGATCGCGCGCGTGGAGCCGCACAGGATCGTGCTCGTGGATCACGCCGAGGACAACCTGTTTCAGATCCAGCGCGAGCTCCAGGATGAGCGACACGTGCCGTCGTCGATGCTCGCCGCGGTGCTGGCGGACTGCAAGGAAGAGGAGCGCATCCGCGAGGTCTTTACCGAGTACCGCCCAACGATCGTGTTCCACGCGGCCGCGTACAAGCACGTGGGACTGATGGAGTCCAACCCCGTCGAGGCGGTGCGCAACAACGCGCTCGCCACGCGCGTCGTGGCGCACATCAGTGGCCAGCTCGATGCGAAGCGGTTCGTGCTGGTGTCGACCGACAAGGCGGTGCAGCCGGCGACCGTGATGGGCGCCTCGAAGGCGCTCGCCGAGTTCGCGCTGGAGGCGGCGGCGGCGCGCTTCCCGGACACCCACTACAACGCTGTGCGCTTTGGCAACGTGCTCGGTTCCTCGGGCAGCGTCGTGCCGATTTTCCGTCGCCAGATTGAACGCGGTGGCCCGGTGACCGTGACCGACGAGCGGATGACGCGCTACTTCATGACGATCCCCGAGGCGGTGCAGCTGATCATCCGCTCCGGGTCGCTGGGGGATAAGCAGGCGCGATCCGCCCGTGCTGAGGTGTTCGTGCTAGATATGGGCGATCCGGTGAGGATTGTCGAGCTGGCGCGCGCGATGATCGAGCTCTCGGGGCTCGACCCCGATCGTGACATCGACATCGAGATCATTGGAGCGCATGCCGGAGAGAAGCTGCAGGAGCAGCTGTTCAACCCATATGAGCGCTCTCGTCAAACGGCCGCCGAGAAGATCTTGCTCGCCGAGCGTGAGCCGCTGGCTGCGGTGACGGTCGAGGAGATGTTCGCGGAGATCGGATTGCTGGTGCTCGAGGGCGATGCCGCGGGATTGGCGGCGAAGGTGTCCGAGCTGTCCGGCGCCCGTGGCAGTCCCGGGGCTCCTGAAGCGCTCCTCCAGGGGACTCTCCCGCGCCTGATGATCCTCAGGCATCCGCGGTGCTGACGGGCGCGCCTGAGCCGGAGGAGCAAGGCGCACAAGCGCTACGCGACGTTGAGCAGCGCGGTGCGCCTGTGCCCCTCATACACTCCCGGGATTCATGATGGTTTTGCCACTTGCACTTTCGCTTTCGAGCACGTTTACAAAGGTCGGTGCGATCGCGGCGTTCGCCTCGCTGGTGGGGATTGCGATCCTGGCGCTGCTGATTTTTTCGCAGGCGCGTGAGCTGAGGCGCTTGCGCGAGTGGGCCGGCCGCGCGCCGGAGCGTGCCGCCGAGTTGGAGCAGCGCGTAAGCGCCGGGGCTGCTGGGCGCGTGCAGCAGGTCTCACCGGTGGCTCCCCCGGTGCGCCAGGTGCCGCGCACCACACCGGTGGTTGCACGGCCGGCGGCAGCCTCCGCGGGTGCGGCCACGCGAGTGGTTTCGGGCCCGTCTACCCCGCCGGGGAGGGCGTCGAGGTAACCCCGGGAGCTCCCGGGATAGCCGTCCCTGGAACCCAAGGCGATGGCGCAGCCGCTCGAGGCGCTTCCGCCGCTTCAGGCGAGGCGGGTCCAGCAACCGCTGAGCAACTCGCACAGCGATCACCCGGCCAGCTCACCCCGGCAACTCCCAGTCCGGGCGCATCCTCACCCGCCGCGGCCGGCGGCACACCCGTAGCCGCGGGCGAGGGCATCATTGCGCCGGCAACGGCCGCCGGGGCAACAGCTCCTGCGGGCCCGACTCCCGCTGGGGCGGGAGTCCCTGCAACCTCCCCCCCTGCGGCGAGCACTGGCGCCGGTGTGCCATCTGGTAACCCTGGCGCTCAGGCTGCCGGTAAGGCATCCGGCGCGGGCCGGGACGCAGTTCGCTCGCCGACATCCGGCGCTCAGGCGCCGTCTGGCGCTGTGCGACAGGGAGCCCCCGGACAGACGCCCCCGGGGCAGAGACCCTCGAGTGCGATGCCGATCCCCGCCGCGGATGTCCCCGCCCCGGGCGCCCCTGCCACCGCCGCCGCTCGCGTGGGCGCTGCGGCTGCAACGACCGACCGCGCCCCGGTGGCGCCGGCCGGAATCCCCGCCGCCGGATCGACGCCGACCGCGTCCCCCGCCACGGCGGGTCGAGCAGCCTCCGCGGCGATCCAGCGTCGCGTCTCCACTTCGCGTCCACCGGCTCCCACCGAACAGCGCCGTAGCGCCCCGCCGGAAGGGACCGCCGCCGGCACTGGCGCCGCGGCGCGACAGGCAGAGCGCTTGAGCGCCGGATCGCGCGCTCGGCGTGGGGACGCTGCAGCCGGCTCTGTTACCGACCGGCGCTCTCCGGCCCGCGCCACGATGCTGATCGTTGGCGGGGTGCTCGTCGCCGTGGTGGCGGTTGTGTTGCTGCTCTCCTCTGGCGGTGGCGGGAAACCGGGGAACCAGACATCGACCGGCGGGCAGCAGACCGCAAGGAGCTCGGGTACTTCGAGCGGCGCTCACAAGAGCAAACATGTGAGCTCCCATCACAGCGAAGGCGCCGCGCCGGCGGCGAGCCCCGCGGCCATCTCGGTAGCGGTGCTCAACGGGACCAACACCACCGGCCTCGCCCACAGGCTGTCCACAAATCTCCGGCAGAGTGGCTACACACAGTCAACGGCGCTAAACGGGACTCCGCCCGGATCGCATGCGACCACGCTCGTCGAGTACGCGAGCGGCCACAGGGCCGAAGCGCAGGGTGTGGCCAGCGCGCTCGGCGTCGCGCAGGTGCAGCCGATGGAAACGGCCGTGGCCACGCTCGCCGGCGCGGCCGGCGTGGTGGTCGTCGCGGGTGAAGACAAGGCCGCGACGGCCGGCGAAACGTCCGGAGGCGGCGGTGCCAGCAGTGCCCCGGGCCAGTGACCACCGAGTAGCGCTGTCCCCCGTCAAACGGCGAGGTATAACCCCGGCTAACCTCCGCGCGTGTCGATAGCTCCCTTCCTCGATCTCCCCGAGCGCTCCGCGAAGCCGCGGGAGCGGGGCCTGACACATGTGCTCGACCGGGGTCTGTCGCTCGCGCAGGTCGACGGTCTGCTCGAGGTGGCGGGGGCGAGCGTCGACGTGGTGAAGCTCGGCTGGGGCACGGCGTTGGTGAGCGCCAATCTACGCCCGAAGCTCGAGCGCTATGCCGCACACGGGATCCCGGTGGTGCTCGGCGGCACACTCACCGAGCTGGCGATCCGCCAAGGAAAGGTTGAGGAGATGGTGGCCTGGCTGCACGAGCTCGGCCTGCGCTATGTGGAGGTCTCTGACGGCACGATCGAGATCGATCCAGAGGTCAAGCACGGGTTGATCCGCAGGCTGGCGAGCGAGTTCACGGTGTTTTCCGAGGTCGGCAGCAAGGACGCCGAGTTCATCATGGCTCCGTATGTGTGGGTGGAGCAGATCGAAGGTGATCTGCAGGCGGGCGCGTGGAAGGTGATCGCCGAGGCGCGGGAGTCAGGGACGGCCGGTATCTACCGCGCCGATGGCGAGGTGAGGACGGGTTTGATCGAGGAGATCGCCCACTCCGTCGACACTGACCAGCTGATCTTCGACGCGCCGCTAAAGGAGCAGCAGGTGTGGCAATTGAGTCGTTTCGGCACCGAGTGCAATCTCGGCAACATCGCGCCTGAGGACGTGGTCTCACTGGAGACGCTGCGCTTGGGCTTGCGCTCGGACACGGTCGAGCGCTTCGCGCTGGGCGGGGGCGATTGAGCGCCAGAGCGCAGCCGGCGCCGGCGAGCCCGGCGCCGACGGAGAGGTTGGCGCTGGTCGTGTTTGCGCTGCTGGTGCTGGCCTGCTTCGCCGCATTCGTGATTACGCAGCGGCTCAAGCACACGCCGACGGCGGTGCAGAGCTTCAAGCTGACGCCGATCTTCTCGCCGAATCCGGCAGGGCACATCAAAGCGGAGAAGATCTCGTTCAAGCTCGCGAAGGCCGACGAGGTGACTGTCACGATTATCGATCCGAACGGAAGCACCGTCGCCACACTCGTGCGTAACCGGCCAGTGGTTCGCTACAAACAGTTTTCACTGCGCTGGAACGGCCGGCTGGGGGAGGCGCGCCGTTTCACCACGCACTTAAGCGCCGATGGCACCACGGTCGTGACGCCGCTAAACACCGGTGCCCCTGCCCCCGCTGGGGAATATCGCGTACAGGTTAGCTTGCATGAACAGCACCGCTCCGTGCGTTCACCCGGTGGATTTATTTTGGTTAGAAAATGATCGTGTTGCGGCTGCTGATAGCCACAACCCTGCCAAGTGCCGGGGTGGTAATTGCCACGCTCCTCGGTGCCCTGGCGGTGATCGGCGCGCTGATATTGTTGATGCGCCGCTGGCAGGAGGCCTTTCCGTTGCTGGCGGTCTTTGCCTTGCCGTTCAGGCTGCCGATCTCGACGGACGGTAGGACCGTCAACCTGCTGATTCCCCTCTACCTGGTCGTGGCCGCCGGGACGCTCACCCGCCTCGTGCCGTGGCTGCTGGGGCATGGCATGGCACTCGACGATTTAGGTACGCACCGGCGGTCCGGCGGCCCTACTGACAATGGCCAGCCGCCCGATAAAGGCGTCCCTCTCGGCAAACTCTCCACCCTGCTGTCCCCGCGCGGCCTGGAATGGCTGCTGTTCGGTGCTGTCGTGCTGTATGCGCTGCAGGGCGTTTATTCGACTGACCACGCAAAGGCCGCGGAGAACGTCGCATTCTTTTATGTGCCATTTGGGTTGCTGTTCATGCTGCTGCGAAACGTGCGCTGGACGCGGGAGCTCGTGCTTGCGTGTCTGGGGGTGGCGGTTGTGCTTGCCGTGGTGTTTGCGGGAATCGGATTTATCGAGTACGACCGCAAGTCGTTGTTCCTAAACCCAAAAGTTCTCGCGGCGAACCAATTCGGTAATTACTTTCGTGTTAATTCCTTGTTTTTCGATCCGAGCATTTACGGTCGGTTTTTGGCGATCGTGATGATCGCCCTGACCACGGTGGTGCTGTGGAGCCGCCGCCGGCGTGAGGTTTTGATCGGCGCGTGCGTGCTCGCATGGCTGCTGGCAGGGCTGGTTACGAGCTTTTCGCAGTCGAGCATCGCGGCGCTGCTACTCGGGCTGGCGGTGCTAGCGGCCTATCGCTGGGACGCGCGCGCGACTGTGTACGTGACGGGAGCGCTGCTCGCGATCGCGGCTGTGTTCGTGCTGCTGGCGCCGCCGAGCCTGCATTTTGGCCTGAACGGCTCGGGCGGCTCGACCAGCAACGCCACCAGTGGGCGTACGAAGCTGATCTCCGGCGGTCTGGAATTGTTTGCGCAGCGGCCGCTTTATGGCTATGGCTCGGGCTCGTTCGAAACCGAGTACAAGCGTCATGGCAAAGCAAGCGAGGCCAACGCGACATCGGCTTCGCACACGATTCCGATCACGGTCGCCGCCGAGCAGGGCATCGTTGGCCTGGTCCTCTACTTCGCGCTGCTGATGGCGGCGTTTGTCGTGCTGCTAACCGGTGCCGGTCGCTCGCCTCCGCGGATCGCGATCGCGGCCTGCTTCGCGGCGCTCGTACTGCATACGTGGACATACGCCGACTTCCTCGAGGACCCGATCACCTGGACGCTACTCGGCATCGGCGTGGCGTTGGGCGCGCGTCGGAGGGGGTGACGAGGCGAGCAGAAGAACCGGAATGGTAAAAATTTAAAGGCGTTGCTCTCGTCAGACCGCACCCAGACCGACCGCCCTCGCCCCCAGGCCGCCCGTTCTCGAAAGGCAGGTTCTGAGTCGTGCGCGACTACCTGAAGCGTCTCCTCAGCACTGGCGCGGCGTATCAGTTCGGGGACATTCTCGCCAAGGGCCTGGCCCTGATCACGCTGCCGTTGTACACGCGCCACGTCGGCACAAAGTCCTACGGCGCGGCCGAATCGCTGCTGACGGCGGTGATCCTGTCGAGCGTCCTGCTGCGGGTGGGTGTCGGTGAGGCGTTCATCCGCTTCTACTTCAATGACGAGGATCAGGCCCGTCGCGACAGGATCACGCGCTCGGCCACGGCCACGGTCGCGTGGACCACGACGCTGGCATCGCTGCTGGCGGTGGTCTTTGCCGGCGGGCTGTCACGGCTGCTGCTGGGTCATGAGGACCCGCTGCTGATCGACTGCGCGATTCTTGGCCTGTGGGCGTTTACGAACCTGGAGATGGTCTACGCCCAGTTGCGCGTAGACGAGCGCACGCGCGCGTACATCTACGCCTCGGGGACGAACGTGATGATGACGGTCACGTTCACGGTTGTCTTGGTGGTGTTTGCGCACCAGGGCGCTCGCGGTCTCCTGTTGGGCAATTTCGGCGCCTCGGCGCTGGTCGTGTTGGGGTTGTGGTTCGTGCTGCGCCGGCGCTTCTCGCTGCGCGTGCGCTTCGCGGATCTGGGGGCGATGCTGCGCTTTGGGCTGCCGACGGTGCCCGCGGACGCGAGCGTGTATGCACTGCAGGTGGCCGATCGGTTCTATCTGCTGCGCGCTTACAGCGAAAGCTCGGCGGGGCTCTACGCGGTCGCGCTGAAGCTCGCGACAGTGGTGTTCGTGGCGGTGCGCGGCTTCCAGTATGCGTGGCCGCCGCTGGCGTATTCGATCGAGAGCGACGAGCAGGCGGGCCGGCTGTACTCGCTCGTCACGACCTACTACGCGCTTGCGACTGGCGTGGTCGTGTGCGGTGTGGCGCTGCTGGGACGCTGGATGGTGCGGCTGCTGGCAGGTCCCGAATTCTTCGGCGCCTACAAGGCGCTGCCGTGGCTGGCGCTCGGCTGGGCGCTGTACGGGCTGTACTTGGTATTCGTCGTGATTGCGGGCCGCGCGCGCGTGACCTCGCGCAACTTCCCCGCGGCCGTTGCCGGGTTGGCTGTCAACGTGGCGCTGCTCGTCCTGCTCGTGCCCCACAGCGGCGCCGGGCTGGGAATCGAAGGCGCGGGCATCGCGCTGTGCGGCGCCTACGTGGCGATGATCACGGTCATCTACCTGCTGACACGCTCGCTCTTCCGCGTCGGCTTTCAGTGGCGGCGGCTGGCGCAGCTGACGGCGATCTTTGCCGGTGTGGCGGTCTCCGGCGAGCTGCTGCTGCCGACGCACGGCTTCGCCGGCCTGGCGCTGCGCGCGGCCTGGCTGGGGCTGGTGCCGGTGCTGTTGCTTGGCACCCACTTCTTCGCCCCTCACGAGTGGGACCAGGCGCGCTCGCTCGTAACCGACGGCCGTCGTCGTGTCGCAGCCTTCCGTGCTCGCGGTGGCGAGGTGCGGGAGTATGCCGAGGACCCGTTGAAAGATCTTTGATCTACCTCAGGTATTGGCTGGAGCGCCGGTTGTACTCCTCGGCCGCCTCGCGCAGGCCCTCGCCGCGCCCGGGATGCAGCGTCGCCGTCACGTGTTTCCAATACCTCTGCGGCGAGTGCCCAGGTAGCACGAGCGCGGCGAGCGCCCGCAGCAGGTAGGCCCAGGCCGTCAGCCAACGCACGGTGCGAGCGGCGGCGGCAGAGTGGTGCTTGCGCATGTATCTGTCGCGATTGCGCGACATTTCGACGATCCGCCGCTCGGGCACGATGTCGGTCGCGAGCTGCTCGTGATGGATCGCGACCGCGCTCGGCACATACACGCTGTACCAGCTGACGTCCCGCAGCCGCCGGGCGAAGTCGACCTCGTCGGAGTAGACGAAGAAGTCCGGGTCCAGGTAGCCGACCTGCTCGGCGGCGCTGCGCCTGACGAGCAGGGCGGCCGACTGGCACCAGTCGACTTCGCGAATCTGATCGCCCTTGCTTTGCACGGTAAACAGGCGGTGCAGGAATAGCGCTCCCACGAGCGCCGTCGCGGTGGAGGGAAAGTGCCACGCTGATGGCTGGCTGCTCCCATCTCCTCGCCGCAGAGCAGCGCCGGCACACGCCACATCGGGTTGCGCCTCCAGCGCCTCATACAGCGCGGCCGTTGCTCCTCCCAGCAACTCCGAGTCCTCGTTCAGCAGCAGCGCGTAGCGCCCACGGGCGCGACGCATCAGTTCGGAGTCGTTGAGCGCCTTGCCCCGGCGCTCGTGCAGCGCGATCACCTCGTCCACCGCGGGATGCGCCCGCGCCGCCGCTGCGGACCCGTCACGCGAGCCGTTGTCGAGCACGAGCACCTCAGTCGCAAACGGCAAGCTCTCCCGCTCCCGCGCGATCGCATCCAGACCGCGCACGAGCAGCTCGCGCTGGGAGGTGTTGACCACGCAGAAGCTCAGCTCGACGTCGGGCACGCGCCTATTGTCTCCTGCGATGCGCGTCCACGTCGTCGATCCCTCGGCCTACACGCCTCCGTACGACCACGCGCTGTGCCGCGCGTTGGGGACCGAGGGGGCGGAGGTCGAGCTGTTCACGAGTCGCTTTGCCTACGGCCCTGTCGCGCCCGCCGAGGAGTATCGGCGCCGTGAGCTGTTCTACCGCGCCGCGCGCTTTGCCCCCGGCTCCCGCGCGCAGCGCGTCGCCAAGCTAGCGGAGCACGTCCCGGACATGCTCCGCTACCGCCGCGCCGCGCGCACGGCGGACGTCGTGCACTTCCAATGGCTCGCTGTCCAGCACATCGACGCCCATCTGCTGCCTCGCGCCAGCCGCCCACGCGTACTCACTGCCCACGACGTCATGCCGCGCGAGCCGCGTCCGGGTCAGCGCTCCGCCCAGCGCCGTCTGTATGACCGCTTCGAGGCGATCGTCGTCCATTCCGATCACGGCCGCGAGCGCCTGACGCGCGAGCTGCGCGTGGATCCAGATCGCGTCCACGTGATCCCCCATGGCGTCTTTACGCACCTCGCCGAGGCTCCCCCGCAGCTGCCTGCCTTCCAGACCGACAAGCCGGTCGTGCTGTGCTTCGGGCTGATGCGTCCGTACAAGGGGATCGACGTGCTGCTGCAGGCATGGCGTGGCATCGAAGACGCTGAGCTGTGGATCGTCGGCATGCCACGCATGGATATCTCTCAGCTCCGCGCCATCGCGCCTGCGAACGTGCGCTTCGTGACGCGCTTCATCGCCGACGCGGAGCTGCCGTCCTACTTTCAGCGGGCCGACGTTGTCGTGCTCCCCTACCGCGAGATCGACCAGTCGGGCGTGCTGTTCACCGCGCTTGCGTTTGGCAAGCCATTGCTGCTCAGTGACATCGGCGGCTTTCCTGAGATCGCGGCCACTGGTGCAGCGCGTACCGTGCCCGCAGGCGACGCTGCCGCGCTGCACGAGGCGCTGCGGGAGCTGCTCGGCAATCCCGACGCGCTGGCGGCGCTCACTGCGCGCGCACGGGAGGTGGCCCAGCGGAAGTACGGGTGGGACACGATCGCGCGCCAGACTCTCGATCTCTACCGCTCGCTCCTCAGCGAGAATCCCCCCCGATGAGCACTGCGCTCGAGATCATTTTCTGGTGCTCCACCGCGCTGATCGTCTGGACCCAGCTCGGCTATGCAGCCGTGCTGGCCGTGCTGGCGCGCCTGTTCGGAGGCGCGCTACTCCCGCCGCCCGCCGCCACCTCCGAGCCGCCGCCCGCACTGTCTCTGATCGTCGCGGCGCACGACGAGCAGTCGGTGATCGCGGCGAAGGTGGCCAACGCGCTCGCGCTTGATTACCCGCGTGAGCTACTCGAGGTGATCGTCGCCTGTGACGGCTGCGTCGACGAGACCGCGGCGCGTGCACGTGACGCGGGAGCTGATGTCGTGCTGGAGCTGCCCCGCGGCGGCAAGATCCGCGCACAGGATGAGGCCGTGCGTGGCGCCCGCGGTGCGATCGTCGCGTTCTCCGATGCCAATGCCCTGTGGGAGCCTGCCGCGGCTCGCTCGCTCGTCGGCGCCTTCGCCGATTCGCGAGTGGGCTACGCCTGCGGTCAGGTCCGTTTTTTTCAGAATCCCCACCCACCTCGCGGGACTGCCGCCACCAATCAGGAGGGCCTGTACTGGCGCTATGAGATGGCCGTGCGCTCCGCGGAGTCGCGGCTACGCTCGATTACGGCGGGCAATGGCGCGATCTACGCGACCCGGCGTGAGAGCTATCTGGAGGTGGACCCGATCATGGGCCACGACCTGTCGTTCCCGTTCAACATGGTCAAGCGTGGCTGGCGCGCCGTGTATGCGCCGACTGCCCGCGCCGAGGAGAAGATGGTGCCGTCGATCGAGGGGGAGTTCGCGCGTAAGCGGCGCATGATGAGCCACGCTTGGCCGATCGTCCTGCGCGGAGGGATGCTCTCCCCGCGCGGCTACGGCCTCGGCTACGGACTGATGATCCTCTCCCATCGGATCTTGCGTTACCTAACCCCCGCCCTGCACGCCGTTGCGCTGTTGGCCAACATGCTGCTCGTGATCCGCGGGGCGGCCATGCTCTATACGGTGACGCTCGCTCTGCAGCTCGCGCTGCTCGCCGCCGCGGGCCTCGGGGGTGTGATGCGTGTTCGCCCGCTGCTGGTGGCTCGCTACTACGTTCTGAGTACCGCTGCGCTTGCACTGGGGCTGTGGGATTGGCTGCGCCATGGCACGGTGGCGTCGTGGGACGTCGCGGAGGGCACGCGATGATTCGTCGCGTGCTCGACATCCTCGTGTCCAGCTCCGTGCTCCTGCTCACCTCCCCGCTGCTCGCGCTCGCGATGCTCGCCGTGCGCCTCGAGTCCGCCGGACATCCGATCTATCGCCAGCGGCGGGTTGGCCGCGACGGGCGCTCCTTCGACGTGCTCAAGCTGCGCACGATGGTCGACGGGGCCGAGCACATCGGCGCCGGGTTGGCGGTCGATGAGAACGACGCGCGGATCACCCGCGTGGGCGCGCTGCTACGCCGTACCTCGCTCGACGAGCTGCCCAACCTGCTGAATGTGCTGCGCGGCGAGATGTCGTTGATCGGGCCTCGCCCGACATTGCCCGTGCAGGTCGAGCAATACACTCCCCGCCAGCGCGGGCGCCTGGCTATCAAGCCCGGCATCACGGGCTGGGCGCAGGTCAATGGCCGCACGGCGCTGCCCTGGAGTGAGCGCATCGAGCTGGACCTCTTCTACATCGAGCATCGCTCGCTCGCGCTCGACCTGCGGATCCTGCTACGCACCGTCGCGATGGTGCTCGGCGGCTCTGGCCTGTACAAGGGCCAGTCCGGTGGCTGGGAAGGCGAGTTGTGAGCGCCTCCAGCGAATCCTCCGCCGAGCCGTCCCCCAACCCCCCGGCGATCCTTCTGACCGGCGCTGGCAAGCGTTACGACATCGTTTCCTGCTTTGCCCGTCTCACCACGACGATCGTCGCTGACCCCTCTCCGCTGGCGCCTGCCCAGTACGCCGCGCACGTACGCGCCGCGGTCCCGCTGATCGACGATCCCGGCTACGTCCCGGCCCTCGAAGAGCTGTGCGCGCAACATGGTGTGGGCGCGGTGCTGCCGCTCACCGACCTCGACATCGAGGTGCTCGCCCGCGCCCAGCAGGACGGGCGCCTGCCCGCGCTCGTGCCGTCCTTGGAGATCGCCCGCGCGACCTACGACAAGTACGAGACGCATCTGCTGCTCGAGCGCCTCGGCCTGCCCTCGCCGCCGACGGCGCTGCCCGAGGAGGATCTCGCTGCGCTGGCCTATCCGGTGATGGTCAAGCCGCGTCGCGGCTCCGGCGCGCGCTCGATCCACCTCGCCCACGACGCCTCCCAGGCGCGCTTCTTCGTCGACTATGTCCCCGAGGCGACGATGATCCAGCGCGCGATGCACGGTCCTGAGCTATCGATCGACTGCCTCGGTGACCTCGCTGGTCGTTGCCTGAATGCGATCCCGCGCACGATGCTCGAGTCGCGTGGTGGTGAGTCGATCAAGGGCGCCGTTGTCCATGACCTCGAGCTGATCGAGCTCGGGCGGCGCACGATGGAGGCGCTGGCGGTTCGCGGACCGGCCACGATCCAGGTCTTCCGCGATCCCGAGCTCGGGTTGCGGATCACCGACGTGAACACGCGCTTCGGCGGCGCCTTTCCCGCGCCCGTCTACGCCGCGCTGCCCGGTCGTACCTATCCCGAGCTGATCCTCCGGCTTGCGGCCGGCGATCCGGTTGACCCCCACGTGGGCGAGTTCCGCTCCGGGATGAGCTTTACCCGCTACTACTGGCAGCTGGAGCTCGACGAGCATCTGCAGCCGACCGGCCGCGCGATCGTCCCCGGCGGTCCAACTGCGCCAAGATAGCTGCTGAGGTAGGTAGAATCTACATTCTGTGAACACAGTGCTCGCCGATCCGCCGGCTGTAGCGACCCCCGAGCAGCCGTCCACCATCCAGACCCCGGGCGCTCCGCCGCCAAGCTCCGCGCCTGACTCTGCCCCCGCCGCGCCGGCGCAGCTGACTTGCGCAAATTGCGGCGCGCCAATGGACGGCGCCCAGGACTGGTGCTTGCAGTGTGGCGCTGGCGCCCCGGGCAGTCTCGTGTCGGCGACCCGAGCTGGCGATCGGCCGCAACGGTCCTCGCCGCCACGGCAATTCTCGTGCTCGGCGCGGCCGCGGCCGCCTATGCGGCACTGACCAAGGGTCCTGCCCACAAAGCCCGCCCGGCGACGGTCACGGTCGCCCAGACCCCAATCCCGGCGACCCCTTCGGCGACTACTCCGCTCACACCCTCCTCCCCAATCCCTGGAGCGGCGACTCCCCAGGCTCCCGGAGCCACCCCGACACCGAAAGCCTCCGGGGCTCCTGCCGTCAACCCGCTGTTTACGGGCTCCAACCCATCGAAAATCCCGATCAAAGCGGCCACGCCGAAATCCCCGGGCACGACCACGTCGCCCACGACGACCACCACGCCCTCCACGACCACGCCCTCGACCGGCACCAAATCCAGCGGCGGCCCCGGCGCGGAACAGCTGCCGCCCGCGATTCTGCTCGACACCGACGCGGCCGCTACCTACAACCCCTACGGCTACCCGGCGAGCGAATTCGGGGACCCGAGCCTGGCGATCGACGGCGACGCCTCGACGGCCTGGACCGCGCAGGTGAATCCGGCTGTGGCGCCGAAGATGGCCGAGGGGCTCGTGATCGACCTGAAGAGCGCCCGGCGACTGTCGGCGATCACGCTGATCACCGCGACCCCGGGGATGAGCGTGCAGGTGTATGGCGCCAATGGCCACACCTTGCCCTCGTCGATCACTGACCCGGCATGGGTCGAACTCAGCCCCTACCGGGTCACGCACAAGCACAACGTGCAGATCAAGCTTCGGGACTCGACCAAAGCGTTTCGCTTCGTCACGCTGTGGATCAGCAAGGCCCCCGCAACGTCGGTCGGCACCGCCCAGGTGCCTGGGCACGTCTCGGTGAACGAACTCGAACTCTTTCCCGCGACTTAGCCTCTCAGCCGGCCCGCTTGGCGGTGCTTTTGGCGGTGGCGCGTCTCGCGACCGCACGTTTTACCGCCGGGCGCTTCGCGACCGCGCGTGGCGACTTCCAGACCTCGTCGAGGAAGGCCGCGATCTCGTCCGTCAGCCGCTCGGGCGTCATGCGCAGCTCGACGAGCGAGTCAGCTTCCAGTAGGCGCGCGTTTGGCAGCTCCTTCGCCAGCATCCCGGCGTCGGAGAAGGGGTGCACGGGATCGCGATGGTGCCCGAGCACGAGCGCCGGCATCTGGAAGGTGTGCCGCTCGCTGCGATGCGGGGCGATCCGCCCGAAGAACAACCCTTGCAGCAGCGCGCCACTGGGGCCGGGTTCCTGGCGCACCAGATCGAGCAAGACGTTGCCGTAGTGGGGCAGTAGCCGTCGCGGCACCGCGCGCGTGCCCTGCGCCACCAGCTTCATCAGCGGCTCACCAAACGTCAGCGCGACGAGCAGTGGGGTGAAGAACAGCGCGCTCGGGAGCAGCCCGTTGTCGAGTACCGGCATCTCGATCACCATTCCGCGCAAGCGCTCCGGCGCCACGGAGGCGATCTCCAGCGCGGTGTTGGCGCCCAGCGAGGTGCCCATCACGACGGCCTGCTCGATCTTCAGATGGTCCATCAAGGCGATTACCTGCTCGCCAAAGATGCTCATCGAGTAGCGCCACATGTCACGCGGGCGATCGGACTTGCCGTGGCCGAGCAGGTCGATCGTGATCACGCGGTTTCCGCGCGCCGCCAGATCTTCCGCGAGCGGGCGATGCATCTCCTGCGAGAGCAGCAGCCCGTGGACCAGGATCACCGCTCGACCCGTCGACGGGGAGCTCTTCGCGGTCCGCCCGCGCTCGCCCTTGGCCGTCAGCGCCGCCGGTCCGCCACCGTATTCGGTGTAGGCGATGCGGCGGTTCTGCAAGCGAAAGGATGGCATCGGGGCCCCTACTCTACCCCCGCCCTCGGAGTCTCCCGCACCCGGTCCATCCCGCCCTCGGGCAGCGAGTCGCCGGTCTCCTGCCAGGCCGAGGACGCAAGATCCACGCGAGCCCGGGCGGTTTCCGTGGATCGCCCGGGCTCGGTGGTATCCCTCCCCGTCCCTCTCCGGTGGCCGTCTGACGGATGGCCTGCAGGCAGCCGTCCAAGCAGATGACCTCTCTATGAACCCGCGAGCCGCGCAAAAGGTGCGCTGTTCGCTACGACGCGTTTAGGACTTTTCCAAGCAGGTCTTTAGGCGCTGTCCGTGTGCGCGCGCTAGGTTTCGCTCAGCCGTTTATTTGTCGGCATCGCAAGGAGAAGATCCATGGCCAAGCAGCCCCGCATCCTCGCCGGACAGACCGCCGCGATCACGGGCGGCGCACGCGGCATCGGCCGTGTCACCGCGCTGGCATTCGTGCGCCAGGGAATGAAGGTGGCGCTTGGCGACGTCGACCTTCCGCCCGTGCGCGAGACGGCTGCCGAGCTGGGTGACAGCGCCGTGGGCCTCCCGCTGGACGTGACCGACAGGGCCTCCTTCGCCGCGTTTGTGGACGCGACCGAAGAACAGCTGGGTCCGCTCGACGTGCTGATCAACAACGCCGGCATCATGCCGATCGGCCCGTTTCTCGAGGAGGACGACGCGACCGCTCAGCGCATCCTCGACATCAACGTCCTCGGCGTGATCATCGGCATGAAGCTCGCGCTGCCGCGGATGCGAAGCCGTGGGCGTGGACATGTCGTCAATATCGCTTCGCAGGCTGGCAAGTACGGTCTTCCGGGCGGCGCCACCTACTGCGCCAGCAAGGCCGCTGTGATCAATTTGAGCCGCGCGGTGCGCAAGGAATTGCGCGGCTCGGGCGTGGACATCTCGTTGATCAGTCCGGTGGCGGTCAACACCGAGTTCGGCCTCGGCCTGGCCGAACCGCGTCAGCGCCAGTTCCGCAAGATCGAGCCCCAGCAGGTCGCCGAGGCGATCGTGGAGACGCTGCACGTGCCGAAGTTCGACGTGCACGTGCCCAAGGCGCTGTCGCTCAGCGAGCGGGCGTCCGCGCTGCTGCCGATCGCCGTGCAGGACTCCCTCTCGCGCCTGGCCCACGCCGATGACGTGCTCTCGCAAATCGACACGGGCGCTCGCGCGGAATACGAGCTGCGCGCCGCGCGCTCAGAGCCGGGACTGCCCCCCGCGCCCGAGCAGGCGCAGATTCCCGAGCGCGCGACACCGTAAGCCCGGCCCCCTCGCCCCGCCTGCGCTCGGCCGATCTCCCCTGTCAGCAGCGCCCACGGCGCGTCCGCCGGGCGTTGCCTTCGCCCCACGACGCTTCTCGCCCCGCTGGCCTGGCCTCCCGCGACCGCACGCTTTCCGCTGGGGCCCCGATGCTCAACTCTGGGTGAGCCACTCCGCGATCGTGCGTCCGATCAGCGGGCCCTGGTCCTCCTGCAGAAAGTGCGAAGCGTTCTCGATCACCCTCGGGGCCTCTCGACCGATCGCTGCCGCGAAGCTCTCGCCCACCGCCACCGGTAGCACCGGGTCGGAGTCTCCCCACAGCATCAGCGTCGGCCGCTGGTCCTCACGCAGCGCGTCCAGCACTCGCTGCCCGTCGGCCGCCCCTGGAGCGTCGGGTGTCTGTGGGATCAGCAACGGGAAGGCGCGCGCGCCGGCCTTTGCCTCGATGCTTACGAACGGCGCGTCGTAGGCGGCGATCACCTCATCGCCCGGATCGTTCTTGCAGGCGCCGCGCACGAGCATCCCGACCGGCAGGTCCTCGGTGCGAGCGACGAAGTCGCGGAACGCGATCCATGCGTCGGTCATCTGCTGTCGCCCGGTGAACAGGCCGGTGTCGAGGATCACGATGCGCTCGATCCGCGCGCTGTGCTCGACCGCCAGGCGCAGGCCGATCGGGCCGCCCCAGTCGTGCACGACGATCGTGGCGCCATGCAGGTCGAGCTCCTCGAGCAGCGTCGCGGCCATCGCGACGTGGCGGTCGTAGGAGTACCAGGAGATGTCCATCGGCTTGTCCGAGCGGCCGAAGCCGGGAGGTCTGGCGCGAGGCAGCGAAAGCCGGCGTCGCGCACGGGCACGATCACGTGTCGCCACAGAAACGACCAGGTCGGCTCGCCGTGCATGAAAATGACAGGCTTACCTTCGCCCTCGTCGAGATGGGCCAGGCGCAGGCCGTCCACATCGCGATAGTGAGGGGCAAAGGGAAAGTCGGGCAGCCCCTCCAGCAGCTCATCGGGTGTGCGCACGGCGTCGGTCATCCCGTCTGGCAGCATATCCGCGTGTCCATCGGTTAGGCTCGCGCTGCATGCACGCGGCAGTCCTTCAACTGGCGCCCATTTTGGGCGCGGAGAAGAGCAAGGTACCGTTCTACATTGCGGGCGGCGCGCTGGTGGTGTGGGCGCTGATCGTCTCGCTGGGTCTGGGCATGCGCAGGCCCGACTTCCCTTCGGGCCCCTCGCAGCAGCGCGGGATCATCGCGGTGACCGTCGTGCTCGTCTTGGTGGCCGTCAGCATGGCTGTGCTCACCTCGGGCGAGAGCACGAAGAAGCCCGCGACCTCCGCCGTCGCGACTTCCCCCGCCACGTCACCCTCCGCTGCAGTCCAGGCGCCGGCAACCGGCTCCTCCACCGCCGCCGCGCCGCCCACCGCCACCACCGGGAGCCCCGCGCCGCCCTCCTCCCCCGCGGCCGCCTCGACGTCGCTGACGCTCGCCGCAAACCCCGAAGGTCAACTCAGCTACAACACCAAGCAGCTGAGCGCCAAGGCCGGGAAGGTGACGATCACGATGACGAACATGGCGCCCGAGGAACACAACGTGACGGTCGCGCAGGGGAGCACCGTCCTGGGGGCGACCCCGACTTTCCAGGGCGGCGCGAAGACGCTTACGCTGAACTTGAAGCCCGGAACGTACACCTTCTACTGCTCCGTTCCCGGACATCGCCAGGGTGGGATGGAAGGTACGCTAACCGTCTCGTAGAGCATTAGGCTTTGGGTTTCGCCCCACAACTAGTCACAAGCGAATAGAACGAGAGAAGGAAGCCATGGACATCCTCGCCAGACTCGATCAGACCCGCAGCGCATGCAACGTGTTGGAGCATCCCTTCTATCAACGCTGGAGCGCGGGTCAACTGAGCGCGGGTGAGCTGGAGCGCTATGCGGGTGAGTACCGTCACGCGGTGCTCGCGCTGGCGGAGGCCTCGGCGCTGGCGGCCGCGCAGGCTGGACCGGCGCACGCCGGCGGGCTGAGCGCGCACGCCGTCGAGGAGGCGGCGCACGTGGAGCTGTGGGACGACTTCGCCCGCGCTGTGGGAACGCGCACGGAGGCCGACGAGCCGCTCGCCCAGACGCGGGCCTGCGTGCGCGCCTGGACGGCCGGCGAAAGCCTGCTCGAGCATCTGGCGGTGCTGTATGCGATCGAGGCTGGGCAGCCGGAGATTTCGAAGACCAAGCTCGAGGGCCTGGTTGAGCACTATGGCTACACCGCCGAGGGTCCAGCGGTTGAGTACTTCACGCTGCACGAGCGGCTCGACCGCGAGCACGCCCGGCAGGCCGGCGAGCTGATCGAGCAGCTGCTGGACGGCCGCGAGGACGCCGAGGCGCAAGCCGAGCAGATGCTCGCACGCGCCCAGGCAGCCCTGCGTGGCAACTGGGAGCTGCTCAGCGGCGTCGAAGCAATCGCCGTCTAGAGACCCCCTGGGAGGCCCTCAGGCCGGCGCTGCCGGCCGCCTCGACAGCCGCCACGCAAACAGCACGGCGGCCACGGAGGTCGCGAGGTTCAGGCTGGACACCCCGGGTGCCATCGGGATGCTGATCTGCGCGTCCGCCCGCGCGGTGAGCTCGCTCGACAGGCCGTAGCGCTCGGTGCCGAACGCCAGCAGCGCGCGCGGGGGCAGCGCGACGGGATCCAGTCGCTCGCCCTCGGGGTCGAGGGCGATCAGCGGACGGTCGCGCGCTCCCAGTGCCTCGGGCCCCTCCAGCCGCGCGACGGGCACCGCGTAGTGCAACCCGGCGGCGCCGCGCAGCGCATCGGGATGCCAGGGGTCGTGGCTGCCGGTGCTCAGCACGCCGGCGATCTCGGCGGCGGCGGCGACACGCACGCAGGCGCCCATGTTGCCGAGGTCGCGCGGGTCCTCGAGCAGGATCACCGGCGCTTCGCGCGGGTCGTCGAGCATCGCGACGAGATCGCCGGGGCGCCGCTCGGCCAGGGCAATCACGCCGGTCGGCGGTGGCAACGGGGCGAGCTGGGCGAAGACTGCCGGCTCGACGGGACGCGCGAGCGCGAGCAGACGCGCACTCAGATCCGGCGCGAGCGCGGCGGCGAGCCGCTGCAGTGCGGCCTCGTCCGCGGCGATGACCTCGAGCAGCGGAGCATCGAAGCGCAGCGCATGCTTGAGCGCGTGGAACCCTTCGAGCACGGCGAGGCTCTCGTCGCGCCGCGCGCGGCGAAAACGCGGGATCAGCGATCCGTCGGACACCGCGCGATGATCGCACCTCCGCGCGGCGCGCCCGTCCCTCTCGATCCGCTCGCGCTCAAGCCGACCCCGCGACCCACCCCGACCTGAGAGACCTCGCGCCGACCCGGAACCTCACCGCAACCCCCGCGCCCACCTCACCTGTGGGCCATGCTCACCCAAGCTCCCGCAGCACCGACCGCGCGGCGTTGTAGCCGTTCATCCCGTGTGCGCCCGCCCCCGGCGGGGTCGCCGCGGAGCAGATGAACACGCCTGGGATGCCGGTGCTGTAGGGATCACGTGCCAGGCGCGGGCGGATCACCGTCTGTAGCGGCGTGTTGGCGCCCGTGATGATGTCGCCGCCGAGGAAATTGGCGTTGTCGCTGGCGATCTGACTCGTCGAGCGCACGTTGCTCGCGAGGATTCGCTCGCGCAGACCGGGGGCGAAGCGTTCGATCTGGTCGAGCAGCGCCTCGCTCGCGTCGCCCGTGTAGCCGCTCGGCACGTGCGCGTAGGCCCACACCGGGTGGACGTCGTCCTTGGCCCGCGCCGGGTCGGCGAGCGATTGCTGGCAGACGATCACGAACGGGCGCTCGGGCATCCGGCCGCGGTTGACCAGCCGCTCGGCCGCGACGATCTCGGCGAACGATCCGCTCGCGTGCACCGTGCCCGCGCGCCGCGCGGGCTCACTCGTCCACGGCACGCCCCCCGCGACGGCGAGATCGACCTTGAACGCCCCTGGGCCGTGCCGGTAGCGCCGGTAGGCGCGCGCGACGCGCGCCGGCAGCCGCTCGCCGGCGAGCTCGGCGACCGCGCCGGGCGCGAGGTCGAGCACGACCGCATCGGCCTTGGGCAGCTCAGCCAGCGACCCGACCCGCCGCCCGGTCTCCAGGCGCCCGCCGTGCTCGCGTATCACGGCAGCCAGGGCGTCTGAGATCGCGCGCGACCCGCCGCGCGCGACCGGCCAGCCGTACTTGTGTCCGGCGCAGATCAGCGCCATCCCCACCGAGGAGCTCAGCGGTCGCGACAGCGGGCTGAAGGCGTGCGCGGCGCAGCCGCCCCACAGCGCCCGCGCCTCCTCGGTCTTGAAGTTGCGCGCCAGCAGCGTCGCCGGCGTCGCCGCCGGCAGGCCAAAGCGCAGTAGCCGCAGCGGATGTCGCGGCATGTGCAGGATCGGCTGCATGATCTCCTCGCTCAACTCCTCGAACCCCCGCGCCGGCGCCCCGAAAACGCGCTGCCACGTGCGCCCGTCTGCGCCGAGCCCCGCTCCGGTCTGGGCGATGCAGCGCACCATCACACCGGCGCTGCCGCCGTCGAGCGGATGAGCGAGGTCGACCTCCGGCCACCGCCACTGCAGCCCATGGGACTCGAGGTGAAGCTCGTTCAGCGACGGCGCACCGACCGCCATCGCGTGCACCGCGGAGCAGTCGTCGTGCAACAGGCCCGGAAGCGTCAGTTCGCTGGAGCCGGTGCCGCCCCCGATCTTCTCCTGCGCCTCCAGCACGGTCACCTTCACGCCCGCGCGCGCGAGCCATGCGGCGCACGTCAGCCCGTTCGGGCCGGACCCGACGACGATCGCCTCGCTCACTGTGCCTCGCTCACTGCCCTGTCGCGACGCGCAGCGGCCGCGCGGCGCCGTAGCCGGTCACCTCGACCGGGAACGCGCCGCTCTGTAGCGCGTCCGTCTGCTCCAGCCACGGCTGGCGCTGCACCATGTCCGCCACGTTGACGTAGCCCTCCTCGATCAGCCCCGACGCCGCGTCGTAGATGCGGTAGCGCTGGCGCTGCACCTGGGCGGGTTGGGACTCGAGCATGATCACCCTCAGATCGCCCTCAGCGAATTTGCATTTCTCCTGCACCGCCTCGAGTAGCTGCTCGTTGTGGAAGTGCCCGTCGCCGAAGTTGTAGCCCAGCACCACCCCGGCGACCACCTCCCCCTCGCGCGCGTCATAGGCCTCGACGTCATCGACGGCGTGTGACAGCAGGCCATTCAACGCGCGGCCATGCGCGTGCATCGAGCGGAAGGCGAGACCCTTGTAGAGCAGCAGCTCGACCGTGTCGCGATCATATAATTTCAGCAATTGCTTGACGGCGATCGGCGCGGCCTTGATGATCGATAGATCGAGCTTCTCCTCCGCGGCGCTGTCCTTGCGAAACAGCCACTGGCTGCTCGCCCAATTACCCGCGTAGTAACGCATCGACGGCAGGAACGAGATCTTCTCCGGGTAGAGATTACCGAGCACGGGAATTCCCACGCAGGTGACCGTCATGATCGCGATCAGCAGCGGATCGTCAAGCGTGCCCAGCGGAACCCCGCCGTAATGACCAAACAAAAACAAAATCCCAAAAATCATGAATATGTTCCACTCCAATGGCACTCCGAGCGGAAACGTGGAGAAGATGTGGACGTGGAAAATAATCATTCCAACCACGGCGAGCGTTAGTAACGTGCCGCTCGGCGAGCAGAGCAATATCAATGGCAACGTAAACTCCATCACGGTGCCCATGTGTGCCGCCATGGCGCCGGTCGCGGAGGGCAGCAGATCGTCGGGATGCTCGCGCCACAGCCTGCGCTTTGCCGCACGCGAGCGATTCCAGGGCGTGTTGCTGATCATCACGGTCACGACAAACGGGAAGTGACGGTTCAGCTTCGAGGATGCGGCGCCCCACCAGATGCAGATAAATACGATCTGCGCGGCGACGATCAGGTTGGAGAGAGGAAATAAAAATATGATCATCAAATTCCCGTAGACCTCCGCGCGGGCCGCCAGAAATGGCACCTTGTCGCGCAAGCCGAGCAGGATCCCAACCGCCAGTAACACTCCCACCGCGGTGGGGTCCAGATGACCGGGCGCGGCGCCGGCAGTCGAGCCAGCGCCGCCGACCAACAGGTAAACCGCCGCCGCGAGCAGGCCCGCGTACAGGGCCACGTCGAGCATCGTGCGCGTCGTTCCTCGCGTCAGCGGCACTCGCTCCGGCCACGGTGGCAGGCGCGTCGTGCCGGGGCGCAACCAGTACAGAAACCCGCCGACCATCGGCGAGAATCGCAACGTCAACGGCATCGAGCCGGCGCCGAGGCCGAGCACCTCCCACAGCATCGTCCACACGACCGCCTTCTCGAACACGATCGGCTGCGTCCACCAGCTGCTCAGGTTGCCGAGCCCACCGAGTCCTTTCGTCGTCGCGGAGATCAGCAGCAGGCCGCCGCCCGCGTAGATCATCAACTTGACGATGTACAGCAGATAAACAAAAGACGGCGTGCCGAAACCGTTGATCGCCCAGTCCTGCGCGAGCGGCTTGATCCGCTCCAGGTGACCCAGGCGCTTCCACTCCTCGATGTCGACCGGCGGTGGCGCTGGCGCGATGAATCCCATGGCTTCCCTTCCTCCTCGCGGGAAGCCTAACCACTGCCACGTCCCCGCCGCGCCCGCTATACGTACGCCTGCCCGCGGCCCACCCCGCCTCGCCGCCGGCGGGCGCTACGCTGCTCCCCATGCGCTCCGCGCGCCTCATGCCCACCGCACCGCTCGCCGCCGGCACGTTGATCGTCGGCTATGCGGTCGTGGTTGCCACTGGCTCCCGGCCCCTGGGAGGCGTTGTCTTGCTCCTCGGCGGCCTCTGGTGCGTCCGGGCCTGGAGGCGGCGTCGTGGAGCAAGGACAGCCGTGACGCTCGCCTGCGTGGGCTTGGCCGCGTTCGTCCTCTCTCACCTGCTCGCGCTGGCGATCGGAGCGTGGCCATCGGTGCTGCTCGCCGCCGCCGCCATGGCGGCGGCGGCCTGGACCCGAGCCGACGCACAGCCCCCTCGCGTCAGCGCGATCTGACTGCGCCGCCTAAGCAGGCCTCACCATCACCGGCGATTCGGTTTCCACTGGCTCTTGCCGCATACGGCAACTCTGCCCAGACCACTTTTCCGCTGGCGCTCGCGTCGACTCCCCAGCGCGTTGCCAGCACGTCGATCAAGCCCAGCCCATGCCCGGTCCGTGCGATCAATCCCTCCTCGGACGCCGCCGCGTCCAGCGGACTCGCGTCCTGGACGGCCACACGCAGCACCGATCCTCGCGCCCGGATCGCAACAGAGAACGCCGAACCGGCATGCACGACCGCGTTGGTTGCCAGCTCGCTCAACACGAGCGCGGTGTCCTGCACGAGGCTCTCGTCGTGGCCCCACTCGCGCAGCGCGGCGACAACCTGGCGCCGCGCGCGCCCTGGCGACTCGCGCTCGGCGGCGAACTCAGCCACCACTTCGAGCACCGCCTCCTCCTCGGAGACGGCCGTCTCCTTCTCAAAGCTGGCCGGCGAGAGCAGCACGGAGGAGTGCAGGTGACAGACCTGGTGCAACGCCTCCGCGTGCTCGGATCCAGCGACAGAGGCAGCCGGATAGGCGCAGAACAGCGAGAACGGCAACTCGCGCGCGAGCTCGTTCCACAGCCTCTCCAGCTCGATTGCGCCGAGCACATTCCCCTCATCCCACAGCAGCGCCACCATCTCGCCATAGGCCCGAATCGGGCGCCCAGACTCAGCCGCGGTGCGCATCAGCCCCCCGACCACTTCATCAAAGGCGTCGTGGTCGATCTGTCCGTCGGTGATGAACTCGGCCATCGTGCTGGCGGCGTCGAGCCAGCGGAGCATCCCGCCGGCGCCGGCTTGCGCAACGTCGATCCCCTCAACTTCGAGTGCCGCCTCGAATGCCTGGCGATGAGCCTCGGTGGCAATCACGATCGCCACGTCGCCAGCAACCGCGGCCGCGGTGAGATACGGGCCGATCGCCTCGAGCAGCTCGGCGTCATCCTCGTAGAACTGGACGACGTGCTCGCCGCTCTCAATCGCGCGCTCTTGGGTCTCGACCGCCACTTGCCTACCTCCGGTGCCTCGCAGGGAGAGCCTGTTCCTACCCGTCCCGTGTAGTAACTAGACATTACTCGTGTCTGAGATGGAGCTAGGGGGACTCGAACCCCCGACCTCCTGGGTGCGATCCAGGCGCTCTCCCAACTGAGCTATAGCCCCATGACCTCGCACCATGGGGGCGATGCGAGGTCATCGAAGTGTAGTCGCCGGGCGCGCGGGGTGAGGGCAGTATCGTTTGGCGGCGACTATGGGATTGCTCGACGACGCTATCCGTGAACACATGGAGCTGAAGCGCCTCCGTGGCGCCGACCCAGACGTGGTTGCTCAGCAGGAGCACGATGCTCTGGGGCCTGTCTTGCGGGAAGAAGCTGCAGATCAGGTAGAGGGAGGGGGAGAGGGTGTAAATGATGCCGCCGCCCCACACGCAGAGGGTGCCACGCCGCGGGACGCCCAGGACACGCCGCAGGACGCGCATGCCGCACCGCAGGACGCGCATGCCGCACCGCAGGACGCGCCGGAGAACATCTCCGCCCGCGCCGATCCCGCCCTCCTGGATGACCCGCTTCCGCGTGAGGATGGCGCGCTCCATGACGGCAATGACGCCCTCCTGATTGACGATTCCCCAGAACCCCAGCCGTCCGACCACGACCCTGCCGACCCTGACTTCGCGAACCTCGGCCAGGAGACCGCGGAGCTGGACATGCGGACTGTGCTGGACGAGCAGCACGAAACCGCGGATCGCGCGGGTCAGATCGACTCCGCGGGGTTTGCCCGCGCGACGCGCCGGGTTGCCTCCTACGAGAGTCGTGAGGACGGCGAGTCGGTCGAGGACGTGTTGGAGGAGACGCCGGATTTCCTCCGCGACACTCCCGAGCAGGAGCGCCTCTGGTTTGAGCAGCAGCCACCGCGCGACTTCGACTTCGACAAGTAGCACCTTTCACCGCGAACCTTCCCCTAAACTCGGTCCCGCGGGGCCATAGCTCAGCTGGGAGAGCGCCTGCTTTGCAAGCAGGAGGTCACCGGTTCGATCCCGGTTGGCTCCATGTAACGGGCAGCGAGTTCGCTGGCGCGACGCCCAAGTGCTTATTCAGCCCACCAGTCGCGCTGACCCTCGACGTCCGCGCGCGGGTTCTCGCCGAGGTTGGGCGCGCCGAAGACGAGGATCTCGAGGCCCTCCGGCCCGGCCTCGTAGCCTCGCCACGTGCCAGGTGGGACGCGAACCACGTCCCACTCCTCGAGCTCGACGATCTCCTCGTCGAGCTTCATCCGCCCGCTCCCGCGCACGACCACGTAGATCTCCTCCTGCTCCTTGTGCGTGTGGCCGTATGGGAAGCGATAGTCGGGCGGGATGCGCTGGTAGCAGAGGCCGCACTGCTCGAGCCCGAGCGCCTGGCTTGCGCCGCGAAACTCCAAGTCCGGCGCGCCGTCGAAATTGGACCCGAGATCCTCCAGATCCTTGAGGTTCCTGAGCGAGAACGGCACGGCCGCGATCCTACTATTCATCTCCGCCCCGCACGCTCGCCTCGACTGACGCGAGATCAGCAGCGCCACCAAACCCGCGAGCGGTTGTTGAGCTCAGCGCTCGAGGTCTTCGAAGCGCGCGGTTACGCCGAGAGCTCGCTGGAGGAGATCTCTGAGCGGGCCGGCTACACAGCAAGGCTGTCTACTCGAATTTCTCCGGCAAGAGCAAGCTTCTGCTGGAGATAGTCCCCAACTCATAGAGTAAAACTAGAGCGAGGCCCATGTCCCTGATCGGAAGATTTACCCTCGCCAGCTCGGAGTTCGTCAACAAGCGCGGCTTGTACGCTGGGCGCCGCTCGACGAAAGTCCACGTGGCTATCTATCGGAGAACTCGTGGAAAAATGGGTGGCAATCTCCCTGGGTGGCCGCAATCCCGAATAGCCTTGCTTGACCACACGGGTGCAAAGACCGGAACAAAGCGTACGTCTCCGCTGATCTATCACGAACACGGCGATGCAATCGTCGTCGCAGGCACCAAGGCCGGCCAGCCATCGCACCCTGCCTGGTTCCATAACCTCATGGCAAACCCGGATACCACAATCCAGATCGGCCCTGAGGTTCGCGAGGTCCGCGCGCGTCTGGCCACCGACGAGGAGCGCGATCGGCTCTGGAAGGAAATGGTCGCGATTTATCCTGGGTACGACTTCTATAGGCGTAACGCCAAGGCACGCAAGATCCCCGTCGTGATCCTCGACCCTCGTTAGCCGGCTTTGAGCGATACGAGACCGCCAGCAAGCCGCGCAAACTGGTGCAAACGGGCACCGGTGCCTGCTTACGTCCCTGGTCGATATGTCGAGCTGGCGGCTACCGAGATGCAGCGCCGCAGACGCACCGTCGATACGAAAATTCGTGACGCCCACCCTGCTCGAACGTGCCCGCAGCCGGGCGCTACACATATCCGTCGCGCTTACCATGCTGCTCGCCTGCGCGACGCTCAGCTGCGAGCGTGCAGCGGCCGCGGTTTCAGCCGCAAACTGGGACTCAGCCCAGCAGCATCAGGTGCTCGCCGCCGGCCTCATGTCCGAAAGCGCCGGCTCCTTCTCCGGGGCCGGCCAGCTGTCGGGCGCGCAGGCCAACGCGACGATGGTGGCGCTGGCCGCCAAGCTCCAGAGCGCAGCCGCTGAACAAGGCGCAAGCGGTGAACAGGGCGCCAGCGGTGAACAGGGCGCAAGCGGTGAACAGGGCGCAAGCGACGAACAGAACGCAAACGGAGAACAAGGCGTCTCCACCAGCCCACCTCCGGCGCCGGTGGCCCACACCGCGCAGGACCCGGTCACCATGGCCACCTTCGACCGGATGGTCATCGAAGAGCTGGGCCTTGCGAGCGTGGCGGCGCACGTGCAGCAAACCGCTGCTGCGGTCGGCCTCGATCCGCCGTCATACTTTGGAACGGAGGTTCTGGCGCGCTTTCTGGAACTGCGCTACGAGCACCCGGTGAGCGCACAGCGCCTCGATCTGTTCCCGAATCAGCCGATCACCCGCGCCGAAGCCGCCTGGTCGCTCGCCCGGGCGATCGACCTGAACGCCTGGGACCTCACAGACGCGCGGGAAGCGCTGTCCGCCTTCCAGCTCCCCCAGCTGACCGCCCCCCAGCGCCAGGCGCTGCGGATCGCCGTCTCGCGCATCGGCTACCCATATGTGTGGGGCGGCACCACCGACAACACCGCCGACGGTCTCGAACACGGCGGCTTCGACTGCTCCGGATTCGCCTGGCGGGTGTACAAGCTCTCAGGGCTTCCCTGGGGCAAGCAGATACAGGGACGCACCGCCGCCGAACAGGCCGGCGAAATTCCTCGCTCTGGGCGGCTGAGCATCGATCAGCTCACACCTGGCGACCTACTGTTCTTTGGATCCGCCCATTTCAACAGCAAGGCCACCGCGAGCAACATCATCCACGAGGGAATCTACCTGGGAGAGGGTTGGGTGATCCATTCCTCAGGCCAGGGCGTCTACGTGCTGCCGTTGACCGGAAGCTGGCTCGGTAGCTCCTTCGCCTGGGGCCGGCGGGTGATCAACTAGCCTCCCTCCTCGACCCCGATATGTGTAGCTCACGACCTCAGCTGGCTGCGCCCGCGCTAGCGTACGCCCCGTGCGGGTAGCGACCTGGAACGTGAACTCGGCTAAGCAGCGGCTGCCGCGGCTGCTGCCCTGGCTCGAGCAGCGCCAGCCGGACGTCGTCTGTCTGCAGGAGACAAAGCTCGTCGACGACGCATTCCACCAGCTGCTCGGCGCCGAGCTCGCCAGCCGTGGCTACTCCGCTGCCCTTCACGGTGAGGCGCAATGGAACGGGGTGGCGATCCTCTCCCGGATCGGCCTCGAGGAAATCGTCCTCGGAATCCCCAACGGGCCGGGCTTCCCACATCCGGAGGCGCGTGCGGTGTCCGCGACCTGCGGTGGCGTGCGAATCCACTCCGTATACGTTCCGAACGGTCGCGCTCCCGACTCCGAGCACTATCACTACAAGCTCGCCTGGCTGGCCGCTCTGCGGGAGCTGGTTCGCGCTGGGCCGCCGGACGCGCTCGTTTGCGGCGACATGAACATCGCCCCGACCGACGCGGACGTCTTCGACCCGGACGCCTACGTCGGCCAGACCCACGTCACGCCACCGGAGCGCGCGGCGCTCGCCGAGCTGGGGGCGCTGGGGCTGCGCGACGTCGTACGCGACCGCTGGCCGACCGAGCGTGTGTTCACCTACTGGGACTATCGCGCTGGCATGTTCCACCAGGACCTCGGCATGCGTATCGACCTGGTGCTGGCCGGCGCTCCCGTCGCCGACAGGGTTCGGGCGGCCTGGGTCGATCGCCAGGCTCGCAAGGGCAAGGGGCCGAGTGATCACGCCCCGGTGATCGTCGATCTGGACGAGGCGCCGGACGGGGACATCGGACCGGTCGTGCCGCCACCCTCTGCGCCCGCCGTCCAGCGGGGCTCGCGCAAACTGCCCCAGTCCACTGGCCCGGGCTGACCCGCCGCTCCCGCGGAACTGTGGGACCCTCTAGCCGTGCCCCAGGTAGCCACCGACGACGCCCAGGCGCTGCGCGAGCTCGAGGCGGTGGGGTTGGACCTGCCCCCGGGCTTGGCGCTGTCGTGGCTCGGCGTGTCGGGCTACCTCTTGACCTATGAGGGCGTCTCGCTGTTCATCGACCCGTATGTCTCGCGCGTGCCGCTGCGCTCGCTGCTGCTGCGGCGCCTGGCGATGCCCGACGAGTCGATGATCGACCGCTACGCAAGCGTGCCGGAAGCGCCGAGCGCGCCGGGAGCGAGCGCGCCCGGGGTGCTCGCGGGCGTCTTGGTTGGCCACACCCATTTCGACCACGCCGTCGACGCGCCAGCGATCGCTCGCCGCTACAAAGCAAAGGCGTATGGATCACCGTCGCTGGCGCATTTGATGCGTCTCCATGGCCTCGGCGATCTCGCCGTGGAGGTGGCTGCCCACCGGCCCTATGAGCTGGGACCGTTTGTCGTGCGCTTCGTTCCGAGCCGTCATTCGAAGCTGTTATTTGGTCGCAAGGTGCCGATGGATGGAGAATTAACATGTGACCACCTACATGGTCTCGCGCCAGGCGCTTACAAGTGTGGCGAGGTGTGGGGCATTCGCATCGATGTGGCTGGCACGAGCTTTTACCACCAGGGGAGCGCCAACCTCGATGATGGTGAGCTGCGTGGGGGACCGGTCGACGTGTTTCTCGCGGGAATTGCCGGACGCAATGTGACACCAAATTATTGGCAGCGTATTTTGCCGCACCTCGATCCGAGCGTGGTCGTCCCGACTCACTATGACAACTTTTTCTCCCCACTCGGAGCCGCTCAGGATTTCGTGCGGCGTGTTGATTTCAGTGGAGTATCGGGCGAGGTATCAGCCATCTCCCGCGACGCGCGGATCTCGGCTCTGAAACGCGTCGATCATCCTGGCGCTGAGCCTTCGCTGACGAGCAGGATGGCGAGCAGCGCGAATCCCGAGCACCCCGCATAACCTAAAGGACCATGACGTACACCAACGCGCAGGCCAGAGAGCAGATGTTGGAGAGCATCAGGCAGGCGATCCAGGAGCTCGGCATGGCGCTGGCCTCTCTCGGTGAGGCCTATGAGCAGCTCGACGAGCAGAGCGCCGAGCGCCTCGAGGGAGAGCTGTTCCGGCCTGTGCAGCTGGCCTATGGCCGGGCGAAGCGCACCAATACGGAGTTCGCCGCTCGTCACGACCTGCCGACTCAACCCCTCGAGGCGGCGCCTGCGGGAGCTCCTTCGAAGGGCGTCAAGGGCTTCCTCGAGCATGCGATGGACGCCGTCGGCCGGGCCGATGGCACGCTCGCGAGCCTGCAGGATTCGATGCTGCCGGTGGAGGTCGGCGACGCCGAGCTGAGGGCGGGCCTGGAGGAGGTGCGCACGCTGCTCGGCGCCCTCCCGGGCCGCGCCCGGCAGTTCCTGCGCACGCTGGGGCGCTAGACGCGCTCAGCATGCTTAGATACCACCTGCGCGCGCCCGTAGCTCAGTGGTCAACGGTTCTCTTCGGGGAGCCAAAGAGCAGCGGTCTTTCAAGCCGCAGGCCGCGGGTTCGATTCCCGCCGGGCGCATCTTTCTCCTCTGCCGCCTGCGCCTCCTTCGCCGCGCCTCAGGCGGGCAGCAGCGACCGCGCCGCCGCGGCGCCCATCGCGGGCGCGTCGATCGCGCCCGGGAGCGCATCCGCGACCGCCGCCGCGTCCGACTCCGCCGCGGAGCAGCGCGCGGTTCTCACATCGGGCCATGGCCGGCCCGGACGCCCCGTGTAGAAACCCTGGGCGAGCGGCACACCGAGCTCCCCGAGCAGACGCAGCTCGGCGCTGTGCTCGATGCCCTCGGCCACCACCAGGCTGCTCACCTGCTTGGCGTAGCCGACGAGCGCGCCCACCAGCGCCGCGCGATCCTGGTCGTGGTCGATGCCGCTGATCAGCGAGCGGTCGAGCTTCAGGTAGCTGGGATGCACGGTCGTGATCTGGCGCAGCCCCGAGTAGCCGGCTCCCATGTCGTCCACCGCCAGGCACGCGCCGCGCTCCTGCAGCGGGGCGATCACCGTTCGCAGCTGGGTGTCGGTCTGCACCAGCGTCTCCTCGGTGATCTCGATGATCAGCCCTCGGAGATCGCGTTGCTCGTGGAGCATCGCCAGGGTCCGCGGATCGAGCAGCACGGGCGCCGAGAGGTTCACCGACAGGCTCACGCCCGCGGGCCGTCGCCCGAACAGGCGAAGCGCCGCGCGCAGGCAGGCGCGCTCCAGCGCGTCGCGTTCGCCGAGCGCGGTGGCCATTGCGAACCAGTGCAGCGGCCCTTCGGTGCTTCCGGCAAAGCGCGCGAGCGCCTCATAGGCATGCACCGAGCCCGTGCGCACGTCGACGATCGGCTGCACCGCCATCGAGAGGTCATCGCCCGCGATGAATCGGGCGAGCGTCTCCTTGGCGAGCGCACTTTCCGCGGCGCTCAGCGCCTCTCCCGCTGCTTGCTCCGGCTGTCCGTCGAGGGTGCCGCCGCGCTTACTCACGCGCGAGGCGATGTCCCCGGCCAGCAGCAACGTCTCGGCGTTTTCAGCCGCGTGACGGGCCTGCTGGAGCAGGTGATTCAGCTCGCGCGTGAGTCGCCCGCTGGTCAGCAGCAGTCCCAGCGAGGCCAGGCACAGCGCCACGTGTTCGGAGCTCAGCTGGCCTTCCCTGAGCACCGGCAGCGCCAGCGCCGTCAGCACGACCGTCCGACCGATCCAGTGCACGCGCCCGCCGCGAGCCATCACGCCGCTGCCGATCGCCGCCAGCCACAGGAGGCTCAGTGCCGTCACTCGCTGGTCCTGCAGGCCGATGATCAGGATCCCTGCCGCTCCGGAAAGCGACTCCTCGATCCTCAGCCAGCGCATCTGGGGGGCGTACAGATGCACCATTGCCGTGAGCGTGATCGTCAAAAAGCCCGCGATTCCAAACACGGGGTGGGCCAGCAAGCTTGGCTGGACGAGGATCAGCGTGACACCTCCCAAGCCCACCGTCGCACGGGTGATGGCCGCGGTTCGACGCGCACGCAGGATGTGATCGTCGCTCTCGATAGCGACCGCACCTTCGAGCAGGGCCATGGCGAGAATTTCGGTCGCTTCTTATCTTTACTTTATGGAGAGGTAAGCGACTGGACCGTTGGTAGGGCGATTTGGATATAGGGAATTCTCAAATCCCGATGAAAGGAATTACCGGCGCCGAGACCGCCTGCCGATGCCTCAGGGGACCGCCCCGCCCAGGATCCCAGCAGACCCTTGTTCGGGCCTCACTTGTGGCGCCCGCCACAAGACCCTCAGGCATATCAGAAGACCCGCCCGTTCAGGCCTGCTGCAACGCCGCTCGGCTCTCGGCGAGCCGGTCCGCTTCGCTGGCGTGTGTTGCAAAGGCGTCGATCAGGCGCGGCCACACTTCGCGCGGCAGGTCGTGGCCCATGCCCTCGATCATCATCAGCTTCGCGCCCGGGATCGCGCGGGCGCTCGCGCGTCCGCCCGAGGGCGATACCAGGGTATCGGCCGTGCCGTGGATCACGAGCGTCGGCGCGGTGATGCGCTGCAACTCCGCGGTGCGGTCGCCCGAGGCGATGATCGCGGCGAGCTGGCGCCCAGCCCCTGTGCGGTCGAGCTCGCGGTCGAAGGACAGCGCGGCGATCTTGCGCACCCCCTCGCTGTCCTGGGGGATGCCGCGCGAGCCGACTTTGGCGAACATGCTCGCGGCGTGCTCGACGAATGCCTCGCGCTCGCGGGGAGCCTTGCGTAGGAAGAGCGCATAGCTCGAGAGCGCTGGTCGCCCGACCCAACGCCCGCCCGTGCTGGACATCATCGACACCAGCGAGCGCACCTGCGTTGGTGCTCTTGCCGCGAGCGTCTGCGCGATCATCCCGCCCTGCGAGGCTCCGATCACGTGGGCCGGAGCGAGTTCGAGCTCGCTCAACAGCCCCGCGGCGTCCTGCGCCATGTCCGCCAGCGTGTAGCGGTCGGGGGCGACGGAGTAGCGCAGGAGCTCGACGAGCGACGGTGGCGGACCCTGCAGGTGGGTTGAGCGCCCGATGTCGCGATTGTCGAAGCGCACGACGTGCAGTCCCTTGGCGGCGAGCTGCTGGCAGAAGTCATCCTGCCAGGCGACCATCTGGGTGCCCAGGCCCATGATCAGCAACGCCGTCGGGTCGGACGGGTCGCCAAATGTCTCATAGCAGAGGGTGATCCCGCCGCCCACGTCGCAAAACTGTTCGGACACGATCTTCGACTGTAGCGCGCCGCCAACCACTTCCAGCTCCGCCAACCACCTCAGCGTCACTGTGGTGGGCTTGCACCGCTAGGATCGGTTCAATGGCGCAGCCAGAGATCAGCAAGCTGTCGATCGACACGATCAGAGGTCTGGCGATGGACGCGGTGCAGAAGGCCGAGGCCGGCCATCCCGGCACCGCGATGGCGCTGGCGCCCCTGGCGTACACGATCTTCACACGATTCCTGAACGCGGACCCGGGGGCGACCGATTGGCCTGACCGCGACCGCTTCGTGCTGAGCTCCGGCCACGCGTGCATGCTGCAGTACTCGCTGCTGCACCTCTGTGGTTACGACCTCAGCCTCGACGATCTCGCGCAGTTCCGCCAGTGGGGCTCGCGCACGCCGGGCCATCCCGAGCGCGGGCACACGCCGGGGATCGAGGTCACGACGGGGCCGCTCGGTCAGGGCTTCGCCAACGCGGTGGGCATGGCGATGGCCGAGCGGTTCCTCGCCGAGCGCTTCAACCGTCCCGGGCAGAAAGTCGTCGATCACCACACGTACGCGATTTGCTCGGACGGAGACCTGATGGAGGGCGTAAGCCAGGAAGCCGCCTCGATCGCTGGGCACTTCGGGCTCGGCAAGCTGGTCGTCTGCTACGACGACAACCGGATCACGATCGACGGCTCGACCACCATCTCTTTCGACGGCGAGAACCACACCGCGCGTCTGCAAGCCGACGGCTGGCACGTGCAACGCGTCGAGGACTCCGAGGATCTCGACGCACTCGAGGCGGCGCTAGCGGCCGGACGCGACGAAGCCGAGCGGCCGTCGTTCATCGCGATCCGCTCGCACATCGCCTACCCGGCGCCCCACGCCGTCGACACCGCCGCCTCGCACGGCTCGGCGCTGGGCGAGGAGGAGGTGCGCGCCACCAAGGAGGTGATGGGCTTCGACCCCGATCGCCACTTCTGGGTGGACGAGCGCGTCTACGAGCACATGTCGCTGCAGGAGTTGGGCTCGAAGGCCTCAGGTGCCTGGAACGAGAAGTTCGAGGCGTGGCGGACTGCCTCCCCGGACATGGCAGCGGACTGGGACCTGGCATGGGCGGGTCAGCTGCGCGAGGGCTGGCGCGAGGCGCTGCCGAAGTTCGCGGCCGGCGAGACGCTCGCCACGCGTGCCGCGGGGCAGCGGGTGATGGCCGCGTTTGCCGAGTTCGCGCCCACGATGATCGGGGGTGCGGCCGACTTGGTCGAGTCGACGAAGACCTCATTCGAGGGCGGGGGGGAGTTCTCGAAGGTCCACGCCGGGCGCAACGTGCCGTTTGGTATCCGCGAGCACGCGATGGGTGCGATCGTCAACGGCGCCGCCGCTCACGGCGGGATCGTCAAGCCGTATGGCTCGACGTTCTTGATGTTCTCCGACTACATGCGCGGGTCGGTGCGCCTGTCGGCGCTGATGGGACTGCCCGTCATATGGGTGTGGACGCACGACTCGGTCGGCCTGGGCGAGGACGGCCCGACGCATCAGCCGATCGAGCACTACGCCTCGCTGCGGGCGATTCCCAACCTCTGGGTGATCCGCCCTGGCGATGCGAATGAGACCTCCGCGGCCTGGCGCGTGGCACTCGAGCGCGACGATGGCCCGGTGGCGCTGCTGCTCTCGCGCCAGGGTGTGCCCACGCTCGACCGCGCAGACCTCGGGAGTGCCCGAGAGCTCGAGCGCGGCGGGTACGTGTTGTGGGATTCGCTTGACTCCCCGACTCCCGCGCCGCCGGACACTCCCGCGCCGCCGGACACTCCCGCCCCGCCCGACACTCCCGTACTACCCGACACCGATGCTCCCGCACCGCCGGACACACCGGAGCTGATCCTGATCTCCACCGGCGCGGAGGTGCCGCCGACGCTGGCAGCCGGCAGGACGCTCGCCGAGCAGGGCACGCGCGTGCGCGTCGTCTCGATGCCGTGTATCGAGTGCTTCGAGGCCCAGACGCAGGAGTACCGCGACAGCGTGCTCCCTCCGGCGGCGACGGCGCGATTGGCCGTGGAGCCGGGCGCGAGCATGAGCTGGTGGAAGTGGGTGGGCACTGCGGGCGATGTGCTCGGGATCGACCGTTTCGGCGCTTCCGCACCGGGTACCAAGGTGTTGGAAGAGTTGGGGTTTACCGCCGAGGGCATTTTCGAGCGCGCGCGAGCGTTGCTCGAGCGATGAGTCAGGGATGCGAATGTCCAAGGGAGGATTGAAATGTCCATAGATGTCCAATCAGAGGCCAAATCTGATGTCCAATCCCCGCTGCAGAGCCTCTCTGCTTTGGGCCAGAGCGTGTGGATCGATTTCCTCTCGCGTGAGTCGATCCGCGAGGGTCACCTCAAGCGCCTGATCGACGAGGACTCGGTGGTTGGCGCGACGTCGAACCCGACGATCTTTCAGAAGGCGATGACCGCGGGGAACGCTTATGACGAGCAGCTACGCAAAGAGAGCGGGCGGGGCAGCACCGTGCGCGAGACGTTCTGGGCGCTGGCCGAGCGCGACATCAAAGACGCCTGCGATCTGTTCCGGGAGGTGTGGGATGCGGGCGCGGGACGCGACGGGTACGTCTCGCTGGAGGTCGACCCCGGCTTGGCCTACGACACGCTCGCGACCTACCGCGAAGCGATTCGCTTACACAAGGCCGTGGACCGTCCCAACCTGATGGTGAAGATCCCCGCGACCAAGCCGGGGCTGGCCGCAATCGAGGATGTGCTCGCGCAGGGGCACTCGATTAACGTCACGCTGATCTTCTCGCTGCGCCGCTACGCGGAGGTGGCTGAGTCATACGTGCGCGGAATCGAGCGTCTGGTGGCGGCGGGCGGCGATCCGCGCAAGGTCGCCTCTGTGGCGAGCTTCTTCATCTCGCGGATCGACACCGAGGCCGACCGGCTACTGGAGGAGATCGGCGGCCATGACGATCTCGCGGGCAAGCTCGCGGTGGCCAACGCAAAGCTCGCCTACCAGCACTACAAGGCTGCTTTCGCCGGTCCCCGCTGGGATTACCTCGCCGGGAAGGGCGCGACGCCGCAGCGGGTGTTGTGGGCGAGTACCTCGACGAAGAACCCGGCCTACAGGGACACGATGTACGTGGAGGAGCTGATCGGCCCTGACACCGTGAACACGATGCCTGAAGAGACGATCAGGGACTTTCAGGACCACGGCAAGCCGGCCCCACGCTTGGAGCAGGGAGTCGAGCAGGCCCGCGGTCTGCTGGCTGAGCTGGCGGCGGCCGGGGTCGCTTACGACGACCTGACGGACACGCTCGAGCGCGAGGGAGTCGAGAAATTCTCGGCGTCCTTTGACGAGCTGCTCGAGGCGCTCGGCGCCAAGCAGGCCGCGCTCGCCTCCTCTCAGGAGTAGGGAATCGGGATCAGGACCGAGATCCGCAGCGGCCCCGTGGGGAACGCGCGGGCGTGCACCGTGAAGACGCGGAAGGTATGCCCGCGATACTGGTAGGAGCCGCTCGGCGGCACGTTACCCGGGTCGGGACCGAGGCTGTTCTTCACCAACGTGGGATGGTTGGCGTTCACGTTCATATACATCAGCACGTGCAGGCCGGCCAGCCGCTTGGTCAGTCGCAGGTAGCCTTCGTCATCTTGGATCGAGAGTACGAGGCTGCCGATCTGCTTGCCGTGCAGTCGCAGCGCGGCGCTCACCGGCGCGAGCACGTAGGGGCCGCCGACGTCTGAGAGCAGCTGCCCGCCGGCACTGACGCGCAGGCGCACGATGTGCTGGTGCAGCAGGGTGTCGATCGCCAGGCGCGTGGCCCTTGGGTCGCGGTTGGCCACCGCGCGCAGCAGCGCCGCGTTCTGCTGGACACGATGTAGCTGTAGCAGCGCGCGGGAGCCGCCCTCGCCCGCGTAGATCAGGTGCGCGATGCGCCTGAGCGTGTTGACGAGCGTGTCTTGCTCGGTGCGCCCGCAGAGGCCGGCGGTCGACCTGAGTGAGCGCAGGAGGTAGACGCGCAGCGCGCCGCCCGAGGGGTAGGCCGTAGCTGCGAACGAGGTGTACTGGTAGGCGACCGCATGCTTGTTGAACGTGCCGGCGGGCGGCAGTTCTCCGGCGGGAAGCATGAACGAGCCGGCGATCGGGTGGCTGCCTTCGCGTAGCGCGACCTCGCCCTCGGCGACGCCTCGCATCTCCTCGATGAAGCCGCTGTCCGTCCACACGCTCGTGACGAAGCTCGCGATTGGGACGCCCTTGGCGCTGAGGATCGACCCGTGCAGCGGCGCGAGCGCGTGTGCGCCGCCGAGGGCGATCAGGGTCTGCTGGCCGCGGAGCACGGTCAGGTTCGTCAGGTGCCCGGTCGCGAGCAGCGCAGCCGCGGCGGAGCGCACCGCCTGTGAATCGTCGCGTTCGACGGCTTCGCGCAGAGCGATCGAGTGCCCGACGAGGCGCAGCGCTACTTCGGTGCGTTCGCTCGCGATCCCCTCGTCATAGACACGTCTCGCGACATCGCCGAGCGCGCCCAGCACGGTTGCGGCGCAGGCGCCCGCGGTGGAGTCTGGCGCAGCGTCCAGATCGATGCTGGCGCGCGCGGCGGAGCCGCCCACGCTCGATCCGCAGCCGGCGGCGAGCATCGCGAGCAGGGTGAGGGCGATCGCCGCGCGCTTGGCGGAGGTCGGCTTGCCGGAGGTCGTGTTGACGGGCGAGAGCATCGATTGACATCCTACGGGCCTGCCGCCGACGGTTGCTGAGGATGCAGGCCATACTCATGGTGTGCCAACCGTTCTGATCACCGGCGCCTCGACGGGCATCGGCCGTGCGACGGCGCTACGGCTGGCGGCGGCTGGCTGGACGGTCATGGCCGGGGTGCGCAGAGTCAAGGACGGCGACGCGCTCGTGGCCGCGGGCGGCGAGCGGGTCGTTCCGCTCACCCTGGACGTGACTGACGCCGCGCAGATCGCCGCGGCGCTCGCGCGCGTGGACGAGCACGGGCGCCTCGACGCGCTCGTCAACAACGCCGGAGTCGGTTTCGGCGGCCCGCTCGAGTTGCTGCCGATCGACGATCTGCGCGCTCAATTCGAGGTCAACGTGTGCGGGCCTGTGGCCCTCACCCAGGCGCTGCTGCCCGCGCTGCGCCGCGCCCGCGGGCGGATCGTGTTCGTCTCCTCCGTCGGCGGCCGTGTGCCGATGGCCTTCACCGCGCCCTACGCCGCGTCCAAGCACGCGATCGAGGCGATCGGCGACGCCCTACGCGTGGAGCTGCGCAGCTCAAACGTGCAGGTCGCCCTCATCGAGCCGGGATCGGTCACGACGCCAATCTGGGACAAGGGCCGCGCGCAGGGCGATGACTTGAGCGTGCCCGCCGAGCTGACCGACCAGTACGGCCATGTGTCGGCGGCGATGAGCAAGGTTCTCGACGACACCGAGCGGCGTGGCATCCCACCCGAGCAGGTGGCGCAGGCGATCGAGCGCGCGCTCACCGCGCGGCGCATGAAGGCCCGCTACCTGATCGGGCGGGATGCAAGAGCGATGCTGCTCGCCAAGCGGCTGCTGCCCGACCACGTCTTTGACCGCGTGGCTCGCCGCGCGCTGGGAGTCTGAGGATCGTCAAGCGTATTGCTCGGTGCGTCCTCACGCGCGCGGGACAGAGCACGATCGCCGAGAGGATCGAGGTACAGAGCGATCGCCGAGAGGATCGCGGGACAGGGCCGAGCGCGAGAGAACCGGCACATAGGCGCGGGGGACGTGGATACGGTGTGTGGCGGAAAGCGATCGATGACCAATTCCTTGATACCTCCCACAATGCCCACGACACCTACAACGCCTACAACGCCTACGTCACCTCCTTCCCTCGACGCTCAGGTGCCGAGCCCGCCATCTGAGCGGGGAGCCTGGCTGCTGGCGATCGCGCTCGGTGCGCTCGGCGTTGGGGTCCTCCTCGCCGTGCTGACGGGTGCGATTGGTGCCACCACACGCGTGGCGCCCGCGGCGTCGCCACCGGCGGTGCTGGTGGCGGCCACCACCCCGGTCCCGGGGGCGGTCTCCTCTGCGAGCGCGCTTGCCGGCGCCGCGGGCCAGGGTTCCCCGGCCGGGGCCCACACGAGCCGCTCGCGTGCGCCGCGCGGCTCGAGACGTGAGCGGCGCTCACACGCCGCGGCGATCGTCGCCCAGCCGTCGACCGCACAGCAGAGCCTTTATGCGACACGTCTGGTCGACGAGACCGAAACGGAAATACCGACGCGCTGGATGGAAGGCTTCTATCCGATCTACGCCACGGCGCAGAGCACGTTCGGCGTCAACTGGCTCTTGATCGCCTCGATTCACAAGCAGGAGTCCGCGTTCTCGACCGCTCCCACGACCTACCACGGGTTGAACTTCGCCGGCTGCTGTGGCGGGCCGATGCAGTTCAACGTGACAAACGGGAGTGGGCGGGGTGGTGGGCGGCGTATTGCATCTACCTGGGACCTCGTGAGCGACTCCTACCTCTACGGCAAGCGCCCCGCGGTCTATGACCACATGACTCAGGCGCACCCGTCGATCTACGACGACTTCGACTCGATCATGGCCGCCGCGCATCTGCTCTCGGCGGACGGCGCGGGATACGAGCTGAACGGCGCGGCCTGGGATGCGGCGTATGACTATTACGGGCACGACGCCACCGGCGTGAGCTATGCCGACGAGGTGCTGGCGCGCGCGATCAGCTGGTCACAGCATTCCTTCTGCATCAACTGCGGCGTTGAGCCGGCGATGATCGAAGCGGTGCACGCCGCCTACGGTGCGCCGGTGCTCGAACTTCTCACCACGGCCACGGCCGCCCGCGCCAAACCCAGCCGGCGCTGAGGTCGCCCACCGGTGAGGCCCGGGGCTCTACGAGGCCTGGATGATCAACTCGCCCGCGACCCGGTCTGTGGCGCCGGCGGTCCCTCCGAGCAGACGGCGGGAGAGCTGAGCACGGCGGAAGTACAGCGGCGCGTCGTGCTCCCAGGTGGCGCCGATGCCACCGTGCACGGAGATCATCGTGCGTGCGGCCTGGTCGAGTGCCCGGCCGGCCACCGAGCGCGCGGCGCTCGCGGCGAGCGGGAACTCCCCCGGCGCGCCGTGGCGCGACCAGCCGGCGTAGTAGAGCAGCGAGCGGCCGTTCTCCAGCTGGCGCAGCACCTCTGTCAGTGAGTGCTTGACCGCTTGGTAGGAGCCGATCGCACGGCCGAACGTGTGGCGCTCCTTGGCGTAGGCCACGGATACGTCCAGCGCGGTCTCGACGCTGCCGAGCGACTCGGCCGCGATCAATGCCTGGGCGAGGTACCAGGCGCCGGCTAGCGACTCGGTCGATGCGTCGAGCACGGTGGCCGGCGCGTCCTCGAGCGTGATGTGCCCGAGCGAGCGGGTGGCGTCATAACCCTGGACTGCCTCGATCGAGACTCCGGAAGCGGAGGCGTCGATTGCGACGCCGATGGGCTGGCCGTCGAGCAACGCCACGCCGACCAGCAGATCGGCGCCGGGAGCGTCCGGTACGAACGACAGCGCTCCGCTGACGCGCGCCTGGGCATCGTCCCCGTTGTTGCGGGCGCTGAGCGCGGGCGGGCGCCGCAGGCCGTGGGCCGGGTCGAGCGTCCACTCATGTGCGAGATCGTCGGGCGGGTTGGTGGGCAGGTAGGCGGCACGTCGCTCGCCGGTGGCAAGCTCCTCGAGTTGATCTTTCGCCGCGCCTGGCGAGTCGCCGAGGATCGCCGTCGCGGGTAGGTGGCCGAGCAGTGCTACGCCGGCCAGCACGCGGCCGCACTCGCCGAGCACGAGCATCGCGTCGAAGGCGTCCAGGCCGGCGCCGCCGGCGGACTCGTCGATCAACAGACCGGGCCAGCCCGCTTCCTTGGCGGTAGGCCACAGGTCGGGCAGGGGTGCGTTGCCGTCGAGCGCCTCGCGCGCGGCTTCGATCGTCTTGAAGCGAGAGAGCGCGCCGCGTGCGGCCTCGCGCAGGAACACCTGCTCGTCAGAGAGTGCGAGGTTCATGCCGCCGCTCCTTCCTTGGAGCGCAGCTCCGAGAATGGGATGCCCTTGTCCAGGCGCGGCTCGGGCGGCAGCCCGAGGACGCGCTCGCCGATCGTGTTACGCAGGATCTCTTCGGTCCCGCCGGCCGACTTCAGGCCGGGGAGGAACGAGATCATGTAGGCCCACTCGCTGTCCTCTGCCAGCGCGTCGGGTCCGACCACGTCGGTGATCAAATCGCCGGCCTTGATCGCGCCGTTGACGATCGTGACCTTCGCCAGGCCCGCCTCAGGGCCCGGGATCTGGCCTTTCTGAAGCGCCGTGAGCGTGCGGTAGCCGGTGAAGCGCACGGCCAGTAGCTCGGCTGACGATCTCGCCGAGCTGGTGACGTATCTCGGGGTCGCGACGGGCGTCCTCGTCATCGGCGATCGCCTTGGCAAAGCGAGTCGCGTTGTAGCCGAGGCCCTCGCCGCCGAGGCCGATCGTGACGCGCTCGAACATCAGCGTCGGTCAGCGCCGTGCCCCAGCCGTTGCCGACGCCGCCGACGACCGCGTCGGAGTCGAGCGCGACGTCGTCGAAGAACACCTCGTTGAACTCGGCCTCGCCGGAGATCTGGCGCAGGCCGCGACGGTCACGCCGGCGCCGTCCATCGGCACGATGAACATCGTCATGCCCTTGTGCTTGGGCACGTCGGAGTCGGTGCGCGCGAGCAGCAGCCCGTAGGAGGCGAACTGGGCGTTGGTCGTCCACACCTTCTGACCGCTCAAGCGCCAGCTGCCATCGTCCTGCAGGCGCGCGCGGGCCTGGACGGCCGCCAGGTCGGATCCGGCCGCGGGCTCGGAGAACAGCTGGCACCAGACCTCGTCGCCATGCAGCATCGGCCCGAGGTAACGCGCCTTCTGCTCGTCGGCGCCATGGGCGATCAGCGTCGGGCCGAGCATGCCCACGCCGATCGCGTCGAGGATGCCGGGCACTTTCGCCTGGGCGATCTCCTGGTTGCAGATCAGCTGCTCGATCGGGCCGAGACCCTGGCCGCCGTACTCCTTCGGCCAGGTCACGCCGGCGAGGCCGCCCTCGGCGAGCTTGCCCTGCCAGGCGCGCCGCGCGGCGACGATCTCCGCCTCGTCCTTCAGCGCGTCGGGGCCGGAAAGGACCGGCGCTTGGGACTTGTGCTCTGAAAGCCAGGCCTGCACCTGGGTGCGGTAGGCGGCCTGCTCTGGCGTGTCATCGAGATCCACGGCTGCATCCTCCTTTGGCTGACTGACCAGTCAATCGCTTTGGAGAACGGTACTCCCTCCTGCTCGGATGCGTCGTGCGCGGCGGCGTGCTGGCGCCGCCGGATCTCGTGTGGCTGCTCAGATGCCTCCCGGGATCGGCGGCTGCGGGACGGGCGCTTGGTGGTAGACGCCTTCGAAGCCGCGGTTCAGCAGGTAGCTCGCCTGCCTGGCCGGGATCGGGCGAGTGCATCAGCACGACGCCGAGACGCACGCCGTGGCGCTCGGCGGTCGCCACCAGGCAGCGCCCGGCGGCTTCCGTGTAGCCGGTCTTCATGCCCGTCACTCCCGGGTAGCTGTAGATCAACAGGGGGTTGTTGTTGTACAGATACAGCCTGCCGCCCTTGATCGGAAACGGCAGAACCGCCGTGTAGGTGCGCACGATGCTCGCGAGCCGCGGCTGTTGCAGGTCGGCGTGGGCGAGCAGGGCGAGATCGGCGGCACAGGAGTAGTTGCGTTCGTCGTAATAGCCAGAGGGGGAGGAGTAGTGCGTGCAACCCATCCCTAGCTTGGCTGCCTCGGCGTTCATGCGCGTCACGAAGTGCTTGACGCTGCCGGCGACGTGTTGCGCGAGCGCCACCGCGGCATCGTTCCCGAGGGCAGGAGCAGGCCGTAGAGGAGCGTCTCCAGGCGCACGTGCTTGCCCAGCGGCAGCACGCCGACCTTCGACCCGGGCATGTTGACTGCTTCCTTGGTGATCAGCACATGCGCGTCCGCTGGTGAGGAGGAGACCGTGAGCAGCGCGGTCATCATCTTTGTCAGGCTCGCGATCCGCAGGCGCTTGTAGGGGTTGCGCTGCCACAGAACCTGGCCGGTGTCGAGGTTGAACAGCAGACCCGCGCGCGGCGGTTCGTGGAAAGCGACGTGCACGGCGTCGGTGTCGGATTCCAACCCACCCACGCCGATCCCCGTCAGCGCGAGCGCGGGTTTGCCGAGCGGCAGGCCGATCGGCGAGAGACGCGGGACGGACGATCGTCGCTGTGACGGAGCCTCCCTTCAGATGACGATGTGTTCGCGCCGAGGTCGATCCGCGCGTGGCGCCCGCGCCCGCGAGGGTCATCACGACGATGGCCGCGACGATCGCCAGAGCGAGCGCGCCGGCGAAGCATCGCGCGGCGGCGACGGCGCCGGCGCAACGACGCCTCGCGCCGGCGGCGCCGGTGGCTCGGGGTCATGAACGGGGAGGTGCTCATCGCGGGGAGTCTTACTGGCGAGGAGGATTGAACAGCGCACCGACTATCCCGACGAACAGCAGCACGAGGATGAAGGCCGACAGCACGCTCGCGACCGTGACTCCCTGTTCGATCGCCGCGCTGACCGTGAGGAAGGCGAAGCCGAGCGATGAAGATCAACGCCACGAGGAGCACGAGGGTACGCGTCATAGCCGCGATCGGATCTTGCTCGGCAAGCGGAGGATCGGTGCAGACTATCCGCGGCTCGCTGGGCTCGACGCCGGCGAGTGGCCCGATTCCCGGGCGTGCCTGCGGTACGTGCTGGTCGGCGTGGTAGCTGGAGCGCACCAAGGGCCCCGCGGCGACGTGGTCGAAGCCGAGCTCGTAGGCGGCGCGCTCGAGCGCGAAGAACTCGTCCGGGTGCCAGTAGCGCACGACCGGCAGATGGCGCTCGGAGGGCCTCAGGTATTGACCGACGGTGAGCACCTGCACGCCGTGGCCCGGCAGCGTGGCGAACGTCTCGACGAGCTCCTCGTGCGTCTCGCCGAGGCCGACCATCAGCCCCGACTTGGTCACGACCTCGCCTTCGCCCATCTCGCCGGCGAGCCGCAGGACGCGACAGGAGCGCTGAAACTCGGAGCCGCGGCGCGCGATCGGGTACAGGCGCGGGACGACCTCGACGTTGTGGTTGAAGACGTGGGGTCGCTCGGCGATCACCTTCGCTAGCGGCATCTCCTGTCCTTGGAAGTCGGGGGTCAGCACCTCGATCTGGCAGTCGGGCGCCTGGCGGCGAATCTGACGGATCACCCCGACGAACGCGTAGGCTCCCTTGTCGGGCAGGTCGTCGCGGTCGACTGAGGTGATCACCGCGTGACGCAGCCCCATGCGCGCGATCGAGCGCGCCACCCGTGCGGGCTCGAGCGGATCGTTCCAGGTCGGCTTGCCGGTCTGCACGTTGCAGAAGCCGCAGCGGCGCGTGCAGGTGTCGCCGAGGATCATGAACGTCGCGGTGCCCCGCTCCCAGCACTCGCCGACGTTCGGGCAGGCCGCCTCCTGGCAGACGGTGTGCAGGTTCTCCGAGCGGATCAGCTCGGTCAGCTCGCGGTAGCGCGCGCCGCCGGGCGGCGGGACTTTGAACCACGGCGGCTTGCGCTCGCGCAGCGGACGTACCTCGGGGCCGAGCACCTCGAGCACGTCCATCCCCCCGGGGTTCGCGCGTGAGCGCGTGACGTGCTCCCGCTCGGCTCCCGTCGGCCCGCTCGGCTCCGTCGGCCCGCTCGGCGGTTGCGGGCGCGCTCATGCGGCCACCGCCATTCGCCGCGAAGATGCACGCGCGAGCGGCGCCTCGATCCCCAGGCGTCCCGGCGAGACGAGCCGCTGGCGGCGACCGCGGGCCTCGCAGAACGCGTGGGCCATGCGCTTGCGAAAGCACGCGATCCCAGACGACCTGGTGACGTCCAGAGCAGCGGAATCATCATCCGCATGTCGGGGGTTCGAGACCTCCAACTCGTGGGCAACGGAGGTCATCTCGACGTCTGGCAGTCCGCACGCGATCACCCAGGAGAACGGTTCGAGGTCATTCTCGACATTGATCGCGAAGCCGTGGGTGGAGATCCCGCGTGAGACGTGCACGCCGATCGAGGCGATCTTGCGTGGACCGGCCCACACGCCTGTGTAGTCGGGTCCCTCCTCCGAGCGCGAGTGCGCGTCGATGCCTTCGTCGCCGAGCGCAGAGACGATCGCGGCTTCCATCGTGCGCAGGTGCGAGCCGATGTCGGTTACCTGCATGATCGGATAGCCGACGAGCTGGCCGGGAGCGTGGTAGGTGAGGCGCCCGCCGCGGTTGGTCTCGACGAGGTCGATGCCTTTCGCGCGGTAGAAGTCCTCGCCGACGCGCGAGCTCGCCGGCGGCGGAGCGCCGCCCGCGCGTGTAGACGGGGAAGTGCTCGAGCAGGAGCAGCGTGTCGGGCAGCTCACCGGCCCGTCGCTGCGCATGTACGCGCTCTTGCAGGCCGACCGCGTCGAGGTAGGGAATCGTGCCGAGGTGGCACACCCAAAGCTCGTCGCGCGTCATGTGTTCAGGTTAGCGGCGGGCTCGTGGTTGGCCTCGGGCTCGTGGTTGGCGTCGGGCCTTTGCCTGTGGTCGGCGACGGGCTTCTCGATCACAGCGTGAGCGCGGCCGGCGCCTCGAGCAACTCGCGGATGCGCGCGAGAAAGCGCGCGGCTGGAGCGCCGTAGAGGACGCGGTGATCGCAGGCGAGGGTGACGGTCATCGTGTTGCGTGCCTGCACCTCGCCATCGCGGACCACGGCGCGTGGCTCGAGTAGGCCGACGGACAGGATCGCCGCCTGGGGTGGATTGATGATTGCGGTGAAAGCGGTGACGCCGAACATGCCGAGGTTGGATACCGTGAACGTGCCCCCGCCCAGCTCCGGCGGGGTGATCGTCCGCTCGCGTACCCGTGCGGCCAGCGCGCGCGTCTCGCGGGCTATCTCGCCGAGGGACTTCTGGTCGGCGTCGAACACGCTCGGCACGATCAACACCCCGCCGGCGGGCTGGTCGGCGTCGGCCGCGACCGCCACACCGACATTCACGCGCGAATGCAACTGGAGGCGACCATCTCGGTAGCTGGAGTTGGCCACGGGAAACTCACGCAGCGCCAGCGCGCAGGCCTTGATGATCATGTCGTTGTAGGTGGGGGTTGCCTCCTCGGCCGCGCTCGCCGACTCGTGCGGCTGGGGGGCGAGCCTCTTCAGCTCGGCGCGCAGCGCGAGGCACGCCTCCATGTCCACGTCGGATCTGGAGCGCGAAGTGGGGAATCGTGGCCTTCGACTCAGCCATCCGCCGCGCGATCGTCTGCTGTGTGCGTGACAGCTCCACGACGGTGCTCTCGCCCTTTGCCCTCATCACACCGGCGAGTCCCGCCGCGGGTGCCGGCATCGCGCCTTCCTCGGCTGCCGGCACGTCGGCCTTGACGATCCGCCCGCCTGGGCCACTGCCGGCCACCGTGTGCAGATCCACCCCGCGCTCGCTTGCGATCCGCTTGGCCAGCGGCGATGCCTTGACGCGCTCCCCGGTGGATCGATCCCCGGCTGGTGAACCACCCTCACCGGCGGATCGATCCCCGGTCGGGGGACGCTCCGGTGAAGCGGTGCCACTGGGAGCTACCTCGCCCTGCTGGTTCTCTCCGACCGTGCGCACCCCAGCCTCATTCGAGGCTGGCTCATCCGCATCCTTGGTGGCGGTTGAGCCGGGCGCGCCGGGATCATCGCCACCGCCGATTCGCGCGATCACCGCACCGACCGGCAGCGTGTCGCCCTCGGCGGCGATCCGCTGAAGGACGCCTTCCTGGTCGGATTCGTAGGTCATGTTCGCCTTGTCGGTCTCGATCTCGACCAGCTCCTGGCCGCGGCTCACCCGCTCCCCGTCCGGGATGAGCCAGCTCAGGATCGTGCCCTCCTCCATCGTGTCCGACAATCGCGGCATCACGATCTCGGCCATCTAGCTCGCCTCGGTAACCGCTGCTGGACGCTTGCCGACGGTCGCGAGCACGGCCTGGATGATCTGCGGCTCGTGGGGAAAGGCAATGTCCTCCAGGGGCTTGGAGTAGGGCATCGGCACATCGGCGCCCGAGACGCGTGCGACGGGCGCGTCGAGGTCGTCGAAGGCGTGCTCGGCGATCAGCGCCGCGAGGTTGGCGCCGACCCCACCGTGCGGCCAGCCCTCCTCGACGACGACACAGCGGTTGGTCTTGCGCACGGAGGTGAGGATCGTGTCGAGGTCGAGCGGCCGCAGTGTGCGCGGATCGATCACCTCGGCCTCCACGCCGTGCTCCCGCGCGAGCATCTCCGCGGCCCGCTCGGCCGTGAGCGCCATCCGCGAGACGCCCACGATCGTCACATCTACGCCCTCCCTGGCGACACGCGCGTGGCCGAAGTCGACTGTCTCCTCCTCGCCCTCGGGCACCTCACCACGGAGGCCGTACAGGGACTCGTGCTCGATGAAGATCACGGGGTTCTCGTTGCGGATCGCGGTCTTCAACAGGCCCTTGGCGTCGGCGGGTGTCGAAGGAACGGCGACGAGCAGGCCGGGGACGTGCAGGAACATCGCCTCCAAGCAGTGGGAGTGGGTCGGCCCGAGCTGATGACCAGCGCCCTGGGGCATCCGGATCACCAGCGGCACGGAGACCTGACCGCCGAACATGTAGCGGATGTGCGCGGCGCTGTTGACGATCTGGTCAAACGCGAGCAACGCGAAGTTGACCGTCATCAGCTCGACAACGGGTCGTAGTCCACTCATCGCGGCGCCCACGCCGATGCCGACGATCGTGTTCTCCGAGATCGGCGTGTCGCGTATCCGTCGCTCGCCGAACTCCTCGAGCAAGCCGGCGGTGACCTTGAACGCTCCGCCAAACACGCCGATGTCCTCGCCCATCAGCATCACGCGCTCGTCGCGTCTGAGCTCCTCGCGCAGTGCCGCGTTCAGGGCCTCGCGGTAGCGCAGCTCGGCCATCAGTGATACGCGCCGTGGACTTGCTCGTCGAGCACGTAGATGTCCTCGTACAGCGACTCGGGCTCCGGGAACGGCGATGCCTCGGCAAACTCGACCGCCGCATCCACCCGCGCGACCGCTTCTCTGTCGAGCCGCTCGCGCGTCCTCCCCCGTCGAGGATCCCCTCGCGTTCCAGCGACTCGCCAAACGCCGGGATCGGGTCGCGCTCGCGCCAGTGCGCGACCTCCTCCTTGCTGCGGTACTCCTCCGGGTCGGCCATCGAATGGCCGCGGAAGCGGTAGGTCACGGCCTCGACGAGCACCGGCCGGCGGTCTTCCCGCACGCGCTCCACGGCCTCGGCGATCACCGCGTTCGTAGCGACCACGTCCATCCCGTCGCAACGCGTCCCCGGCACGCCGAGGCTCTCGCCCTTGCGCTGCAAGTCGGTCACGGCCGAATGGCGCGCGAGCGACGTGCCCATGCCGAACTGGTTGTTGATCACCACGAACACCACCGGCAGCCGCCACAGCGCCGCCAGGTTCAGCGTTTCCCCGAACGTGCCCTGGTTGGACGCGCCATCGCCGAACGTGCAGAGGGTCACCTCATCGGTGCCGGTGTAGTCGCTCGCGAGGCCGATCCCGGTCGCGATCGGCAGGTTGCCGCCGACGATCCCGTAGCCGCCCATGAAGCGGCGGGAGAGGTCGAACATGTGCATCGAGCCGCCGTGCCCGCCACAGCAGCCGTCGATCGCGCCCGAACAGCTCGGCCATCACCTTCTCGGGCGGCGTGCCGCGCGCCAGCGCATAGCCGTGCGAGCGGTACGTCGAGACGAGATAGTCCGTCTCCCGCAGCGCCCGCGTGCTGCCCACGATCGTTGCCTCCTCCCCGATCGACAGGTGCAGGAAGCCCCCGATCTTCGCCCGCGCGTACATCTCGCCGGCGCGCTCCTCGAAGCGACGGATCAGCGTCATCGTCTCGAGCCACTCGCGCGCGATCTCGGGCTCCGGCAGGTCTTCCGTCAGCTCTGCACGCACTTTTTCTCCACACTTTCCATCAGCTCTCCACGGTACCCCAGCGCGCGAGGAACTCCTCGGCCTCCAGCTGCGAGAGGTCGGCGCGCAATGCCCGGGCGAGCTTCGAAGCCGCCTGCGGCGGGCGGTCCCAGAACAGGACCACTTCGCCGGCGTCGACCTCGACGATCTCGATGTGGTCGACCCGCGCCGGTGTCCGCCAGCAGCGCCGGCACCCGCCCGCCGCGTGTGACGATCAGCCGGTAGGCGCGGTTGGCCTTCATCGCGTCTGCGCCCCGCCCGCGTTCCCGGCATCGATCCGTCTCGCCCGTGTTCGCTGCTTGCGTTGCATGTGCCGCCGCGTCCTCGACGGCGCGCTCACCGACGAACACTCGCTCCCCGATGCGCACGGCCGGCACGTCGCTCACGCCGGCCTGTGCAGCGAGTGGCGGTGGCTCGGCTCAGCTGCTCGTTCGACCGAGCGCAGCTCGGCCCCTTTGAGTACCGCGGCCGGATGCATCTCGCAGGCCGCGGCGGCGATCAGCACGAAGTCGAGGTCCTCGAGGAGTGTGCCCCCGGCGAACGCCTGACGGAAGGCCGCCTGCACGAACGGCACGGTGCGGCCGATCGACTTGGCGTAGGTCGCCACGCGCATCGCCAGGGCGCTGTCGAACGGGAACGGGTTAGGCCACCTCAGCGGCTGCAGGCCCTGCTTGGCGCGCGGCGCGCTCGATCTCCGCGCGGAAGATCTCTTGCTCGGTAGCGGCAGCGGTAGGCCTCGAAGGACTCCGCATCCGACAGCTCGCGTGCGAGCACGGGCTGCCACTCGGCCCGGATCGGCAAGCACTGCAGGACGCGCTCGGCCGCGAGGTAGGCGAGCGGGCTTGCGAGGTCGAAGTAGAAGGCTGCGTCCGGCTCGGGCATCTCGCCGAGACTAATGCGCGACTCAGCCGTGGATCAGCCAGCCGTCGGCGGCGCGGCCGGCCTCCATCACGGCCTCTGACAGCGTGGGGTGACCGTGGATCGTGCGCGCCACCTCGGCGAAGCCGCCCTCCAGCGCGCGCACGTTGACGAGCTCCTGGATCAGCTCGGTCGCGCGCGCGCCGACGATGTGGCCGCCGAGCAGCTCGCCGTACTTGGACTCGCCGACGAGCTTCACCATCCCGGTAGCGGTCGCCGTAGACGATCCCGCCGCCGACCGCGCCGTAGGGCACCTTGCCGACGACCACGTCGTAGCCCTGCTCCCGCGCCTGCGCCTCGGTCAGGCCGAAGGAGCCGACGTTCGGCGTACAGAAGGTCGCGCGCGGGATGTCGACGTAGGCGATCGGATGGGTCTGCAGGCCCGCGGAGTCCTCGGCGGCGATCACGCCCTCGTCGGAGGCCTTGTGCGCGAGCGCCGGGCCCGGGACGAGGTCGCCGATCGCATAGACGCCCTCGCGCGAGGTGCGCAGTCGCGCCGTCGACCTTCACCAGCCCGCGCTCGTCCAGCTCGACGCCCGCCTCGGCGAGCCCGAGCCCGTCGATGTCCGCGCCGCGCCCGGCGGCGATCACGAGGTAGTCGACCTCGGCGCGTCTCCTCGCCGTAGGAGAAGCTCACGCTCGTCCTCGCTGCCCTTGCACGTCTTTCACGGGGGTGCCGGTATGGACCTGGATGCCCTGGCGCTTCAGGCCCCGCTCGACCAGCCGCGAGATGTCCGCGTCCTCGCTCGGCAGCACGCGCTCGAGCGCCTCGAGCAGCAGCACCTCGCTGCCGAGTCGGGCAAAGCCCGAGGCGATCTCCGCGCCCGAGGCGCCGGCGCCGACGACCGCCAGGCGCGCGGGCAGCTCCTGCAGCGCCCACGCCTGCTCGGTGCCGATCACGCGCCCGCCGAACTCCACGCCGGGGATCGCCCGCGGGATCGAGCCGGTGGCGAGGATCACCGTCTCGCGCGAGCGATCGCTGCTGCTCGCCGACGCGCACAGCTCGCCGCTCGCCGGTCAAGCGCGCCGTCGCCCTCGATCAGGTCGATCTTGTTTTTCTTGAACAGCCCGGCGACGCCGCCGGTGAGGGTCGAGACGACTTTCTCGCGGCGCGCCTGGACGGCGGCGTAGTCGACCTCGACGCTTGCGACCTTCAGCCCGTACTCCTCCGCCTCGCGGATCTCGGTAAGCAGGTCGGCCGAGCGCAGCACCGCCTTGGCGGGGATGCACGCGTAGTTCAGGCAGCGCCCGCCGACCTTGTCCTGCTCGACCACGGCGGTCTTTTTCCCGAGCTGGGCGGCCCGGATCGCGGCCACGTAGCCGCCCGGGCCGGAGCCGATCACGATGCAGTCGTAGCTGGTCTCTGCCATTGAGGCCTGAGCCTATCGAAGCGTCTCTTGCGGTCCACGTTCGCCGGCCTGGATGCGCCCCATCACGCGCACCAGCTTCCAGAACAGCCAACCCCCGAGCCCGACGCTCACCACGCAGATCACCGCGGCGAGGATCGTGGAGGCCACGACGAGCGCGAGCGAGGTGACGATGATCTGGAAGGCGAGCAGCGCCTCGAAGCCGAGCACCGCCCAGTAGCGCCGCCGGTACATGCCGCAGGCGAGCAGCAGCAGGACGAGCGCCAGGAAGACGCCGCCGGGGAGCGAGCCGCCGCGGCGGCTGAGGTCGTGGACGGTCGCTGGCGCCGACGATCACCCCGAGCGCGAGCAGCACGCAGACGGCGATCGCGACGAGCAGCGCGCGGGGCGCTCGTCCTCGCCCAGCGGCTCCAGCTCGGCGCGGAGCAGCTCTCGCGCTGCCGCGCTCGGGCGGGCGCGTGCTCGCTGCGACCGATGTGGCGTCTCCTCGAGGGCTCCTCCGGACGCGTCTCGGGGGGGCAGCGCCAGCTCAGGCTCCAGGGACGCGCGTCGAGCAGCTCGCGCAGCTCGCGCGCCGCGCGCTCGGGATCCTCGGCGCGGCGATCGCCCGCAGCACGCACAGCCGCTGCGCCCCGGCGTCGATCGCCTCGCCGCGTTCTCGGCGTCGATCCCGCCGATCGCAAAGAACGGCACCGGCGCGTGCGCGGCGGCGTAGCGCACGAGCTCCAGCCCGACCGCGGGGCGCCCGGGCTTGGTCGGGGTGGCGTGGACGGGCCCGACGCCGATGTAGTCGCACGCAGCTCGCGCGTCGCACCGCGTCGATCTCGCTCCGGCGCATGGGTGGAGAGCCCGATCAGCATGTCGGGGCCGACCAGCTCGCGCACCTCCGCGACCGGCATGTCCTCCTGGCCGACGTGCACCCCGTCGGCGCCGACCTCGCGCGCGACGAGCGGACGGTCGTTGACGATCAGCAGCGCGCCGAGCCGCTCGCACAGCGCCCGCGCGGCGTTCGCGACCGCGACGAGCTCCTCGTCGGGCAGCTGCTTCTCGCGCAACTGAACGATGTCGACGCCGCCGGCGATCGCCTCGCGCAGCAGCTCGGCCAGCGCGTGCCCTCCGGGGGTCCGAGGACATCGGAGAGCGGCCCGCACACGAGGTACAGCCGCGCGCCGGCGAGACGAGCGCGCCGCTCGGCGCCGAGGTCTCCGACGGGCATAGATCGCGCAGTCTGACAGCGGGCTAGCATCAATCCCATGTCCGCAATCGTCCAACGGTGCCATCTCCAACGCGGTCCGCTCAGTCGATGTGGTTGATCGTCGGCGGCGGCGTGATCGGCCTGTCGGTCGCCTGGCGCGCGCGCGCGGAGGGGCTGTCGGTGACGCTGCTCGAGCGCGGGGAGATCGGGCATGGGCACCTCGTATGTGGCGGCGGGGATGCTCGCGCCGGTGGCCGAGGTCGAGTTCGGCGAGGCCGGCCAGGCAGCGCTCGAGCTGGGGCTGCGCTCGGCGGAGATGTGGCCGGAGTTCGCGGCCGAGCTGGAGCGGGCGAGCGGCGATGGAGGTGGGATTGCTGAGGACGGGCACGCTCGTGCTCGCCCGCGACGAGGACGAGGCGCGCGAGCTCGAGCGCCAGATCGCCTTCCGCGAATCGCTCGGGCTGCGCACGACTCGCCTGCGCGCGAGCGAGGCCCGCGACGCGCGAGCCGGCGCTCGCGCCGACCGTGCGCTTGGCGCTGGAAGCGCCCGAGGATCACTCGGTCGATCCGCGCCTGGTGCTCGTCGCGTTGCGCCGGGCCTGTGAGGCGTCGGGGTGCAGCTGCGCGAGCACGCGCCGGTGGCCCGCATCGAGTGCGATCAGGCGCGAGCGCGCGAGTGACGGGTGTCGCGCTGGCAGGACGGCGAGCTCATTGCCGCGCGCCACGCTGGTGCTCGCCGCCGGCGCCTGGAGCGCGCCAGATCGACGGGTCTGCCGGAGCACGCGACGCGTGCCCGTGCGCCCGGTCAAGGGTCAGCTCCTGCGCCTGCGCGATCCCGCCGGTCCGGGGCTGCTGGAGCGCGTGGTGCGCTTCGAGGGCGGCTACCTGGTTCCCCGCGCGGATGGTCGCTATGTGCTGGGCGCCACTGTCGAGGAGCGCGGCTTCGAAGAGCACGCCACCGCGGGTGGGGTGTACGAGCTGCTGCGCGAGGCGCACGAGCTCGTGCCGGGCGTGAGCGAGCTGCAGATCGAGGAGCTGTGCGTCGGGCTGCGCCCGGGCACGCCTGACAACGTGCCTGTGATCGGACGCGGGCGCGCTCGCGGGATTGACCTGGGCGACGGGCCATCACCGCAACGGCATCCTGCTCGCGCCACTCACCGCCGAGCTGGTGGTCGAGTCGCTGCTCGGCGAGCAAGCCGGCAGCCCGCTGCTGGCGCATCTGTGACCCGGGGCGCTTTGCGACCCGCTCTCCGATCGGGTGTCTTGCGATGATCCTCGTCAACGGGCAGAGCTCCGACGTGGCCGCCGGCGAGACCCTCGCCGCGGTGCTCGAGCGCCTCGGCCTGTCGCTCGATGCGCGCGGGGTCGCGGTAGCCGTCGACGGCGAGGTTGTGCCGCGCGCCGCGTGGCAGACGTTCGCGCTCGACGGGGATGCGCGCGTCGAGGTGCTCACCGCGATGCAGGGAGGATGATCCGAGCATGACCGATCCCAGCACCGCACCGTCCACGGCCGCCATACCGTCCACGGCCGCCATAGCTCCCAAGCGCGTTGCACCGCCTGCGGAGGCCACCCACGACGGCACTGTGCCGGTCGAGGACGGGCTGAGGATCGCCGGCCGCACGTTCCACTCGCGCCTGCTGCTCGGCACCGGGGGCTTCCCCTCGCTGGAGCTGCTGGCTCGAGGCGATCGCGCCAGCGGCTCGGAGCTCGTTACGGTCGCGCTGCGGAGATTGGGTCCCGTCGGTCCGGGTCCCGCCGACCTCAAACATCACGGCTCGCTGGTGGATGTGCTGGCCGCGGCGGGCGTGGAGCTGTTGCCGAACACCGCCGGCTGCTACACCGCGCGCGACGCGATCCTCACCGCCAAGCTCGCGCGTGAGGCGTTTGAGACCGATTGGATCAAGCTCGAGGTGATCGGCGACGAGGAGACGCTGCTGCCCGACGCTCCCGAGCTGCTGCGCGCCGCCGAGGAGCTCGTCGACGATGGCTTCGTCGTGCTGCCCTACACGACCGACGACCCGATCCTCGCCCGGCGTCTGGTCGACGTCGGCTGCGCGGCGGTGATGCCGCTGGGCTCGCCGATCGGCAGCGGCATGGGCATCCGCAACCCCTACAACATCAGCCTGATCCGCGAAGCGGTAGAGGTCCCCGTGGTGCTCGACGCCGGGCATCGGCACGGCCTCCGATGCGGCCCTCGCGATGGAGCTCGGCTGCTGACGCGGTGATGGCCGCCAGCGCGATCGCCCGCGCCGAGGATCCCGTGCGGATGGCGCGCGCGATGCGCCACGCCGTGCAGGCCGGGCGCCTGGCACGCGCGGCGGGGCGCATTCCCCGCCGCCGCTACGCCACCGCCTCGACCTCCCGACTGAGGAGCCTCCATGCGGACTCCCTCCGGCTCGACGACTACCTACTTCACGACTTCGATCGTCCCGTTCATGCTCGCCGGATGGTAGGTGCACTGGTAGTGGATGATCCCCGGCTTGGTGACCTTGTAGGAGAACGTCGAGCCTTCAGTGAGGTTCGCCGAAGCGAAGTTGGACGGGGCCGGACTGGGAGGTCACGTTGTGGGTGACGTCGTCGTAGTCCGTCCACTTGATCGTGCTCCCGACCTTCACCCTGATCGTGTCGGGGTCGATCGCGATGTTGCGATAGGCGACCTGCACGGTCCCGCTCTGCACCGGCGCGGAGGGCGCCGGCGAGGCGTATTTGGGCGTGGTGTTCGCTTTCAGGCCGCCGAGGACGTACCGGTGCTCGCGGTGCTGGAGCTGGTCGTGCTGGAGCCGCTCGATCCGCAGCCGGCCGCGAACAGGAGCGCGGAGCAGGCGATCAAACGGGTCAGCAACGGGCCTCTTCTCATCGGGCGATCCTTTCTCGGCGGACGTTCCGCTCAGCCTAACCTAGACTGGCCGGTCCATGGCACGACACTTTCTCACGGGAGCCGAGCTGACGGCCGCGGAGCTCGCCGCGTTGCTCGATCGCGCGGTCGAGCTGAAGGCCGCGCCGCTCTCCTCGCGGGCGCTCGCCGGGCGGAGTGTCGCGCTGATCTTCCAGAAGCCCTCGACCCGGACGCGGCTGTCGTTCGAGGTCGGCATCCACGAGCTCGGCGGCCATGCCGTCGTGTTGCGTGCCGACGAGCTGCAGCTCTCGCGCGGCGAGTCCCTGCGCGACACCGCCCTCGTGCTCTCCCGCCATGTCTGCGCCGTGGGCGTGCGCACCGGCCCCGACGCGCTGCTCGCGCGAGCTCGCCGGCACAGCTCGATCCCGGTCTTCAACATGCTCACCGCCCTGCCATCACCCCTGTCAGGCGCTAGCCGACCTGCTGACGCTCCGCGAGGCGCTCGGCCCCTTTGAGGGTCCCACCCGCCCGCGGATCGCCTACGTCGGCGACGGCAACAACGTCGCTCGCTCGCTCGCCCTGCTCGGCACGCTTGCCGGGCTGGACGTCGCGGTGGCCTCGCCCGCGGGCTATGCGCTCGAGGAGGACCTCGCGCTGCCCGCCGGCGCCACCGGCTCGCTCACGCTGTACGCCGATCCGCTCGAGGCCGTGGCCGGCGCGCAGGCGATCTACACGGACGTGTGGGTGAGCATGGGCGACGAGGCGACCGCCGAGCAACGCCGCGCGGCGCTGGGGCGCTACCGGATCGATGACGCGCTGCTCGACGCCGCCGCGCCGGGTGCCTTCGCGATGCACGACCTGCCCGCGCACCCCGGCGAGGAGATCTCCGCGGAGGTCCTCTACGGCTCCCGCCAGCGCATCTGGGACCAGGCCGAGAACCGCCGCCACGCGCAGAAGGCGCTGCTCGAGCTGCTGCTGGCCCCGGCATGAGCCTGCAGACGCCGACTGTGAAGCCGGAGGGCCCCGGTCGCCCACAGCGAGGGGACGAGCTCGAGCTGAGCATCGACTCGCTCGCCTTCGGCGGCGAGGGCATCGCGCGGCTGGGCGACGGCGGCTACGTCGTGTTCGTCGCCGGCGCCGATTCCAGGCGACCGCGTGCGCGCGGTCGTGTACAAGCGCAAGCGCAGCTACGCGCACGCCCGCGCCGTGGAGATCCTCGAGCCGAGCCCCGAGCGGATCGCCGCCGCGCGCCGAGCATCCGGGCGTGCCGTGGCAGGTGCTCCCCTACGAGCGCCAGCTTGGAATCAAGCGTGCGCAGGTCGACGACGCGCTGCGGCGGATCGGCCGGCTGGACGGCTTCGAGCTGGAGGAGATCGTGCCCGCGCTCGAGCCGTGGCGCTATCGCAACAAGCTCGAGTACTCCTTCGGCGCAGATCCCCTCCTCGGGATCCGAGGGCACCGCGCTGGTGTGTGGCTTCCACGCCCCGCCGGCGGCAACGCGGTGGTGGCGATCGAGGACTGCCTGCTGGCCTCCGAGCGGGGCAATCTCGCGCGCGAGGTGGCGCTGCGCTGGTGTCGCGCGCAGGGTCTCACCGCCTGGGATCGCGGGCGCGGCCGGGCCGTCAGGGCTCACGCGGCGATCAGCGCACCCCCCGCACCCTCCGAGCACCCCGCACGTCGCGAGCGCGCCGGGCGGGTGGAGCGGGCGGCGACGGGGCCCGACGGACGCGCGTTGCTGCGCAACCTCGTCGTGCGCGAAGGCCGGCGCACCGGGCAGCTGCAGATCCGCATCGTCACGACCGACGGCGAGCTCGAGGCGGGCTCGCTCGCGCAGGCGCTGAGCGAGGAGCTGGGCGAGAGCCTCGTCCGGCGTGCTGTGGACGCGCTCGCGCAGCCTCGCGGAGACGACCGCGGGAGGCGACACCGAGCTGGTGTGGGGCGAGGCCGAGCTTACCCGAGCGCCTCGGCGAGCTCGACCTGCGCATCTCTCCCGAGGCTTTCTTCCAGACGAACACCGAGATGGCCGAGCTGCTCTACGAGGTGGTCGCTCGAGTACGCGGCGCTGGAGGGCTGGGAGCGCGTGTACGACCTCTACTCCGGGATCGGCACGATCGCGCTCACGCTCGCTCCACGGGCCGGCGAGCTGTGGGGGATCGAGCTGATCGAGGAGGCCGTCGCCGACGCGATCGCCGCCGCGCGGCGCAACGAGATCCCGGGCGTACAGTTCTTCGCCGGCGACACGCGTCTCGCGCTGGGAGAGCTGGTCGCGCGCGCCGGTCGGCCCGACGTGGTCGTCGTCGATCCGCCGCGCGCCGGGCTCTCGCAGAAAGTCGTGCGCCGGATCGTCGAGGCCTCGCCGAAGCGGATCGTCTACGTCTCCTGCAACCCGACCACGCTGGCGCCCAACGCCGCCCAGCTCGTCGAGGCGGGCTGGGTCCTGAAGAAGGTCCGCCCCGTCGACATGTTCCCCCAGACCCACCACATCGAGTGCGTCGCCCTCTTCGAGCGAGCTCGGCCTCCGCGTCCCTGGCCGACCCGCCCGCGGGCGCGATTCCCGGCCCGCAGTAGGCTTGCACCGATGCGCGCCGCCACCATTCGCGAGCAGCAGATCGTGATCGAGGAGCACCCCGATCCGATGCCGGGCGCCGGCGAGGTGCTCGTGCGCGTCCGCGCCGCCGGGCTGAACGGCGGCGACATGATGCAGCTGCGCGGGCTGTACCCGGCGCCGCCCGGCTCGCCCGCAGGACATCCCCGGCATGGAGCTCGCCGGCGAGGTGGTCGCGCTCGGCGCCCACCCCGCGGAGCCGAGCGCTTCGCGGTGGGAGATCGCGTGATGGCGATCGTCGGCGGCGGCGCGCAGGCGGAGTTGACGACGGTGCACGAGCGCCTGCTGATGCCCGTCCCGGACGTCGCTCGACTGGCCCGCGGCCGGCGGCCTGCCCGAGGTCTTCACGACCGCGCACGACGCGCTCTTCATGCAAGGCGGAGCTGCGCCCCGGCGAGCGCCTGCTCGTGCACGGCGGCGCCGGCGGCGTCGGCACCGCCGCGATCCAGCTCGCCCGCGCGAGCCGGCGCGCGGGTGACCGCGACGGTGCGCAACGAGGCGCTGCGCGAGCGGGTCGCCGCGCTCGGAGCCGAGGTGATCGCGCCAGAGGGCTTCTCCGAGCACGGGCCGTTCGACGTGATCCTCGAGCTCGTCGGCGCGCCGAATCTCGCCGAGAACCTGCAGGCGCTCGCGACCGGGGGCCGGATCACCGTGATCGGTGTCGCGGCCGGCGCCAAGGGCGAGCTGAACCTGCTCGCGCTGATGGGCAAGCGCGCGCGCATCCATGGCTCCACCCTGCGTGCGCGCCCGCTCGAGGAGAAAGCGCTCGCACGCACGCGCGCGTCGAGCACGAGGTGCTGCCGCTGTTCGAGTCGGGCGCGCTACGCGTGCCCGTCGCCGAGACCTTCCCGCTGGAGCGAGCCGCCGCTGCCTACGAGCGCTTCGCCGCTGGTGGCAAGCTCGGCAAGATCGTGCTCACGATCTAGTTGCTTGACCGGCCGGCTCTGCGGGCCTTCGGCCGTCAGTACGGCGGCTGCGCGGCGTACCAATCGCCGAGCGTGCGGAACGCCGCCCAGAATGCACGCTTGGCTTCCTGTTCGTCGAGGGACTCGTCGATGTTCGGCACGTACAGCGCGTCGATCATCGGGGTCAGTCGCTGAACCTTGCCCAGGGTGGGTTGCAAGGGGCGCGCCAGCGGGATCTCCAACTCGCCGAGCGCGGCGAGCGCATCTGGACCCATCACGACGATGATCTTCGGCTGCACGATCGCGATCTCCTCGACCACTCTCGCCACGCACGCGAAGTCCGCGAGTGATGAGTCGCTTAGCGGGCACTTTACGCAGAGCGTGCCGTAGACCGCGAGGGGATCGATCGATAGGCGCTTGAGCGACTTCATCAGCGCACCGCCGGCGCGTCCGTAGAAGGCGACGCCCTCCTCGACCTCCGAGGGCAGCGGGGCGTGCTTGAGCAGCATGATGTCCGCCTGGGGGTGACCCGAGCCGAGCACGGGCATCAGGTTGCCTCGTGGGCAGTGCGGACATGCCTGCAGCTCGCGCGTGAGCGAGTTCAGCTCGCGGATAGCGCGCTCCAGGTACTTCTCGCGGATCTCGTCATCGGTAATGGGCATCGACTCCGAGGGATTTGACGACGCCCGCGCTTGTCCTTGGCGGTGCATCGAGACTTGCGCTTTCGCAAGCGGCCCCGCTGAGGAGTCTCTCCTGCGCACGAGTCCCTACCTACGGTCCCCGCTCCCGGGCCCTTCCCCGCCGGTTCGCTTCACCCGCTTTACGCGCCTGGCCTTGCGTGCGCGCTGGGCCGAGGCCGGCGTCGCCTTGGTCTGCAGGAACTTCAGCGCCTGCACGTATAGGAGGCTGGTGGGGCGTGTGAGGATGTCGGCGTCGCGCAGCGACTGCAGAAACTCAGCCGGCCCATCGAAGTCGCGCATTCGGATCCGCACCGAACCGAGACCCTGGGCGACGTGGGAGTCAGAGCCAGCGCCGGCGACGATCCGGTACTTGGCGGCAAACCGCGCGGCCTCCTCGTTGAAGGCGCCGATCGCCACGCGCGGGTTGAAGACCTCGATCGCGTCGACGTCATCGAGGATGCTCAACATATGCTCGTAATCCGGTACCGAATGCATGCGGTCGAACGGGTGGGGCACATACACCAGGCCCCCCTGGCGCTTGATCTCGGCGACGGTCTCCTCCAGGCTCAGTCCACGAGGGATCTTCTCCTCGATGAACAGCCCGATCACCTCGCCCTGACTGGCGGTCTTCACCTCCTCCGCGACGATCACCTTCACGGGGTGAGCGGGGTCTAGCTCAGCGGCCTGCTTGCGAGCCTCCAGGGCGCCTGAGATCTCGTTGTGGTCGGTCACGGCGATTGCGCCCAGGCCCTCCGCTTGTGCCGTCGCCAGCAACACCTCGACGGGGGTGGCGCAATCGCCGGAATGGTCGGTGTGCATGTGCAGGTCGACGTCGATCAACCCGCGCTTCGCGAGGCGCCGATGCAGATCCCGATCGCCCTCGGCGCTGTGTCTGCGCGCCGCCACGCCGCGATAAATCTGCTCGAGCTCGTCGGCGGCCTGCGCCGCGTCTGCTTCGTCGCTGAGCAGCCGGTAGTCACCAGGGAAGTGACGGTCCATCAGCTCCGCGGTGGCGGGCAGGCTCGCGATGCGCGCGTCCAGGCGCCCGAAGAAGGTCTCGACGAAGCGCCGCGCGACGAGCGTCGAGAGCAGCCGTTCGGTGGGCGCGTGAAAGGACCCCACGTTGAGTGAGCGCGAGTGGCGCAGGGCGGCGTTTGCGGTGCTCGGCGCAAACGGCTCGTGGACATGCACGAAGTCGAGCGGCACCGTGCCCAGCAGTTCCTCGATCGTTCGCGCCACGTCGATTGGCAGCGCGGGCGCACGCCGGCGGGTGGGTGGCGTTCGATTCCGTGAGCTGCCCTGCAGATCGAGCACCTCCCCGACGGCGATCACCCGATACGCGCCCGGGCGGGCGGGGTCCGAGTCCGAGTTGGTCCCCTCCAGCAGGGACGCCCCACCATTCGCCTGGCTGCGCGCGGCTCGCAGCGCGCGGCGCGACTCCCGCACACGCTCCTGCGAATGCGAGGGTGCCAGCACCAGCACGCTGTGTCCGCGTCGCGACAGCTCGGCCGCGACTCGCTGTATGTGTGCGTTGACCTCGTTGTCTTCCGCCTCCCACGGATATGGCGTCACGTGGGCGATGGAGAACGGCGTGCTCATCGACTGCTGATTATCCCCTGGCAGGGGTGCGAACTATTTCGCGATGGTTGTCTTGGCTCGCGCGGGAGCCTTGCGCGGCTTGGATCGCATCGGCCGCGTACCGGGCGGGGTGGGTCGGGTTGCATACCTGGCGATGAACTTCTCAGTATCCAGACGGGCTTGGTTGTCGGGCCGCTGGTTGTGGGGCGACTTCATCAGGTAGGAGGAGGGCCCGTCGAGCTGGCCGCCGACGCCGTGGTTCAGCGCGAGCTTGCAGCAGCGCACGGCGTCGATCACGATGCCGGCGGAGTTCGGCGAGTCCCACACCTCGAGCTTCATCTCGAGATTCAGCGGCACGTCGCCGAAGGCCTGACCCTCGACGCGGATGTGCGCCCACTTGCGGTCGGTCAGCCATGGCACGTAGTCAGAGGGGCCGACATGCACGTTCTCGGGCGCCATCTCGTGGTCGATGATCGATGTGACGGCGTTTGTCTTGGAGATCTTCTTTGACTCCAGCCGCTCGCGCTCGAGCATGTTGTAGAAGTCCATGTTGCCGCCGACGTTCAGCTGAGAGGTGCGCTGGATGCGCACGCCGCGCTCCTCGAACAGGCGCGCGAGCGTCCGGTGCACGATCGTGGCGCCGACCTGCGACTTGATGTCGTCGCCGACGATCGGCAGCTTGGCCCGCTTGAAGCGCCGGTCCCAGTAGTCCTCACGCGCGATGAACACCGGGATGCAGTTGACGAAGCCGCAGCCGGCCTCCAGCACCTGCTCGACGTACCACTTGGTCGCCTGCTCGGAGCCGACCGGGAGGTAGGAGACGACCACGTCGGTATGGGTCTCCTCGAGGACCTTTACGATGTCGGCGGTCTCGCCGGGCGCCTTGACAATCTTCTCTTTGAGGTATTTGCCGAGACCATCGTGGGTCATCCCGCGGTAGACGGGCACGCCGAGATCGCGCGGCACCTTGGCGAACTTCATCGTGTTGTTCTGCCCGGCCCAGATCGCCTGACCGAGATCCTTGCCGACCTTCGTCTTGTCGATGTCGAACGCCGCGGTGAACTCGATGTCGCGCACGTGATAGCCGCCGAGCTCGACGTGCATCAGGCCGGGGACGTCCTCACCGGGGTTGGCATCGCGGTAGTAGTTGACGCCCTGCACGAACGCGGAGGCGCAGTTGCCGACGCCGATGATCGCGACGCGGACCTTCTCCGATTGGTAGCGCGGGGCGCCGTTCTTGGAGGCGAGACCATTGCCAGCGGTCGGGAACCGGCCAGCGACGCCGTTGTTCTGCTCTTTGCTCACGGGTGAAATGTCCTTCCTAAGGGGCGAAGGCCCAGTCGATGGAGTCCGTTTGACTCCATCCCTCAAACGGCGGGACCGCGGATCGGGACCGGGCGGGCTTGGAGGAGACTACTCCGCCGGATGCCTCAGGTCACACCGAGGTCGTGCAAAATGCCGCTCGCCTGGCTCACGCCGCGGGCCGGGACAGCTCACTGCGCACATGCGAGATGCGCTGGGCGACGGTTATCAGGCTGAGCGCCGCCAGCACATACACGGCTGCCTTCAGCAGCGAGAAGTCGCCAATCGAGGCGCCGTCAGCGAACAGCAAGCCGATCGAGAGGATCACGACGCGCACAGGCCGCGTGGCGATACCCACCTTGCACTCGACGCCCAGGGCCTCCGCGCGGGCGCGTGTGTAGCTGACCATTAGCGAGCTGAGCACGGCGACGACCACGGCCGCGGCCGCCACCCGATCACCTTTCAGCGCAAAGTCCCCGGCGATCGCTGTCAGTACCACACCCTCCTCGATGCGGTCGAGCGTCGAGTCCAGAAACGCGCCGAAGGGGGTGCCCTTGCCCGACATGCGCGAGTAGCGCCCGTCGAGCGTGTCCATCACCGAGCCGACGATGAACGCGATGCCGCCGAGGAAGTACAGCTCTTCCCATACGAGCACGGCGGCGAGTAGGTTCAAGGCGAAACCGGTGAGCGAGATCGCGTTGGGTGTCAGGCGCGACTCGATCAGGCGGTTGCGCACGAGCTCGCGTCGTTCGCCTGATCCAATCGGCGCTCGCGCCCGCCCCCGTGGGACGTTGCGCCGCACGCGCCGTGGGGGAGCCTGATGTCGCGGGGCCATCCGCTAACTCGCCTGCAGACGAGTCGGGCCGGCGCCGAAGCGCCACACGCCCGGCCGCGCTCGAGCGAGCCAGCGCGCGCCGTAGGCGGCGAGGCCGGCGGTGAGCGCTCCGAGTAGCGCGTCGATGATGAAGTGATTCGCGGTTGCGACGATTACGAAGGCCATCAGGAAGGGATAGAGGAGCCACATCACGCGCAGCGCCCGTGAGCGCACGAGTCGCGACAGCGGCCAACCGACCATCAGCGCGAACGCGACGTGCATCGAGGGCACCGCGGCGTAGGGGTTGAACAGCGCGCTCAGGGAAGCGCTGGTGTGTGTGAGGCCCACACCGGTTACGTCCGAGACCGAGTCGATGAAGCCCCACTCGGGCATGAAGCGTGGAGGCGCCGTCGGGAACACGACGTAGCCGACGAGCGCGAGCGCCATCGCGATCATGAACATGTTGCGCACGAAGTAGAACGAGCGGTTGTGGCGCAGATACAGGTAGACGAGCGCCCCGAGCGTCACGGTGGTCTGTGCGTTGACGTATAGCCAGCTCGACACGTCCATCAGCAGATGTGAGCCCGAGGCCCATGCCTGCACGCTGGGCTCGACGAACACGTGCAGTGTGCGCTCGACCGAGATCACGTCGCGCGCGTGCGCGAAGGCGGTATTGGCGTCACCGTCGACCAAGCCCCGTGCGAGACGGTAGGCGAGATACGCCGCTGCGAACAGCGAGACTTGGCGTAGCACGTCCAGCCATCCCCGGGGCAGGACGCGCGCCTGCAGCAGACGAGCACGAGCGACCACATCGAGCAGCCTAGACGATGTAAAGAGGACGTTCATCTGAGAACGGCGAGAACACGGCTAAAGAACGGCGAGAACTCGGCTAAGAGCAACGAGAGCCGCGATTGAAGATCCGCTGCAGCGAGAAGTCGATCGCAACATGCAGGCTGCCCGCCCGGCGCGCCTGCACCTCGGTCCAGCCTCCCGGCGCGCGTCGCACGCATCCCTGACTGCCGGTGAGCGCCCAGTAGGGGGTGAAGCGCAGGCGCGTGAGATAGGCGCCCGGGTGGGGCGCTGAGATCGTGAACGCGTCGGTGGTGAGCGCGGTCATGCTCCCGGGCGCTCCGACCAGCGGCTGGGGGTTGAGCACCGCGAACAGGCGCCAGTGCGCCGAGCGCCAGATTTCGCGCAGGTAGGACGGAGGCCTACCTCCGGCGCTCCCTCCGATGCCGCGCAGCAATCCGGCCTCGCCCTTCGCCGAGTAATCCAGCGGCGCGTCGGGCAGCGCCACGTAGGCGACCGCCTCGCTCGACAGCCATCGGCGGTAGCGAGCTGGGGTGAGCGGTGTTTTCGCTTCGTCGTAGAAGAGCGCGTCGCGATCGACGTCCAGCTGGCGCTCCCAGCCACGCGCCAGCATTACGTGGGGCGCCACCCAACGCGCCTCCCAGTGCTCGCGGGTGGGAACGACCTCGATGCGTGCCGGTCGGGTGGGTGGGCTTCCATACCCGACACCGAGTGTGCGTAACTCGCCCAGCAGGGGCGCATAGTACGAGGCGTGCACGGCGGGATCGGAGACGGCCGAGACGAAGTTCGACAGTGGTGCGCTGACCTGCCAGTAGAGGAGCAGTGGCGTAGTGAGCGCGACCAGCATGCGTGCTCGCCCCCGCGGGCTCCACTCACCCACCCCGCCGGGACGCCGCCCATCCACGCCGCCGCAACGCCACTGCGGATGCCACCTACCAACCTCCTCGGGAGATCGGCCGACGAGCACGCAGGCGGCCACTGGGCCGGCGAGGAGCGCTCCCAGGCGCGTGGCGTTCCCACCCACGGCCGTGGGGATCACAAAGGCGCCGAGCAGCGCGACGGAGTACAGCAGCGCTCCGGTGCGAAGCACGCGCAAGGCGCGCTCGGTGTGCTCGATCTGCGCGCACGGGCGTGCGGTGCTGAACAACGCCGCAAGCAGCAAGACGCCCGCGAACGCGGGGTAGAAGCTGGAGGCGACGAACGGCTGCGCGCCTCCTTCGGGGAATGCGCCGGCGAGCAGCACGATTGGCGCCAGCGCACAAATCGTCAGCGCCAGCGGCCAGGCGCGCGGTCTGAGCGCCAGCGACCAGGCGAACGCGGCGAGTCCGAGGAAGGCGCCAGCGACGGGACTCGCCAGCGTGCTGAGCACGGCGAGCGCGAGCGCCAGCGCCCACCTGGCGCGACGGCCGAGCGCGGATTGGGCGGCGAGCAGCGCGCCGAGGCCGAGCGCGAGACCGACCTCGAATGGAACGCGGCCGGCGAGCAACTCGATGCCGTTGCCGAGCGCGAACCAGACGGCGGCGACGCGTGTGGCCCGGGGCGGAAAGCGTCCCTTGATCAGCAGTGCGAACAGCGCGGCGGCGATCGTCGCCGCCAGCGCCGCGAGCAGCGCGGGGCTGAGCAACGCTCCGAGCGCGGGGACGAGCACCGAGTAGGCGGGCAGGTGATGACCGCCGTACCAGCTGTTGTCCCACAGCGTGAAGCCGGCATGGGAGAACAGATAGGAGCGATAGGAGGCCGCTGCGAGGTCGCTGCTGGGCGGGATGAGGATCGCATACGCCAGCCCGCACGCGGCGGTGATCGTCCAGGCCGGGACGCGCCGCGCGAAAGCCCTCACACCGGTCCGGCGCCGAGGAAGTTCACGACCGAGTCGATCACGTCCGGGCGGTCGAGCCAGGGTACGTGGCCGGCGTCGGGCAGCTCGAGCAGCTCCACGGGATGGGTGGGACCGCCAATCGCCTCGGCGTAGGCACGCCCGAAGCCGGCGGAGATGTAGGGGTCCTGTGCGCCCCAGACCACCAGTGCGGGCATCTCGAGCTCACCGAGCCGCGCGCCGGCGGCCACGAGCACCTCTTCAGGTGAGCTGCGACACAGCCGCAGGATCGCGCGCGGGGTGCCCTGGTCGAAGTGGTCGAGCACGGTGTCGAGCCATGCCTCCGCTAGCGGGCCCGGTGTCACGTTGGACTCCTTCGAGGCCTGGCGCAGGGTCCAGCGGTTGGTCGATCCCATCACGATCTCGCCCAGTAGCGGCGTGCGCCAGACGCGCGCGAGCCGATGCCAGCGGTAGCCGGGCAAAAACGGCACGGTGTTGATCAGCACCAGCCGTTCGACACACTCCGGATGCGCTTGCGCGAACGCTAGGCCGACGGCTCCCCAATCGTGCATCACCAGCTGAACCCGCTCGACTTCCACGAGATCCAGGAATCGCTCGAGAAACAGGGCGTACTCCTCGATCGTGTACTTCAAATTGCCGGGCTTTCCCGAGCGCCCAAAGCCCGGCAGGTCAACCGCCAGCCCACCGCTGCGCTCCAGGAATCCCACGTTGTACGCGGGGACTTCCATCCAGTCGTCGCTGTCTCGCAGCGGCCTCCACCACCGTCTCCACCACGGCCGAGTCACGTGGCGCTCGCGAAAACCAACCCAGTCATCCGAGCTGGTCGGCACGCCGTGCAGGTAGAGCACCGGTGCTCGATGCCCACCCTCACGAACCGGCCCCCGATCCTCATCCTTGCCGCCGGGCGGCGGCGCGCTGCGCCAGAAGACCGGGAGCCCGTCCAGCTCGCCGCTGTGGTCGCTTACTTCGGGCACCGAGCGAGGATATCCGGCTACCGTGGCGCGGTGCCCTCGACTCGTGGCGCGGTGCCCTCGACGTCGCTATGCCCTCTACTACAGCTGTGCCCTCGACTACATGGACGCCTCCGGCGCGCGCGCGGGTGAAATTGGTCCGCGACCGATTGCGCAGGGTGTACGGAGTGCCGCTGATGGCGCCGCATGGCGACCCGATCGCCGAGTTGGTGTTGACGGTGCTTTCGCAGAGCACCAATGACCGCAACCGCGACGTCGCCTACTTGCGCCTGCGTGAGCGCTTTCCGACGTGGGCGCAGGTGCGCGACGCGGAGGTGGCGGCGCTCGAGGAGGCGATCCGCCCGGGCGGGATCTCGAAGGTCAAGTCAGCGAGGATCAAGGCGATATTGCAGGCAGTTGACGCCGGGGGCCGGGGTGGTGGGCAGGCGCCCAATCTCCCGGAGCACGATGGCGGTCTCTCGCTCGACTGGTTGAAAGATGCCCCGCTCGCGCAGGCGCGCGACTACCTGACCGCCCTCCCCGGGGTCGGTCGCAAGACCGCCGCGTGCGTGCTGCTGTTCGCCTACGGACTGCACGACGTGCCGGTCGACACGCACGTCTCGCGCGTGGGCATGCGCCTGGGGCTGCTCCAGCCGGGGGCGCTCGTTCGAGCAGCTGCACGACGAGATGCTCGCGCTGACCCCACCGGGCCAGGAGCTCGAGCTGCACGTGAATCTGCTGCGTCATGGTCGGCGGACCTGCCATGCGCGCAAACCGGCCTGCAAAGAATGCGCCCTGGCGAGGATGTGTCCGAGCCGTAAGGACTTCCCGGAGTCCTAACCCCGTGCCGGTACGCTAACCCCGCGGCAGCACCGCGAATGCGATCACTGCGTACTGCATTGCCGCGGCCGCCAGCACGAGCGCGTGAAAGACCTCGTGATAGCCGAACACCTTCGGCCACGGGTTTGGTTTGCCGCTCGCGTAGATCACCGCGCCCGCGATGTACAGCGCCCCGCCGACCGCGAGCCCCGCCACTCCCAGCCAGCCGATCGCCGCGGGCAGCTCGCCGAAGACCGCGGCCGAGACCAGGCCGAGCAAGACGTACACCGCCGCGAACAGCCACTTCGGCGCGTCGATCCAGGCGAGCTTGAAGATCACGCCGCCGAGCGCTCCGGCCCACAGCACGATCAGGATCACGTTCGCCAGCGTTCCCTTCAGCGCAAGCAGCGCCACGGGCGTGTACGTGCCGGCGATCAGCACGAAGATCATCGAGTGGTCCAGTCGCTTCATCCAGCGCCGCGGCCCCGGGCGCCAGGTCACGCGGTGGTACAGCGCGCTCGTGCCGAGCAGGCCCGAAACCGCGGCGGCATAGATCGCTCGCCGCCAGGCGCGCGCGGCCGTCGGAGGCCGCCAGGATCAAGCCCACGCCGCAGAGCGAGCGACACGAAGAACGCGTACTGGTGCGAGACGCCCCGCAGCCGGGGCTTGACCGGCGCTAGCGAAGCCAACTCCATCTAGACACGGTACCGCCTCCTGGCGTAATCTGGCGCACTTGACGCTGCACAGAAAATCTGCCACACTCTCACTTAGATTTATTCCCCCATCTTTGAAGGAGCATCACATGGGCAAGACCATCGGCATCGATCTCGGCACGACGAACTCGTGCATGGCCGTGCTCGAGGGCGGCGAGCCCACCGTGATCGAGAACTCCGAGGGCGGTCGCACGACCCCCTCCGTCGTCGCCTTCACGGCCTCGGGCGAGCGTCTCGTCGGCACCGTCGCCAAGCGCCAGGCCGTCACCAACCCGCAGAACACGATCTTCTCGATCAAGCGCTTCATGGGCCGCAAGGAGGCCGAAGTGCAAGAGGAGGAGTCGATCGTCCCCTACAAGGTCGTCTCCGGTCCCAACGGCGACGCGCGCGTGGAGGCCGGTGGCGAGCAGCACTCTCCGCCGGAGATCTCCGCGATGATCCTGCAGAAGCTGAAGACCGACGCCGAAGCGTATTTGGGCGAGTCGGTCGACGGCGCGGTGATCACCGTTCCCGCCTACTTCAACGACGACCAGCGCCAGGCGACCAAGGACGCCGGCAAGATCGCCGGGCTGGACGTCAAGCGCATCATCAACGAGCCGACCGCCGCCTCGCTCGCGTACGGACTCGACAAGGAGTCCGACCAGACGATCCTCGTGTTCGACCTCGGCGGCGGCACCTTCGACGTGTCCGTGCTGGAGATCGGCGACGGCGTGTTCGAGGTCAAGTCGACCGCCGGCGACAACCATCTCGGCGGCGACAACTTCGACAAGGCGATCGTCGACTGGCTCGTCAGCGAGTTCAAGAAGTCCCAGGGGATCGACCTCTCGACCGACCCGATGGCGCTCCAGCGTCTCTACGAGGCGGCCGAGAAGGCGAAGATCGAGCTCTCGACCACCCAGGAGACGCAGATCAACCTGCCGTTCATCACCGCCGACGCCTCCGGGCCCAAGCACCTCGACACGCGCTTGACGCGCGCGAAGCTCTCCGAGCTGACCTCCGACCTGCTCGAGAAGATCGTCGCGCCCGTGCGCCAGGCGATCGACGACGCCAAAGACAAGGGCGTCAAGGAGATCGAGCACGTCGTGCTCGTCGGCGGCATGACGCGCATGCCGGCCGTGCAGGAGAAGGTCAAGGAGCTGACTGGCAAGGAGCCACACCGCGGGGTCAACCCCGACGAGGTCGTGGCCGTCGGCGCCGCGATCCAGGCGGGCGTGCTCGCCGGCGACGTCAAGGACGTGCTGTTGCTCGACGTCACCCCGCTGACGCTCGGGATCGAGACCAAGGGCGGCGTGATGACGAAGCTGATCGAGCGCAACACGACGATCCCCACCCGCAAGGGCGAGGTCTTCTCGACCGCCGAGGACAACCAGCCCTCGGTTGAAATCCACGTGCTGCAGGGCGAGCGCGAGATGGCCCAGTACAACAAGTCGCTCGGCAAGTTCCAGCTCACCGGCATCCCGCCGGCGCCGCGCGGCATCCCCCAGATCGAGGTCGCCTTCGATATCGACGCGAACGGCATCCTCAACGTCTCCGCCAAGGATCTGGGGACGGGCAAGGAGCAGAAGATCGAGATCAAGTCCGGCTCCGGGCTCTCGGACGAGGAGATCAAGAACATGGTCTCCGACGCCGAGTCCCACGCCGAGGAGGACGCCCGCGCCCGCGAGCTCGCCGAGGCGCGCAACAACGGCGAGAACGCCGCCTACCAGGCCGAGAAACAGCTCTCCGAGCTCGGCGACCAGGTCGACGCCGACTCCAAGGAGCGGATCGAGGAGGCGATCAAGGAGGTCCGCGAGTCGCTCGAGTCCGAGGATCCGGCCGCGATCAACGCCAAGACCGAGACGCTCCAGACCGCGTTCCACGCCGTCTCCGAGGCGATGTACCAGCGCGCCCAGGAGCAGGCGGCGGCCTCCGGGGAGGGTGCCGCGGCCAATGGCGCGACGGACGGCGCCGGCGCATCCTCCGATGAGGAGGACGTCGTCGACGCCGAGGTAGTCGACGAGCCCCAGAGCTGATCGCCATGACCGATACGGACCGAGCAGACGATCGAGGAGCAGGTACCCGAGGAGACCGAGGGGCCCCCGGAGCGAGCGCGCCGGGGGATGGTGATGGTGATGCGCCGGAGGCTGGCGCGGCGCGTGCCGGCGCTCCGCGTGCAGGCGCGGCGGGATCCAGCGAAGCCGCGCAAACCCCCAGGCCCCGGGGGCCGCGTCGCCTGGGGACGACGCCGGCGCTCTCGGAGATGGCCAGGACGACGAGGGTGTCGGCGGATCTCGAGGGCGACCTCGACGAGCTGGCGGTCCTCGCCGCCGAGCGCGATGAGTACCTCGCGCTCGCGCAGCGCACGCAGGCCGACTTCGAGAACTACCGCAAGCGCGTCGCGCGCGAGCCGCCGCCGCGCAGAGCGCGGCGTGGCGAAGCTCGCCAAGGAGCTGCTGCCCGCGCTCGACAACCTCGACCGCGCGCTCGAGGCCGCGGCCCAGGACGATCCGCTGCTCGACGGGGTGCGCCTCGTGCGCGGGGAACTGAGCTCGGGCCTGGCGCGTCGTCGGGATCGAGTCCTTCGGCGCCGCCGGCGACACCTTCGACCCGGTCGAGCACGAGGCCGTCGCCCAGCAGCCGGTGGAGGGTGCGCCGAGTGGGAGCGTGGTCGAGGTCTACCAGCCCGGCTACCGGCTGGGCGCGAACATGATCCGCCCGGCGCGGGTGCTCGTCGCCGCATAACCGAGGGGTTGACAGATGGCATCGCGTCCCGACTACTACAAGACGCTCGGGGTCGAGAAAAAGGCGACCCCCGAGGAGATCAAGAAGGCCTATCGCAAGCTCGCGCGCAAGTACCACCCCGACACCAATCCCGACGACAAGAAGGCCGAGGAGCGCTTCAAGGAGATCTCCCAGGCTCACGACGTGCTCGGCGATCCCGAGAAGCGCAAGCAGTACGACAGCGGCTCGGGACCATTCGCCACCGGTGGGGGACCGGGTGGCGGCTTCGGCGGCTTCGGCAACTTCGACTTCGACGCCTCCTCGATGGGCGACATCCTCTCCAATCTGTTCGGCGGCGGGTCAGGCTCAGCCCGGCGGGGGGGGAGCAGGCGCTGGCCGCCGCGCGCGGGTGGAGCGCGGCAACGACCTGGAGGCTCAGGTCTCGATTTCCTTCGATCAGGCGATTTCAGGCGCGCAGATTCCCCTGTCGGTGCCGATGCGCACGACTTGCGCAACGTGCCATGGCACCGGCGCCAAGCCCGGCACGACCCCTGTTGTCTGTCCTCGTTGCGAAGGCCGCGGAGTCGAGTCCCAAGGCCAGGGGATGTTCTCGATCTCCCAGCCGTGCTCGCGCTGCGGCGGCTCGGGCACGGTGATCGAGGATCCCTGTCCGACCTGCAAGGGCTCAGGCGCCGTGCGCACGGTCAAGCGCATGCGCGTGAACATCCCGGCCGGCGTGCGCGACGGCGGTCGCATTCGCCTCGCGGGCAAGGGCGAGCCCGGGCCGGGCGGCGGGCCTCCCGGTGACTTGTACCTGGTCGTGCATGTCGCGCCCTCGCCGGTGTTCGCGCGCAAGGGCAACAACCTCGAGGTCGAGGTGCCGCTCACGATTCCCGAGGCGCTGCGTGGCGCCGAGGTCCAGGTGCCGACGCTGAACGGCTCCAAGACGCTGCGCGTGGCGCCAGGCACCAAGCACGGCACTGTCCAGCGACTGCGCGGCGAGGGGCCGCCGACGCCGGGAACCGGATCCCCACCCGCCCGGGGGGATCCCAATCAAGAGGCGACATCCACTATCGCTTCCTGATCGACGTGCCCAAAGAGCTGAGCGCGGAGCAGGCCGATGCCGTCGAGGCGCTTGCGAAGACGCTCGACGGCGTCGATCCCCGCGCGCGGCTGTTCGCGGCGGCCGGGTCCTCCGCGGCGGCCGGGTCCGCGGCGGCGGGGTCCTCCTCCTCCTCCTCCTCCTCCTCCTCCTCCTCGCGGGAGACCTCGTGACGGCGCGGCCGATCAAGCGGATCGAGCTGTCGGGCCAGATGGGGCGCATCGAGGTCGAGACCGACCGCGGCGTGTTCATGATTTCCGTGGCGGCCGAGTTGGCGAAGATGCATCCGCAGACGCTGCGCATGTACGAGGCGCGCGGCCTGATCGAGCCCAAGCGCTCACCGAAGGGCACGCGCCTGTACTCCCAAGACGACGTCGAGCAGCTGCGCCGCATCCAGCAGCTGACCGCGGACCTCGGCTTGAACCTGGCGGGCGTGGAGCGTGTGCTCGAGCAGGAGGCCGAGCTCGAGCGGATGCACGCGCGGATCGAGGAGCTCGAGCTGCAGGCGCTCCATGTGCAGGTACGCCTCGCCGAGGAACTCGAGGAGGTGCGCCGTTCCTTCCGCGCGGAGCTGACGGTGCCCTACCGGGGCGGAACCGAGCTCGTGCGCGCCGCAGACGCCCGCTCGCCGTTTGGCAAGCCGCCGCTAAACCCCAACAAATCGCCGGTGCGCAGGAGCAACGATGTCGCCTGACGGCGCCAATCCCACCGCGCCTCAGGATCAACCCGAGGAGGAGCAGAGTCCTCTGCAGCGCTTTGGGCGCGACCTGACCGAGATGGCCGAGCAGAACAAGCTCGACCCGGTGATCGGTCGCGACGAGGAGATCCGCCGCGTGATCCAGGTGCTCTCGCGGCGCACGAAGAACAACCCCGTTTTGATCGGCGAGCCGGGCGTCGGCAAGACCGCGATCGTCGAGGGCCTCGCGCGGCGGATCGTCTCTCACGACGTGCCCGAGTCCCTTCGCGAGCGGCGCGTTATCGCTTTGGACATGGGCGCGTTGATCGCTGGCGCTGCCTATCGCGGTGAGTTCGAGGAGCGGCTGAAGGGCGTGCTGAAGGAGGTATCAGACGCTGACGGCGCGATCATCCTGTTCCTCGACGAGCTGCACACGATTGTCGGTGCGGGCGCGGCCCAGGGCTCGGTCGATGCCTCCAACCTGCTCAAGCCGATGCTCGCGCGCGGGGAACTGCGCGCGGTCGGGGCGACGACGCTCGATGAGTACCGCAAGTACATCGAGAAGGACGCGGCGCTCGAGCGGCGCTTCCAGCCGGTGACGGTTGGTGAGCCATCCGTAGAGGACACGATTGCGATCTTGCGCGGGCTCAAGGAGCGCTACGAGGTCCACCACAAAGTGCGGATCCAGGACAGCGCGCTGATCGCCGCCGCCACCCTCTCGCACCGCTATATCGCCGACCGTTTTCTGCCCGACAAGGCGATCGACTTGATCGATGAGGCGGCCTCGAAGATCCGCATCGAGATCGACTCGCTGCCGACCGAGATCGACGAGGTCGACCGCCGCGTGATGCAGCTCGAGATCGAGCTGACCTCGCTGCGCAAGGAGAAGGACGCCGCCTCGAAGGAGCGGCGCAAGGCAATCGAGGCGAGCTGGATGAGCTGAAGGAGCGCTCGGCGAGATGAAGGCGCAGTGGCAGACGGAGAAGGACGCGATCAAGGGCGCCTCCGATCTGAAGGAGCGCCTCGAGCAAGCTAACGGCGAGATGGAGCGCGCGGAACGCGAAGCGAACCTACAACGTGCCGCCGAGCTGCGTTACGGAGAGATCCCGGAGCTGGAAAGGGAATTGGCCGAGCTCGAATCCAGCGAATCCGAGCATGCGGACGGCGAAGCCCCCGTCTTCCTCAAAGAGGAGGTCGACGCCGACGATGTCGCTGAGATCGTCGCGCGCTGGACCGGCATCCCGGTCAGCCGTCTGCTGGAGGGTGAAACCGAGAAGCTCGTGCACATGGAGGAGCGCTTGCACGAGCGCGTCGTCGGTCAGGACGAGGCGCTCGAGGCGGTCGCCAGCGCCCTGCGTCGCTCGCGCGCGGGTTTGCAGGATCCGGATCGCCCGATCGGCAGCTTCTTGTTCCTCGGCCCGACCGGCGTCGGCAAGACCGAGCTGGCGCGGGCGCTCGCGGAGTTCATGTTCGACTCCCAGGACGCGATGATCAGGATCGACATGAGCGAGTACATGGAGAAACACTCCGTCTCGCGTCTGGTCGGCGCGCCCCCTGGCTACGTCGGCTACGAAGAGGGTGGCCAGCTGACCGAGGCGGTGCGCCGCCGGCCCTATGCGGTGGTGCTGCTCGATGAGATCGAGAAGGCCCACGCCGATGTCTTCAACACGCTGCTCCAGGTGATGGACGACGGCCGCTTGACCGACGGCCAGGGCCGCACGGTCGACTTCAAGAACACCGTGCTGATCATGACTTCGAATATCCCCGTTGGTGTGAGTACGCCCGATGGCGACTCAGGCTCCCCTTCCGATTCGCTCCACGCCGATGCCCAGCTACGCGCCGGCCTGCTCGACTACTTCAAGCCCGAGTTCATCAACCGCCTCGATGACATCGTGCGCTTCTACCCTCTCACGCGCGAGCAGATCTCCGAGATCGTCGATCTCCAGGTGGCGCGTGTGATCGATCGCGTTGCCGAGCGAGGCATCGAGGTGACGCTGACCGACGACGCACGCACGCTGCTCGGCGACTTGGGCTACGACCCCACCTACGGAGCCCGCCCCCTGCGCCGCGTTATCCAGAAGCAGCTAACCGACCGTCTCGCCCTCGCGCTGCTGAAGGGGGAGATTCACGAAGGAGATGCGGTGCGCGTGGACGTGGTTGCTGGGGAGCTTGCGCTGGAGACATCCAGAGCGCCGGCGGCCTCCCGGGCGTGATCCAGTCAGATGTGGCGCGCGTGCCAGCCCGCGACGCGCCCACACCCTCGCCGTTATGTCCCGGTGCTGGTGATGCTCCGACCTGAGTGGCCGTGATCTTGATGCTCTCACAGCTACACCGACGGGCGAGGCACAAACGGGACGGTGCGGCGTCAGATCCGGTACAACGGACACTGAGCACGCCACCACGCGCGCGACTGCCAAAACGGACGGAGGACCCACACCATGCCCACGTACATCATGCTCTCGACCCTCACCCCCGAGGGCGTGCAGACCGTCAAGAACAACCCGCAGCGCATCACCGAGGTCAACAAGGAGGTCGAGCAGCTCGGCGCCACCGTCAAGGCGCAGTGGGCGACGCTCGGACATGTCGACTTCATCTCGGTCATCGAGGCGCCCGACGAGGGCACGATGGCGCGCGTCTCGCTGGAGTTGGGCTCGCGCGGCACCGGGCGCTACGAGACGCTCTCGGCGATCCCCATCGACGAGTTCATCGCCTCGCTCTGACGTGAAGGTCCTCGTCGTCGGTGCGGGCGGGCGCGAGCACGCGATCGTGCGCGCGCTGAAGCGCTCTCCGCAGCAGCCCGAGCTGCTGTGCGCGCCGGGCAATGCCGGCATCGCCGTCGACGCGCGCCTGCTGGATGTCGCAGTCGACGACCTCGACGGCCTCCTGGCCGCTGTCGAGCACGAAGGTGTCGACCTCACCGTCGTCGGGCCGGAGGTGCCGCTCGTGGCGGGGCTCGTCGACGTGCTGGCCAAGAACGGCCACGCTGCTTTTGGGCCCAGTGCCGCGGCGGCCCAACTGGAGGGCTCCAAGGCGTTTGCCAAGGACGCGATGCGCGACGCCGGCGTGCCGACGGCGCGCTGGTCGCGGGTGCAGTCGATGCAGGAGGGGATCGAAGCCGTGCGGCGAGCTCTCCCACCAGCCTGGATCGCCCGGCGCGGGCGTTGTCATCAAGGCTGACGGTCTCGCCGCCGGTAAGGGTGTGACCGTGGCCGATACGCCGGAGCAGGCGCACGCGGCGCTCACCGAGATCTTCGTGGAGGGCCGCTTCGGCGCTGGTGGGGGTACTGGCGGCCAGGACGCCGCGGCCGAGCGCGATCGTGGAGGAGCGTCTCCTCGGCGAAGAGCTTTCGTTGCTCGCGCTGTGCGACGGCGAGCGCGCGCTGGCGCTGGCGCCCGCGCGCGACTTCAAGCGCATCGGCGAGCGCGATCGCGGTCCGAACACGGGCGGCATGGGCTCCTACTCGCCGGTGCGAGGCTTCGATGACGCGCGCGTGGGCGAGATCCTCGCCGCCGTCCATCAGCCGCTGGTCGATCTGATGCGCGCTCGTGGCACTCCCTTTCACGGTATCCTCTACGCCGGTTTGATGCTCACGCCCGAAGGCCTGCGCGTGCTGGAGTTCAACGTGCGTTTCGGTGACCCCGAGACGCAGGCGGTGTTGCCACGGCTGCGCTCGGATCTGCTCGAGCTGCTGCTCGCCGCGGCCCGTCCTGGAGGCCTCGCGGACATTCGCCTGGAGTTCTCGCGGCAGTGGGCGGTGACGCTCGTGTTGGCCAGCGCCGGCTACCCGGAGTCCTCCTCCAGCGGCGATCTCATCGACCGGACTCGAGCGGGTGCCACAGACAATTGAGCTAACGCATGCCGGTACCGCGCGCACTCCCGCCGGCGTGGTCACGGCGGGTGGTCGCGTGTTGAACGTGACCGCGCTCGGCGCCGACCCGGGCTCCGCCCGTGAGGGCGCGTATGCTGCGGCCGAGATGATCTACTTCGACGGGATGCAACTGAGGCACGACATTGCCGCAAACGCGGCTGAGGAATCGGCGTGAGCGAGCGCGAGATCCCGGGACTTTCGCTGGCGCCGGAGCCGATGCAGGAGGCTGAAGTGCAGGCGCAGCTCGACGATATCGATGTCGATGCGCCACGTGTCGGCATCGTGATGGGCTCCAAGAGCGACATGGAGGCGATGGAGAAGGCCGCCAAGGAGCTGGAAGAGCGAGGCATCTTGCACGAGATGCGGGTGATGTCCGCGCACCGTGAACCGGATGTGGTCGCCGACTACGCAAAGAACGCGCACATGCGTGGCCTGCGCGTGATCATCGCCGGCGCGGGCATCTCCGCCGCGCTGCCCGGCGCCGTCGCCGCACATACCGACCTGCCCGTGATCGGCGTGCCGCTCTCGGGCCGCCTGACCGCTGCCGGCGGTCTCGACGCGATCCTTTCGATCGTGCAGATGCCGCCCGGCGTGCCCGTCGCCTGCGTGGGTCTCGATAACGCGCGCAACGCGGCAATTCTCGCCGCGCAGATCCTCGGCGCCTGAGCTCCGAGACCGTGCGCCGAGGGCCGGGCTGCTTCTAGCGCTTCTTGTGGCTCTTGCTTTTGGACTTCGGCTTGAGCGTGAACCGCTTGGTGATCGTGGTGTGAGTGTTCCCGGCTTGCTCGAGTGACAGGGTGATCGTCGCCGGGAGGCTCCCCAGACGTTTGAGCAGGGCCGCCGCGGCGCTCGAGATCTTGAGCTTGATCGTCTCGGTCTGACCGGCCGGGATCGAGAAGTGCCCGAAGGCGACGGTGATCTGCTTGATCTTGGTCTTCTTCTTGCCCTTCCTGGACCTGCTCTTCAGCTTCTCCCTGGCGATCGCGCTGAAGCTGCCGGCGCAGGCGCCGCCGCCCGCATGACAGGAGATGGTGATCAGTAGATCGGGCCGCTTGTAGCTGGTCTTTGTGATTGACGCCGCCGCGGGCACAACCGCCGCCGGGCGTGTGGGCACATAGTTCAGTGTGGTCTGGCTGCTCGCGCTCAGACCGAATTCGTCCATGGTCGTGGCTGTGATCGTGTTGGCCCCGACCGCGAGCGGCACTTGCGCAGTCCAGGCGCCGTTGGGGGCGACGGGGACGATCCGGCCGTTGACGCTGACCGTGCTCGGTAGGTCGTTGCCGCCCGCCGTGACCGTGCCGGTGGCGGTCGCTGTGGGTGTGGTGAGGGTTGCGCCGGCGGCCGGCGAGGCGATGCTCAGCGTGGGGCTCAGCTCGGCCTGCGCCCGCAGGGCGTCGGCGTGCACTTCGCTGATCGAGAAGGCCGTGGAGAACGCCTGGCCGATCCTCACGCTGCCACCCGCGGGGACCGTGCGCAGGTAGTGAAGCTCAAATTCGCCCGAGTCTTTGCCGAACTTGATTTCGGCGGGTGGCGCGGACATCGTGATCGCGCCCTCTCCCAGCGCCTCGTTGCCTTCTTCCTGGTGGAGTTCCTCCTTGACGAACAGCGAGGCGGCGGTCGGCGGCGGCGCGATCGTGGCTTCGCTTGCGGGAACGGCGAAACCGCTCGCCGCCCACGGAAATTCGTACGCCGGCTGGTTGGAGGAGGAGACCTCTCTCACCGATTGGAAGTAGAGGAGATCGAGCTGATGGGGGGCGCCGTCAGTCGAGCGGAACGTGTCGAAGATGCTCGCCACCGCGCCGTCCTGGTTCTGCACGATCCGTCGGTGGTAGCTCACGCCGGTGGGGGTGAACCTCGCGTGGGAGGTGCAGGTCGAGCCGGCGGGGTTGCCGTAGCCGAAGGCGGTTCCTTCTTCGCAACGTACGAACGGCGCTTCCTCTTCGATCGTGACGTTGCCGGTGAGCGGGTCGACTTCCGAGTTGTAGGTGATGGCGGGAAAGTTCGCGTAGTCCGCGCTGCCGTCGTACGTGGTGGATGCGGAGCGTGCGACCAGGTCATAGGCGGAGTAGCCGGTGAAGGCGTTGCTTCCGTCGATCTGTATCTCCGAGCGGGTTTTGGCGTCGTTGCTGGCGAACAGTGCCGCGTTGGCGTAGAAGAAAGCACCGCCGGTCGCGCTGGTCAGAGGATCGACCGCATAGGAGTCGCACAGCCCGCAGCTGCCGATCGAGAGATATTCGTAGCTTCCCTGAAACTGGGCCCCAAACAGGTAGTAGTCGATCATGATCGCCGCTATTGGGGCCACCCTTGATCTGGTAGTTCACTTCTGTGTGCTTGTGTTTCGTCGACGGCGATCTGGGGTCCTGTGAAGGGCGTCAGGTCGGCCGGTTCGGTCCCGCTGGGCACCGCCCGCAGGACGCAGGTCTCGTAGCCGATCGGCTTGAAGGATCCGGTGTAGGAGAAGCTCTGGTTGGTGACTTCGATCGGCGTGGGGTTCAGTTTCTTAAAGATGTGGTTTTACCGGCCTGCGCGCGCGTGCAGAAGATGTTCACGGTGTCCCCGTTGTTGGCGCCGGGAGCCCGTCCTGTGACAGTCACCTGAGGTCCTTCGGTCGCGTCGTTGACGACGATCACGGCATGGTTGGCTGGGCTCGTGATTTCGGTCTGGCTTACGAGCGCCTGGGCCGCCGCCGTGCTCAGCGCGAGCGCGATCAGGCAGACGACCGCGCCGAGGGTGGTGTTGCGCACGAGGGTGGTCCGGGACATTTGCTCCTCCAGTGACGACGGTTGATCGACCGGCCGGCCGAACTGGGCGATTCGCTCGATCCGGTTCTCCCGGAAGCCGTTCGTTCCTGCCCCCAGAGAGCTTGCCTTCCACGTACCTTACGCGCATTACCGGACCGGTGGCGCGATAATCCTGGTGTGATCGCCCGCTACACCAGACCCGAGCTCGGCCGCTTGTGGACGGACGAGGCCCGCATGGAGACCTGGCGCCGGGTGGAGATCGCGGCCTGCGAGGAGCTGCCCGGCCTGCTCGGCGACGGAGAGGGTCCAACCGCTGCGGAGCTGCAGGCGATCCGCGCGGCGACGTTCACGGTGGAGGCGGTCAACGAGCGCGAGCGCGTGACCGATCACGACATGGCCGCGTTCGTCGACGTGCTCGCCTCCTCCGCGGGTGAGGCCGGGCGCTGGATCCATTTCGGGTTGACCTCCTCGGACGTGCTCGACACCGCGCTCGCCTTGCAGCTGCGCGCCGTGGGCGAGGTGATCGTGCCCGGCGCTCGTGCGCTGGCTGGCGCGCTGGTCGCACGCGCGCGCGAGCACGCGGGCACGCTGTGCGTCGGTCGCACGCACGGGGTCCATGCCGAGCCGACCACCTTTGGGGTGAAGCTCGCGGGGTTTGCGTTCGAGGCGCACCGCAATGCGCTGCGCTTGGAACGCGCATTCGCGCAGGTGGTCCTCGGAGCTATCTCCGGCGCGGTGGGAACGTACGCGGCGACCAGCCCCGAGTTCGAGGCGCGTGTGCTGGAGCGTCTGGACATCAAGCGCGAGGACGTCTCCACGCAGGTGGTGGCGCGCGACCGCCACGCCGAGCTGCTGAGCGCGATCGCGCTGGCGGGCGCCGGGCTGGAGCGCTTTGCGACCGAGATCAGGCATCTCCAGCGCACCGAGGTGCGTGAGGTGCAAGAGCCTTTTCGCGCCGGTCAGAAGGGCTCGAGCGCGATGCCGCACAAGCGCAACCCGATCAAGAGCGAGCAGATCTCCGGGTTGGCGCGCGTGTTGCGCGGCAATGCCCAGGCGGCCTTGGAGAACGTCGCGCTGTGGCACGAGCGTGACATTTCTCATTCCTCCGTCGAGCGCGTGATCCTGCCTGACTCGACGACCCTGCTCGACTACCTCCAGCACCGCGCGATAGAGCTCGTCGAGGGGATGACGGTAAATGTGGAGAGGATGCGCGAGAACCTCGAGCTGACCCACGGCGCGCTCTTCTCTCAAGCGGTGCTGCTCGCGCTCGTGGAAGGGAACCCCGCGGGGGGGAATCCCGCCCACCCCATGACCCGCGACGACGCTTATCGGATCGTGCAGGAGCTGGCGCAGCGCGCTTGGGATCAGGGCACTTCCCTGCGCGAGCTGCTCGCGAGCGATCAGCGTGCGGCCGGCCTGGACCTCGAGGAGGTCTTTCTCTACGACCGCTACGTCCGCTACGCGCAGGAGATCGTCCGCCGTCTCGACGCGATTGCTTGAACTCGGCAGGCTCGACGCCCGGCTCCATTGCTAGCATCGCGCCACGTGAGCGCAACCCTCGTCGACCTGCCGCTGATCGCCAAAGGGAAGGTCCGCGAGATGTATGCCCTGGAGGGCGGCGCAGCCGGCCCCGGCGCCCCGGCTAGCCGGGCCCCTCTTTCTCAATCGGCCGAGCGCCTGCTGATGGTCGCAAGCGACCGCATCTCGACCTACGACGCGGTCCATCCCACGCCGATCCCGGACAAGGGCAAGGTGCTCACGGGGCTGTCGGTGTTCTGGTTCGCAAAGACGCGGCACATCCTCGCCAACCACCTGATCTCGGCCACCGACGGTGTCCCGCGGGAAGTGCGCGGTCGGGCGCTGGTCGTCCGCAAGTTGCGGATGCTGCCGGTCGAGTGCGTCGTGCGCGGCTACATCACGGGGTCCGGTTGGAAGGACTACCAGGCCACAGGCACGGTCTCGGGGATCGAGCTGCCGGATGGACTGCGCGAGTCAGAGCAGCTGCCCGAGCCGATCTTCACGCCGAGCACGAAGGCCGATGTCGGCCACGACGAGACGATCGACTTCGATCAGGCGGCCGAGTTGGTCGGTGACAGGGCATTGATGGAGAGAGTGCGCGATGTGTCGATCGAGCTGTACTCCTTTGCTTCTGAGCACGCGCGCGAGCGGGGTGTGATCCTCGCCGATACGAAGTTTGAGCTCGGCCTCGACGACAACGATGAGCTGGTCGTGGGGGATGAGGTCTTGACGCCTGACTCCTCGCGCTACTGGCCGACTGATTCTTACGAGGTTGGGCGGGGTCAGCCGAGCTTCGACAAGCAGTATGTGCGCGATTGGGCGTCCCAGAGCGGCTGGGACAAGCGCCCGCCCGCTCCGGAGATTCCTCGAGATGTGGTCGCGGGCACGCGAGCAAGGTATCTGGAGGCTTACGAGCTGATTACCGGCGAGCCTTTCGCAGCGTGGCTGGAGCGAGCGGACGCCGGCGCATGATCCGCGCCCGCGTCCTGATCCGCCCCAAGGCCGGCATTCTCGACCCGCAGGGCGTGGCCGTCGAGCGTGCGCTGCCCGCGCTGGGCTTTGCGGGCATTGCGAATGTCCATGTCGGCCGGCTGGTCGAGCTCGACGTGGAGGACCCCGCGCAGCTGGAGTCGATGTGCGAGAAGCTACTCGCCAACCCACTTGTCGAGGATTACGAGATCGTCCTCGACGAATGAAGTTTGGTGTCCTTCAGTTTCCCGGCAGCTGCGACGAGGTTGACGCGCTGAACGCAGCGAAGCGGGTCGGTGACGCCGAGCTGCTGTGGCATGGCGATCGTGACCTGAAAGGCGTTGACGCGATCGTTGTCCCGGGGGGCTTCTCCTATGGCGATTACCTCCGTGCGGGCGCGATCGCGCGGTTCGCCCCGATCATGGAGTCGGTCATCGACTTCGCCAACGATGGCGGCTTGGTGCTGGGTATCTGTAACGGCTTTCAGGTGCTGTGCGAGGCACGACTGCTGCCGGGGGCGCTGTTGGGGAACATCAACCGGCGCTTCACGTTCAGGCAGGTCGGGCTGGAGGTGCTGAACAGTGGCGGCTCGTTCACCCACGGATGCGCGCTGGGCGAACGCCTGAGCATCCCGGCGAAGCATTCCTGGGGACGTTATTACGCGGACGCAAAGACCCTGGCGGCGATGGATCGAGCCGGCCAGCTGGTGCTGCGGTATGCGGCGGGCGAGAACTTCAACGGCTCGGTGTACGACATCGCCGGGGTGAGCAACGAGCGGGGGAACGTGTTCGGCTTGATGCCCCATCCCGAGCATGCGATCGACGAGTTGGTGGGCGGCTCGAGCGATGGGCTGAAGATCTTCGCGTCGATGCGCCTGACGGTTGAGGGCGTGCATGCCCGATAGCGCGGTGCTCCCGACGCTCGAGGACGCGCTGAAGCTCGGGTTGACCCGCGCCGAGTATCAGCTGGTCTGCGAGAAGCAGGATGGCCCGCCCAATCAAGTGGAGCTGGCGATGTACTCGCTGCTGTGGAGCGAGCACTGTGCGTACAAGCACTCCAAGAAGCTGCTGCGGACGCTGCCGACGGAGGGTGAGTACGTGGTGATGGGTCCCGGTGAGAATGCGGGTGCGGTCGACGTGGGGGGCGGTCTGGTGTGCGCGTTCAAGGTGGAGTCGCACAACCATCCGAGCGCGGTGGAGCCGTTTCAGGGGGCGGCGACCGGCGTGGGGGGCATCCTGCGCGACATCTTCGCGATCGGAGCACGGCCGATCGCGGTGCTCGACTCGCTGCGCTTTGGCGAGCCGCTCGATGCTCCACCGGGCTCGGGCTCCGGCACACGCTCGCGCTATCTGCTCGACGGGGCGGTGTCGGGCATCGGTCACTACGGCAACTCGATCGGTGTGCCGACCGTGGGCGGGGAGGTCTACTTCGAGGGACCCTACGAGCAGAACTGCTTGGTCAACGCGATGGCGCTGGGGCTCGGTGAGCGCGAGAAGTTGGTGCGCAGCGCCGCCGCCGGACCGGGGAACACGCTCGTGCTGTTCGGCGCCCGCACCGGTCGCGACGGGATCGGCGGGGCATCGGTGCTCGCCTCCGCGGAGCTGGGGCTAGCGGATGAGGGCAAGCGCCCGACGGTGCAGGTGGGCGACCCGTTCGCGGAGAAGAAGCTGCTGGAGTGCTCGCTGGAGTTGCTCGAGCGGGGGCTGATCGTGGCGCTGCAGGACCTCGGCGCGGCGGGCCTCACCTCCTCCGCCGCGGAGATGGCCTCCAAGGGCGAGGTGGGGATCGACCTCGACGTCGCGGAGATCCCCCTGCGCGAGCCGGACATGGAGCCGTTCGAGGTGATGGTGAGCGAGTCCCAAGAGCGGATGTTGTGCGTGGTGCAGCCGGCAGAGGTGGAGCAGGTTCTGGCGCTGTGCGAGAAGTGGGAGGTGAACGGCACGGCGATCGGTACGGTCACCGATACGCGCCGGATGCGTGTGTTTGACGGGGGGAGCCTGGTCGGGGACATGCCGGTGCGAGCGCTGGTCGATGACTGCCCGCTGTATGACCTGAAGCCGGATAAGCCGACGACCCGATCTACCGCCCGCCGCTGGCGTCGCTTGCCGCCGAGGCCTCGCCGCGCGAGACCTTGCTGGCGCTCGTGGGCTCGCCCAACATCGCCTCGCGACGGCCGCTGTTCGAGCAGTACGACGCGGTGGTGCAGTCGCGCACGGTGCGCCGTCCCGAGCAGGCAGACGCGGCGGTGCTGGCGCTTGACCGCGACCTCCGCCCCGCCGGCGACCCTCACTCAACCGGCCCCACTCAACCGGCGACCCCCACTCAACCGGCGAGCCCCACTCAACCGGCAATTCCCACCCAGCCGGCAATCCTCCCCCAACCGGCGAGCCACACTCAACCGGCGGGGAGTCGGTCCCTGGGCTGGCCGTGAGCATCGACTGCAATGGCCGGCGGGTCGCTGCCGATCCGTACCGCGGCACGATCGAGGCGGTTCTCGAGTGCGCGTCCAATCTCGCCTGCGTCGGCGCCGAGCCGCTTGGCACGACCAACAACCTCAACTTCGGCAATCCCGAGCGCCCCCACGTCGCCTGGCAGCTCACCGAATCCGTCCGCGGCCTCGGCGACGCCGCTCGCGCGCTGCGAGCCCCGATCGTCGGCGGCAACGTCTCCCTTTACAACGAGACCTCCTCCGGCCCGATCTACCCGACTCCCGTCATCGGCATGGTCGGCAGTCTGCCCGACGTGCGCAGCGCCGGGCGCCTCGGCTTTGCTCGCGCGGGCGACACGATCGCGCTCGTCGGCCCTTTCGACCCATCGCTGGCCGCGAGCGAGCTGTCCAAGCTGCGCGGTCACGCGCTGCCGGACGGGCTGCCGGATATCGACATCGGGGCGGTTCACGCCGCCCAGTTCGCGATCCGCGGCGCCGTGCGCGTCGGCGCGCTCTCCAGCGCCCACGACATCGCCGAGGGAGGCCTCGCCACGGCCCTCGCCGAGTGCTGCCTCGCGGAGGGCCTGGGGGCGGACGTGCGGCTCCAGCCAGCCGCTGAGGGCGATCCTTTCGTTGCCCTCTTCGGCGAGGCTCCCGGTGGCTTTCTGGTCAGCGGCACGCCCAACGGCGTTGGCTCGCTGGGCCGGCGCACGCCCGTGCACATTATCGGCACGGTCGGTGGCGATGCGCTTTTCCTCACGCTCGGCGATTTGACGCTCGGCGTGACGCTCGCGGAGCTCGCGCAGGCACACGGCGCGCTCGCGAGGTTGTTCGGGTGAGGGGGCCTGCTAGCGTGAAACCAGCGATGGCTTGTATGGGAGGGTCCGCCCACCCCACGGTGCCCGAGTCAGAGGACCGCGACGGACCGCGCGACGAGTGCGGTGTGTTTGGCATATACGCACCGGGCCACGAGGTCTCGCGGTTGTCGTTCTTCGCCCTGTATGCGCTGCAGCACCGCGGGCAGGAGTCAGCCGGGATCGCGGCGGCCGATCGCGGCGGGCACATCATCACGCGCCGCGAGCTCGGCTTGGTCAACCAGGTGTTCACCGAAAACGATCTGAGTACGCTCGCGGGCGAGCTGGCGATCGGGCATGTGCGCTACTCCACGACGGGCTCGAATGCTTGGGAGAACTCGCAGCCGGTGCAGCGCTCGGTGGGTACGCGCGGCTCGCAACGCGAGGTGGCGCTGGCCCACAACGGCAACCTGATCAACGCCGTGGAGCTGCACAACGAGCTGCTGGCGAAGGGGGTCACGTTCAGCTCGACCTCGGACTCGGAGATCATCGCGGCGCTGATCGCGACGCATCCGGCCGAGCGCGTGGAGGACGCGATCGCCGAGGTGCTGCCGCGGCTGAAGGGCGCGTTCTCGACGGTGGTGATGACGAAGGACCGTGTGGTCGCCTTCCGCGATCCGCATGGGCTGCGCCCGCTCGCGTTGGGGACGCTCGAGCCGGTGGGCGCTGAGGAAAATGATCGGAGCTCACCACCCACCCCTACGCGCTATTGCGTGGCTAGCGAGTCGTGCGCGCTGGACATCATCGGCGCGAAGTTTCTGCGCGACGTGCAGCCGGGCGAGGTCGTGACGTTGAGCGAGCAGGGCTGCTCGAGCAAGCAGGTGGTGGAGGGTGCGCGCAAGGCGTTCTGCGTGTTCGAGTACATCTACTTCGCGCGTCCGGACTCGCGCATGAACGACCAAGTGCTGCAGGTGGCGCGCGGGCGTATGGGCGAGATCCTTTGGCGCGAGGCGCCGGTGCAGGCCGATGTGGTGATCGCGGTGCCGGATTCGGGCAACCCGGCCGCGCGCGGCCTGGCGCGGGCGAGTGGGATTCCCCAGGACGACGGCTTCGTGAAGAACCGCTACGTCGCGCGCACGTTCATCCAGCCAGGGCAGGAGCTGCGCAAGCACGGACTGCGGCTGAAGTTCAACCCGCTGCCCGCGGTGGTCGCGGGCAAGCGGCTCGTGGTTGTCGACGATTCGATCGTGCGGGGGAACACGACCAGGCAGATCGTGCAGATGCTGCGCGACTCGGGCGCGAAGGAGGTCCATCTGAGGATCTCGGCGCCGCCGATCAAGCACCCGTGCCACTACGGGATCGACATGTCGACCCGCGAGGAGATGATCGCCCACGGCCGCACGACGCAAGAGGTCGCGCAGGAGCTGGGCTGCGACTCGCTGCACTATCTGTCGATGGCGGGCGTATACGAGGCGATCGCCGGTACTCGCGAGACCCACTGCGACGCATGCTTCACCGGCGAGTATCCGCTGGCGGGCAGCGACGGGGCGAACGGCAAGTACGCGCTCGAGTAGGGCAGGGCACCAACGGACCGTGCCCTCCCCTCGTCCCTGGTGTGCGCTTCGGGGCCCTTCCCTCTCCCTCGCGCGCGCCTAGCTCTGCTCGGCTCTGCCGCTCAGCTCTTGTCGGCCTGGAAGCTTTCCTGGCCGCTGCACTGCGGAGACTTGCTGAATGTCGTCTTGGCCGTTCCCTGAAAGACGGGTTGCTCGCCGCTGAACGTATAGAAGTTGCCCTTGACCGTCACCGTCGCGAACGGTTTGCTGCTGGCGGTCGCGGTGTAGGTGATCTTCGTCGTCAGGCCACCGGCCTTGATCTTCCCTGCGTGCGTGTGCTGGACCTCCGGCCCTGAGCCGCCGTTGCAGTAGGCGGGGGCCGTCGGCAGGCTCACCGTGGCCGACTTGCCGTTGGCGGCGACCTTGATCGTGAGCTTGTCCAACTCCTTGATGAGCCCGCTGTAGGTGGCGCCCTTGACGGGCCCAATCTTGACGCTGCCCGCGAGCGCGCTCGCGGCGGGCGCGATCAGGCCGATGGCGGCGAGCAGGAAGACGACGCGAAGCTGCTTGGTCATAGGTCTCCTTAGCGTGAGCTCTTCGCCCGGTCGGGCGGAGCGTGACGGTGCAGAAATCTACCCGAGGTGATCCTCGCGCGCAGCGGAGGCCGCGTTGTAGCGGTTGTTGTACGGCCGGCTGGTGATGAGATCGCCTCGGCGCCCTCCGCGGAGGGCGTTCGCCAGGGCGGCGAGGATCACGAGCGCGACGATGATCGATGCAAGCATGGGGAACCTCGATTCGTTTTGTTGTACCTCCACCCTCGCTGTCCATTCAACAGCGGATCGGTGTATCTCTCTGTGAGAGCAGTCACATCGCCCGGTATCGTCCAGCGCGTGCAAGAGAAGCTGCCGATCGCCGTGCTCGTGTCGGGTACGGGCACGAATCTGCAGGCTCTGCTCGACACGGTGCACGGACATGAGGCACAGATCGTGGCGGTGGCATCGAGCGTCGCCGACGCACCCGCGCTGGCGCGTGCCGCTGAGCATGGGGTGCCGACGGCGGTGTTCCCCCGCTCGCGGTACCCCGACCGCCAAGCGCGCGACGCTGCGATCGCGGACTGGTTGGAGGAAAAGGGCGTGCGTCTGGTCGTGCTGGCCGGATACATGGAGCTGCTCGGCGGGGCCTTTCTCGAGCGCTTCGCCGACGCTGTGATCAACGTACATCCCTCGCTGCTGCCGGCCTTCCCGGGGCTCGAGGCGATCGCGCAGGCGCTGGCGTATGGGGTAAAGGTGTTTGGCGTGACCGTGCACTTCGTCGACGCCGGCGTGGACTCCGGGCCGGTGATCTCCCAGCGCGTGGTCGAGTTGCCCGATGCCCACGACCCCGCCGTGGTGCTGGAGGCCTTGCGCCCACTGGAGCACGAGCTGTTGCCGCAGGCGGTCAGGCTGTTCGCGCGCGGTGCGCTGCGCCCCGACCCCGAGAACCCGCGCCGGATAATCTGGGAGCCGTGACAGCCGAGAACGAGCAGGCCAGCTCTGGCGGCATCGAGCGTGCGCGGCCCGGCGAGGTGCAGGTCAGGCGAGCGCTGCTGTCGGTCTCCGACAAGGCCGGCATCGTCGACTTCGCCCGCGGCCTGAGCGAGCTGGGGGTGGAGCTCGTCTCCACCGGCGGAACCGCGAGTGCGCTCACGGACGCGGGAATCGCGGTGCGCGGCATCGATGACTTCACCGGCTTCCCGGAGATGATGGACGGGCGTGTGAAGACGCTGCACCCGCGCTTGTACGCCGGGCTGCTCGCGCGCCGCGACGACGATGCGCACCTGCGCGCGGCCGGCGAGCACGCGATCGAGCAGGTCGACCTGGTGTGCGTGAACCTCTACCCGTTCGAGCGCACGATCGCGCGCGGCGACGCGAGCGAGGCGGAGGCGATCGAGAACATCGACATCGGCGGCCCGACGATGATCAGGGCAGCCGCGAAGAACCAGGCGTTCGCCGCTGTGGTCGTCGATCCCGAGGACTATCGGGATCTCCTGGGCGAGCTGCGGGAGTCCGATGGGCGTCTGTCGCTGCAGCGGCGTAAACAGCTCGCGGCAAAGGCCTTCGCCTGTACGGCCCGCTACGACGCGTCGATCTCGACGTGGTTTGCCGCAGCGCACCTACGAGGGCTTTCCTGCGGCCTGGAGCGATGCATACGAGAAGGTGAGCGATCTGCGCTACGGCGAGAACCCCCACCAGAGCGCCGCCTTCTATGCGCGCGTGGGGTCTCCGACGCACCTGCTGGAGGGCGTGGAGCAACTACATGGCAAGGAGCTGTCGTTCAACAACCTGCTCGACCTGAGCTCAGCACGCGAGCTGGTCGAGGCCTTCGACGGCCCGGCCTGCGCGATCCTCAAGCACAACAACCCATGTGGATGCGCGCTCGGCGAGAGCGTCCTCGTGGCCTACGAGCGCGCCTTCGCCTGTGACCCCGAAAGCGCCTACGGTGGCGTGATCGCCGTCAATCGCCGGGTCGATCGCGCCGCTGCCGAGCGCATGAACGGGCAGTTCATCGAGGTCCTGTTCGCGCCGGGCTATGACGATGACGCTTTGGATGTGTTGAGCGGGAAAAAAAATGTGCGGCTGCTGGAGCTGGCTGACTGGCCCGAGCCAAGCGGCGAGGTCGAGATCAAGCCTGTCCTCGGTGGACTGCTCGTCCAGGACCGCGACACGGTCACCGAGGGACGCGGCGAGATGCGCGCGATGACCGAGAGGCAACCGAGCGAGGCCCAGTGGGAGGACCTGCTGTTCGCCTGGAAGGTCTGCCGGCACGTGCGCTCCAACGCGATCGTGCTCGCCGCCGGCGGCGCGACGATCGGAATCGGCGCGGGGCAGATGAGCCGGGTCGACTCGGTGCGGATCGCGGTCGAGAAGGCCCAGGCCAACCAGGAGCGGGCGGGCACCGATCTCCTGGCCGGCGCGTCGCTCGCCTCCGACGCGTTCTTTCCCTTCGCCGACGGTCCCGCGCTGGCGATCCAGGCGGGCGTCACCGCGATCATCCAGCCGGGCGGCTCGATCCGCGACCCCGACGTCATCGCCGCCGCCGAGCAGGCGGGCATCGCGATGGTGGCAACCGGCAAGCGCCACTTCAGGCACTAGCGCTCTCGTCTCCGCTCCCTTAGAAGGCCCACCTGATGAGGGGAGGACTTGACAGAATATAGATAACGATATATCGTGAGCGTACTTTGATAGTTCACGATAGGAGAAAGACATGTTTGCGAATGCTGTCAACACAACAGGAGAGGGACGCTGCTATCCGGGCAGTCGGTTCGACCTCCATGCCATCTTGCACGCGATGAGCGCCGGTAGAGGCCGTCCGGGCGGTAGAGGCGGCCTCGGCGGAGATCCGGGCGACGAGGAGGGCCATGGCCGTCACGGTGGGCCCGGCCGGCACGGTGCACATCGCCACCGGCACGGCGGCGGCCCGTTCGGGGCCTTCGGGGCGGGCGGGCCCGGTGCTTTCGGGGGCCCGCGCGGACGTGGCCGCAAGGCACGGCGTGGTGACATCCGCACGGCGGCGCTGTTGCTGCTGGCGGAGGAGCCGCGCAACGGCTACCAGATCATGCAGGAGATCGAGGAGCGCTCGGACGGCGTCTGGCGCCCAAGCCCGGGCTCGGTCTATCCCGCGCTCCAGCAACTCGAGGACGAGGGGCTGATCAGTTTGCAGGAATCTGACGGACGCAAGCTGTTCAAGCTGACCGACGCGGGGCGTGAGTACGTAGCGGAGCGCGACAAGGACAAGCCGGCGCCGTGGGAGCAGATGAGCGGCGAGGTCTCAGACCAGGCGCACGAGTTGGGCAAGCTGATCCGCGAGGTCGCGTCCGCTTTCACGCAGGTGGTGAAGACCGGCAGCGAGGCGCAGATGGGCGAGGCCCGCAAGGTGCTCACGACGACGAGGAGAGACCTCTATCGGATCCTCGCCGACGGCGATCCTGAGGCGGCCTCCGACACGAAGGCATCGTGACCGCCGACTGATGACTGACTGAGAAGACCCCGGCGGAGCCGATGTTCCGCTGGGGTTCTCGGTGTGGCTAGGGGGTTGGCTTGATCGCCACGGCGGCGACTCCGAGCAGGGGGTCCGGCTCCGGAACATCGCCGGTGCTCGGCTCGGCTAGGCGCATGCTCTCGGCGAGCGGTCCGGGATCCCGTCCGACTCCTAGCTCCATGATCGGCTGCACGATCCCGCGCAGCAGCAGCATCGGGCCGAGCCAGCGCGGGGCCCAGATCCGCGCGGCGCGGCGTTCGATCCCGTCCTCGATTGCGTCGATCGCCTTGACGAGCGGGGCGGGCTTGCTGATGAAGCCCGGCATCTGACTGCGGGCTGCTTGCCCCGCTGGCCCGGCGAAGCCGCCGCGCACGAGGTCGGTGTCGATGAAGCCGAAGTAAGCGCAGCCCACGCGCGCGCCCGACGGGATGCTCTCCAGGCGTAGCGCGTCGCTCAAAGCCTCGACTCCCGCCTTAGCGGTTGAGTAGGCGCCGAGCAGCGGCGCGTGGGTGATCGCCGACAGGGAGGAGATGTTCAACAGATAGCCACGCCGGGCCATGATCTGCTCGATCACGGCGCGATCGGTGCGCCACACGCCGAGCAGGTTGACCGCCAGCGTGCGCTCGACGTGCTCGATCGGCGCGGTGGCCAGCGCGCCGTTGAACTGGACGCCCGCGTTGGCGATCGCGACGTCGAGGGCGCCGAAGCGCGCGATCGTCCCGCGCACCGCGCGCTGGAGCGCGTCGTAGTCGGTGACGTCGACCTCGAAGCTCACGGCACGGTCGCCGAGCTGGGCCGCGAGCTCCTCCAGGCGCTCGGGCTCCAGGCCGACGAGTGCCACATTGGCGCCCTTCGCGTGCAGGCGCCGGGCGGTCTCCGCGCCGATCCCGCGGGCGGCGCCCGTGATGAACACGGTGCGGCCGTTGACGTCAAAAGGTGTGGCGCTCTTGCGACTCATGGACTTGCGGCTCATGTCTTGCGGGTCATGGACTTACGGCTCATCTGGCTAGGGCCTCTTCGCTTGTCGTTGGCGGGGTCGGATCGGTGGTCGCGGTCGCGTGGCGGTGGCCACGGTTCGCCGGTCGCCGCCGGACGCGACATGCGGCAGCAGGTCATAGTCACCGATATCGAACCGCTTGGTTCGCGCGCGGAAGCGGAAGGTGAAGTCGGGCCAGATCGTCGAGGCGTTGCCGTGGGCGTCCAGGTACCAGCTCTGACATCCGCCCGCGGTCCAGACCGTTCCTTGGGCCCTGCGGTTCATCTCTGCCACGAAGGCCCGCTGTGCCTCTGGGCGCACGTCGACCGCGGCCATTCGGTGCTCCTCGAGCGCATCCAGCGCCTTCATCACGTACTCGATCTGGGCCTCGATCATGATCACGATCGAGGTGTGACCCAGGCCGGTGTACGGACCGAGCAGGATGAACAGGTTGGGAAAGCCTGTGACTGTGGTGCCGTTGAACGCCGCCATCGTCCCGTTCCAATGCTCGGCCAGCAGGCGCCCATCCTTACCGCGTACGCGGTCGATCAGCGGCTGATCGGTGACGTGGAAGCCTGTGCCGAAGATGATCGTGTCGACCTCGTGCTCGCTACCGTCCTCGGTGAGGATCGAGTGGGCCCTTACCTCGCGAATGGGAGAGCTAACGACCTCGACGTTCGGCTTGGTCAGTGCCGGTAGGTAGCAGTCTGTGAACAGGATGCGCTTGCAGCCCAGGCGGTAGCTCGGCTTGAGCTTGGCGCGCAGCGCCGCGTCGGGAACCTGACGCTCGAGGTTCTTCTCGGCGACGCGCTCCAGGATCCGCATCAGGCGCGGCTCCTTGGCCAGGCCGAGCACGAGCAGCTCGGCGCTCCAGTACAGCACGCCGCGCAGCAGCTTCATCGCGGGCGGCAAGCGCTTGAACAGAGCTCGCGCACGCGGGTTGATCTCGGCATTGCGACGCGGCACGATCCATGGCGCGGTCCGCTGGTAGACCTGCAGCTCGCCCACTTCCGGCTGGATCTCGGGAATGAACTGGACGGCCGATGCGCCGGTGCCGATCACCGCCACCCGCTCACCGGCGAGGTTGTGCTCGTGATCCCATTGCGCCGAGTGGAAGCTGGTCCCCTGGAAGGCCTCCAGGCCCTCGAGCTCCGGCAGGGCGGGCTCGCTGAGGCCGCCCATGCCGCTGATCAGGATCTCGGCAGTGAACTCTCCGCCCGAGGTGTGGATCTCCCACAGGCCCCGCTCCTCGCTCCAGGCGGACTCCAGCATCTCGTGGCCGAAGCGGATGTGCGGCGGGATGCCGTGTTCATCGGCGACCCGCTCGAGGTAGGCCTGGATCTCAGCCTGCGGCGAGCACAGGCGCGTCCAGTCGGGGTTCAGCGCAAAGGAAAACGAGTACAGGTGCGAGGGCACGTCGCAGGCGCACCCCGGGTAGCTGTTCTCCCGCCATGTCCCGCCGAGTCGAGCGGCCCGCTCGAGCAGCACGAAGTGCTGCTCGCCGCGTTCTTTGAGCCGGATCGCGGTGCCCAGGCCGGCAAAGCCGCTGCCGACGATCACGATGCGATGGTGCTCGCTCATCTGATGCCTACCGTACGACGCCTGCGCCCCGCACGTTTTGGTCGCGATGGGAGCTCAGCTTTCGGGCTCACGGTGACGAGCGCCGCGCTGCTCGGCGGCATCGCCAGCGCGAGCGTCCCCGCATGCGTTGCAACGCTCGGCGTCCCGGCGGGGGCGCTCCAGGAGCCGTTGGCGGCGACCGCGCGGTCGGCTAGCAGTACCCCGCCGGTGGCGCTCGGCGAGGGCGCCGTCAGGCGGAGGATTTCTGCGCCGCCCAGGCCGGCGCCCACCTCGAGGTACAACTCCAGCGGATTCGTGCCTTGTGGCTCATCGTCCACGAGCACCACCTTCAAGCTGTGCCCGGGCCCGGCGAAGGAAGCCGCCACGAGGTTGGGTGAGCTTTTGGCAGGTGAGCTTTCCGTAGGTGTGGTTTCTGTCGGCGCGCTGGGTGTGCTTGCTGTCGGCGCGCTTTCGCTGGGCGAGCTTTCGCTGGCCGAGCCTTCGGCTGAGATTGTTGTCGGTAGCGGCCGGTCGCCGACCAGCGATCTGCTCAACAGCAGCGCGTACCACTCCGGCTGGGCGCGCAGTCTCCCTGCCGTGAGCGCCGCCGGATTGGGCGCGCAGAGCGGCGTATAGCCGGCGCAATTTGTCGGGTTGCCTTGGAGATTGATGCCCGCTACCCCCGCCGCCATCACCTGCGTGATGTAGCCGGTCGCCCACAGCGCCGAGGCGAACGTGTCGCTGACTCCCGCCACGCCGCCGCAGGAGACGGTATTGGTCTCGTCGATCCGCAGTGGGATGTTGCTCGCGTGCGCCACCGCCAGGTATGTCGCAAGCGAGCGCGCCTCACGTTCGCGTGTGACGGCGCTCAGCAGCCCTTCGATCGAGGGCGCCGGCGTCTGTGCGCAGCCGAGCGGGTAGTGGTGGCCGGTCAGCAGGGCGGGTATCTGTGCCAGCGCCTCCTCTCCTCCCCATTCGGCGAAGGCGCCCGAGCCGGACACATCGGGACCGGCGATCCGCACGCCCGGGCTGAGCGCTGCGATCGCCTCGCGGTATTCCCCCACCTCTTCCACGTAGCCCTGGGCGATCCAGGGCAGTCCGCGAAAGCCGTGGCTGCCGTAGGCGTTGGGCTCGTTGCCGATCTCGACTCCGGCGAGATAGGGACCGAGCGCGCGGTGCGCGGCAGCCACCTCGCGTGCCGCGGCGATCGGTTCAAAGTGGGCCAACCCGACCGTCAGCAGAACGCTCCAGCCGCTGCGCCGGGCGAGCACGCCGAGCGCGTTCATCTGTTCGGGCCCGATCGTGTTCGAGGCCCATTCCGGCCGTGGCGTGGCGGCGTCGGTCCAGGCGACGTTCTCATCCGCCGTGATGCCACCGAAGCGCAGCACCCCCGGACCCAGCGAGCGCAGCAGCCTCACCAGGTCGCCACGGTCGGTGTACCGGGCGATTTGGCTGATCGCCACGGCCTCGAAGGAGAGCCCCAGAAATTGCTGGGGCACCGGCGGTCCGGGATCGTATGGGTCGATTTCCACGGTGACCGGTTGCGCGGATGGACCCGCCGCGCCAGCCGCTCGCGCGGCTGGCGCCAGGGACGGCTGCGCACGGCTCGTCCCGGTTCCGGCCTCGATCGCTGGGCTCCAGGCGAGCGTCAAACCGGCCGCGATGGGCGCGATCAGCAGCATCAGCTTCGCCCGGGCCATGCCGTGAGTAAACCGGCTTGCCGATCGCCGTGCGCAGCTCCCGAGACTGCCGCCGGCGCAAGTACTGCAATGCCCCGTGCGGGACTCGAACCCGCCCCACCGGATTAAAAGTCCGGCGCTCTACCAGATGAGCTAACGGGGCTCGCGGGCGACAGTCTGCCATGAGTGCGCTTCGCGCGGATGGTCATGAGAGGGTGCTCATGCCACCAGGCAGTTATTCGCCCCCCGCCACGCGCAGCATCTCCTCGATCCGCGTGAGCTTTACCCGCGGACGGCCGGTGGCTTCGCCGAGCGCGCGCTCGTGGCGGTCGATCGAGGACCAGCCGTCGTAGCTGACGAGCTCGGGCTGGCGCTCGCGCAGCAGCTCCTCGATCGCCGCCCCGTCAGGAGAGGCGGGGACGTTCAGGCCGTCCCCGTCCCCCTGCCCGGACGCGTCGGCGAAGATCGCATCGACGGTCTCCTGAGCGTCCTTCTTGTTCGTGCCGATCACGCCCGAGGGCCCGCGCTTGATCCAGCCGACGGCGTACTCGCCGCGCCGCTGGCCGATCTCCGATCCCTCACCGCCTGGGGCGTCGAGCACTCGGCCGCCGTCGTTCGGGATCACCCCGCGGCGGCCGTCGAAGGGGACGCCGGGCAGGGGGATGCCACGGTAGCCGATCGCCCGGAACACGAGGCCCGCCGGGATCCTCTCGCGCTCGCCGCTGGCCTGGGCGCGTAGCTGCGGGTGGGCGGGATCCGTTTGATCTACGATGAGCTCGTTGTGGGCCAGCTCCACCGCCCCGAGGCGGCCGTCATCGCCGGGCATCAGCGCGGTGGGGGAGAGCAGGAAGCGCAGGACGATGCGCTTGGCCCGGCCCGCCGGAGGGCGCTCCGCATAGGAGCGCAGGATCTCGACGTTTCGCCGCGAGGTGATGTTCTCTTCGGCCTCTGCGTCGTGGACCGCGAGCGCGCGGTCGAGTTCCGCCGCATCGACGATCACGTCGGCGTCGCTCAGCTCGCCTAGCTCGAGCAGCTCCGGGTTGGTGAAGGCCGCCTGCGCGGGTCCGCGACGACCGACGATCACGACCTCCGATACGCGACTTTCGCCTAGCACCTGCAGCGCATGGTCGGCCGTGTCCGTAGGGGTGAGCTCGGCGGGAGCGAGCACGAGCATCCGGGCGACGTCGATCGCGACGTTGCCGTTGCCGATCACCACGGCGCGCTCGGCGCAGCGCAGGTCGACCTCGAGGTCCGTGTGGTCGGGGTGGCCGTTGTAGAAGCCGACGAACTCGGTGGCCGCGTGCGAGCCGGGCAGCTCTTCGCCGGGGATGCCCAGCGGCCGGTCCACGGGCGTGCCGGTCGCGTAGACGATCGCGTGGTAGTGCTCGAGCAGCTCCTCACGCGATATGTGCTCGCCGAAGGTGACGTTCCCAAAGAAGCGAAAGCGCGGGTGCGCCGCGGTCTTCTCGTAGACGCGTGTGACCGACTTGATCTTCGGGTGATCAGGCGCCACGCCGGAGCGCACGAGTCCCCAGGGCGTGGGCAGTCGCTCGAACATGTCGACCTCGAAATCGATGGACTGCCCACCCGCCCTATGGCCGCCCGCCGCCTGCCCACCCGCTGCCCGCCCGCCCGCCGCCTGCCCGCCCGCCCCGCCCTTGAGCAGGTGCCCGGCGGTGTAGAAGCCGGCGGGACCGGAGCCGATCACGGCGATGCGTACGGGGGTGTCTGTCATGGAAGATGGGCGCGGCCCGACTCGAACGGGCGACCCCCTCGGTGTAAACGAGGTGCTCTGGCCAACTGAGCTACGCGCCCTCCGCTGAGGGGACCTGAAGGCTAGCGAGCCTGCGAAGCTATGCCGGTGAGCAGAGCTGGCCGAATTGCCGTGGGGTTGATGGCAGCGATCGTGCTGGTGCTGGTCTTGGCCCAGCTCTTCCTGCCGGGGATGGCCGCCAGCAGGGTGCGCTCACGCGTCGGGAAGTACGGGACCGTGAAGCACGTCATCGTGAAGGCATGGCCTGCCATAAAGCTGTTGTGGGGACACGCGGACTCGGTGCGGGTGACGGCGGGAAGTCTCCAGATGAGCCCGGCACAGACGGCGAAATTGCTCGTCCAAGCGCGCGGCGTCGAGAGCATGAGTCTGACGGCTGAAAACGTCGAGGAGGGCCCGCTGCGGCTGCAGGATGCGAGCTTCCAAAAGCATGGGGATGCCCTTGTGGCACAGGCGTCGACGACACATGCGGACGTGGGGAAAGCATTGGCGACTTTGGGGAAAGGGATAGAAGTGCAACTCCTCAGCAGCCATGACGGACAGGTGGAGGTGAGCGCCACCGGCGGGCTGTTCGGCGTGCGTGCGTCGATCGACGCGGTGGCCCGCGCGCAGGAAGGCAAGCTGGTCGTGCGCCCGCTGGGCTTTTTGCTGGAAGGGCTGCAGCTGACGCTCCTCGACAACCCACACGTGTATGTCGAAGGCATCAGCGCGACCGCGACGCAAGCGCCCGGCGGGCAAGCACCCGGCGCGCTGCCGGGCTACCGGCTGGCGATACACGCGCGCCTGCGCTGAGAACCCACGTGGGGGCGCGCTCCTCTTAGGCGCCCACGCGTCCCGCGCGCCCACACATCCAGCGCGCGTAGGCGCCCACGCGCCTGCGCTAGGCGCGCTCGCGCACGATCACCGGCAGGCCCTCCTTCGGGCTGATCGTCGGCATCTGGCGGATCTTCAGCTTGAAGTCCTCGGGGACGGAGAGCGTGAAGCGGGCCAGCAGGAGCGTGGCGATCGTGCGGACCTCGAGCTGCCCGAAGCGCATCCCGATGCATGTGCGCGAGCCGCCGCCGAACGGGACATAGGCGCCCTTCGGCAGGGCTGCCTTCGCCTCCGGTGTGAACCGCTCGGGACGGAACTCCTCGGGGTCGGCGAACACTTCGGGCAGATTGTGCGACGCCCAGGAGGAGTAGTTGACGAAGGCCCGGCCGGGGACGCTGTGACCGGCGAACTCGAACGGCTCGATCGAACGCCGTGGCCCGACCCAGGCGGGTGGGTACTTGCGCAGCGTCTCGTCGAACACCATCTCCAGCTCGGCCAGCTCACCTGACATCAGCTGAGCGGCGCTCGGCCGGCCGCCTGAGAGCTGAGCGTCCTGCTCGGCGACCAGCCGCGCGACGATCTCGGGATGGTGGGCGAGCTCGTAGAACATGAAGGCGACGGTTGAGGTTGTCGTGTCGTGGCCGGCGAACATCAGCGTCATCACCTCGTCGCGGATCTGCAGGTCGGTGAGCGTGTTGCCGTCTTCGTCGTGGGCGTCGAGTAGCAGCGAGAGAATGTCCTCACCGCGCTCGCCTGACGCGCGACGCGAGGAGATCTCCGAGTAGATCAGCCGATCGAGCGATCGCGCGGCCTGCTGCAGGCGCGCCCATGGCGTGTACGGACCGCGCAGCATGCGCAGGGCGTAGTCGGAGGAGAAAAAGGAGAGGGCCTGCTCGAACAGACCGGCGGCGTCGAGGGAGTGTGCGCTGCCGCCATCGGGATCGAGCCCGAACAGCGCGCGCATCGCGATCCGCAGAGCGAGCCGCCGGGTCCATGCGTAGAGGTCGATCCGCTCGCCGGGGTTGAGCCGGTCGAGCGCCCTGGTGCTCTCGTCGACCATCACGTCGACCGAGGCGGCGATCCGCTCGCGGTGAAAGCCGGGGAGCATCGCCATGCGCGAGCGCCGGTGGAACTCGCCGTCGATTGTCAGCAGGCCGTCGCCCATCAGGCCGATCAGGTCGCGGAAATGCGATTCACGCCAGGTGAAGTTGGCGGCGTGGGAGACCGTGATGTAGTGGTTGGCCTCGGGCCCCAGCATGAAGACGACGTTGGAGTGGAATAGGCGCAACGTGAAGATCGGCCCGAAGCGCTCGTAGGCCTCGAGCAACAGAGGCAGCGGGTCATCGGCGAAGCGCCGCGTGCGAGGCAGCGAGAAGCGGGTTTCCCCGGGCGGGAACGGCACGCTCGCCGAGCGCTCCTCGCGCAGGTCGCCGAGCACCGCGGCGAACGGGTTGGTGTCCAGCAGCGGAGGGGGGCCGACAAGCGCCACGAGCGGAGCCTATAGCAACGCTGGCTGCCTGGCCAGTTTTGTGCGTGGAGATCCCTCCGCGCTCGACGCCCGGGATCGTTGTGGAGATCCCTCCGCGCTCGACGCCGGGACCGCTGGTCACCGCAAGCGGGCACGCTGGTCGCCGCGACGCCGTCAACGTTGGTCACTGGGAAGCCGGCACACTGGTCACCGCGAGCCGGCAATGTCCAGCGGAAAGGCCGGTCAGCGCGAAGCCTTGGCATACTGCAGGAGCGCGGAGTGCTCGATCTGGCTCCGGCGCATACACGCGGGGACGTAGCTCAGTTGGTTAGAGCGCCGCCCTGTCACGGCGGAGGTCGCGGGTTCGAGTCCCGTCGTTCCCGTTGTTTATCCCCGTCGTGTTGACTCTGCTGAGCTGCCGCGCCATCACGCTCCTCGAGACCGACCCAGGCTCAGGTTCGACCCAGGCTCAGGCTTCGACCGTGACGAGCGTGCCGATCGGCGTATAGGGGTAGATCTCCGCCGAGGCCGCGAGCGGCAGCTCGACGCAGCCGAGGCTCTGCGGGCTGCCGAATGACGAGCGGTTGAAGTTGTGCAGCGCGTCGCCGCCGTTGAAGTAGCTGACCCATTTGATCCCGGGATCTTTGTAGTGCGAGCCGTCGGGGTTCGTGCCGCTCATCGTCGTTTCGGGCAGGTGCTCGAACACCGGGAACGTCCCGAGTTCTGTTTCGGCCCCGGAGATGCCCGTGTTCGCGGGCGAGCTCAGGACCGTCTGGCCGTCGTGCCAGAGCGTCATCGTCTCGGGAACTTCGCGGTGTACGTACACGTAGCTGTAGCCGCTGCTCAGGTGCTTGCCGGCGATTGCGTCGCTGAGCAGCTCGTGCCACACGGCCGCTCCGGCAAGCCCGTCGACCGTGATGTTGTTTTCATTCTCGAACTTCATCACCGCGCCCTTGGTGATCACGTTAGCCTCGCCCGGCGTCCACATTGCCTGCAGCTGGTGCGGCGTGTTTGGATAGCGCCAGCTGAAGCTGCCACTCGGCGGATCGACGGCCGCCTGTGCCTCGGCGCCGAGTGTGCGCGCCACGGCGTCTGCTCGCCGAGTGCCAATCGACCGGCAGGTAGCCGGCTTCGGCGAGCAGCTGCTGCAAGCGCAGCGTCGAGCCCGCGGGCACGGTCCATTCGATCTGGTTGGTGCTGTGCAGGCCGTGCCCCGTGCCTGCCGTCACCGCGACCTCACGCGGGAGTTGGACGCGCAGCTGGGAGCCGAGCGCGGCTCCCAGGCCCGAGGGTATGAATACGAGGGTGTGGCTGTCGCTCTCCTGCCAGCGCCCCGGCGTGCTGGGCGAGAGCAGTGGGCGCTTTGCGCCCAGCACCTCGCTCACGGGCTTTGAGAACGTCAGGTGGATCGGCGTCGCGGGAGCGATGCGCGCGCCTGAAGCGGGAATCGAGACCATCACCGGAGCATGCGATGGTGGAAACCAGCTCACCTCCGTGGGACGGCCGAGGCTCTCCCACGGGCGTGCCGCGGCGGCGATCTCCGTGGCGCCCGTTTCGGCCTGTGTCCCGAGCGAGATCGAGCTCGTCGCGCGGCTCAACGTGTGATCGCTCACACCACTCGTGCTCCCGTAGGCGACCGAGCTCACCGGCCTGTCGAAGCTCACACGGACCTCCGAGCCTGTGGGCACGGTCATCCACCGCTCCGTCACATGCGCAACTGGGGCGCGCAGCGTCAGTTGCTCGTTGCGCTTGCTGCCCAACGCCCAGCCGAGCCATCCCGGCCGGCGAACCTCCACATCCACCGACACCTGCTCGCCGGGTGTCAGTCGCTTCTGCGGAGTCAGGCGCCCACCCCGAATTGTGATCGGGATCCTCCGACCGTCGGGCCCAAACGCCTCGACGTGCTCGATGCTTCCACCCAACGGCGCCACCGTCACCCGTGCGAGCGCGCTCGAGTCACCCGCCAGCGTCACTCCCGAGAACACCAGCGCCGCAACGGCCAGCAATACGACGATCAGGATCAGCGTCCCTCCGATGCCCAGCAGGACACGCTTGCGAGCATGCCCGCTCGACGCAGGGTCCCGGTGAGTCGACGTCATCGCCATTCATGGATCGTAGGACGGATTCAGCAAATAGGGATGATTGGTTTCACTCATGCACGCCGCGTCGGCCCAGCTCAGCGTCCTTCGTCGCTGGCGTGCCCGGGCCCTCGATCGAGGAACGATCGCACGGCGTTCTTCGCCGGGAGACCAACTCGCCTCGGGGGCGCCCTTCGCGACGCATAATCTCGCTGCACCGCTCTGCCGGGCGATCCCGGTGGTTGGCGGTTCTATAGAGATGCCAGATCGATTCGCCGGCAGCGACCGCCGCACGTTCATCAAGCGCGGGCTGCTCGCTGGCTCCTCGCTTGCCTTGGCCGCCGCGGGCGCCCCCACAGCGGCGCGGGCCAGAGGACCGCGCGGAGCGCGCCGCTCGTCCCCGGCCCGCCGCGCGCCGAACATCCTCGTCGTGCTCGTCGACCACCTCCGCGCGCCGGCCTGGGTGCCTCCTGCCAGGGGCTCGACACGCTGCTCCCCAACCTGGCCGCGCTGCGCCGCAAGTCGGTCAGCTTCGAACGTCACTACACCCGCCTCCAGCGACTGCACGCCTTCGCGCGGGGTGCTGCTCACCGGGCTGTACTCCCACCAGACCGGATGCATGATGCGCGCGGTGACACACGAGCGGTGTGTCACGCTGTGCGTGTGAGCGCGCTTCCCTCCCGGCCCCACCGAGGCCCCCGCGATCCAGACCGCTCGCTGGCTGCTGCGCCCGATCGCCTTCATGGAGTCCTGCCGGCGGCGCTTCGGCGATGCGTTCAGCGTGCAACTTCCTCGGCTTCGAGCGGCCGATGGTGATGCTCTCCGATCCCGAGGCGATCCGGGCGCTGTACACCGCGCACGAGCACGGGCTGCCGCCGGGGCGCAGCGTCGCGCTGCTGCCGGTGATGGGCCCGGGCTCGGTGCTGCTGCTCGAGGGCAAGGAGCACCTCGCGCGGCGCAAGCTGATGCTGCCGCCGTTCCACGGCGAGCGGATGCGCTCCTACGAGGCGACGGTCCGGGAGGTGACCGAGCGCGAGATCGACAGCTGGTCGGCACGGGAGCGCCCGTTCGCGCTGCACCCGCGGATGCAGGCGATCACGCTCGAGGTGATCCTGAAGGCGGTGTTCGGCGTCACCGACCCGGCGCGCGACGCGCGCCTGCACGAGCGGCTGCCGTCGCTGCTGGGCGACACGGCCTCGCCGGCCCTGCAGTTCCGCGTGCTGCTCTCGCGCCGCCTTGGCCGTGGCGATCCGCTCGCGGGCCTGCGCGAGCTGCTGCGCGGAGATCGACGAGCTGCTGCTCGCGGAGATCGCCGAGCGTCGCGCCGATCCGGATCCCGCCCACCGCCGACGCGCGAGGACATCCTCTCGCTGCTCGTCGCCGCGCGCTTCGAGGACGGCAGCGAGATGAGCGATCGCGAGGTGCGCGACCAGCTGGTCACGCTGCTGCTCGCCGGTCACGAGACGACCGCGACGGCGCTCGCCTGGACGTTCGATCTGCTGCTGCGCAACCCCGCGACGCTCGCCCGGCTGACGGCCGAGGTCGACGCGGGTGAGGAGGACACCTACCTGCGCGCGGTGATCTCCGAGTCGCTGCGCCTGCGCCCGGTCGTCCCGCTCGCGGGCCGGCGGCTCGCGTCGGATCTGAACGTCGACGGCCTGAGCCTGCCGGCCGGGACCGACGTGACGCCGGCGATCTGGCTGACGCACACCCGCGCCGACCTCTACCCCGAGCCCTACGCGTTTCGCCCCGAGCGCTTCCTCGAGGAGGTCGCCCACGACCTACGGCTGGATCCCGTTCGGCGGCGGCATCCGCCGCTGCCTCGGTGCGGCGTTCGCCGAAATGGAGATGCGGGTCGTGCTCGAGACGGTCCTGCGGCGCCGCGTGCTGAGCCCCGCGAGCGCCAGCGCCGAGCGGGTGACGCGCCGCAACGTGACGTTCTCCCCGCGCAACGGGAACGCTCGTCCGCAGCCGCCCGCGCAGCCGCTCCTGGCGCCGGCGGGCCTGCCTGCCGAGGCCGCGAGCTCGTCGCTTCGCCGCCTAGGAGTGCGCTTGGCCTGGTGCTCGAGCACCTTGCCGAAGGCCCCCTCCAGCTGGGTGCGTCATGCGCTGCTTGAACACCGCCAGCAGCGCCTCGGAGGCGAGCGGGCGCAGCGCGCCGACGGCCTCGATCACCTCGTCCCAGCGCTCGTCCGGCTGGCCGGCCTGCTCGAAGGGATCCCACAGCTCCTTCAGGAACAGCTTCGCGAACGCCCGCGAGATCGACTCGCAGTCGCGGCTGACGCGCTCCATCAGAGCCAAGCGCCGCGTGTAGGGAGATGCCGAGCGCGACGACCTCTTCGGCGGCGCGCAGCAGCGCCGGGCTGGGAACTTCGAAGCGGTCGTCGCCGAGCGGCACGAGCAGCTTCAGCTTGCGCACGCGCTCGACGTCCTTCTGGCTGACCTCGCCGAAGCGCTTCGCGAGGTCCTCGGCGGTGACGACTTCGGGGGTCTCGGCCTCGAACGGCGTGGTCACGGCGTGGCGCAGTCCGAGCAGCCGCTCGGCCAGCCCGTCCGAGCCGCTCAGCAGCCGCTCGATCGCGGCGAGGTTGAAGCCGTCGGCCTGCAGGTCGAGGATCAGCCGCAGCCGCGCGACGTGCTCGGCGCCGTAGTAGCCGACGCGCGCACGCACCTCGGGCGCGGGCAGCAGGCCGCGGGTGTGGTGGTTGCGGATGTTCCGCACCGACATGCCCACCTCGGCCGCGAGCTGCTCGATCGTCAGATCGGCGGCGGGGGAGCTGCGTCGCCGCGGCCCCTTCGGGTATCTGTGCCTTGTCGGTCTTCGTCGGGCTCTTGGGTGCCGTACTTTGCGGGTATTTGTCGCTGCCATCTCCAGACAAGGATACCACTATCCATGTAACCTCATTTGAGGTATCATTGACTTCAGGTCGTCATGCGTGATCTGATCAGCAATCCATACCCACCGCAGTCGGCAACGCCGCAAATGGCTGAGCGCGGCGCGGTCCCGCACGTGTCTCCGAAGGCCGGCGCACGGGTGCTGAGCCTGATCCGCTCGTTCACCTCGCCGCTGCTGCCCGACGACTACCTCGAGCTGGTCAACCCGCTGTGGTCCACGCGCGAGCTGCGCGGCGGATCGAGCGGATCGAGCGCGAGACGCCGAACGCCGCCACGGTGCTGATCAAGCCCGGCTGGGAATGGCCGGGGCACAAGCCCGGGCAGTACCTGCGGCTGGGGATCGAGGTCGACGGCGTGCACCACTGGCGCGCGTACTCGCTGACCTCCGACCCCGCAGCGCGCCCGACGGCTGCATCTCGATCACCCCGAAGCTCGTCGACGGCGGCAAGGTCTCGCCGTTCCTGTTCAAGCGCGTGCGCCCCGGAACGATCGTGCGGCTGGGCGGCGTCGAAGGCACGTTCGTGCTGCCCGACCCGCTGCCCCGGCGGCTGCTGTTCATCAGCGCCGGCAGCGGCATCACGCCGATCATGAGCATGCTCCGCGCGATCGCGCGGGCGGGGAAGCTCCAGGATGTCGTGCACGTGCACTGCGCGCGCACCGAGGAGGAAGTCATCTTCGGGCGCGAGCTGCGCGAGCTGGCCGCCGCGCATCCCGGGCTACCGGCTGCACGAGCGCCTGACCGGCGCGCAGGGCCGCCTGACCGCCGAGCAGCTGGACGAGCTGTGCCCCGACTGGCGCGCGCGTGAGACGTTCCTCTGCGGCCCCGCCGGGCTGCTGGAGACGCTGAGCGAGCGCTGGCAGCGCGACGGCGATCCGGCCAAGCTGCACGTCGAGCACTTCCAGCCCGACGCGCACGGTCGGCGACGGCGAACGCGGCGAGGGCGGCACGATCCACTTCTGCTCGAGCGGCGTCGAGGCCAGCAGCGACGGCGAGCAGCCGATCCTCGTGGCCGGCGAGCACGCCGGCGCGAAGCTGCCGTACGGCTGTCGCATGGGCATCTGCCACACCTGCGTCGGGCGGCTGCGCTCCGGGCCAGGTTCGCGACCTGCGCACCGGCCGGGTGCATGGCCAGGCGGGCGAAATGCTGCGCACGTGCATCAACGCGCCCGAGGGCGCGGTCGAGATCGAGCTCTAGAAACTCCCCAGAAACACCGAGGACCCAAAGATGGCAATCCGAAACCAGATCGACAGCCCAAGCCCGACCGCGAGACGAGACTCAACGAGATCGAGGGCCCCGCCGCCGCAGCGTGCACGAGATCGCGCCCGCCACCGCATCGCGGTCCACGAGCGCGCAGACGCCGCAGCCGAGCTGCGCGAGCAGGCGGGCTTCGAGGACGAGCCCGAGAACCCGCTGGCGCGTCTCACCCCCGAGCAGATCGAGGAGCTCGGCCGCGAGTTCGACGCGATCCACGACGAGGTCTTACGCCGAGCTCGGCGACCGCGACTCGCGCTACATCCGCTCCACGATCAAGCTGCACCGCCAGCTGGTGCTCGCCGCCCGCGCGATGCTGATCGGCTCGCGCTACAAGCCGCTGTGGCTCGGCGGCACCGCGGCGCTGTCGGTGGCGAAGATCCTCGAGAACATGGAGATCGGTCACAACGTGATGCACGGGCAGTGGGACTGGATGAACGACCCCGACATCAACTCCCAGAACTGGGACTGGGACACCGCCTCGCCGGCCGACGCGTGGCGGCACTCACACAACTACGAGCACCACACGTTCACGAACATCCGCGGCAAGGATCGCGACCTGGGCTACGAGATCATGCGGATCGACCCGCATCAGAAATGGCACCCGGTCTACCTGCTGCAGCCCCTCTACAACCTGCTGCTGATGGGCTTCTTCGAGTGGGGCGTGGCGGTGCACGACCTCAACTTCGACGCGATCCACGCCGGGGAGAAGTCAAAGGAGACAGGTCGCGCGAGGAGCTGAAGGCGATCGGCGTGAAGGCGCGCAAGCAGATCGTGAAGGACTACATCGCCTTCCCGCTGCTGCTCTGCGGGCGTCTCGGCGCTCGCCTCCGGCGGCGGGGATCGTGCCGGCGGTCCTCCGCGCGCAGCGCGCTTCAAGTCGACGCTCGCCGCCAACTTCACCGCGAACATCGTGCGCAACGTGTGGGCCTACTCGATCATCTTCTGCGGGCATTTCCCCGACCAGACGTACACGTTCAGCCAGGAGGAGGTCGAGGAGGAGACCCGCGGCGGCTGGTACGTGCGACAGCTGCTCGGCTCGGCGAACATCGACGGCGGCCCGCTGTTTCACCTGCTCGCGGGCAACCTCAGCTTCCAGGTCGAGCACCACCTCTACCCCGACATGCCCTCCAGCCGCTACGCCGAGATCGCGCCGCGCGTGCGCGACATCTGTCGCCGCTACGGGCTGCCCTACAACACCGGACCGCTGAGCAAGCAGCTCGGCACCGTCCATCGCACGATCCTGCGCCTCGCCTTCCCCGGCGGCAAGGTCCGGCCCAAGCCGGGCCCCTACCGAGCCGAGCAGCGTTTGATCCGCGCTCTGTGCGACAGCCCCGTTCAGCCGCCTCCATGGTCCGTTCGGGAGCCCTCGGGGGTTATCCCCACCCCGGACTCGGGGGCCAGCCGGTGCGGATCTCGGTGGCCGGCCACAGCGACGGCGATCTCTCGGTCCGTCAAGATCTACATATGAGCGCCACCGCCGGACCAGTCGCGGCTCCTGCCGCACCACCCGAGCCCCCGCGCTCGACCGAGGACGCCCGTTGCCGCCCCGGCGCGCGGGGCCCCACCCCCGAGGAGATCCAGGAGCCGGTGCTCGAGAACCTCGACCGCTTCATCACCGGCCTGATCACGGTGGTGCCGCCCGGCGCTCGTCGTGCTCGCCGGCTGGCAGCTGTGGAACAAGGGCTGCACCTGCGCGACCTCGTGCTCTTGGTCATCCTCTACATCCCGATCGGCCTCGGCGTGACCGTCGGCTTTCACCGGCTGCTCACGCACCGCAGCTTCAAGACCTCCCCGGCGCTGCGCGGGCTGTTCGCGGTGCTCGGCACGATGTCGATCGAGGGACCGGTGATCTCGTGGGTCGCCGACCATCGCAAGCACCACGCCTACTCCGACCGCCTCGGCGACCCGCACAGCCCCCACGTCGATCACGGCGGCGGCTGGAAGGGCGCGCTGCGCGGCCTCGGCCACGCGCACGTCGGCTGGCTGTTCGACCATCAGCAGCGCGGCGCGCGCGAGCGCTTCGCGCCAGACCTGATCGCCGATCCGGTGGTCAACTTCGTCGACAAAACGTTCATCTTCTGGTCGCTGCTCGGCCTGGCGATCCCGTTCGGGCTCGGCTGGCTGATCGCCGGCACCGTCGCGGCCGGCCTGGAGGCGATGCTGTGGGCGGGCGCGGTCCGGATCTTCATCCTGCACCACGTCACCTACTCGATCAACTCGCTCTGCCACTTCTTCGGCTACCGCCGCTTCGCCACCGAGGACGAATCTCACAACCTCTCCTGGCTGGCGCCGCTGTCGTTCGGCGAGGCCTGGCACAACAACCACCATGCGTTCCCCACCTCAGCGTTCCACGGGATGGCCAAGCGCGAGGTCGACCTGTCGGGTCTGACGATCTCCGGCCTCGAGCGCCTCGGCCTGGTCTGGGACGTGCAGCGGATCAGCCCGGACCGCCAGGCCGCCAAGGCTCTGATCGACTGAGTTAGGGGTCGCGCAGGCTCCGCGCTGCGTTTGCGGCGTTCTCCGCGGTGTCTCCTCTCACCGCTCCCGCGAAGTGCGACCATTGTCGAGTGAGCCAGCAGCCCGCTCCCCCGGCCTCCTACCCGTCTGATCCGGCCCCGCCCGTCGCCGCTACGCAGCGGCGCTGGATGCCGCGGCCGGCCGCCGGGCTGTCTGGGGTCAATACGCCCGCTCGCTCGTGCGCCGCCTGGCGGCCCTGACGGCGGTCCTGCTCGCGGCGATCTGGGCGCTGACCGGGCAGGGGTACTTCTGGCCGGCATGGGCCTGGCTGGGGCTGGTCGTGATCGTGCTGTGCGACTCCGCGGCGGGCTGGGTGTGGCGGCGACCGGCGGGCGCGCCGCGTAGGGTCGCGTGCGTGTGGGCCGTGATCGGCGTCGCGGCGGTGATCCTGATGATGACCTGGCTGCTCACGTGGCTGCTGCGGGCGCGCGCACGTTCTGGCCGGCGTGGGCGCTGCTCGGCCTCGCTACCGCCGGCAGCGCCTACTCGCTGATCGCACTGCACGACCGCGTGCTGATCGCAAACGGCGGGCGGGCGCTGCGACAGCGTACGGCAGCCGCCAAAGCCCGCGTCGGCGCGCTCCGCGCGTTCATCGGCGCGCAGCGTCGGCTTTCTCGCGACGGCGTCGTGCTCGACCGCGAGGCGGTGAGGAGACTGCTCGGCGCCGGCTTGGGCGCGGCGGACGCGGGGCCGCGCGAGGGTGCCATGCCCGGGCTGTCCGGTTTCCCCGGCCTGCCAGCCGCCTCGCGGATCGACCTCGACCGCCTGACCGCGCGCGAGCGCTCGGTGCTCGAGCTGATGGCCGAGGGCCGCTCGAACACGGCGATCGCCGAAAGCCTCGTGGTCACGCCCGGGGCGGTGGAGAAGCACATCACGAACATCTTCGCCAAGCTCGAGTTGCCCGTCTGCGACGAGGACCACCGCCGCGTGCTCGCGGTGCTCGCCTACCTGCGTCGCTCCCCGCTGAGCGCGTCTCTCGCCCTCGCGCGCTTCTCTCAGGCGGTCAGGCAGGCGCGGTCGCGGCCCGCGGTCTTCGCCTCGTACAGCGCGGTGTCGGCCTGTGCCATCAACGCCTCTGAGCGTCGCTCCGGGCACGTGGGTGGCGATCCCGGCTGAGCAGGTCTGTTCGCTGGGTATCCGCAGGCGCAGCCGCTCGACGACCTCGAGGGCGTTCGCCGCGTTGCAGTCAGGCAGCAGCAGCGCGAACTCGTCTCCGCCGAGGCGCGCGACCAGGTCTCCCGCACGCAGCTCCTCGCGCCAAGCCGCGGCCGTCTCGCGCAGCAGGCGATCGCCGGCCGGATGCCCGTAGGTGTCGTTGAACTCCTTGAAGTGGTCGAAGTCGAGCATCGCCAGCGCGACGCTCTGATCCTCGTCGAGCGCCTGTTGCAGGCTTGTCTCCCACGCCCGGCGGTTGGGCAGTCCGGTCAGCGCGTCGGTGCTCGCCATGTCGGTCAGCTGGCTGAGCATGTCGGCGCGTTCGATCACGGTAGCGACCTCGTGGGCCAGCAGCGCGATCGCGGTTGCCCGCGTACCGCCGACCCTGATCGCCTGGGGCCAGCCCACGACGAGCACGCCGACCGGCTCTCCGCCTCTGAGCAGGGGCTCGAACAGAACGGATGCGGGTCGCCCGGAGAGCTCCCATATCTCGCTGTTGAAGAACTCGGCTTCGCTGCTCTCGTCGATAGAGCAGCGAGCGTCCGGACCGAAACGCCTCATGTGCTCCGGAGTCGCTCATCGGGACCGATCTCGATCGCTCGGCGTCTGCAGGCCCGTTTTCGAGGTCGAGCGCAGCAGGCCCGAAGCGTTCACTGGCTCATACAGGATCGCCATGCTCGCGTTGCTGATCGTCTTGGCCGCTTCGCACACCTCATCGCGTGCGCGCGAGCTGTTGGAGAGGTTGCGCACGACCTCGGCGATCTGCTCCAGCATGCGCTCGCGGTGCTGGGCCTCGGCGGCTTGGACACGTGCCTGGGCGACCAGCCGCTGGGTGGTCAGGCCGATGATCGCGCTGACGGCGAGGAACAGCAGCCCGGCGCGATACTGGCTGTGCGGGTAGGCGGGCGGCCCGACGAGCAGGTTCTGCGCCAGGAGCACGCGTCGCCATTCCGACCAGGACCGTGCACAGCTGGCGCGCGGTTGCTGTACAGCGCGGTGTAGAAAACCGGCAGCAGCGCCAGCGCCCCCACGGCCGAGTTGATGCCCCCGGCCGAGTCGCGCAGCAGCGCGACCGCAATCAGGAAGATCAGCGATGGGATCGCCTCTCTGCGCTTTCGCTAAGGCGCCTCGCAACGGCACTACCCGCCAGCACGCCGGCGATTATCGCCAGTCCCGCCGATACCGCATACATCCCCCAGTTCATCGAGGAGCCGATCGGCACCGCGATCCACGCCAGCAGCGACGCGCCGACGAACGGAATCAGGCGGCGAGCGGTTTGCTCCGGGTAGCCAGCCTGCTTGGCGGACTTGGCGCTGCTGCTCATGGCTCCCTCATCGGCAGCTTCTGGCGCGAAACTGGACCCTCAGCTCTGCACCGTAGGATGTCCCGCATGAAAGCGATCCAGATCGTCGACCTGACCGGCCCCGACAGCGCGCTCGAGCTGGTCGATCTCCCCGAGCCCGAGCCCACGCACATGCTGAGTCCTGGCGAGGGCGTGGTTGTCGACGTGCACGCCGCGGGGGTCGCGTTCCCCGAGCTGCTGCAGACTCGTGGCGCAGTACCAGATCAAACCGCCGCTGCCGTTCGTGCCCGGCTCAGAGGTTGCCGGCATCGTGCGCAGCGCGCCGCCTGGCGCGGCGGTCAAGCCCGGCGACCGGGTGGCGGCGTTCTGTGCGCTCGGCGGGTTCGCGCAGACCGCGGTTGCCCCGCCGTTCCTCACGTTCGCGCTGCCCGATGAGCTCGATTTCGCGCAGGGCGCCGGTCTGATCCTCAACTACCACACCGCCCACTTCTCGCTCGTCCTGCGCGGGTCGGTTGCGCGAGGGCGAGACGGTGCTCGTCCACGGCGCCGCCGGCGGCGTGGGCACCGCGGCGCTGCAGGTCGCCAAGGGCCTGGGCGCGCGCACGATCGCGGTCGTCTCGAGTGAGGCCAAGGAGAAGGTCGCGCTGCAGGCCGGCGCCGATCACGTCGTGCGCTCCGACTGGTGCGTGGAAGGACGAGGCCAAGGAGCTCTCGGGCGGCGGCGTGGAGGTCGTGTTCGACCCGGTCGGCGGATCGCTGTTCACCGACAGCCTGCGCTCGCTGCGCGAGGCTGGTCGCCTGATCGTCGTGGGCTTCGCCGGCGGCTCGATCCCCGAGGTCAAGGTCAACCGGCTGCTGCTCGGCAACACGGAGATCATCGGCGCCGGCTGGGGCGGCTACGTGATGAGTCGCCCGCAGGTCAACCGCGAGATCGGCGCCGCGATCAACGCGTCTGATCGAGCAGGGGTTCGTGCGGCCGATCGTCGGCGAGCGCTTTCCCGCTGGAGCGCGCCGCGGACGCGCTGCGCGCGATCGACGAGCGCCGCGCGACCGGCAAGCTCGTGCTCGACGTGCGAGTAGGCAGCGTCGATGGACTTCGAGCACTCCGCCCGCGCGCAGGAGCTCCTGGAGCGCCTGAGCGCCTTTCAGGAGCGCGAGATCGAGCCGCGCGAGGAGGCCTATCACCGCGAGCTGCTCGCGCGCGCGGACCCGTGGGTGGTGCTGCCGGTGATCGAGGAGCTCAAGCAGAAGGCCCGCGCGGAGGGCCTGTGGAACCTGTTCCTGCCGCCGGGCGCGGAGCTCGCCGGCCAGCCCATCGGCGCTGGCCTGGCAAACGTCGAGTACGCGCCGCTGGCCGAGCGGATGGGCCGCTCGTTGATCGCCAGCGAGGTGTTCAACTGCAACGCGCCGGACACGCGGCAACATGGAGGTGCTGCTGCACTTCGGCTCCGCCGAGCAGCGCGAGCGCTGGCTGGCGCCGCTGCTCGCCGGGCGAGATCCGCTCGGCGTTCTGCATGACCGAGCCGGAGGTCGCCTCCTCGGATGCGACGAACATGCAGGCGACCGCGACGCTCGACGGCGATGAGGTCGTGGTCAACGGCCGTAAGTGGTGGAGCACGGGCATCGGGCACCCCAACTGCGAGGTGATCATCTTCATGGGGCTGACCGATCCCGAGGCCGATCGCTACCACCAGCACTCGATGGTGCTCGTCCCGCTCGACACCCCGGGGGTGAAGGTCGAGCGGATGCTCTCGACGATGGGCTTCCTCGACGCGCCCGGCGGCCATGGCGAAGTGTCCTTCACCGACGTGCGCCTGCCGGCGAGCGCGATCATCGGCGGCCCGGGTCAGGCGTTCGCGATCGCCCAGGCGCGCCTGGGCCCGGGCGCGTGCACCACTGCATGCGCCTGATCGGCCTCGCCGAGCTGGCGCTGGAGCTCGCCTGCCGCCGCGCCACCGAGCGCGTGGCGTTCGGCAAGCCGCTGGCGAACCTCGGCGGCAATCGCGAGCGGATCGCCGACGCGCGGATCGCGATCGACCAGGCGCGCCTGCGGGTGCTGCACGCGGCGTGGCTGCTCGACAAGCAGTCCCCCGAGGCGCTCGGGGCGGTCGTCGCAGATCAAGGTCGCGGTGCCGAACATGGCCCAGGCGGTCGTGGACATGTCGATGCAGCTGCACGGCGGCGCCGGCCTCAGTCAGACGACCTGCCGCTGGGGGCCGCCTGGACGACGGCCCGCGCGCTGCGGCTGGCCGACGGTCCCGACGAGGTGCACCGCGGCGTGATCGCCCGTCTGGAGCTCGCGCGCCACGGCCAGGGGAAGTGGTCGGCTGAGCGCTGAGGAAGATGCATCGAGCTGAGTATCTGGGCTCCGCGTCTAGCCCCGCGGGCGCGGCTAGCGCCGCGCCGACCTTGGCCGCGTCTGCTGCGGCCCGAGGAACGGCGTGAGCGCGGCGTAGATCAGTTGCGGCGCGAGCACGGGGAGCTCGTCGGTGCGCTCGTCCTCGATGTAGTAGTTGAGCACCTGCCAGATGCCGCCGGCGATCGCCTCGGGCGCGACGCCGGGCGCCTGCGGAGCTCCTTGCGGCGCGTGTGGTAGCCCGGTTGCAGATAGGCGGCGAAGGCGTGGATGCTCGTGTCGCGGATCTCGATCGCCTCGGGGCTGGCGGCGAACGTGTCGACGAGGATCAGGTGCGAGTGGGCCGGCTCGGAGGCGAGGTAGCCGAGCAGCGCGTGCAGGCCGGCGGCGACGCCCCGCGGCCAGTCGTCCTGGTTCGCCTCGTAGGCCTGTGCCGTCACGAGCAGCGCCTGGTGCATGCCGACCTTCTGGGCCCCGAGGAAGGCGTCGTGCTTGGTCGGGTACATCTCGTAGAAGGTCTGGTGGGAGACGTTCGCGCGCTTGGCGATCTCCGGGATCGTGAGGTTGGCGAGTCCCTTCTCGGCGACGATCGCGGCGGTCGCGTCGACGATTCGCTCGCGCTGGTTTTTCACGATGAACTGGCGCGGCAGGTCGTGGCGCCCGCTCGGCAGGCGCCCTTCGGCGCGCAGCGCCCGCTCGGATGGAGAGCCGTCCGCCTGCGCCGTCCGTCCCGTTCGCTCCGCCCCGATCTCGCCCGTCCGTCGCATCGCGCGCCGGCGCGCGGACACACGCAGGCCGGCGGGCAGCTTCACCGGATAGCAGGCGGCCCACGCTGGCGAGCTCGTCGGCGAGCCCGGGCAGCTCGTCGAGCGCGACCCTGGCGCAGCCGCGCGGCGGTCACCTCGCGGATGCCGCCGAGGATCACCTTCACCGTGAGATCGTCCCGCCCTCCGCGCGTCGGCCTTCCCCGCGCTTTGGCCCGTCCGTCTGTCCCGATCGCGCGAGGATCGCCGTCGCGGCTGCGCGGATGCTCTGCTCGAGCGCCTCCAGTGTGTGGTTGCGGCGTTCGATCGCCTTCGGTCCCGCGCCGAAGGCGCCCAGCACCATCAGCGACATCGCCTCCGGCGCGGCCGCCGCCAGCTCGGCGAAGGCGCGGATCGCCGCCCGCCAGGCGCTCGTTCTGGGTGCCCTGCACCTGCGTAGGCCTCGATCGCGGTCTTCGCGGTGCGCTGTGCGATCTCGTCGTAGGCGGCGAGCAGCAGCTCTTCCTTGTCGTTGTACAGGCTGTAGAAGGTCGGGCGCGAGACGCGCGCGAGCTTGGTCAGGTCGAGGATGCCGGACGGCCTGGTATCCACGTTCGGCGATCAGCTCGACGATCGCGTTCTGCAGCCGTTCGCGCTGGTCGCGCTTGACCTCCTCGGGATCGATTCCGTGCGCGCCGGTCGGCAGACGCCGGTAGCGCTCACCGGGCTTCGACGGCGATCTTGGCTTGGCATCGGGCACAGGCAAGACCTCAGAAACCCCCACGTGACATCGAGCCAGCGTAGGGTATCAAACAGCGCTATCCAGGACGGTCGGCGCGAACCGTTCCAAGACGGCGCGCTCCAAGACCGTTAGCCCTTGATCGTTGGCGAGGTGCCGAGCACGGCGCCGGAGGCTTCGAGCGCCTGGACCGCGACGTAGGGCGCGGGCTGCCGGGTGTGGCGATCGCGGTCTCGAAGCCGGCTGCGGGCGGCCGTGGCCACCGGCGCGAGCTGCGTCGGCGAGGCGCCCGCGAGCACGCGCCAGCTGGCCACCTGGGTCGCGCCGTTCCAGCTCGCGTAGACCGTCGCCGCCGCTCCGGCGTGGGCCGCGACCGCCGCGATCGCGGGCGCGCTCGTCGGCGTCCCCGTCCAGGGGAAGCGGTAGGTGCGGTAGGACTGGTAGGAGCCGTGCATGTGGCCGTCGAACAGGAGCTGCCCGGAGGCGCTGAATTCGGAGAAGTAGGGCTCGGCGCCCCAGCCGACGAACATGTCGCCGTCGGACAGCTGCTGGATGTTGCCCTGGCTGCCGGAGGACAGCGCGGCGGCGTGCTCGTACTGGGCGAGGACGCGTGTCGGTCTTCGCCAGCGGGTTGACCGCCAGCACGAGCCCGCGCGACTGCGGGTGGACCTTCGGGACGCCGCCGTTGTCGAACACGCTGATCGTTCCGTTTGCCAGCACGGTCGCGTCGTGCTGGAAGGCGGTGGCCGCGCCGCCGGCGAGCTTGACGTTCGAGTGCTTGCCGCCGATGCGCAGCAGGACCTGGCCGGTGAGCGTGTTCAGTTCGTAGAGCGTCCACGTGTTGCGCGCCGAGATCAGGTCCTGCCGCTGGGCGAGCTGGTCGATCGAGTTGAGGTGGAAGTAGTCAAACGGCCACTCGGTGCTGGTCGTCTCGCCGTGCTGTAGGAGTCGCTGAGCGGGACGTGGTCGAGGCTGTGCCACTCGCGCCTGACCAGCCCGGTGCGCAGGTCGATTTCCTGGAAGATCGCGTCGGTGACCGCGCCGCCGCTGGGGCCGCCGACGGCTGGAGAGGTTGCAGTCGAGCGGGTCGAACACCGTCAGCACCGCGGTGTCCTGGGGCGTGATGTGGAAGTCGTGGAGGTCGGCCTTGAAGCCGTTGCCCGCGTGGACGCGCCCGACGAGCTGGTAGTCGCTGTTGAGGATCACCTCTTCGCCCTCGCCGAAGCCCTGCGGCGGGATGTAGCCCTGCCACCAGGTGAGCACCGGCTTGCCGTCGAGCTGCTGGACCTGCAGGTTGGTCGCCGCGTCGTCGGCCGGCACCGGGTTGAACCACACGACGTTGCCGGCTTCGTCGAAGATCATCGGCCCGTTCTGCCCGGACCGGAGTAGGGGGCGGAGAAGAGTCTCCCGGGGCAGGCCTGCGGGCGAGTGCGCCGTGATCACCAGCGCGGGCGGCTGCAGTTCCGGGCGCGAGTGGAAGCGCTGCACCTCGGCGGGGTCGGCCGGGATGCGTGCCGGGGCCACGTAGCGGCAGGATGTCCGGGTGGGCAGACGACGAAGTGGAAGGCGAACGTCTGCGTCCTGCCGGCGACCGTCAGCTTGCCGCGCACGTTCACCGTCTCGCCGGGGCGCGAACGGCCTGGACGGCACGAAGCTCGCGCCGTCGCCCTGCGAGTAGGCGTGCAGGCGCCCGCTGTGCCTGCCCGTCTGCGAGCCCGAGACGCTGATCGTCGCTGAGCGCCGCGGCGGGCGCGCCGAGCAGGCTGATCTGCGTGTGCGGGGAGGCGTCGTAGGAGTCGGGCAGCGGGGAGACCGCGAGGCTGGTCCCGGGTAGCACCGCCGAGCGGTTGAGCGTGCTCGGCACGCAGCGCGGCGGCGGACGGCGCGACGAACGCGGCCTGCTCGGCGACGATCCGCTTGGAGGCGAAGGCGAGCGCGGTGGCGCTCGAGCACGACCACCAGCACGCCCGCGCAGATCAGTAGCTTGCGCAGGCGATGGGGATTGGACAACTCAGAAAACGGTGTCTCTGTATAGCTGCCGAAGACCTGCTGCAGCGACTCGACGATCTCGCCCTCCGAGGCGTGGGCGCGCGCGCACTCAAGCAGCGGCTCCATCAGGTTGCGCTCGCTGTGGGCGGCGTCCTCGCGCAGCGCCGCCAGGCTGCGCTCGACCGCGGCCCCCTCGCGCCTGGCGGGTGCTCCCTGCCGGCGGTCTGTCTGCTTGCGGTCGAGCGGGGATCGATGCGCAGTTCGGGGATCGGCTGTTCGTCCTCGGCCACGTACCTGTTGACCCCGACGACGACGCGCTCGCCGGCGTCGATCTCCTGCTGCAGGGTGAAGCGGCGTCGGCGATCTCGCGCTGGGGATAGTTGCGCTTGACCGCCTCGACCATCCCGCCGAGCTCGTCGATCTTCGCGAAGTACTCATAGCCTCGCGCCTCCATCTCGTCGGTCAGCGCCTCGACGAAGTAGCTGCCGCCGAGCGGGTCGACCGTGTTCGCCACGCCCGGTCTCGTGCGCGATCACCTGCTGGGTGCGCAGCGCGATCGTGACCGCCTCCTCGGTCGGCAGCGCGAGCGCCTCGTCGTAGGAGTTGGTGTGCAGCGACTGCGTGCCGCCGAGCACGCCCGCGAGCGCCTCGATCGGCGGTGCGGATGATGTTGTTCAGCGGCTGCTGCGCGGTCAGCGAGACGCCGGCGGTCTGCGTGTGAAAGCGCATCAGCCACGAGCGCTCGTTGCGGGCGCCGAAGCGTCTCGCGCAGCTCGCGCGCCCAGATCCGGCGCGCCGCGCGGTACTTGGCGATCTCCTCGAAGAAGTCGATCTGAGCGTTGAAGAAGAACGACAGGCGCGGCGCGAAGTCGTCGACGTCGAGCCCTCGTTCGATCGCCTGCTCGACGTAGGTGAGGCCGTCCTTCAGCGTGAACGCGAGCTCCTGCTGCGGCGGTCGAGCCGGCCTCGCGGATGTGGTAGCCGGAGATCGAGATCGGGTGCCAGCGCGGCATCTCGTGCGTGCACCACTCGATCATGTCGCCGCACAGGCGCATCGCCGGGTCGATCGGGAAGCACCACTCCTTCTGCGCGATGTACTCCTTGAGGATGTCCGCCTGGATCGTGCCCGACAGACGCTCGCGCGGGACCGGCCCGCCTGCGCTCGGTGCCCTCGGCTTCCGCCGCGGCCGACGTAGAACGCCAGCATGATCGCCGCGGGCGCGTTGATCGTCATCGAGACGCTAGACCTCGCCCAGGTCGATGCCGGCGAACAGCGTCTGCATGTCGTCCAGCGTGTCGATCGCCACGCCCTCGCGGCCCGACCTCGCCGAGCGAGCGCGGGTGGTCGGAGTCGTGGCCCATCAGCGCTGGGCATGTCGAACGCCGTCGACAGGCCCGTCTGGCCGTGCTCGAGCAGGTAGCGGAAGCGCTCGTTGGTCTCCTCGCTCGTGCCGAAGCCCGCGAACTGGCGCATCGTCCACAGGCGCCCGCGGTACATCGACTCGTAGATGCCGCGCGTGTAGGGGTACTCGCCGGGCCGCCCGATCTGCTCCACGACGGGTGGCGTTTCGGGCGCCGGCCGGCCGGTCGCCTGTTCCGACGTCCGCCGCGGTGTAGAGCTCCTTCACGGGCTCGCCGGATAGGGTCCGGAAGCTGGGCTTGCCTGCCTCTGCGGGCTCACTCCCCTCCGCGGGCGAGGTTGCGTTTGTTGCCATGACTGCACGAGATCCTACCGGCCGATATCGATCGCTCCTGCCGGCTGCGCGCCCGCCGGCCGCCTCCGTGCCGCCCCCGCACCTGCGAACCACCTTGATGGCGGCCGCGGCGCTGGCCCTCGCGGCGCTGGCTCTCAGCGCCTGCGGCAGCACCTCGCCGGCCGGCCCGGCCTCGCCTCCCGCCACGGTCCTCACCGGCGCGTCCTTCGCCCCGGCGAGCCTTCCCGCCGCGCTGGCCAAGCCGACGAAGGTGACGCTGATCCTCGACTTCGTTCCGAATGCCGTGCATGCGGGCATCTATCGCGCGCTGGCGGCGGGGTATTACCGGCGCGAGAACATCGATCTGCAGGTGGTGCAGCCGACTTCGACGCAGGAAACGTTGAAGCTGATCGACGCGGGCAAGGCGCAGTTCGGGCTGGCCGACGGCAGCGACGTGGCGGGGCTGATCGACGAGCGTGGGGACGCACAGGCGGTGATGGCGCTCGTGCAGCGCCCGCTCGGCGGGCTGATCGCGCTGGGCGCCGAGCACCTCACCTCGCCTGCGTCGCTGGTCGGCAAGACCGTTGGCATCACCGGTGTGCCCTCCGATCTGGCGGTGCTCGATTCCGAGCTGCGCCACGCCGGCGTGAGCCCCAGCCGGGTGCACGTCGTCACGGTCGGTTTCAACGGGGCGCAGGCGCTGCAGGCGGGGAAGATCGCGGCCTTTACCGGCTTCATCCCCGACGATGGCGTGCAGCTGAGCGAGAGCGGCCATCCGATCACGACGTTTGCGCTCGACGAAAACGGCGGCCCGGCCTATCCGGGCCTGGTGGCGTTTACGACGCGCGGGCTGATCGCCACGAATCCGCTGCTGGTGAGGGATTTCGTGAAGGCGACGGTCGCGGGCTATGAGGACACCGAGCGCGATCCGGGACGCAGTCTGGACGAGTTGCTGCAGGCGAACCCGTCGCTGTCGCGGCGCCTGACGGCGGCTTCGCTGAAGGTCTATCTACCGCTGTTCTCCGGTGCGGTGGCGTTCGGGACGCTGCAGAGTCGCAATCTCGCGGCGATGAGCGATTGGATGCTGCAGAACCATTTGATCCGGGCGCCGATCTCGTTCGAGCGCTACGGGACCAATCGGTTTCTCCGATCGGCCCGATAGCCTGCGCGCGTCTGGAAATCAAAGGAAAGGACGCACATGAACAAGTCTGAGCTGATCGAGGCGCTCGCCAAGGACACCGGTCTGACGAAATCCGATTCGGCCCGCGCGTTGGAGTCGTTCCTGGGCACGGTGTCAAAGACGCTGAAGAAAGGCGACGAGGTCATCATCACGGGCTTCGGCAAGTTCTCGGTGGTCAAACGCGCCGCGCGTCAGGGAGTCAACCCGCGCACCGGCGAGCGGGTCAAGATCAAAGCCTCCAAGGCGCCGAAGTTCAGCGCGGGAGCGACGTTGAAGCAGGCCGTCAGCGGCAAGAAGAAATAGCGGAAACGGCAAGCAAGAGGATTTGGGGACGCTCAGAGCGGGTAGACCTCCGATCGAGCCTGCGCAAATGGGCGCGGGCTGAAAAAGGGACGAACGAGGAGGCGACATGGTCGCTCTGATTGCGCTTGTACTGATATTGGCCCTGCTTGGAGGATTGGGCTTCGCCGTGCACATCCTTTGGTATGTATTGGTGATAGCGATCATCCTTTGGTTGATTGGGTTCTTCGTCGGTGGTGCCGAGGGCGGAGGACGTAGGTGGTATGGGCGCTAGCAAGATGAGCAAGCTAGAAATTGTAAGAAAATCTAGACAGTTATCTGGACAGCGGGCGAGGATGCCCCGAGGGGGAGCGGCAGGGATGCCGGGCGTTGCGGTAGCGTCCGCCGGATGACGCTCGTGAGCGAGCTGGAGCTTCCGAGCTTCGACTACACCGATCCGGGATGAGCGGCGCGCGCTTTCACGAGGCGATGGGCGAGTTGCGCGCGGCAGGCTGGCTGGCGAGCGGGCCGTTCGGCTACGTGGTGAGCGACCGCGAGGGGGCGGAGTTCTTCTTGCGCACGCGCGCGGCGAGCTTTCCTGGGATGAAGATCGCGGAGATCTTCGGGGTCGACTGAGGGGCCGCTGTGGGAGCAGATGCGGCGCAACATCCTGCACGTCAACGGGGCCGACCACTCGCGGCTGCGCAGCCTCGTGAACCCCGCGCTCAGCCCGCGCGCGGTGCAGCGCTACCGGCCGGTGATGAGAGGCTTTCTGCAGGGTCTGCTCGACGCAGGCACTCGCCTCCCCTTCCTCCCTCTCCTCCGCGGCCTCCGCCTCCCCCGTCGGCGTCCTCGTCCTCCTCCTCCTCCTCCTCCTCCGCGGCCTCCTCTTCCGCCTCCCCTCCTCGGCCTGCCTCTCCTGCGAGTTCGTGGAGGCCTTCGCCAAGCCCTATCCCTCGCAGGTGATCGCGAGCGTGATGGGCGCGCCGATCGACGGATGCGCCGAGGCTGCACCACTGGTCCAACTGGATCCAGAAGCAATTCGACGCGGCCAGCATGGCGACCGAGCGCGCGGGATCGAGCGCGCGGTGCAGGAGTTCTACGAGTACGCCGGGGCGCTGGTGGCGGCGCGCAGGGACGATCCCGGCGACGATCTGATCTCCACGTTGATCGCCGCCGCGGACCCCGCGCACTCGGCCGGCGAAGCTCTCGGATGTGGAGTGCATCAACCTCGTCTTCAACGTGCTGGCGGGCGGGGTCGACACCAGCCAGAGTCAGCTGGCGCACACGGTCAGGCTGCTGGCCGAACATCCCGAGCAGTGGGCGGCGCTGCGGGCCGATCCCTCACTCGCGTCCGCAGCCGTCGAGGAGGCGTTGCGCTACGAGCCGATCACGCCGTTTACGGCGCGCATCGTGGACGAGGAGATCACCTTCCGCGAGGTGACCTTTCCGCGGGAGACGATCGTGATGGTGTGCGCCTTCACGGGCAATCGCGACTCGACAGACGACACAGAAATAGAAACAGACACGAAGATAAAAGCGACAGCGCCGGAGCGGCGACATTCGACATCACAGCCGATCGATCGGCAGCCCGCGCCGCTGACCTTCGGCGCGGGCGTGCACTACTGCCTGGGCGCGAATTTCGCGCGCGCGGAGCTCGAGGAGGCCGTGGCGTTCCTGGCGCAGCGATTCCACACGTGGAACTGGACGGCGAGCCGCAGTATCGAGAGCATCACCGGGATCTATGGCCTTGGCGCAGCTCCCGGTGCAGTTTTTCGGCTGGCTAGAATCAGGGTTAGGGAGAGGGCCGAATCCGCAGGAGGCCGATGCCTCTTCGATCGACATGTGGCTGATGCGACGGATTCTCAAACCGAGCCGCCCCGCCACGAGGCCTGTCCTCGAGTCAGAGCAAGCACTCTCGCCCGCCGCCACCCCCATGCAGCGTGCCGTCCCGACCGTGCCCCGACGCGTGCCGTCCCTCGCGACCCTCCTCCCGCTCGCCTCGCACCGGCCACACGCGTCCTCCCCCTCGTCGCCGCCTCCAGACCAGGCGCGTCCTCCCCTCGCCGCCGCCCTCGCCTCAGCCTCACGACCCTCCCCGCGGCCCCCGTCAGCACCGCCCGCGCCGGCCAGTACCACGCATACACCTGCCGCACCCCCTCCGGCGAACCCGCCCCCACGGACGGATGGAGCCCCTCGATCAATCGACGTGTCGCATACGACGACCTACGCCAAGGACACATGTGCCAACGGGTGGCGCGCTAATCAGCGGCGCTTGGCTGATCTGACGACTCATATCCGCCGAATACAGACCAAGCCACCTGGACGTTTAGCGCTCCCTGCCGACGACGCGATCGTGTCATGCTGACCCTCTGGCGCGCGGGCGATGCGGATGGAGGAGGCGCATCCGACGCTTCCTATGAGTTCTGGCTCGCCGGGCCAGATAACGAATCCCTGCCAGACCTCTTCGACCAATGCGTGTTGAATCTGGATGTCCCCGACTGGGTGTGGGCGATCCCGCGCGACCTTTGTCCGCAGTCCAACCGGGTGTTGGTCCCGCAGGCAAACCTGGGCACACACCTCTACGTAAACGCTTCATGTGGAGGAGGCGCAGGATCTTCGAATGCCCAGCCGGCCACGGGCGACGCAAATCACTACGCAGCCGTTGTGTACCTGTACGCCGCCGACATCGTCCTCGAACAAATGCCGGCCCGACGGCGAGTGACGTAAGCAGCGAGCTGGCGAGCGCGCCGGCGGTCAGTGGGATCAGCGACGTGGCCTTTGACGCGAGCGACCCGGGCGCGGGCATCTGGGAGGTGACGCTTCAGCGTCGACGGGAAAGTGGTGCAGAGCACGGTGCCCGACGAAAACGGCGGCCGCTGCCAGACGTGGGCCAGACGACCGATCGGCCTGCCGGCCTTCCTCTACCTGCAGCCATGCCCGCAGACGGAGAGCGTGGACGTGCCGTTCGACACGACGGCGGTGAGCAACGGCGCCCCATCATCTGCTCGTCAGTGTCCTCGACGCCGCTGGCAACGCGGCGCCGGTTGCTCGACCGCGAGATCGACGTCGACAACCCAGTCCACCGTCCCGCCGATCCCCGCCGCCGCCAAACGGCACGAATGCCTCCGGCCAGGCGACGTTGACGGCGCGCTGGGCGAGCACCACGAAGGCGCATTTGACGAGCGCCTGGGGAAAGCCGGAGACGATCACTGGTCGGCTGACGGCCCCCGGTGGCGTGCCGATCGCGGGCGCGCTGATCGATCTGCTACGGCGACTCCCGCAGTACAGCGGCGCGAAGCCGCTCGCGATCGCGAGCCCGAAGACCGGACCGGACGGGCGCTTCACGGTGAGCTCTGCCGCGCGGAGAGTCCTCGGAGAGGCTCCTCTTCTGCCTACCGCGCCCACATCGGCGACGCGCAGCCGGTCGCGACGCGCACGCTGACGCTGAGCGTGAAGGCGGACGTGAGGCTGAGCGTCGCACCGCGCACGACGAGCGTGGGCCGGAGCATCTTCTTCAGAGGCGTGCTGCAGGGCGCGCCGCTGCCCGTCGGCGGCAAGCAGCTGGTGCTCGAGGCGAGCTCCCCCGGCGGAGGCATGGATCGAGTTCGACACGCTCAGCACCGCCGCGCACGGCCGCTTTCACGCGAGCTATCGCTTCAAGTTTCCCGGCCCCGCGAGCTATCGGTTCCGCGTCCTGTGCAAGCAGGAGGCCGACTTCCCATTCGCGCAAGGCACTTCGAACGTGGTGGGAGTCAAGGAGCGCTGAGGGCCGCGGGAGCTGTCGCCGCTCACCCGCTCGGCGCCGCGGATCGAAGAACACCGCCCCGCGGCCGAGCCGTGTGGAATAGTGCCGCCCGACCGTACTACGACGGAGGACGATGTGACTACCCGCAAACCCGCACCACGCACCAGCCTGACCACGCGCACCACCTGCCGCATCTGCGGTTGCCCGCATCTCGCGCCCGTGCTGTCGCTCGGTGATCAGCGCATCGCTGGGGCGTTTGCGGATCCCGGCGGCGACCAGCCGGTGCAGCGGGCGATTCCGCTCGAGCTCGTGCGCTGCGACATGACGCGCGAGCAAGAGGCATGCGGCCTGATCCAGACCAAGCACACGGTCCCCGGCTCGATCCTCTACAGCTCCTACTGGTATCGCAGCGGGGTCAACCGCACGATGACCGAGAACCTCCACGGCATCGCGCATGGTGTGGAAGCAATCGTTCCGCTCGAGTCGGGTGATCTCGTCGTCGACATCGGCTGCAACGACGGCACCCTGCTGGATGGCTATCAGGCGGAGGGTTTGCGCTATCTCGGCTTCGACCCCTCCGACGTGGCGCGATATGCGATCGCCAAGGGCTACGACGTCGTCAACGACTTCTACTCGGCGCAGGCGCTGCGAGCGCGCCGTCCCGACCAGAAGGCCAAGGCGATCACGAGCATCGCGATGTTCTACGACCTCGAGTACCCGCGCACGTTCGTCGCCGACGTCGCCGAGGCGCTCGCCGAGCGCGGCATCTGGGTCATCGAGCTGCACTATCTGCCGATGATGCTGGAGGCCAACGCCTTCGACGCGATCGTCCATGAGCACCTCGAGTACTACTCCCTCGCCGTGATCGAGCGACTCGTCGGCGAGGAGGGCCTCGAGGTCGTCTCCGCCGAGCTCAACGAGATGAACGGCGGATCGATCCGCCTGTTCATCGGACACGCCGGCCAGCACGAGCGCACGCCCGAGCAGACCGAGTCGCTGAGCGCGCTGCGCGTGAAGGAGTTCGAGCTGGCGCTCGACTCACCCGAGCCCTACGAGGCGTTCCGCTTGGGCTCCGAACGAGTCCGTGACGAGCTCGTCGCGATGTGCAAGCAGTTCCGCGACGAAGGCAAGAAGATCCACGTCTATGGCGCGTCGACGAAGGGCAACACGATTCTTCAGTACGCCGGTCTCGACCACAGCTACATCGAGGCCGCCGCCGACCGCAATCCGGACAAGTTCGGCTCCGAGACGATCGCCACGAAAATCCCGATCATCAGCGAGGAGGACTCACGGGCGATGAACCCGGACTACTACCTCGCGCTGCCGTGGCACTTCCTCGACGAGTTTCTCGAGCGCGAGCAAGAGTTCCTGCAGCGCGGCGGGAAGTTCATCGTGCCGCTGCCCGAGGTGCGGGTGGTGGGTGGGTCCTGAGGATCGGGCTCGTCACGCGCCATCTGGGCCTGCCGGTCGGTCTCGGCACCTATGTGGCCAACCTCTTGCGCGCTCTCGACCGCCGCGAGGACGAGAATGAGTACTTCGTCTACGCGCCTGCATGGAACGAGGTGCCGCCCCTGGGACCGCGCTTCCGGATTCGCCGCTCGCACGTCCCCCGGCGCTCACGCGCGGCGCTCACGCTCTGGGACCTGACGCTTCCGGCGATCGTGGCCGCACGCGAGCCGGTCGACCTCATCCACTATCTGCACCCCGCGCTGCCCGCATTCTCACCGGGCTGCCCGGTGGTCATGAATCTGTTGGACGCGATCGGCTGGGCGGTGCCCGGATATCGCCTGCCGCAGCCATACGAGTGGCTCGAGCGGCGGGCCGCGGGGCGCGCCGATCTCGTGCTGACCCTCTCCGAGAGCGCGCGCGCGGACATCGAGCGCCTGCTCGGCGTCTCGCGCGCGAAGATCCGCATCACCTACCTGGGATCCCCGCCGCTCGACCCCGAGCCGTCGCCCAAGGAGCCCTACTTCCTGTTCGTCGGCGGCACCGAGAAGCGCAAGAACCTCGGCGCCGTACTGCGGGCATTCTCATCGTTCGAGGGCTTTGAGCTGCGCGTGGTCGGCGCGCACACCGCGTCGCCGGTCCACGACGCGCGGCGCGAGCAGACAGGCGTGCGCTGGCTCGGCCACGTCAGCGAGCAGGAGCTCGTAGAGCTGTATCGCCACGCGATGGCGCTCGTCTTCCCGAGCCGCTACGAGGGCTTCGGGCTGCCTGTGCTGGAGGCGATGGCGCGCCGCACGGCGGTGATCGCCGCCAACAGCTCCTCGATTCCCGAGGTCGCGCGCGGCGCGGCGATCCTTGTCGATCCCGACGACGTCGACGGGCTGCGAGACGCGATGCGCCGCGTTGCGCAGGACGCGGGCCTGCGCGAGGAGCTGACGCGGCGCGGCGCTGAGGTCGTCTCGGGCTTCAGTTGGGATGAGACCGCGCGCGCAACCGTGGCCGCCTACGAGGAGCTCGGCGCGGCGCGGTGACCTCCTCTCAAAGGCGCATGATTCCGCACGGCCTAGGGATGCACTGCATTCCCGCCCCGCTGCTGGTCAAGCGCGCCGTCGTGCTGCGCTGGCGGCCGGTCTACTGAGCGAGGCTCGTGCGGCGCGCAGCGCGCGCATCGAATGGCGCGCCGCCACGAACCCGCTATGCGGGGTGTGGTCGTAGAGCTCGCGGTAGAGCCGGTGGCGCATGCCGGGCTCGCCGTAGGCTCGGTGGGTGATCCGACGCAGCTCGGCCAACTCCTCGGACCCCTTGCGGGCGAGCGCGCACCGCATGTCGAGCGCCAGCCACAGCGGGAACTCCGCCCTCACCGCGCGGCGAACGTGGGCGGCCTCGGCGCTGTCGGCCCCGAAGTAGGCTGCGGCGAGCTCGTGATAGCCATCGATCACCTTGGCGTACCGGTTGACGATCCCGCGGTCCAGGAAGGAGTCGTTCCCGCCGCGCGTGAGCACATAGGAGTCGGGCAGGTAGTCGAACGTGACGCCCTGCGCGATCATCGCGAACAGCCGCGCCACGTGAGCAAACAGGCTGCCAACGAATCGCTCGTCGAGCCCGATCCCTTCCCATCGCTCACGGCTGAACACGATCGAGCCGAGGAAGCTGAAGAACGCGAGCGTCGTGCTCGCTCGCGCGAAATAGCTGAGCCGTTGGTCCCGTGCGGAGAAGTCAAAGCGCGTCTCGCCGCGGATCTGCGCGACCTCGCCCTCGAAAAGCGGCTCCATCTGAAGGGAGCAGTACGTGACCCCGCACAGCAGCAGCTCAGCGCCGTCGTCGAGCCGGGCGAGCATTTGGGCCAACGCACCCGGCCGCATCGTGTCGTCAGCGCCGAACAGCCAGCAGTACTCGCCGCGTGCGAGTGCGACGGTGCGCGCCATGTCGCGGTCGATCCCACCCCGCTCGGGCTGGCGGTGGTAGCGGATCTGCGGGTGACGCTGCGCGAACGCGCCGACGACCTCGGCGGTGTCGTCGGTCGAGCCGCCGTCGAGCACGACGATCTCGACGCCGCCCTGGAGTTGCGCGGCGATGCTCTGGAGTGTCTCGCCGATGAACGCGCCGAAGTTGTACGTCGGAATACACACGGAGAGTCGCATCGCCGCGTTACCGTCGCGGGCTCTTGGAGCGGAGATAGTCAAACGGCTGTCTCAAGCGTCGCTTGACGGGTGTCGGTAGGTAGGCCCCGACACGAGTGGCCACGCGGTTGCTGAGGAATTTGCCTCGGCGCTCCCAGCGCTGGCGCACCTTCGTCCGTTGGAATCTCCTGATCTCATCTGCTCGCACGAGCTCCACGTCGGACTCGTGGGCATACCACTCATTTACGCCGGTGCGGCGGAAATGCACGTACCCGTGTTCGGACATGTGTCTTCCCACTCGCGGGTCGCCACCAGACGAGCGCGGATCGTCACTCGCCGCGTTGTCCTCGATAATCACGATCCGTGGCCTGTGTGCCCCGAGCGTAAAGCCTTCGAGCACCTCCATCTCATGACCCTCGACGTCGATCGTGATGAACTGAATCTCGGGAAATGCCGCCTCGGCGAGCAGGCTGTCGAGCGTGGCGGTGCGGACCGTTATCTCCTTGACAGCCCCGCCGACCTGCTCGATCCACTCGAGACGATCCGGAGTGAGATCGAGCGTTGACATCTCTTCGACGTTCTCGGCGACGAAAAAGCTCGCCGTACCCTCTCTGTCGCTGACCGCGCAGTTGACCACTCTGCATGCGCGATGTCTGCGGATCTCCTGGGCGAGGGCGGGGATCGGCTCGACCAAGAGGCAATGCCAGCCCCGCTTTTCGAACAGATAGCTCGCGCTCCCGGTACGGCCGTCGTAGGCGCCGATCTCAACGCAATACCCCTCCGCCCCCTCGCCAAAGATCTCCTGCAAGATGCGATCCTCGCCGAACTGACCGTGCAATTGTGACTCCGAGTTCACCATCGGGTTCACCTCACTCGGCGGGTCGACGGCGGAATAGTGCCTGGCGGATCTCCGCGGGAATGATCCCGAACGCCAACAGGGCCGCGATGTAGATCGCCGACCCGAGTAGCGCCGAGGCGAGAGGGCTAACGTCCAGCGTGAGCGCTACGCCACCCGCGAGCAAGGTCGCCGCGCCGGCCCGCAACACGAAGCCGGGCCGAGCCGCAGCTCGGGCCACGTGTGGGAGAGCGACCACTCGTAGCAGAGGGCCAGCGTCAACTCGGCCGCGACCATCGCGATCGCGGCTCCTTTGGCCCCGTACGCGCTGATCAACGGCACCCCGGCCGCCACCACGACGGTGAGCGCGATCGCGTTTGAGAGCAGCATGGCGTGCAGTCGGTCGAGGGACAGCAAGGCGTATCCACGCGCGCCGATGACAAAGGTTCCCAGCAATGCGACGGCCAGGATACGCAGGACGTCGACCGATGGTCCGAATCCGGGTCCGGCGATGACCCGTATGGCGAACCCGGCGCCGAGGAACAGACCGAGCGCCACGCCGCAACCGGCGATCATCATCGTCTCCGCGAGCCTGCGGCTCGCGTAGCTGAATCGCTCCTCGTCGTCGCGCGCCGCGCGCGCGAGTAGCGGGAGCGCCGTTGAGACGAGCAGCGGTGGGAGCGTGGTGAACGCAGCCAGCACACGGAACGACACGCCGAAGTACCCGGTCTGCGCTGAGCTCGACAGGACCGACACCATGATTTGAGCAATCTGGAAGTAGACGACCGAGAGCACGACGGCCGCGGAGTAGGGCAGGATCCGACCGACCATCTGCGCCACTCCCGCGTGTCGATCTTCGGAACCAGGCGGGAAGTCGTGTCCGCCGACCACCGCCGTGACCACAAGCGCCGGGACGACGACGGGCAGCTGCAGCGCGAAGAACGGGCAGCAGGCCCGCGCCGGCGAGCGCCAGCAGCACGGCCTCGATCGCCACGCCGACCTGGATCGCGAGCTGCAGGCCGGCCACCCAGCCGAACCGCAGGCCGACCTGGAGCGGGATCGAGCACCGTCCTGAACGACGAACACGACCATGCCGAGCCCCGGCGATCACGGTCCCGATCACCATCACGTCGGGGTAGCCGACCAGCAGGCCGAAGAGCACGGCGAGCGCCAGTCCGCTGAGCGCGAGCACCAGGCGGATGCCGAGGAGGTTGCGCAGGAAGCGCCGCCCGTCCGACCTCGGTCCGTGCGTACTCGCGCACGGCGATGCCGGTGAGCCCGAGATCGCTGATCGTGGCGACGATCGTGACGAGCGCCGTGACAGTCAGGAAGTGGCCGGTGTCGATCAGCCCGAGGTGACGGATGACGACGGCGCTGGAGGCGACCGTGGCCAGCGTGCCCAGTCGTAGCCGCCGAGCGCAGCAGGCTGCCGCGGATGACGCGGGCCCTGCGTCAGCGGTGTCGAGGATGTCAGCGGGGCGACTTCCGACGAATCGGCCAGGGCCGAGTGCGGTCGGCTGGGAGCGCGGATACCATCCGGCAGGACGGATATTGGACCGTCGGGCGGTCTCCGGTCGCAGGAATCGCAGGCGGGCCATCGCTTATGGCCACGACCCACATGCACATCGCCCTCGTCCACCATCACGTCGGCGGCAAGGCGGGCGGCGGCGGTGGCGTGCGGCTGATGCTCGAGCTGGGACCGGGCCTGGTCAAGCGCGGGCACCGTGTCACCGTCGCCTGTCACGACTTCCTGCCAGACAGCGAGTTCGCCTATGCCTCCGATCAGCTGGAGATCCGCTCGGTCAGGCGCGGCATCTCCGAGTTGCCCGCCGGCAACGCGGCGCTGGCCCGTCGCTTCTGGCTGGACATGCCGAAGGTCGCCCGGCTGGTCCCCGCCGACGCGGATGTCGTCAACGCCCACGAGTGGCTGGCGCTGCGCCGGGACGCATCGCCGCCCGGCGCCTATCCGTCCCGCTGGTGTGGACGCGCAACGACGAATCGCTGTGGGAGCGCGCGATCGTGCCGGAGCAGACGATCACCGGTACCGCTCGCTGGCGCTGCGCGCACTGCAGGGCGCGCTGACGCTGGCCGGACCTGCTCGATGCCCGCCGTGCGGCGGATCGCGGTGCTCAGCGCCCAGCAGGTCGACATGGTCCATCGCAGCTATCGCAAGGACGCGTCAGTCGTGCCCGTGGGACCGGCGGACGCACTTCTTCGACCCGCCGGACCGGGCGGCGGCGCGCGCCAGGCTTGGCATCTCAGACGATGTCTTCCTGGTTGTGGGCTCGGGCATCCTCGTGGAGCACCGGCGCTTTGAGGATCTGATCGAGGCGATGTCGCTGCTGGCGGACGACCCTCAGGTCCACGCGCTGATCACCGGCTCCGACCACGTCGACCCCGTTTACGCCGAGCGGCTGGCGCGCAGATCGAGGCGCGCGACCTGGGCGCCCGTGTGAGCCTGCCGCGCCGCTCGCTCTCAGACGCGGAGCTAAAGGACACCTATGCCGCCGCCGACTCTTCGTGATCCTCAGCCAGCGCTACGCATGGGGTCTAGCGCCGCTGGAGGCGATCGCCTCGGGAACGCCGGTGATCCTCACCCCGGGCGCGGGCGTCTATGACATCCTCGCCGGCCGCCCGGGCGTGCAGGCGGTTCCGGCGCAGGACCCGCGAGCGACCGCGCAGGCGATCCGGCGCTGGCGCGCGGGCGAGGGCCGTGAGGGCCTCGAGTCCACGCGCGCATGGCTGCGCGAGGAGTACGCGCTCGACTCCTATGTGCGGCGGATGGAGCAGATCTACGTGGACGTGGCTGGCGCCTGGGGAGCGCCGAGCGCGTCGCGCTCGCGCGCCGACTCAGCTGCCGGCGCGCCGCCCGCTCGAGTGCCGCCAGCGTGCGCTCGGCAAAGCGCGCCCAGGAGAACTCACTGGCGCGCGCTCTCGGGCCAGCCCGGCCAATCTCGGTCCGCCGCGACTCGTCCCCCAGCAGCGATTGCAGCTGGGCGGCGATCTCCTGAACTTGCATTGGATCTGCGTAGGCGACCGCCTCGCCGCCGACCTCCGGTAGCGAGGAGACGTTCGAGGTGAGCACCACCGCGCCTGCGGCCATCGCCTCCAGCACCGGCAGTCCGAAGCCCTCTCCGAGCGACGGATAGCAGAACACCGCGCAGCGACGGTAGAGCTCAGCGAGGGCGGCGTCTGAGACGTAGCCGAGCATCCGCGCGCGCTCGCCGAGTGATCGCAGCGAGTCGAGTGTCTCTCCGGTCTCCCACCCGAGGGCCCCCACCACCACCAGTGGGTGACGGCTCTGGAGCTCCTCGCCCAGGACCTTGTAGGCGGCGACCAGTCGCGGAAGGTTCTTGCGCGGCTCGAGCGTCCCCACCGCAAGCACGAAACCTGGCTCCGGTAGCGTCGCTGCCTCACTTCGGTCGAGCTCGTCGACGAGCGCAGGCGCGACGCCGAGCAATGCAACGGTTGTGCGGCCTTCCGCCGCCGGAAAGTGGCGCACGAGCGCGTCGGCCGTCGCCTGGGAGATTGCGAGTAGGCCCGCGGAGCGGCGCACAGCGTGACCGAGCGTCAGCCGCTCAATCACCGTCGAGCGGCTGTTTGGCCGCATCGAGGGCTCGAACGTCGTCAGGTCGTAGACGACCGTGACGGTCGGGTATGCGTAGGAACAGGGTGCTCAGGTATGAGTTGGAGGAGAGGAACACGTCGCATTCGCTGTTAGCCGCGCGGGCCGCGCGGAGGTGCCACAGGGGATCACGAGCCCCGATCAAGCGCCAGCGGAAACGCGTGTCAAGCGGCTGCTCCTGCCAGCGCGCGCGCGCATAGAGCAGGTAGCGGCTGCCGTCGTCCGGACGTTCGGCCAGCGCGCGCAGCAGCTCGCGCACGACGCGTCCACGTCCGGCAAGAACCTCGCTCGCGGCTCGGGCGTCGATCCCGATCGTGGGTGACGGTCGTGTGCTCATGCTCACGGGAGGCTAGCTTCAGGACCAGCGGGGCGCACATCGTTTGGGATCTCGCCCAAGTATCGTGAATGAGCGTGTCAGTTGGGTCATTGCCAAGACGCATCAACCGCCTCTTGCGAGACACCGACGGGGTGCGCACCGAACGCCTACGCTGCTACGCATTCCCGCTGCTCGCGCGACTGACGCCGTTCGTCGGCGTCGAGCACGACGGTGTGCGTTACGTGGTCGGCACGCGCGGCGACCGTGCGGTCGGTTACAGCACATTCGTACGCGGCTCTTTCGAGAAAGAGACGCTGCGTCGGATGCTGGTCGCGCTCTTACCTCATGGGGTAACGACGCTTCGCGGCTTGACAGCACTCGAGGTGGGCGCCAACATCGGCACCGAGACCGTCTCGCTGCTCAGTCATCATGGCGTAGCGCGTGTTGTGGCGTTCGAGCCAGACGCCGAGAATGCACGCCTGCTGCGGGCCAACCTGGCGCTCAACGGGCTTGACCGGCTTGCGGAGGTCCATGAGATCGCGCTGTCTGACGTCGACGCCACGCTGGTGCTTGAGCGCTCCGCCGAGAACTGCGGTGACCATCGGATCCGTGTCCCCGATACGAACGGCCCGGACCTCTTCAACGAGGCAGACCGCTCCACGGTCGAGGTCCCCGCTCGCCGCATCGACTCGCTCGTTGAAAGCGGCGAGCTCGACCTTGACCCCGTTGGGCTGGTTTGGATGGATGCTCAAGGCCATGAGGGGCATGTGCTCGCCGGCGCGCGCCACTTGATTGCCGCCGGCATACCGGTCCTCACCGAGTACTGGCCGTACGGGCTCAACCGGGCCGGTGGCCTGGATCGGTTTCACGCCGCGGTCGCTGAGGGTTACGGCACCGTCATCGACCTACGCACCGGCTCCGAGGAGCCGCCGATGTCGCTCCCCGCCAGCAGCGTGGACCAGCTAGCCGAGCGCTATTCGCAGGAGTTCACTGCCTACTCCGACCTGCTGCTGTTGCCTGGCTAGCCCAAGCGCCGAGCGAGAGTCGCGTAGCCTCACCGCGCGCGATGCACGTCGGCCTGAACCTGATCTTCCTCGTCCCCGGCGAGACCGGCGGCATGGAGGTCGCCGCGCGCGAGCTGATCCCGGCGCTGCTCGCGCAGGCGCCGCCCGAGACGCGCTTCACGGCGTTCGTCAACCGCGAGGCGGCCGCGGCGCGGTGGACGGTCCGTGGGGGGAGCTGCTGCCGGCGGTGACGGTGCCGGTGAATGCCCGCAACCGGGTGCAGTGGGTGCTCGGCGAGCAAACGCTGCTGCCGCGGCTGGCCGCCCGCGAGGGCGTGGACCTCGTGCACAGCCTCGCGAGCACCGCGCCACTGTGGGGGCGCTTTCGCAGGGTGGTGACCGTGCACGATCTGATCTACGCGCGCTTTCCCGAGGCTCACTCCGGCATCCGCGACAAGGGCATGAGGGTGCTGGTGCCCCAGGCGGCGCGCCGCTCGGACCGGGTGATCGCCGACTCGCACAGCACGCGCGACGATCTCATCGAGATGCTCGGGGTGCCGGCCGCGCGGATCGACGTCGTGCCGCTCGGGCTGGGTGGGATCAAGCGCGCGACGCCGCTTGCCGAGCGCGAGACGCGCGCGCGCTTCGAGTTGGGCGAGCGCCCGGTGCTGCTGAGCCTCTCGGCGAAGCGCCCGCACAAGAATCTGCTCGCGCTGATCGGCGCGCTTGCGCGGATCCCCTCCGAGCGCCGTCCGCTGCTGGTGCTGCCCGGCTACCCCACCTGGCACGAGGCCGAGCTTCGCGCTGCGCTGTTGGCGCCGGGGTGGCTGAGGACGTGCGCTTTCTCGGCTGGCTCTCCGGCGAGGAGCTCGAGGGGCTGTGGGCCTTGGCCGAGGCGTTTGTGTTTCCCTCGCTGTACGAGGGCTTCGGGCTGCCGGTGCTCGAGGCGATGGCGCGCGGCGTGCCGGTCGCGTGCTCGAACGCCTCCTCGCTGCCCGAGGTCGCGGGCGATGCGGCGCTGCTGTTCGATCCGCAGCACGAGCCGCGATCGCCGCTGCCTTGCGGCGCCTGCTGGGCGAGCCGGCGTTGCGCGAGCAGCTGCGCGCCCGTGGCCTGGCTCGCGTGCGGGAGTTCACCTGGGAGCGCACCGCGCGCCTGACGCTCGCGAGCTACCGCCGCGCGCTGGCATCGGGCAGCTAAATACACCTGATCTGGTATATTATCGCCATGAGTCCCGGTACTTTGATCCGCACGACGCGCGAGCGTCATGGCCTCACGCAGACGCAACTGGCCCTGCGCGCGGGCACCTCACAGAACGCTGTCAGCCGAGCGGAGCGCGATGAGATCTCCCCCTCGGTGGACACGATTCAGCGCCTGCTTGCCGCGATGGGCGAGCGGCTGGAGTTGAGCGTGCGACGGATCGAGGGCGACTTCGACCCGGATCACCTGGCGGACTCGATGGCGCAAACGATGAGCGAGCGGCTCGAGCGCTCGCTGGCGTGGAACCGCTTCGCGGGACGGTTGACCGGTGTTGCACGTTCGGAGGAGCGATGAGCCCGCGGCGTTCACGTCGTCCGGTCGAGTGCAATGGGCCGGCGGATGACACGCCGACCGATCCCGTCGAGATCTTCCGAGTGCTCAACGGCCACGCAGTCGACTACCTGATCATCGGCGGTGTCGCCGTCCAGGCGTACGGGCACGTTCGCACGACCCAGGACGTCGATGTGATCGTCGCGCCCGACATGCGCAACCTCGAACGTCTCGCTGCGGCTCTCAGCGAGTTGGGTGCTCGCCCGAAGGGCGTGGACGCACATCTGCCCGGCATCGATCCGACCGATGCGACGCACCTCCGCGCCGGCCGCCAATTTTGGCCTCGCCACCCGAGCTGGTGGCCTGGACGTGTGGACCGACGTGGCCGAGCTGAAGGGCGCGCGCCCGTGGGTGCGGATGTGTGAGCGGGCCGTAACCGCCGAGGTCGGCGAGCAGTCGCTGCGCTTTGTCCATCGCGACGACCTGATCCGAATGAAGCTGGCCGCAGGGCGCGAGAAGGACCTCCAGGACATCGCTGCTCTCACCAGCCAGGAGACTCAGTCCGCGTAGCTCGCCAGCACCTTCTCCAGCGAGGACTCCAGCGACAGCTCGCTCGGCGTTCTCGGCGAACCACCCGGCGGTGCTCTCGCGCAGCGCCGAGCCCCGCCTCGTGCACGCGCACGATCGCGTCCGCGATCGCCTCGGGATCGTCCGCGCTGGCCACGACCACGCCGTTGACGCCGTCCTCCACGAGCTCGGTCGCGGCGTTGTCCTCGCCGGCGACGACGATGCTCGGGGTGGCGTGGGCGGAGGCCTCGACACGACCATCCCGTAGCCCTCGCGGCGCGAGGGCAGCAGCATGCACACGCGCCCGGCGCATGTCGGCCTCGACCAGCGCGGCGTCGGCGAAGCCCGGGCGCGCTGAGCGATCGCCTCAGCGCCGTGCTCGGCGATCGCCGCGCGCAGCTGCTCGCGCTCGGGCCCGTCGCCGTAGAACACGCCCTGCAGGCCCTCGATCCGCTGCGGCGGCCGCGGCGCCACCGCGGCCACGCCGAGCGTCGACGCGCTTCTCGGGGATCAGCCTGCCGGCGAACACGACCACGGGCTCCCCGCCGCGCGCGACGGCGCCGGCTCGCAGCGAGCCCGCGTACAGCCCGCGCAGCACGATCAGCTCGCCGCGCAGTCCCTCCGCGCGCAGGCGCGCGGCGTGCAGCTCGGAGAAGCAGAACGCGCGCTGCGGGACCGCCGCGCAGGCGCGCTGGACCAGCGCGCCGATCGCGCCCGCAGGCCGCCGAGATAGTCGTGCCAGTAGGAGCGGCTCCAGACCTCGAACCAGTCGACGACCAGCCCGTAGCGCCGCAGCGGCCGCAGCAGCGGCCGCGGCGAGCAGCGAGAAGTAGGGGAAGGCGCAGGTGTGCACGACGTCGTAGCGGCGGCCGTGGCGCAGCAGATGCCAGAAGACGCCGAGCCCGAACACGAGCGGCGGCAGGATCCGCCGCCGGCCGCTGCCGCGTGTACAGCGCCATCCGCGGGCCCACCGCGACGACCCGCACCGCCCGTCGACGCCGGGCGCTGCGCCGCGATCCCACTGGCGCAGCGTCAGGTAGGTGACCTCGTGCCCGTCCGCCGGCCAGGCGCTCGGCGAGGTTGCGATACCAGCGCTCGGCGCCGCCGACCGTGAACGGGAAGAGGCAGTCATAGATGACGCAGATGCGCATGGCGATAGCATCATCTCGCGAATCCCCGCCACTTTCCGCCCGCCTCGGGCGTTATAACCGCATGGCTCCGCGTCCCACCCGGGAAACCGGGGCGCTGAGCAAGCCGTCATGAGCACAGTCGTCCAGACAAAGCCCCCCATCCCCACGGATGCCGACGGCGCCACGCGCCGCTGGTGTCGGTCGTGATCCCCTGCCTGAACGAGGCCGAGAACATCGAGGTCTGCGTCGCCGCCGCGCTCGGCGCGCTGCAGCGACGGCGCGATCGACGGCGAGGTGCTCGTCGTCGACAACGCCTCCGAAGACGACTCGGCCGCGCTGGCCGCCGCCGCGGGCGCACGCGTCGTCTCCGAGCCCCGGCGCGGCTACGGCAGCGCCTATCTCGCCGGCTTCGCCGCCGCGCAGCGGCAAGTACATCGTGATGGCCGACGCCGACCTCACGTATGACTTCAACGAGATCCCCCGCTTCGTGGCCGAGCTGGACGACGGCGCCGAGCTCGTGATGGGCGACCGCATGGACAACATCCAGCCCGGCGCGATGCCGTGGCTGCACCGCTACATCGGCAACCCGCTGCTCTCGGGCCTCTTGAACCTCTTCTTCCGCACCGGGCGTGAAAGACGCCCACTGCGGCATGCGCGCGCTGCGCCGCGACGTGCTGCCGCGCCTGGACCTGCGCACGACCGGCATGGAGTTCGCCTCGGAGATGGTGATCCGCGCCTCCAAGGAGCACCTGAAGATCGCCGAGTTCCCGATCGAATACCACCCGCGCGGCGGCGAGTCGAAGCTGTCGAGCTTCCGCGACGGCTGGCGGCACCTGCGCTTCCTGCTGGTCCACAGCCCCACGCACCTGTTCATCATCCCCGGTGCCGTGCTGGCGGTCCTGGGCGTGCTGATCGCCGGTCTCGCCGGCTCGGGCCTGGAGATCTTCGGACGGGCGTGGGGCATCCACGCGCTGATCCTCGGCACGCTGCTGATGGTCGTCGGCACCCAGGTGCGTCGCGCTCGGCCTCTGCGCGCACGCCTACGGCACGTACTTCATGGGCGAGAAGGATCCGTGGTTCGACCGCATGCGGGCGCGCTTTCGCCTCGAGCACGGCCTGATGCTCGGCGGCCTGTTCATGCTGATCGGGCTGGCGATGGGCGCGGTGATCGTCGCGACCTGGATCGCCCACGGCTTCGGCTCGCTCTCCAAGGAGTGGCTCGCGGTGGTGTCCGCGTCGTTCCTGATCGTCGGCATCCAGATCTTCTTCTCGTCGTTCCTGCTGAGCATCCTCGGGCTGCGGAAGAATTCTTAGGTACACGAGAGGCTCACCGTGCGTTACGACCTGATGGCCGTGATCGGGGTGCCCCTCGTCATGTGGGTGACCTGTCTCGGTTGCGGCTTGGCCCTGGAGCGCATCCTGCGGCTGCGCTTGGAGAACGCCCTCCTGCTGCCGCTGGGACTCTGCGTTGCGTTCGTCCTGGTCTTCCCCGGGTACGTCGCCGGCGCCGGCGACGTACTTGCGGTTTCGCTGCTCGTGCTCGTCGGACTCGCTGGCCTGCTGCTTGCGCAGGATGGACTGCGCGCGCGCCTGAACCCGGGCTGGGCCGGGGCGGCGGGGCTGGCTGCCTATGTCCTGTACATGCTGCCGGTGATCGCCTATGGCCACTGGACCTGGTCGGGCTATGACTTTGTCAACGATACGTCCTTTGAGACTGCTGCTCGCCGGCCACATCAAGGGGTACGGCACCACCCTTGGCAACATCCCGCAGTCGAGCGAGCGGGAATTCCTCCTCCAATATTTGAAAAACGGCTACCCGCTCGGCACCCAGTCGCTCCTGGGCACGTTCAGCGGCCTGACCGACACGCCTGTGGAGGTGCTCTACCAGGGCTTCATCGCAGAGCTGGCGGCGCTCGGAGCGGTCGCTCTGTCGACGCTCACGCGGGGCTTGCTCGACGTCGCGACGCGCGGCATTTGTCGGTTTGGTGGCGATCTCCGCCAACCTGACCTACCAGTACTCGCATGCAGGGCGGCATCAAGGAGATCGGTCTGCTGGCCACTTTGTGCGCCGCTGCTGCCTTGGCGCGAGCGGCGATCTCGCTGGGCAGGCCGTATGCGGGCGCGGTGCTGCTCGCGGTGCCGGCCGCGGCGGCGCTCGCCACCTACAACGCGGTGGCCGCGCCGTTCCTCGGCGCCTTGGTGCTGTTCATCGGTCTCGGTGTCATCCTCGCTCGCCGCAGCTGGCCGGCCCCGCGCTGGGCCGGTCCGGCGGCGGCCGGCGGGGTTCTCACCCTGCTGCTGGCGGTTCCCTCGCTGACCACGCTGCAGACGTTCTTTCAGGCAGCGAGCGCGGGACAGGGCGCCACCGGTGTGGGGGCGACCCAGTTTGGACAGCTACTGCGGGTGCTGCCACTCAGCCAGATCAGCGGCGTGTGGTTATCAGGGGAATACCGCCTGGCGATCGCCTCTCATCACGCCGGGCTGCTGACCTCGCTGGCAAGCGCGGTCATCCTGCTGGCGATCGGGCCAAGCCTCGCCTGGGCGCTGTGGCGGCGGCATGCCGGGCTGTTGCTCCTCCTCGGGATGGTCGGGCTGGTGCTGCTGGTCGTCTATCCCCGCGTCAGCCCTTACGCGCAGGGCAAGCTGCTGGCCATCTCCAGCCCGGCGGTTGTCCTGGTCGCGCTAGCCGGTCTTGCCAGCGTGCGCGCTCGCCGCGCCTCGATCCTGGCAATGGCGGTCGGAGGAGCGCTGTCGCTGGGGGTCTTCGCCTCGGATCTGCTGGCCTATAGTCACGACCGGATCGCCCCTACCGCGCGCATCGAAGCGATCCGCGCGACCGGCGATCACTTCGCCGGGCAGGGCCCGGTGCTCTGGAACGAGTTCGAGGAGTACGCCAAGTACTTTGCCCGCGCTGCCAGGATCAGCTCTCCCTTCGAGGCGATCACGCCGCAGCAGGTGCAGCTGCGCTCGCCCACCTACTTCTATGGGAACTACTTCGACCTCGATCAGGAGACGCTCCCGTTTGTCGAGGGCTATCCGATCATCGTCACGCGCCGCTCCCCGTCGGCCAGCCGTCCCCCCGCGAACTACCGGCTGGTCTATCAGAACGCGTACTACTTGGGCTGGCGGCGCATGCCCAAGCCGCAGGTGCTCGAACACCTGCCGCTGCAACAGCTCTACAGCGCGACGCAGCCGGTGAGCTGTGGCGCGCTGGCGCCGATCGTCGCGAAAGCCCCGCGCGGGTCCGAGCTGGTCGTGGCGCTGGCGCCCGCAGAGAGTTGGTTCGAGCCGCTATCTGACCCGCAGCGGTCCGCCGGCTGGACTCCCGACCCCGCCCAGGCCGGCGGGGTCTATACGCCCACGGCCGGCCATGCCGAAGGCCTGCTCACCGTCAAACGGGCAGGCTCCTATGCGGTATGGGTCCAGGGCGACTTCCCGCGCGCGGTCGAGGTCCAGGTCGACGGGCGCACTGTCGGGTCTGTCTCGGGCTCGAACACGCCCGGGCAGTGGCTGCAGGCGGCGTCGCTGCGCCTGGCTCCTGGAAAGTACCGCGCGCGTGTCGTGAAGACCGCCGGCCACCGGCACTTCGGACCCGGAGAATGGGCGATCGGCGCGATCGGCGCGGTCGCCTTGCAGGGCGAGACCCCAGAGCGCCTGCAGACGCTGCCGCTAACGCGCTGGCGGACGCTGTGTGGAGCCGAAGCCGACTGGGTGGAGGTTGTGCGGCCGTGACCGAGAGCGTCACCGTGGCGATTCCGGGGTGCGCCCGCGCGGCGTGCTGATGCTCGGCGTGCAGGGGGCCGGCAAGAGCCTGGCGGCCAAGGCCGTCGCCACCGCCTGGCAGCGGCCGCTGCTGCGGATGGACGTCGGGGCGCTCTACGACCGCTACATCGGCGAATCCGAGCGCCGCCTGCGCGATGCGCTGCAGCAGGCGGAGCGGATGGCGCCGGTCGTGCTCTGGATCGACGAGATCGAAAAGGCCTTCGCCTCCGCCGCCAGCCAGAGCACCGACGGCGGGCTTTCCAAGCGCATGTTCGGGTCGCTGCTGACCTGGATGCAGGAGCGCGACCGCCCCGGTTTTCCTGATCGCCACCGCCAACGACATCGAGGCGCTGCCGCCGGAGCTGCTGCGCAAGGGGCGGTTCGACGAGATCTTCTTCGTCGACCTGCCCGACCTGGAAGCGCGGACGCAGATCGTCGCAGATCCACCTGCAGAAGCGAAGCGCGACCCGGCCAAGTTCGACATCGCGGCCATCGCCGAGGCGTCGGACGGCTTCAGCGGCGCCGAGATCGAGCAGGCGATCATCGCCGCCCTGTACGACGCCTTCGCCGCCAGCGCGGAGTTGACGACCGAGCACGTCCTGGCGGCGCTCAAGGCGTTCGCCGCCGCTGTCGGTGACGATGGCCGAGAAGATCGCAGGCGCTGCGAGCCTGGGCCGCAGGCCGTGCGTGCCGGCGGATTGAACTCCTCGGCGTCAGCGTCCCACCGGGCGCATGGATGACGCTCCGCGCTCGCGGCCTGGCAAATCGATGCTACACTCCGGCCCACGTCGCCCGGTAGCGACGCTGAACACGTCGGCCATCAGGTTTTGGAGTTCCGTCATGCGAAGATCCGCCGGCCTTCTACAGAGTCTGCTGCTCGCCGCTTCAATCCTCGCGATGGGGTGTACGAAACGGACGCCTGCGCGAGCCGAAAGACCTGCAGGCGCGTTTTGACGCGGCGAGGCTGATCAGCAGCACGAGCGATCGGGATAGCGCGATGGTCTCCGTTGCAGAAGACGCAGCTACACTCGGGAATGTCGAGGTCGCGAAACAGGCCTTGAATAACATCAGCGGGTCGGGGACCAGGGACGATGCCGCCAGCGAGTGTGCGATTCGGGGCTCGCGAGAAAGCACCAGGCCGGTGGCGCAAAGGACGTGGCCGAGTCGATCAATTCTTCAAACCTCCGGGACAGCACGCTGAAGAAGCTGGCAAGGTCGGGAGTGACATCGTCCGAGGATGGCTTAACCGTGCGTCATGCGCCGGGCTTAGCCATGGTTCAACTTGCGATCATCGTTTCGTCCGCGGGGGGATCGACCGGGCAGATCGAATGCCTCGGCGACCAACTCGTACGATCGGCGTCGGGCGGCGTGGTTGTGGGTAGAGAATGTTGACGAGCAGGACCTCATCCGCCCGGTACTCGTGCGACGGCCCTTCGATCCCCGCGCGAACGACCGGCCGCGTGCCAACGATCAGCCGGCGGCTGCGCATCGGCAGCCCCCGCGCACCTAGCACGTCCTCATCGAGAAACTTGATCGCCTTTTCCGGCGGCGGCACCGGGATGAGCTGGCCGCGCTGCATCAGCGTCATCAGCATCTTGAAGCTCGATGCCAGCCGCTCGGCCTCGGCATCCGTCTCGGCACAGACCGCCCAGGCGGCGACGCCGAGGTACGGCTGCGGCATCGTTTCCGTCGGCGTGAAGTCGGCACGATGGCGCAACGCAATATCGGCCCCGCAGCGTTGATGAAATCGGCAAAGACGTAGGGCAGGCCGAGGTCGGCGGCCCAGATGCCGCTCTGCTCGGACGACCCGAGCAGCCACAGCGCCGGCATGTGCGGCCGCCTGGGCAAAAGGATGCGCTGCGACAGCGAGCCGCCTGGCCAGGTCCGGCGGCTCGAGGTAGCCGATCAACTCCGCGAGTTGTTCGGGAAAATCATCCGGCACCGCTGGCCGCGGTGGCAAGTACAGCGCGAAGGCGGTCGCGGAATCGGTTCCCGCGGCTCGGCCAACCTGCAGGTCGATGCGATTCGGGTACATGCCGCTGAGCATGCTGAACGTCTCGGCAACCTTCAGCGGGCTGTAGTGCGGCAGCATAATCCCGCCGCTGCCAACGCGCAGGCGCAAGACGTTGCCATCGCGATCTGCCCGATCAGCACCTCCGGGCTCCGCGCAAGCCAGTGCCGGCGTGCCGTGGTGCTCGGCGACCCAGTAGCGGTAGTAGCCCAGCCCATCGGCTAGCTGCACAGATCGAGGCTGTTCCGCAGTGCCACGCCACCCGTCGAGCCCTCCGCGACGGGGGACTGGTCGAGCACGCTGAGCAGGAACGGCCTCGATGCCGTGGCGCACTTTGTGATCCTCATGCTGCGACGATTGGCTCACCATGGTTCGTCATCTTAGGCAACGGGCGTGCCGCGGATCGGGTAACACAACTGAGGAACCCCACCAGCGCACTTCGGTGAACCGTTGCGGTTCCAAGGCCATACAGAATCCATGATGCGAACCTCTGAGCCAACGACAATGCGCGCCGCACGACGGCACTTTTTCCGACGCACGGGCGCCGGATCGGCACGGCGGCGATTGCGTCGTTCTCGGCGGTGAAGGGTTAAGCGGCCTGGGTGCGCGGGCAAGTACGGCGCCGGCGGTGCCAGCACCGGCCGACCCGCTCGCGGCGCGGCAGGCGAAGCTGCGGTACCTCCATTTCGCCCCCGAGGGCGAAGCGGTTCATCTACCTGTTCATGTCCGGCGCCCCGTCGCACATCGACCTGTTCGACCCCAAGCCCGAACTCACGAAGCGGACCGGCGAGGAGCCGCCCCGTCGGTCCGGAACGGCCAGCGGATCACCGGCATGACCAGCGGCCAGCGCAGCTTCTGATGGTCGGCCTCGCCGATCAAGTTCGTCCGGCCGGGCAATGCGGCGTCGAGATCTCGCGAGCTGCTGCCGCACATCGGCAAGATCGCCGACGACATCGCGATCATCCGCTCGATGCACACCGAGCCGATCAACCACGACCCGGCCGTGACCTTCCTGCTGACCGGCACCAGCAGCCGGGCCGGCCGACCATCGGCTCGTGGCTGTCGCTACGGCCTGGGGAGCGAGAACCAGAACCTGCCGGCTTCGTCGTCCTCCTGTCGGGCGGCGGGCGGCCAGCCGCGTCTCTCGCGCTACTGGGGCAACGGCTTTCTGCCGAGCCGGTACCAGGGCGTCGCAGTTCCGGTCGCAGGGCGACCCGGTCCTGTACGTCTCCAACCCGGCCGGATCGACCCGGCCGCCGCAGCCAGCTCCTCGACGGCGTCAACGAGCTGAACCGGATGCGGCTCGACGCCGCTGGGCGACCCGGAGATCGCCACGCGCATCAACGCCTACGAGATGGCCTACCGGATGCAGACGAGCGTCCCCGAGCTGATGGACATCTCCGAGGAGCCGAAGGCGGTGCTCGAGATGTACGGCGCCGAGCCGGGCAAGGCGTCGTTCGCCAACAACTGCCTGCTGGCCCGCCGGCTGGCCGAGCGCGGCGTGCGCTTCGTCCAGCTCTACCACCGCGACTGGGACCACCACGGCAACCTGCCCAAGCGACATGAAGCGCCCAGTGCAAGCGAAACCGACCAGGCCTCGGCCGCCCTGGTCACGCGACCTGAAGCAGCGCGGCCTGCTGGACGATACGCTGGTCATCTGGGGCGGCGAGTTCGGCCGGACCGCCTACTGCCAGGGCAAGCTGACGCCGGAGCAACTTCGGCCGCGACCACCACCCGCGCTGCTTCTCGATCTGGATGGCCGGCGGCGGCATCAAGGGCGGGCATCACCTACGGCAAGACCGACGACTTCGGCTACAACATCGTCGAGGACGGCGTCCACGTCCACGACTTCCAGGCCACGCTCCTGCACCTGCTGGGCATCGACCACACCGGCTGACCTACCGCTTCCAGGGCCGCGACTTCCGGCTGACCGACGTGAGCGGAAAAGTGATCCGCGAATTCTGGCCTAGGCCGCACGACCGATGGCACGGCGTGCGACCGCATCAACGGGAATATCGATGAAAACAGGCTTTGCAAGCAGGATGATCCTCCCCCTCGTCCTTTTGCTGTCGATCGTTGCGCGAACGAGCAGGGCCGACGACGGCGGCGGTTCGTTGCCCGTCGAGATCAAATCCACCGACCCCAACATCCTCTACGAAGGCCGGTGGGACACGACCGATACCGCCGGGCCGCTTGCGCTACTCGGCTTGTGGCATCGTGGCGCGCTCAAGGGCACCGCGATCGGCCGCGAAGGTGAAGGAAGGTTGGGCAGGGAACGACCAGGACCAGCTCGAACCGATCATCGACGGAAAGCCGCAGCCGGTGATCAAGCTGAAGGCGGGGGAGCAGACGGTCATCCTTGCCAGAAGCTGCTGGACGTGCAGACACGCTGCAGCTCGTGAAGCGCACCGAGGCGTTCTGCGGCACGCTGCAGCTCCAGGCGCTCTCTTGAGCGGCGGTGGAAAGCTATCCCTCCCTCCAAGCTCTCGCAGCGCAAGATCGAAGTGATCGGCGACTCGATCAGTTGCGGCTACGGCAACGAGGGCAAGAGCCAGAACGAGCACTTCTCCCCCGATACCGAGAACGCCCGCGATGCCTACGGTGCGATCGCCGCCCGGCGACTGGGGGCGGACTACGCCTGCGTCGCCTGGTCGGGCCGGAAGATGTGGCCGGACAACACGGTTCCCGAGATTTACGACCGCGCCCTGCCGCAGGATCCGTGAGCACTGGGATTTCCCGCACCGGCACCGGACGCCGTGGTGATCAACCTCGCCACCAACGACTTCGGCAAAAGAAACCCCGACGAGGCGAAGTGGGTCGGGGCGTACGAGGAATTCATCGCCCGCGTCCGTAAGGCCTACCCCGACGCCCACATCTACTGCGCCACCGGCTCGATGATGAGCGACTCCTGGCCGCAGGAGCAGAAGACGCTGTCACGCTCAAGCCTACCTGGCAAGATCGTGGCCGACGAGGAGGGCCGGGGCGACAAGAAGGTCCACGAGATCGACTTCGACCCGCAGGACCCAGAAAACGGCCTCGGCTCCGACTGGCACCCGAGCGTCAAGACGCACCAGCTCATGGCCGAGAAGCTCGTCGCGACGTTGAAGAAGGACCTGGGGTGGAAGGTAATTAACTCCGATGAGAAGTTTCAAGGCACGGACGAACGCATGCCAGGTGATCGTCATCCTGAGCGAGCGAAGCATCTCTTTCTCTTCCCGTCTGACCGACAAGTTCTCTCCGTGCATGCTTTTGAAAATGCCGTAACTGTCATGCCGAGGGGAGCGGTAGCGAGGGCGACGAATCTCAGGAAATCGACACTATTCGGCCCCGCCCGAGATCCCTGGGTCGCTACCGCTCCCCTTCGGGATGACAACGCTGAGACCCGCGTGGCTATTTCCCCCTCGCTTATTCACGTCGCGTAAGACGCAGGGCGACGTCGAGCGTGAACGGCGGGGTGGCGATCATCACGGCGCCGCCAGGATGGTCGATCGTAGCGGGGGCACCACTCTTGTCCGACTTCAGATCGCGCCATGCACCTGATAATGTCCGGCGGGCAATTCGATGTGCAGCGTCGCCTTCTGCCCGGCGGCCGGATCGATCAACCCTCCCGTCGCCTTCCCGTTCTGCTTTTCATCGAGCGTTCGCGCGATGTAGAGCAGGTAATCCTTCCCCGGCTCCGCGACACATGCGCTTCCGCCACATCCTTCGGCAGCGGCCCCTTCACGATGTCACGCGCCGCTTTCATGTGAACGAAGTCGCACGACTCGATGAAATGCTTGAGCGTGGCCAGTTGCCGCCGCAGCGCCGGCCCGCCGCCGCCGGGGGCGGATACTTCGGCGGTGCCAGAGGCGTTGGCGGTGGTGAAGGAGTAGTCCAGGTTGTCGTACGCCGCCCCGCCGGCCAGGAGGAACTGCCACCCGTGGATGCGGTAGACGTCGTCGCCGCTGCCCTTGAAGCCGGTCTCGTCGTACGAGATGGCCCGGTTCAGGTCCCAGTTCTGCGCCACCGCGTCGGGCGGGTTGCAGTAGTGGAAGTTCAGGATCGACACCGCCTTCAGCGCCTCGTCCGGGCTTCTGGACCTTCTTCGAGCCGTTGGCGATGTTCCGCGCGATCAGGTGCCGGCGGCCCGCCGGCAGATCCTTCTCGGCCTCGTGCCATCACCCCCGCCATGTGCCGCCTGCCAGTCGTCGGTCACGCCGCCGAAGTACGGCTCGTTGCAGATCTCGAAGTAGACGTTGTCGAAGTCGCTGCAGCTCCGTTACCACCTTCCGGGCCAGCACCTCCTGGACCTGCACCACGTCCTTGTGCTTCAGCGTGTTGACCTCCTTGCGGTCCTTCACGTCCTTGCCGACGCCGTTGACGTTGTTCTTCGGCGTTCAGCGGGTCGATGTTCCAGAGAACGTCCTCATAGAACGGGCAGAAGATCGACATCTCGACCACCACGCCCCGCTCGCCGGCCTTGGCCACGAAGTCGCGCATCCGCTTGAAGTGCTCGTCGTTCCACTTCGTCAGATCATATTTTCCTCCGACCACGGCCCACGGGGCGCTGTACCTCCCCTCGGCGGGTGCGAGGGTGTTGCCGCGGATGCCGAACGAGCCGGGCACTTCGCGGTAGTAGCCGCTGAACGTGCGGGTCAGGTTCAGGCCGTCGGACTTCAGCACGTCGAGGTAGCGGACGTAGTCGAAGTCGAGGTTGAGCACCGAGCCGTAGTGTTCGGTCGAGCCGACGAGCACGGTCGGTTTGCCGCGGAAGCGAAAGTAGTGCGGGTTGTCGGGGTGAATGCGATGGGCACGGGGTTCCCGCCGGCCCTCACGACACCGGTGAGCGTTGGAAAGCCAACGTCACGTAGAGCACTGCGATTCGGGGGGCTGGGATACTCGACATCCGTGTCCTCCTCCCGGACGAATGTGTGCCATCGTCGGTGCGCCTTCTTGAGAGATCAAGGTCTTGCGATACCGGCCGGGCGGCACGTAACGTTTCGGCGCGTGACGTGACACGGGTTTCCCAACCCGTGGACCTGCGTTTCAACCGCGGGCCAAGAGCCAAGCGTCACCCCTTTCATCCCAACAGAACGCTTCGCTCTTGCTGATGTCGCTCTTCGAGCGACGTCCTGGAGTACCACGACCCCATGGATCGGACATCCATGGCACGTGGAGCACGACGAAGCCGCGCCGTAGAACCTGTCATAGACGTGTCGGCGGCAACACCGCGAGCACGCGGGGTGTACACCGATGGCAGGAGGTCGCCTCCCGTCTCACGTCCTGTTCAACATCCGCGGACAACGACAGGTGAAGCCCATGACACAATCCCGTGGTAAGCACCGATCGCCAAATCAATGGCATCCACTTCGTCGCTTTCCCGCCGCAAGTTCCTCCAGGCCGCGGCGGCGACAGCGGTGGCGCCGGCGATGTTTCACATCGTGCCGCGGCATTGCCTCGGCGGGCCGGATCAGGTGGCGCCGAAGCTGAGACGTTCTCCGCCGCGCTCATCGGCTGCGGCGGGCGGGGGGCCGGGGACGCTGGCGGAGCAGCTCAACCAGTTCCACAAGGCGAAGAGCGACCTGAAGTGCATCGCCTACTGCGACGTCGACGAGAACCGCCTGGCGGACATCCTCAAGCAGGTGCACGACAAGGGGCAGGAGGCGAAGGGTATGGCGATTTTCGCCACGTGCTGAAGCGCAAGGACATCGACCTCATCTGCATCGCCACGCCGCCCCACTGGCATGGGCTGATCAGCATCGCCGGCGCCGAGGCGGGCAAAGACGTGCTGTGCGAGAAGCCGCTGACGCGCACGATCGGCGAAGGGCGGGCGGTGGTCGAGGCTTCAAGCGCTACAACCGCGTGCTGCAGGTCGGCACGTTCGGGCGCTTCAGCGCCGCAAGGACAAAGGGAACATCGAAATCCACAAGATGATGCGCTCGGGCCTCGTGAAGGATTCCAGGGCGTGGTCATGCACAAGGGCGGCTGCAAGGTGCGCGAGTGGGCGGGCAAGCCGAATCTCAAGCCCACCGCGCCGCCCAGGCGCACTTTGAACTGGGACTTTTATTGCGGCCCCAGTCCGCTCAAGCCGTTCGTCAGCGAGCGCCTCGGCGGGGTACCCACCGCGACTACTGGGACTACGAGGGCGGCGGCCTCTCCGACATGGGCCAGCACTACTTCGACCCGGTCGAACTGGATCTACGGCAAGGACGATACGAGCCCGGTCGAGATCGAGGCATCCGCACCGCCGTCGCATCCGGAAGTGACGGGGATGTGGGCATGGGTGGAGCTGAAGTACGCCGACGGCTTGACGATCGTGATGGACTCTGGCGAGTGGGGCGCCATACGACCGGAAGAAGGAACGTCGCGTGTCGCTGAGCGATCTATCGAAGAAAGACCAGGCAAAAGTGAAGGCGATGCCTGACCGGAGCCACTGCTCAGCTTCGCCGAGGCGGTCCAGCAGCGGAAGGAGGCGGCGGCGCACCCCGGAGGCATGTCATCGGCGGCCGACGCTCTACACCTGGCCAACATCGCGATCCGCGTCGGCCGCAGATCCAGTACGACCCGGTCAAGGAGCAGATCGTGGGGGAT